>NZ_BAHC01000151.1 GCF_000298195.1 Gordonia rhizosphera NBRC 16068 | reverse complement strand
CGAGGTAGTAGTAGCGCACCGGTTCCGACCACCACTCCAACGTCGGTCCGACGTCGGTGGCGACCTTGTTGCCGGCGACGAGCGCCATCAGGGGCTGGTCGGCGAAGATCTCGAACAGCACCGCGGTTCCCGCGGCCAGGATCGGCGCCAGCATCGGCGCGAGGCCATCGCGTTTGCGACGGGTCACGATGGTCTTGACCACCGGCCGGATGCCGGCGAGCAGCGCCGCGACCGCCATCAGCCCACCCGGCGCGAGCGCCAGCGTGAACGCGGCGGTGACGACCGCGACCGCGTACGGCAGCAACCGTCGCGTCGCGATGGCGCGTTCGACGCAGCACCAGGTCAGCAGTGCCCCGATCGCCTCGGCCGGTTCGGGACGCAGACCGTTGTTGTACGGCAACCAGATCGCGAGGAACACGAACGCCCCCGACCACATCGCCGGGGTGCTGTTACGGACCGCACGGCCCAGGCGGGGGATCACCTCCCGGCTGATCAGCCACCAGCCCAGCAGACCCAACGCGAAGGCGGGCAGACGCATCCACGGCGCCGAGAGGCTCACGTCCGTCATCGCCGCGATCACCTGGTAATGCCAGCCGAACGGGTCCTGCGGCACACCGAAGTAGCGGAAATAGTTGTCGGCGTAGCCGGCCGCGCCGGTGATGCGTCCGACGGTGAAGTTGTACCCGTCGTCGGATGTGTTGGAGCCCATCAACCACCACACCGCCAACACGCCGAACACCACGACGTCGAGCGGGCGGACGGTCCACCACCGAGCCGGCAGGAATCGCTTGTGGCTGCGGCCATCGCGATGATCGAGGAAGCCGAGCGCGACCAGCGAAGCGATCGTCATGAGGATGCCGATGACGATCGTGGCGAGTTTCAGCGCGGACGGGGTACTGACATAGCGGGTGTCGATCGTCGCGTGGAATCGCAGACCGTCGCGTGAGGCGGATTCCGGCAGGTCCGTGTAGATCCCGACGATCTGCGGCCGCATGTCCGGGTCGTCGGTGGTGAAGGTGGTCAGGCCACCGGTGACGCCCTCGATCCGGGCACGGACGCCCGAACCGTCGGCATGGACGACGACGGCACAGTCGGGATTCGCCTGCGCCGCCGCGCGATCGGTGGTGAGGATGACCACGTTGCGGTCACTCACCGTCAGCGAGTCGGTGGTGGCGCGGATGAACAATGCCCGCGCCTCGGCATCCTGTCCGCCGGCCGGGAGCGTCGAGACCAGCGTGCCGCCCGAGGCGGGTAGGTCGGCGGCCAGCGCACACGGCACCGCGACATCCATGTCGATCGGGACATAGGACACCAGCGGGGCCGCGACGCTCGACACACCGTCGCCCTGCGGCCAATTGAGTTCGGCGGTTGTCTGATTCACCGGCAGCAGCGGGGTCAGCACGGCCAGCAGGACGCCGAGCAACCCGGTCACCACCGCGACGATCTTCACGATCCGGTAGTCGGGTTGGCGCCCGGGACGGCGCGGCTCCGGCCCCTTCTCGGCCGCGAGGTCTGTCGATTCACTGGTCATAGGATTGGGGCTCCACCCTGATCGAACCGACGCGCGACCATCCCCAGCGCGTCTCGTCGGTGAGGTCGACCTGTACCGCGGCGGCATCGGGGGTCAGCGGCGTGAGTTTCTCCAACTCACCCCAGTCCTCATGCCAGTCATCGCGCAGATAGGTAGGGATCGTCGTCGCCGACGTGGTCGACTCGGACACCGAGAGCAATCCCCCGCCTGCGGTCGACATCCACGTCTTGGACTGGGAGTTCGCCGATACATAGTCGGGCAGGATCCGCCACTGCGGCACCTCGGCGACGCCGTTGGTCACCGTGATCGGTCGCTGGCACGGGAACTGCTCCCCGACGGTGAAGTCGATCAGCGTCGGGTCCGTGGAGCCGACGAGGCGCTGCAGGGTCTGCAGCTTCGGCGCCCGTGGCGGCGTGACGGCGATGAACTGCGCCGGATCGAGATTGTTGTCGACGGCCGCGAGCCGCACCACGGTCGCGCGCGGCGGGACCACCGACATCGGGACACGGAGGTTGCGCCACGGACGGTTCGGGATCACCGGGCCCGGGTCGATGGGAGCGACGCCGGGGCCGATCTGCTCGAAGGAGCCATCCGGACCGGGACGTCCGAACTGCATCACCAGTTTCTGGCCGAACACCCTTGCGCCGAATGCGTCGGTGGTCGCGATGGCGCCGGCCGCGCTCACCACCAGTAACGGTGACGCGTCGCGCGTGGGCAGCAGGTACCAGCCGGTGGTCAACCGTGCCTCGCCGGGATAGCCGTAGCTGCCGAGCACCGGTGTGGTCGCCGGGTCGAGACCGAACGGCAGCGCCGCCGTCGACCCGTTGACGGTGCGAGGTCCGTTGCCGCCGGTGGTGCCGGCGCCGAGCCCGCCCCGGACCACGAAGGGCTTGGAGAAGCTGGCCGCCACGTTCATCTGTCCCTGTCGGGCGGTGCCGGCCGTCGGGTACAGGTCGGTCGGAATCCCCTGCGGGGTGAAGCCGACAGAAGCTGCCGGGGCGTTCCCGGTGCCGGTGTCATCCAGCCCGCTGGGGGCGCCGCCCCCCTCGCCGGCCAGCGCGGCCGACGCCGACTCGTTGCCCGCCGGCACCAGGATGCCCTCGTTGGGGTCGGGCTCGGCCAGGACCGCGTCGGCCATCCCACACGCGTCGCCGGTCAGGGTCTTCACGTTGGATGCGGCGACGGTGTAGGCGGGCCGGCGTTCGACCGCGGCCTTCGCGAACACCAGCACCTCGGCGACCACCATCACCCCCGCGATCACCGCGATCGGTGACGACGCGAGGAACAGCCTGCGCCGATCGGCGGCGGATTCCCCGGGTCCGTCCGCGCCGTGTGACAGGCCCCTGTTCTTCACGTAATCCAGTCGCAGGTGCTGCCACACCGCGACCCCGGCACTCACCACGGCCAGCGTCAGCAGGACGCTCGACACGCTGATGCCGGCCAGGGATGGTGCCCGGTCGAACCAGGCGATGCCGTACTCGTAGGCGAACGGCCAGGCGTTCTTGCCGGCGGTGGCGGCGGCCAGGGCGAACAACAGCCCGGAGATGAAGACCGTGAGGTTGCGGGCCGACCGCGCCGCGGACTGCGCCACCGCGAGCGTCGCGGTCGCGGCGAGCGCCGCGGCCAGACCAGCGAACACACCGAACTGGATCGTCCACTTGGTGGGGGTGAACGCGAACAACAGCAGCGTCACACCGACCGCGCCGATCGCGCGCCACGTCGGCCCCGGATCGACCGCCACGATGCGGGTGCGGCGCAGCATCACCGCCACCGTCACGAACAGCGCGGCCAGCAGCAGCAGCACCGGCACACGCCGGGTCAGCGACCCGTCGTCGGTGGTCACCGTGAGGAAGAAGTAGCGCAGGTACTCCTGATGCCAGCTGATCACCGGGCCGACCTGGTAGCGGATCTTCATCGCCTCCAGCACCGTGGCCAGCGTCTGATCGCGGAACACCACCACGAGAACCAGCAGGCCCGACGCGAGCACCGGTGCGAGCAGCGCACCCAGCCCGGTCTCCCGACGACGATCCAGCAGGATGGACAGCAGCGGTCGTGCCGACACGAGCAGGATGGCGACCGCGATCACACCCTGCGGGGCCAAGGCCAGGGTGAAGCCGGCACTGATCGCGGCCAGCGCCGCCGGCAGCAGCCGACGGGTCGCGATGGCCCGTTCGGCGCCCCACCAGGTGAGCAGCGAGCCGAGCACGATGATCGATTCACTGCGCAGGCCGCTACAGAACGGCAGCCAGAACGCGGTGAAGACCGTCGCGGCCGCCCACATCGCCCACCCGCTGCGCCTCACCGCGGCGCCCAGACGCGGCAACAGGACTCGGCTGAGGATGAACCACGACGCCAGCCCGGCGAGCATGGACGGGATGTGCATCCACAGGATGCTCGGCGAGATCGACGACCAGTGTCCGAGGAAGCTGTAGTACCAGTCGAACGGGGCCTCGGGGATGCCGTAGAAGCGGTAGTAGTTCGCGAGATACCCGGAGGAGTCGGCGACCCGGCCCATGTTCAGGATGTAGCCGTCGTCTGGGGTGCCGGCGCCCAGGACCGCCCACGCCAGCAACACCACGGTGACCGCGACATCGGTCGGCCTCGGGATCAGTGAGCGGGCCAACGACCGGGACCGCCGCCCGATGCGGCGGTGATAACCGTAGATGCGATCGAGCACCGCGAGCGCGGCCAACGCGACCGCCACCGCGATCACCGCGAGGATCATCACGATCAGCTTCAACACGGTCGGTGAGCTGACGTAGCGGTTGTCGATCTGGACGTGCACGTGCATGCCGGCATCGGCCGCCTCGCCGGCCTGGGCGCTTGTCAGATCCGTATAGATGCCCGACACCTGGGGCCGCTTGTCCGGGGGCAGCTGGGTCGCCGGGCCGAGCCCGACGAATTGGGCACCGGGCCCCGACGGTTGCGACCAGATGTGCAGCCGGCGGCAGTCCGTGAGCCGGTCGCGGCGCGCCGAGGCGGCCACGGTGTTGCGGAAGGTGACCGTGACCGTGTCGCGTCCGGCGGTCACATACAGGGCCGACGACTTGCTCTTCGGTGCGTCCGGAGACATCGTCGCGAACACCAGAGCGCCGTCGGCGGGGAGTCCGGCGAGGACCGTGCACGGAATCTGCGCGTCCAGCGACTGCGGGGTCTGCGCGACGAGGGGGGCGACGATGTCGGCGCTCGCGCCGCTCAGGGACTGGCCCTGTGGCCAGTCGAAGGCGGCGTCGGTGGCCTTGACCGGGAGAAACGGCGTGATCAGGCAGAGCACGGTGCCGACGAGGCCGGCGACGACCGCGACAGTGCGGGCGGTGCCGGCGGAGACCCTGGCGGTCGGCTTCGCGGCGTCGGACGCAGCGGAGGAGGCTGTCACGGGCACGATGTCAGATGCTAGGTGACTTCCCTGAGAGTACCTAGCCCAGTACCGGGCGCGCCGACACGCGGCGGACCGCGGTCCGGCAGCGTTTTCCGTCCTTCAGGGTGTCGATACTAGGGTCGAGATCCTGATGACTTCCTCACCTCGCCCGGCGAAGGCACGCATCTGGGCTGCGATCGCCACCGTTGCCGGCCTCGTCGCGATCCTCGCGGCGATACTGACACCGCTGCTGCCGGTCACCGTGCGTACGGCGTCAATCGACTGGCCGAGCCGGAACCTGTCCGGCGCCACCGACGCGTCGGTCACCGCGCCCCTGGTCGCGCAGACCCCGACGGGGCTGGAGATCACCGTCGGCTGCCGGCTGCTGGCGCAGACCCCCGACGACGAGTCCACCACCGTCGTGTCCACGATGCCGGACGCGGCGTCGGGCGCCCGCGCCAAGGCCCTGTCGATCACCACCGACGCCACCGGCGTCGCGGTGACCCTGCGCGGCACCGACCTGCTGCGCGCGACACGCGCCGAACTCGCCGACTGCTCCCGGCTGCACGTGCGGGCATCCACCACGGGTGTCGAGGCCCGGCTCGTCGGCCCGGGCCGTGTCGCCACCGCCGACCCCGGACAGCGTCCCCAGGTGGCGGGGCTGTTCACCGACCTCGATCCCGGCATCGCGGCGGCAGCCGCCGAGGACGGTTCGCTCGCGGTGCACGTCGATATCGACAACCGGTTCGAGACGAGCCCGTCGATCCTCAAGCTGCTGGTGATGATCGTCGGTATTCTCGCCGCGGCGGTGACCTTCGTCGCCATCGCGGCCCTCGACCTGATCCACGGCTATCACCGTCGCGTCGGCCGTCTGGACCTCCGCCGACTCCTCGCCCCGCGGGCCGCCGACGTCGTGGTCACCGCCGCGCTCGTCGTCTGGCACTTCCTGGGTGCCGGGTCGTCGGACGACGGATACATCCTGAACATGGGCCGGGTCGCGGATTCCTCCGGGTATCTCGCGAACTACTACCGCTTCTTCGGCATTCCCGAGGCGCCGTTCGACTGGTATTACAGTTTCCTCGCGCACTGGTCGTCGGTGTCGACGGCGGGCGTGTGGATGCGGCTGCCCGCGCTGGCCGCCGGACTCGTCAGCTGGTTCATCCTCAGTCGGGTTCTGCTGCCGCGTCTCGGGGGCGCGGTCCGGCGGTCCGGGTGGGCGATGATGACCGCCGCCGCCGTGTTCGTCGCGTTCTGGATGCCGCTGGCCAGTGGACTGCGCAGCGAGGGCATCATCGTGCTCGGCTCGCTGCTCACCTGGTGGGGCGTGGAGCAGGCGGTGGCGACGCGACGCATGCTGCCGGCCGCGGCCGCCACGCTCGCCGCCGGGCTCACCCTGGCGACGGCGCCGCACGGGATCATCGCCGTGGCGCTGCTGATCGCCGGGTCACGGCCGATGCTGCGGACCCTGCGGCTACGGCGCGCCGAGAACGGGCTGGCGCCGCTGCTCGCACCGATCGGGGCGGCGGTCGCCGTGGTGGTGATCGTCGTGTTCCGCGACCAGACGCTGGCCGGGATCGTCGAGGCGGTCCGCGTCCGCTACACCGTCGGACCGACGCTGGTCTGGTATCAGGAACTGCTGCGCTACTACTACCTCTCGCTGAGCACCCAGGACGGGACGCTGGTGCGGCGTGTGCCGATGCTGTTGCTGCTGGTCGCGGTGTTCGTCACGCTGGCGGTGATGCTGCGGCGCAAACACATCCGGGGTGTCGATCCGGGCCCGGTGTGGCGTCTGATCGGTGCGATCCTGCTGACCGTGTTGTTGCTGTCGTTCACCCCGACCAAATGGACCGTGCAGTTCGGCATCTACGCCGGTGTCGCCGCCGCGATGGCGGGCGTGGCCACCGTGGCCGTCGCCCAGTCGGCGCGGCGCTCACCCCGCAACCTGTGGATGTACGTCGCGGTGCTGATGTTCGCCTGCGCGGTGTCGACGGCCGGGGAGAACGCCTGGGGCTGGGCCTACGACTTCGGCATCGCCTGGTTCGACAAGGCGCCGAGCATCGCCGGCCACCCGTTGTCGACGATCTTCCTGATACTGACCGCGGTGGCTCTGGCGGTGGCGCTCTGGTTCCACCTGCGTATCGACATCGACGCCGAACGCGGTCGGACACGTGACGAGCGGACCGGATCGCGGTGGCAGGTCGCGATGTCCTCGGCGCCGATGTTCCTCATCGCCGCCTTGGTGGTCGTCGCCGAGTTGGCCCTGTTCGCGCGGGCTGCGGTGGACCGCTCGGACACCTACACGACCTTCAATGCGAATATGCGGGCGTTGACCGGCGACACCTGCGGGATGGCCGATCAGGTGCTGGTGGAATCCGATCCGAACCGCGGTGCGCTGTCGCCGATCGGCACCGACGATCCCGAGCGCGCCCTCGCCGGTGAGTCCACCGGGTTCACCCCCGACGGCGTCGCCCGTGACCTCACCCCCGACCCGATGTCACTCGGCGCCGGGACCATCAACACCTCCGGGAATCTGGCGCGTCCGTTCGTGGTGTCGGGCGGGCCGCCGGGGACCACCGGTTCGGCGCTGCCGTTCGGGCTGGACCCCGCGACCACGCCGGTCCTCGGCAGCTACGGACACGACAACGGCACCGCGCAGCTGACCTCGATGTGGTACCGGTTGCCTGACCGCGCGGCCTCCCCGCTGATCGTGATCACCGCGGCCGGACCGATCCACTCGGTCGACGCCGACGGTGTCGGCGCGTTCGGCCGGTCGCTGAAAGTGCAGTTCGGCCATGAGGTGGACGGTACCTTCGAACAGCTCGGTGCCGCCGTCGTGCCCATCGACCCCGGGCCGGAACGCCAGAACCGGCCGTGGCGCAATCTCCGCATCCCGATGTCCGCAGTGCCCGCGGATGCGACGGCGATGCGCATCGTCGCCGTCGACAACAACGTCAGCCCCGACCAGTGGCTGGCCTTCACGCCGCCCCGCGCGCCGGTCCTGGACACCCTGCAGGAGGTCGTGGGCACCGAGACCCCGGTGCTGCTCGATCTCTCCGTCGGCAGCCAGTTCCCCTGCCAACGCCCGATGGCCACCCGCAACGGGGTTTCCGAGATCCCGCAGTGGCGCATCGTTCCCGACCAGACCACCACGAACTCCAAGTCGAAGACCTGGCAGGCCTCGATCAACGGCGCCATCCTCACCACGCCCGACGAGTTGAGCAAGGCCGACACGATGGCGACCTACCTGCGCAACGACTGGTACCGCGACTGGGGCGGGCTGCAGCGGCTGTCACCGCTGGCGCCGGATGCGGCGCCGGCGACGGTGACGACTTCGACGACGACGGACTGGGGTTGGACCCGGCGGGGACCGATCAGGGTGGTGGCCCAGAATGACTGACCCCGAAATGACGCACCCCGAAATGACCGACACCGCAAGGACCGACCGGAGGTTCCGCATCGCGAAGTGGACCGCGATCGTGGCCGGTGCCCTCGGCGTGCTGCTCGCCCTGTTGGCGCCGCTGCTGCCGGTGAGCTACACCAAGACCGAACTGCACTGGCCGCAGAACGGGGTGGTGGGCAACGTCGCCGCACCCAACGTGTCCTACGTGCCGGTCGAGATGGACATCGCGGTGCCCTGTGGCCTGGCCGCCGACCTGCCCGCATCGGGCGGGGTGCTCCTGTCGACGGTGCCGGAATCCGGTGCCGAGGCCTCCACGGTCGGGCTCTTCATCCGGGCCACGTCGGACCGGTTGCTGGTCACCCAGCGAAACGCGGTGCTGCTCAACATCCCGCGTGCCGCCGCGCAGCAGAACCCGCAGTGCCGCATCGTGGTTCACGCGGATACCACCGGAACCCGCGGCGCCGTCGAGGGATTCGTCACCGAGTCCGGTGACCAGCCGAGCTTCGCACTCGACGACCCGAACTCACGTCCGCAGATCATCGGCGTCTACACCGACCTGCCGGAGACCGCGTCCACCGAGGGGCTCTCGTACTCCTCGACCGTCGACACCCGCTTCATCTCCAGCCCGACACCGCTCAAGGGTGCGCTGCTGATCATCGGGGTGCTCGCGACGATCGCGTCGATGATCGCACTCGCCGTCCTCGACACCCGGGACGGCCGCCGGATGGCGCGGTTGTTGCCGGCACGCTGGTGGCGGCCCAAACCGGTCGACGTCGTCGTCACCGGGGTACTGGTCGTCTGGCTGTTCATCGGCGGCAACACCGCCGACGACGGGTATCAGGTCACCGTTGGTCGCATCGCGCCCGGGGCCGGGTATCTGGACAATTACTACCGCTATTTCGGTGCGCCGCAGGACCCGTTCGGCTGGCACTACCGCTACCTGGCGCTGTGGATGGAGGTCAGCACTGCCACGCCGTGGCTGCGGTTGCTGCCGCTGCTGTTCGCGCTCGCGGGTTGGTTCCTGATCAGCCGGGCCGCGCTGCCGCGGCTGGGTCTGGCGGTCCGGACGTCGCGGGCGGCGTACTGGGCGGCCGGGCTCGGTTTCCTGGCGGTGTGGCTGCCGTTCAACAACGGCCTGCGGGTCGAACCGGCGCTCACCGTCGGCATCCTGCTGACGTGGGCGCTGGTCGAACGGTCCATCGCCACCGGACGTCTCCTCCCGCTCACGCTCGGCATCCTGTCGGCCGCCTTCACGTTGACCATCCACCCGGCGGGCGCGATCGCGATATTGCCGCTGATGGCCGCGATCCGCCCGGTGCTCAAACGGCTTCGGGAACGGCGAAAGCGTGACGGACTGCCGGCGCTGCTGATGCCGATCCTCGCCGCCGGGTTCGCCGTGCTCTTCGAGATCTTCGCCGACCAACCGCTCGCCGCGATCCTCGAGGGCATCAAGGTGCAGGGCATCGTCGGGCCCACCAACAAGTGGTGGACCGAGGGGATGCGCTACTACATCCTGCTCAACCCGACCCCGGACGGTTCGATCGCGCGACGTCTCGGCATCTTCGTCACCTTCCTGTCGCTGGCCATCATCGTGCTGATCCTGCTCGGCAAGCGGCGCGTACCCGGGGTGCCCAGCGCACCGCTGTGGCGGCTCGTCGCGGTCACCGCGGGGGCGGTCGGTGTGCTCGCCTTCGTGCCGACCAAGGCGACCCACCAGATGGGCGCCTTCGCCTGCCTGACCGGTGTACTCGCCGCGGCGGCAACCACATTCCTGCGGCCGTCGGTGATGGTGCGGCGCTGCAACCGGACCTTCGTCGCGGCGGCCTGCGCGTATGCCCTCGCGGTCGCCTTCGCCGGCCGCAACCAGTGGTGGTACGTCGGCAGCTACGGAATGCCGTGGGGTGACGACACCCCGAACATGGCCGGGATCCACTTCTTCGTCCCGATCCTCGTCGTCGCCGTCGCGCTGACGGGGTGGGGTGCGTGGCAGTACTATCGCGACGACCGGCTGGCCGAACGCGGCGAACTGCCCGCACCGGCTGCGAACCCCTCTCTGATCCAACGCATCCCGACGTACTCGCTGGCGATCATCTCCGCGGTGATGCTCCTGTTCGTGTTCGTCTCCTACGGCAAGGCGATCCAGACCCAGCGTGGCGCCTGGTCGTGGACGAGCTCCAACATCGCCGCGATGCGCGGCGAGCCCTGCGCGCTCGCCGACGCCGTGCTCGTCGAGGCCGACCCGAACGGCGGTCTGCTGGGGCCCGCACGCGTCGCCGGACAGAACGATCCGGACCCGGGTGAGGCTCTGAGCGGCAGCGGGACCGGTGCGGAGGCGACCACCGGCTTCGATCCGAACGGCGTGTCGTCGCACCTGGAGAGCCAATCCGAGACCGACGTCACCGAGCAGGTCGACCGAACCCAGACCGATCCCACCCAGGCCCAGTCCGAGCCCTCGGGTTCGGCGGGGTCGGCGGACACCGGTGGCGGCACAACCACCACCCAGGGTGTGAACGGGTCGTCGGTCCGGCTGCCGTTCGGGCTCGACCAGAGCCGGGTACCCGTGCTCGGGACGTACGGAACACCCACCGGCCGTGGACATCTGACCTCTGATTGGTATCAGCTACCCCCGCGTGGTGAGGACAAGCCGCTGGTCACGATGTCGGTGGCCGGGCAGATCGAGTACGTCGACGAACTCGCCGTGACCCACCCGGGGCAGCGCGTGCGACTCGAATTCGGTCGGGTCGAACCCGACGGACGGGTCACCACAGTCGCCTCGATGGTGCCGCTCGACATCGGCGGCGAGCCCGAGTGGCGCAACCTCCGATTCCCGCTCGATCAGGCCCCGCCCCGCGCGACGGTCGTCCGTGTCGTCGCCGATGACACGTCTGGCGATCCCGCCCAGTGGCTGGCGGTGACCCCGCCCCGCGTGACACCGCTGGTGACGCTGAACTCGCTGGTGGGCAGCGAGGATCCGGTGCTCCTCGACTGGGAGGTGGCCTTCGCCTTCCCGTGCCAGCGCCCCGCTTCGGCGATCAACGGCGTGCTGGAGACCCCACAGTGGCGCATCACCCCGGACGCCGAGGGGGAGCGGGTGAACTCCCGCCGCTGGATGGCCGGTGACTACGGCGGTCCGCTCGGCATCGTCGAGAACGAGCTGCGCCCCGTCGTGCTGCCCGGCTACCTGCGCAACGACTGGGCAAAGGACTGGGGCAGTTTGCAGCGCCTCGATCCGCTCGTGCCGCAGGTCGATGCGGAGCTCGTGGTGACCGACGACGTCCACGGCGGACTCTGGACTCCCGGGCCGATGCGGGCGATCAAGAACTGATTCTGCTGCTCCTCAACTGCTGATCGAGCGGCCCGCAACCGCTGATCGAGTAGGTCTCTCGCCTGGCGGCTCGTCGGCTACTCGACCAGCGGTTGGGGGCTACTCGACCAGCGGGTTGAGAACCTCAGTATCTGAGTGGCGCGGGACTCCACAATCCGCTGCGGGTGGCGGTGCCGGTCTCGATGTCCGCGAGCGTGGTCACGTCCCCGTACGGGGTGTATCGCTCCAGCGAACCCCAGTCCCGGCCGATGTCGCCCTGCAGATAGGTGGCCATCGAGTTCGGTTGCTGCGACACCTCGAGCCAGCCGAGGGGACCACCGCCGTAGGAGTCCTGCCACGCCGACACCGCCGCTGCAAGATCGGCGCCCGGCTTGATCCGCCACTTGGGGATCTCGGCCACGCCGTTTCGATGGGTGAACGGTCGCTGGCAGGGGAACACGAGTCCCGACGTCCAGTCGACATGCACCGGATCGGTGCGGCCGACGACCTCCTCCAGCGTCTGCATCTCCGGCAGCCGCGGCGGGGTGACGACGATGAAGTGGTCCGACGACAGGTTGTAGTCGGTCGCGACGATGCGGACGGCGGTGATGTCCTCGGGCAGGGAATCAGTGGTGACGCGCACGTTCCGCCACGACGGCCGCGGCCCCGGGTCGATCATCTCGGTGCTCCCGGTGGCGTGCAGGGACGCGTCGCGGGTGCCCGGTTCGACCGGGTCGGTCGTGTACTCCAGCAGCAGGTTCGGGTTGTCGTACAGCCCGGCCACCGAGAAGGTCAAAAGCGGGCGGTCCCGGTAGTCCGCCGGCAGCGCGTACCACGCCGAGGTCAGTTGGGACGGAACCTGATCGCTGGCGGAATAGCTGCCCATCACCGGTGTCACCGCCGGATCCAGGAAGAACGGCAACGCGGCGTAGCTGCCGTTGACGCCCGCGGTCGACTCGATCCCGCCGCCCGTACCGCCGGTATTGGAGGTCAGCACGTCGGGGGAGGAGGCCGCCGTACCGGCGAGGACGCCGAGCGAGCCCTCGCTGGCGCTCGACTCGAGGTCCACCGGGATACCGTTGGCGGTGAAGCCGGACGTGGCCGGACGGGTGGCGTCCGGTGGTGCGGTCGGCGGTCCGGCGAGGGGATCGGCGATCGAGCCGTCGACCGGTTGCAGTAGGAACCGGCTGGGATCGGATTCCACCCACACCTTGTCGGCCATACCGCATTCCTTGCCGGCCAACGCCTCCAGATTCGACCGCGGCACCGAGTACGACGAACTCTGCTGGATGCCGGCGAACACGGCGGTGATCAGCAAGAAGACGACCACGCCCGCGGAGGCGAAGGCCAGGGGCGCCGACGCGATGGCGGCCCAGGCGCGCCGGTACCAGGAGTGCGGCCGGTGATGTGCCGGATCGGCGGGGTCGGTCCCGGCGAAGGGTTCCCGGAAGTGGAACCACAGCGCCAGCAGCAGCAGACCCAGTGCCACGTACAGAAGCAGATCCGCGAGGTTGACGCCGAAGCTGACCTGCGTGACCCCCCACGGCATCCCCCACGCCGAGGAATAGAAGTACGAGTTGGGTGCGGTGAACGACAGCCCTGTGATGAACACGACGAGCGCGGCGAACAGCGTCCGGTTGCGCCGCGAGTGCATCGATTCGTTGCTCGCCGCGATCGCGGCGAGGGCAGCCAGGGCTGCGGCCAGGCCTGCGAACACACCGAAGTGATGGGTCCACTTGGTCGGGGTGAACATCAGGAAGACCAAGGACGCGAACGTGATCCCGACGATGCGTCGAGAGGGACCCAGCGCGGTACCGGGGATGCGGGAGCGCCGGATGAGCATCGCGGCCGAGACGACCATCGCGAGGATCATCGCCAGCACCGCGAAGCGTCGAGCGATGGAACCGTTGGCGGAGAACTCGAACAACGACGAGTACCGGTCGATCTCGTTGTACCAGTGGAACGAGGGGCCGACCGCGGTCTTCATCGTCGATGAGTCGAGGAAGGCCCGGAGCGTGAGGTTGGAGAACACCACGAAGATCACGAAGGTGCCGGCCGCCAGGATCGGCGCCACCAACGCCACGTACGCCCACCGGTCGACTCGACCGTCCGTAATGGTGCCGATCACCTTGGCGCGCTTGATCAGCGCGAGGATCATCGGCCGCGCCCCGGCGATCAGGGCTGCGATGGCGAGCAGTCCGGTCGGGCCGGCCGCGATGCTGAACGCGCCGATCAGACAGGCCACCGCCGCCGGGAGTAGTCGGCCGGTGGCGATGGCTCGCTCCACCGAACACCAGGTCAGGAGCGCGCCCAGGCAGATGATGGGTTCTGGGCGGAGCCCGTTGTTGAACGGAAACCACGAGGCCAGGAACACGAACGCCGCGGTCCATCCGACGACGGGGCGGGTGATCGCCGCGCGGCCCAGCCTCGGCAGGACCTCGTGGCTGATGATGAGCCAGGCGCCGATGCCGGCCGCCAGCGCCGGCAGACGCATCCACGGGCTCGCCACGCTGACATGACTCAGCAGCCCGAATACCTGGTAGTACCAACCGAACGGTGCCTCCGGCGCGCCGTACCAGCGGAAGTAGTTGGCGGTGTACTGCGCGTCCTGGGCCACCCGTGACATGGTGAGCAGGTACCCGTCGTCGGAGGTGTTGGGCCCGACGAAGTGCCAGACGATCAGCGCGCCGATGACGACGTAGTCACGTGCGTTGAGGTGCCACCAGTGCTTCGGCAGAATCCGGCGGTGGCGGCGACCGTCCGTCGAATCGAGGACGGCGAGCGCGGCCAACGACAGCAGTGTGCACACGATCCCGACGACGAGCACGAACCACTTGAGGATGGTCGGCGCGGTCGAGTAGCGGGAGTCGATGGTGACGTGCGCACTCAGGCCGGGCTCCGCCGCGGCGTCGCCGGACAGATCGGTGAACAGGCCGGTGACCTGAGGTCGCTGATCGGCGTCGTAGGTGGGCGACTCGCGGCCCTCGGTGGTGCCGGTGAGCGGTTCGCCCTTGTCGTTGTGCATGCCGACGAACTCCGCGGACACCGCGTCGGAGTCGGCGTGCACGGCGATCTCACGGCAGTCCTGCGCACGGATCTGGGCCAGCGTCGCCGAGACGAGTGGGAAGTTGCGGTTGACCACCTCGACGGTCTGCCGATCCGCGGGGTCGCCGGGCTGGCCGGTCTTGCGGATGAACAGTCCGCGCTCGGGCGACTTGTCGGCCTGCTTCGGGGTCGTCGAGAGCAGTACGGACTCACCGTCGCCGAGCCGCTCCACCGCCGAGCACGGCACATGCGCGTCGAGGTCGATCGGCACGTAGCCGATCAGGGGAGCCGCAACCGATCCGACCGTGCCGTCCTGGGGCCAGGAGATCTGAGCCGTGGTCTGCTGGACCGGCATGAGCGGTGTCGCGAGCGCCATGAGGAAACCGAGCAGGCCGGTGACGATGGCGACGATCTTTGCTCGTCGGACGGTCTGCGCTGGCACAAAGAGTGATGGTAATCGGTGACCGACGCCACCTCTTCGGCGTCTAGTGTGAGGTTCATGTCGGACACCGATTCGGAACTCGAACCCCTTCCCATCCTGCTGCTCAACGGTCCGAACCTGAACATGCTCGGGACCCGGCAGCCCGAGGTCTACGGGGCGGACACCCTCGCCGACGTCGTCGACCTCGCCGAGCGGACCGCGTCCGAGCTCGGATTCGGCCTGCGCGCGGCGCAGACCAACCACGAAGGGCAGATGATCGACTGGATTCACGAGGCCCGCGGACAGATCAGCGGCATCGTGATCAATCCCGGCGGATGGACGCACACCTCGGTGGCGCTCGCGGATGCGCTGGTGATCCCCGACGTGCCGATCATGGAGGTCCACATCAGCAACGTGCACAAGCGTGAGACCTTCCGGCATCACTCCTATGTCTCGCCCATCGCGGCGGGGATCATCGTCGGCTACGGCATCCGGGGCTACGAGTTTGCGATCCGGCGCCTCGCGGACCTCGTCGGCTGACGCTCCACCGGGACCGCAGTGAAATGATTGCAACCCGGGGGTTGCAGTTCACCCAGGTGAAGTGCAACCATGGAGTTGCAATCAATCCCCGAACAGGAGTCACCACCATGGACACCGAATTCGACCGCATCGAACGTGAGATCACCATCGACGCCCCCGCCGAGCGGGTGTGGTCGCTGGTCAGCGAACCCGGATGGTTCGGAAACAACCGGGAGATCACGGCACACCGCATCGAGCGCGACGGCGATATGAGCTACGTCTACGACCCCACGCACGGCAAGTTCGCCTTCCGGACCGTGGCGCTCGACGAACCGCACTACGCGGCTTTCCGCTGGCACATCGACGCCGACGACCCGAACAGTTCGTCGACGCTGATCGAATTCTGGGTCACCCCGGCAGACTCCGGTGTCGTGCTCAAGGTGGCCGAAAGCGGGTTCGCATCCCTGTCGGAACCGGAGGTCAATCGACGCGCCCGCTACGACGACCACACCGAGGGCTGGACGATCGAGCTCGAGCTGGCGCGCGACCACCTCGCCGAGGCCGGCGCCCGTGCCTGACGCCGAACTCGTCGACGCCGGGGCGCCGGTCGAGTTGTTCGCCGCACTCGCCGACGAGAGTCG
The DNA here is from genome assembly GCF_000298195.1 of Gordonia rhizosphera NBRC 16068. Classification (GTDB taxonomy): domain Bacteria; phylum Actinomycetota; class Actinomycetes; order Mycobacteriales; family Mycobacteriaceae; genus Gordonia; species Gordonia rhizosphera. The sequence goes on along the minus strand of NZ_BAHC01000151.1, from coordinate 58,249 downwards.
GTGGCAGATCCTCGTGGCGCTCTCCCGGTCCCCGTCGTCGGCGTCCGCGCTCGCCGCCGAGTTGCCGATCAGCCGCCAGGCCATCGCGAAGCATCTGCGAGTGCTCTCCGACGTCGGCCTGGTCAGCGCCGGCAAGGCCGGCCGGGAGGTGCGCTACGAACCGGTGGGTGCCCGGCTCAGCCAGGTGGCGCGTCGACTCGACGCGATCGCCCGCGGTTGGGAACGTCGCCTCGACGCGATCAAGTCCCTCGCCGAGGGCGAAGACCCTTCGTGAGGCTCGTCTTCAGCGACCAGGTAATTCGAGTGCGCGTTGCGCGGCGGCGGCCACGCTGCCGTCGTGGCGCGGTCCGTGGCCGGGGAAGAGCACGGTCGCGTCGAGCCTCGTGAACGACTCGACGGTGCGTCGGGCGGTGGCCTTGTCGTGCTGGAAGCAGTCGGCGACGAACTGCGGCCCGTCGATCTTCGAGATCGGATGCCCGCTGATGAGTGCGTCACCGGAGACGAGTGCCGCACCGTCGGCGACGAGGAATGCGCTGTGCCCGTCGGTATGCCCGTGGGCGGCGACCGGCGTCGGTGCACCCGGGAGGTCGAGGGGCTCCGGAAACGGCTTGGCGTCGGCAATCGGTTTGCGGCTCAGCGCTCCCAGCGGGATCACCTTGCTCAGCCAGCGCAGCACCCGCGGCTGATAGGCGAGCGGGACGATGTCGCCGGGCCCGGCCTGATGCAGGTACTCACGCTTGGCGTGCGCGACCTCGACCGGGTCCATGTAGACGTCGAAACCGTATTTCTCCGACAGCGACACGAGACCGCCGAGATGATCGACGTGCGCGTGGGTGAGCAACGCGCCGCGGATGTCCTCGGGGCGTCCACCGATGTGGCGGATCGACTCGACGACGTCGGCCGCCTGCCCCGGGTAGCCGCCGTCGATCAGGGTGAGATCCGAACCCTCCTGCAGCACAATCCAGTTCACCACGTCGCTGTACACGAGGAACGCCGACGACGACCCGGCGTCGAGCCGGCTGATCAGAAACCTGCTGCGAGGTGCGATCATCGGCGCACCACCAGCACGAACGGTCCCACCTCGGTGACGATGAATCTCGGGTCTGCGAACACTGTCGGATCGAAGGTCACCGTGTACCTCTTCACATTCGGGTCGTTGGGATAGACGTCTTCGGCCAGCTTCAGCGTGTAGCCGTCGGTGCTGTAGCGGAACAGGAACACGCGAGGCGGCGTCCACGGCGACCGATCGAGTTTGCCGATGAGTTCGCCGGGGGTGGTCGACTCCGACCATCGCTTGATGGTCGCGGCCCGCTTGTCGAACTCCGCCAACGGATTCGCGTAGTGCGATGTCAGGCCCTGAAAGCCCCAGTAGGGATAGATGGACAGGAAGCCGTAATCCGCGGTGAGCAAGACATTCTCGTCGGCGGGCTTGCCGGTCTGTTTGGCGATGAGCCGCCGGATCTGCGGGAAGTACGATTCGGCTCCCGCCGGCCGCTGGTCGGCCCGCTCGCCGTGGCCGTCGGTGTCGGTGTAGGCGAGGGTGATCTCGGTGGAGAGGTAGCCCGGGACCCCTTGCGCGAGCGCGATCGCGACGACGGCGGCCACGGCGCCGATCGCGAATCGCACGTCACCGAGGCGGCCGACGGCCCACCGTGCGAGCTCGGCGACACCGAGCACACCGGCGGCGGCGAGGACGGCGATGAGGAGCGGATCGAGCCGGAACGCCAGCAGGGTCGTCCCGGCCGCGGTGGCCAGCATCGACAACAGGCAGAACAGATAGATGGTCACGACCGCCAGCCCGAGTGCCAGCGCGATGGTGCGCTGACGGAACCGGAGCAGAATCCACACGAGGCCGATCGCGGTGATCACGCCGACCAGCGTCAGATGCACGAACGGCACGGGGAGGATCGCGCCGCGATCGGGCAGATAGTGCTCTGCGGTGCCCCCGCTGGCGGGTTCGCTGCGCACGCGGGCCCACAGGTACGGGGCCCACACGAGCAGAGCGACCAGACCGGAGATGACACCCATCGCGGCCAGTCGGCCGATCACCGCCGTGATGACCGACCGCCGGTGCGCCGAGCGAACGTCGTCGGCCACCGCCTTGTTCGAGTTCCGCAGCCATCCCGCGACGATCAGGTAGAGCGCCATCACGACCGCGATGAACGCGAACAGACCCGCGTAGAGCGTGTAGACGGTCGCGCACAGACCGAGGAACAACCCCGCCGCGATCACCGACGCCCAACTCGTCCCCGATCTCAACCCGCCGACGGGACCCTCGGCGGCACGCGAGCGTCCACGCAACGCGTAGAGCATCGTGATCAGCATCGGGGTGCCGATCAGCACCAGTACCGCGGCATAGGGTTCCGGCGCGGCGTACATCACCGTGACGACGGTGACCGCCAGCGCGATCGGGATACCGCGCCCGGCGGAGACCATCCGATTCCACAGCAGGACACCGACGGTGGCGGCCGCCGCCATCGATATGATCGCCCACGGCTTGTAGGCCTCCCAGCCGGGCAGGCCCTCGACGTTCGCGTACCGGCCACCCCACCAGAACCAGCCCGCCGGATAGTAGGGCGGCAGATCGAGATAGGTCATGTCCGCCAGACGCGGACTGTTGGTCAGCCGCGTCAGGTACTCGGTGCGGAACTGTTGGTCGGCCGACAGCCCGGACAGGTAGAGCCGCGTCGCCCCCAGCGGCATGCCGAGGGTGACCGTCACCAGCCCGGCCGTCGCGATCCCCGACAGCAGGTCGACGAGCCATCGAGGCCGCCCGTAGCGGTGGAGGACCACCGCGACGACGAGGACCGCGATCGCGAGCACCTGACCCGCCGTGGTCAGGGCACGGGTGACGTTGGAGGAGTTGAAGGCCGGCCAGTCGACCGTCGCGATGGCCTTCAGCCCGATGAAGGCGATCAGCGCGCCGAGGATGGCGCCGATGATCAGCTCGCCGGCGTCGCGAGCGCGCACCCCCAGCCCCACGTCAGATGGGCAGTCGACGGAAGATCGGGCGCGGGATGTGCCGCAGGATCATCATCACGAACCGGAACGGCCCGGGCGCCCAGACGATTTCCTTGCCCTTGTCGGCCGCCGCCACCGCGAGGCGGGCCACGTCCTCCTTCTCGACGGTCAGCGGCGCTTCGGCCACATGCGCCGACAGGCGGGTGCGCACCTGGCCTGGTCGGACCACCAGCACGCGAATACCGAAGGGCCGCAGGGCGTCGGACAGTCCGAGGTAGAAACCGTCGAGTCCGGCCTTGGTGGAGCCGTACACGAAGTTGCTGCGACGCACCCGTTCTCCGGCGACCGAACTCATCGCGATGATCTGCCCGAACCCCTGCGCGCGCATCTTCTCGGCGAGCAGCACGCCGACCGACACCGCTGCGGTGTAGTTGATCCCGACCTCGGTCACCGCCGTCTTCTGGTCCTGCCAAGCCTTTTCGTCGTCGGGCTGGATGCCGAAGGCCACGATCGCCACGTCGATGTCGCCGCCGCCGAACGCCTTCTCGAGCACCTCGGCGTGGGTGTCGGGTGCCAGGGCGTCGAAGTCGATCTGTTCGACACTCGACGCGCCGGCCCGCTGCATCTTCTCCACGGCCGCCGCGGCGGTGGGATCGCCGGGCACGGTGGCCAGCACCACCCGCATGGGGCCCTTCGTGAGGTACTCGGCGGTGATGGCCAGGCCGATCTCGGAACTACCGCCCAGAACCAGGACGGACCGCGGCACGCCGACGGCATTGATCATGATCTCAGTTCTCCTTTGGGAAGCTGGTGAACGCTCAGACGAGTTCGAGGCGACGTGCCATGTCGGACACGAAGACCCGCTCGGGGTCGACGCGACGGCGCGTCGCGATCCAGTCGTCGATCTGCGGGTACATGGCGTGGAAGGTCGCGGCCGAGGTCCGTGAGTCCTTGGCGGTGTAGAGCCGGCCGCCGATCGAGGTCACCCGCCGATCGAGTTCGTTGCAGAACTCGGCGAGACCCTTCTTGATCGGGAAGTCGACGCAGATGTTCCAGCCCGCCATCGGGAACGACAGCGGTGCCCGGTTGCCGGGGCCGAACAACTTGAAGACGTTGAGGAAGCTGACGTGTCCGGACGCCTGGATGTCGTAGATGATGTCCTTGAACTCGTCGACGGCCTCGGGCGGCACGATGAACTGGTACTGCAGGAACCCGTTCGAGCCGTAGGCGCGGTTCCAGTTCCCGAACAGATCCAGCGGGTGATAGAACTTCGTCAGGTTCTGGATCTTGCCGGTGTAGTTGCCGCCCATCCGGTAGTAGGCCTCGCCGACGATGGAGAAGTCGAACTTGTTGGCCAGACCGTTGGGGAAGATGTCCGGGAAGTTCATCAGCGTCGGGGCGTCGAACTTCAGCGGATCCTTGGCCAGTTCGGGCGGCAGCTGATCGAGCGTGGCCAGCGATCCGCGTGAGAAGGTGCCACGGCCCAGCTTCGGCGGTTTGCTGATCGCGTCGAACCAGCCCGACGAATAGGTGTAGTTCTCCTCGCTGCCGTCCTGGTGCAGCGCGATCGTCTCGTCGAGATTTCGGGTGACGGCGCCGTCGGCGATGAAGTAGGCGCTCTCGGTGCGCGTCATCGCGATCTTGGCCCGCAGGATGATGCCGGTCAGCCCGATGCCGCCGACGGTGGCCCAGAAGATCGAGGCGTCGGGGTCGTCGTCGGTGCCCTCGGGGGTGATCGTGATGACCTTGCCGCTGCCGAGCAGCAGGGTCATCTCGGTGACGTGATTGCCGAAGCTGCCCGCGCTGTGGTGGTTCTTGCCGTGGATGTCGCACCCGATGGCGCCGCCGACGGTGACCTGCCGGGTGCCCGGCAGGACCGGAACCCACAGTCCGTAGGGCAGGGCCTTGCGCATCAGGGTGTCGAGGTCGACACCGGCGTCGACGTCGACGATCGCGGTGTCCGGGTTGATCGAGTAGATGCGGCGCAGCGGCGTCATGTCGACGGTGAGGCCACCCGCGTTCTGGGCGTTCTCGCCGTAGGAGCGGCCGAGCCCGCGGGCGATCACGCCGCGCTGCAGGTGGCTCGGTTTGTCCGAGTTGTGGTCGGCGACCCGCGCCACCGCCTCGGCGATGACCTCGGGGTATGGCGTCGACAGCACGTGCCCCTCGATGGGCATCGTGCGGCCCCAGCCCATGAGTTTGCGGGTCTCGATCGGCAACAACTCTTCAGTAGACATCGCACATGAGGGTACCTGGCCGCCGCGGCGCCCGGTCCGCGATGACGACCTCACCGCGAGCCGGGGCCGCGCGCCGGTCGGCCGCGGCGGACCCTACGCCCGGGATGCCCGGATCGCCGAGCGGGCCTGCTCGATCTCTCCGCGACAGAAGTGCGTGTTTTGTGGGTCGTCGGCGCGGTCGAGAGCGGCATCGATGAGGTCGAGGTGCGTGAGCACGGTGTCTGTGACGTCGGCGTCGGCGGCGACGACCCCGATCCGGCGGGCGAGCATGATCGCGGCCGTCATCGCCACCGGCGCGTCGAGTGCATAGGTCCGCACCGCGGTGAACACGTCGTCGAGCAACTCCTGTAGGGGCAGGCGGGTCACGATCAGCCGCAGCGTGCCGTCCTCGGTCCGTCCCAGATCTGCGGCCGGGCGTCGGGCGAGCGGCACCAGACCGGCCGCGAGCTCATTGAGCGCGTTGTGTGCGGTGTAGGGGTCGTTCGTGCCGGGCGACAGCGCGCGCACCGCCATCTCGGTGAGCTGCTGCACCGCGAACTGGATGTCCTGGTACGGGGTGCGGGTGGCGCCCAGGTCGACGGCCCCGCAGATCGCCCCGGCGGTGGCGTCGAGGTCGGCGTCGTCGAAGCGACCGGGGTTGGCCGGGTGTACCCGCGCCAGGGGTTCGCCGTCGACGAGGTGATCGCCCGGCCGCACCCGCATCGCGATCAGGCAGTCCCGGTCGACCGCGGCGCGCAGCAGGGCTGGTTCGTCGATCCCGATGACGAAGCCGGATCCCGTCGAGGTGACCTCGCGGCCGCCGGGCGGGGTGGGCGCGGGCACCGCATTGTCGGGGGCGGCCTCGGGGTAGAGCTCCTCGACCACCGCGTCGAGTTCGGAGCGGACCCGCGCCGACAGCGTCGACACCTGAATGGACGACGCGATGTGATTGATGAAGTAGACCAGCACGAGCACGTCGACGATAGCCAGCAGCACCGCCACATTGACCGCGATGTCGGGGACGAACGTCGTTTCCTCCGTCGGGCCGGCGCTGATCGCGCGCAGCACCATCAGGGAGTACAGGAACGTCGCGCCGAACATGCCCAGGACGAACTGGTTGCCCCGGTCGTTCATGAAGTTGCGCACCAGACGAGGCCCGTACGTCGAACTTGCGGTGGCCAGCACCGAGATCGTGATGGAGAACGACGTTGCGGCGACCGCCAGCATCGAGCCGCCGATGGCGCCGAGCAGATCACGCCCCCCGCTGGCCCCGACCCGGTCGAACAGCGCCCCACCGGAGCCGAGGGCCGTGTCGTCGAGGGCGTGATCGACCGCGATCAGCACCTGCGCCAGCACGAGGGCGGCAAGCCCCATCACAAGCGGCAGGAACCAGAACACATCGCGCAAGCGCGCCAGACGCATTCGCATTCCGTCCCTTTCCGATCCGCCCGTCCCGGTGTTACCCGTCGAGAACCTTGCGCGCGGCGTTGCGGCCCGGGATACCGCTCACGCCACCGCCTCTGCGTGCTCCGGCACCGCACAGCAGCAGCCGCGGATGACGGGTCTCGCAACCCCAGGTCCCCACCTCGGTGGCCGATTCGGCCCACGGCCACTGCAGGCTCCGGTGGAAGATGTTGCCGCCGGGCAGCCCGAGGGCGTCCTCGAGATCCTGAGGGGTCTTCACCTCGATACACGGATTGCCGGTGACGTCGTGCGCGATGACATTCTGGATCGGTTCGGCGAGTACCGAGTTCAGCGAGGCCAGGGTGGCGCCGACGGCGTGTTCGACGGCGCCCGGTTCGTCGAACACGTCCGGCGGGGTGTGCAGCCCGAACAGTGTCAGCGTCTGCTTGCCGGCGAGTTCGGGGCCGAGGATCGAGCGGTCCGACAGTGTGTGGCAATAGATCTCGCACGGCGGCAGTTCGGGCACCTCACCGCGATCGGCCTGCCGCCAGGCCGTGTGCAATTGCGTCGCGCTTTCGTTGATGTGGAAGGTGCCCGAGAACGCCGCCTCCGGGGACACCGACGTGTCGCGCAGCCGAGGCAGCCTTTCCAGTAGCAGGTTGATCTTCAGTTGCGCTCCGCGCGTGTCGTTCTCGGTGACGATCGGCTCATCGAGGAGTTGATTGATCACATCCGGTGCGCAGCCCGCATACAGCATCGACCCGGAAACGGTGCCGTCGGCGAGTTCGACGGTGCCGTCGGCCGGATCGATCCCGGAGATCCGCACACCGGTCCGGATCTCCGCGCCGGCCGACGACGCGGCCTGATACAGGGCCCCCGAGACCGCGCCCATCCCGCCGCGGGGGACGTCCCAGTCGCCCGTGCCGCCGCCGATCAGGTGATAGAGGAAACAGATGTTCTGCCGCAGCGTCGGGTCATCGAGGTCGGCGAAGGTGCCGATCAGCCCGTCGGTCGCGACGATGCCGCGGACCACGTCGTCGTCGAAATACTGGTCGAGCAGCGTGCCGAGGGGCTGCGAGGTGAGTGCCTCCCAGAGTTCGGCCTCGCTGGAATCGGTCCCGACGACGAGATCGTGGATCTGTGCGGCCGACCGCAACGGTTCGGTCATGGTCGGGAAGACACGCTGCGCGATCGTGCCCATCCGGGTGTAGAACGACTGCCACGCGGTGAACACGGTGTCGGTTCCGGTTGCCTGCCGAAACGAGTCGGCCGTCGCGTCGAGATCCTCGTTGTCGACCAGGATGCCGCGCGTGGGATCGGAGGGCAGCGGCGTGTACGACGAGTAGCGACGACGGATCAGCGTGATGTCGAGTTCCAGATCCGCCACGATCTCGCGCGGCAGCAACGACACCAGATAGGAGTACCGCGACAACCGGGCGGGCAGACCGGGAAACGGCATCGCCGACACCGCGGCACCACCGACGTGATCGGCCTTCTCCAGCACCAGCACCGACCGGCCGGCGGCGGCGAGATAGGCGGCGGCGGTCAGGCCGTTGTGGCCGGCGCCGATGACGATGTCGTCGAAATGCGCAGATCGGGTCACGATGATGTCACCTCATGATGCGTTCGAGGAAGGGGGTGGAATCGGCCGTCGACGCGAGCACGGTGCCGGAATGGTCCTGGTTCGGGTATACGTGCAACTCGACCGGTTGGTCGTTCGCCCGCATCTGTACGTACAGCGACAGCGCGGACGGCGCCGGTACATCGGTGTCCAGCAGACCCTGGCCGAGGAAGATCGGCCGGTCGTACCCCGAGTACGGAGTCCCCATGTAGTCGGCGAGGGCTTCGCGCGCGCCTGGGATACTGCTGATCGGGGCGCGGAACAGTGTACGCAGGTCTCGATCCTCCATCAGCCTGTCCATCTCCGCATAGCAGAGATGGTGCGCCCGCTCGATCAACGTCGCACCCGCTGGGCTCAGCACAGAGTAGGGCCGCAGATCGGGGCGGGCTTCCATGAAACCGGCCAGGATGTAGGCGGTGTAGGTGTTCAGCCCGGCCGGGAGGATGACCGGTGGGAAGGCCGGTCCGCCGAGCACGATGAGGTCTTCGATATTGGCGGGGGTTCCGGTCGCAACGACTCCGCGATAGTCGAGGCCCGAACCCCGCGACAACTCGGTGGCCCGCCGTGCGGCGTTCAACGCCGCGCCGGCCCCCTGGGACTGCCCGACGATCGCCCACCGGCGGCTCAACGGCACTCCGATCTGATGGGCGGCCCGTACCGAGTCGACGATCGAGTGTGCCTCAGACTCACCGTTGAGATAGCTCATCAGGCCCGGTGTGCCGAGCCCCACGTAGTCGGTGGCCACGATCGCGTATCCCTGGCGCAACCAGTGCGACAGGTACGCGGCGTCGCGGGCGCTGCGCGGCAGCGCCGACGGTGTGCAGTCGTCGCCGAGGCCGGTGGTGCCGTGGGCCCAGGCGATCACCGGCCAGCCACCGGGCGGCGGGACACCGGCCGGGATGAACACGGCACCCGTGCTCGTCGCCGGCCGGCCGTGCTGATCCGGTGTCGCGTAATGGATCCGATAGGCCTGCGCGGCACCGGGGATGCTCAGTGTGTCGGCCAGCGGGACCTGCGCGATGAGCGTCCCGGCGCGGGTCGGTGCCGGGCCGGCGTAGGTGCGGACGTCCAGGCCCGACCAGTTCGGCGCGGCCGTGGCCGGAGTCGTCTCGGCCCCCGCGGTGGGGTGGCCCACCGCGACCGCGATCACCGCGGCCAGCGAGGTGATCATCGCCGCGACGGCTCGACGCGGCCTGGGAGACCTCATGTTCGGCAGCCTAGATGAGGACGGCGACCGGCACGCCCAGATGGGCCGTTGGCCCTATTCTTGGTTGGTGGACATTCCGTCAGTGACGCTGAACAACGGTTTCTCGATCCCGATGGTGGGCCTCGGTACCTTCTCGATGATGGGGCGGCCCGGTGTCTCGGCCGTGGCGGGAGCGCTGCGCGCGGGGTATCGCATGGTCGACACGGCCAGTCAGTACGGCAACGAGCGCAGCGTCGGTCTCGGATTGCGGGAATCGGGTGTCCCCCGTGACGAGATCGTGGTGCAGACCAAACTCTCCGGCGGCGATCAGGGGTTCGACGAGGTCATCAACGCCGCCAAGGACAGCGCCCGACGACTCGGTGTCGACCACCTCGACGTCTTCCTCATCCATTGGCCGTGCCCGAGTCTCGGCCGCACCGTCGACTCCTGGAAGGCCTTGCTCACCCTGGCCGACGAGGGGTTCATCCGTGCGGCAGGCGTGTCGAACTTCAAAGAGCACCACCTGCAGATGCTCTACGACGAGACCGGACAGTGGCCGGCGCTCAACCAGATCCAGTGCTCGCCCGCCCTGGCCCGCACCGACCTGCGGGCGTTCATGGCCGAGCGGGGAATCCACGCGCAGGCGTGGCATCCCACCGGGCGCAAGGAGGGGATGCTCGGGGAGGCCGTGGTGATCAAGCTGGCCCGCAAGTACGGCAAGTCGCCGTCGCAGATCGCGTTGCGCTGGTCGGTGCAACAGGGTGTCAGCGTCGTCCCGAAGTCGTCGCACGTCGGGCGGCAGATAGAGAACGCGGACCTGTTCGACTTCTGGCTGGACTCCGACGATCTCGGCGCCCTCGAGGCCCTCGACCGCGGGGAGAGGGCCGCCCGCGACTCGGACGTCGAAGAGCAGTTCTGACCTGATCCCGGTGACCTCATCCTGGTGACCTCATCCCGGTGATCGCGTGGTTCTGACTTACCCGGTGATCGAGTGGTTCTGACTCACCCGGTGATCGCGAGTAGCCCGAGCCGCCAGGCGAGGGCGTATCGAGATCGGGCGCGCCGCTGACCCCGCCGGTCTCGCGCGAACGGCCGTCCGCCCGGTGCCGAAAGTCGTAGTGTCGGCACATGACCGACGGCCGGGCCCCGACAGCCGATGCGCCCCCGGTGGGCGACCTCGATCAGCGCCGTATCTGGTCCATCTTCGGCGGCCTGATGCTGGCGATGCTGCTGGCCGCTCTCGACCAGACGATCGTGTCGACGGCGTTGCCGACGATCGTCAACGACCTCGGCGGGGCCGAACACCTCACCTGGGTCGTCACCGCGTACATGCTGGCCACGACCGCGACGACCCCGCTGTGGGGCAAACTCGGTGATCTCTACGGCCGCCGATATCTGTTCATCGGGTGCGTGGTGATCTTCCTGATCGGGTCGGCGCTGTGCGGCACCGCGACGACGATGGGTCAGCTCATCGGCTACCGCGCTCTGCAGGGTGTCGGGGCGGGCGGCCTGATGGTGCTGGCGCAGGCGATCATCGGCGATGTCGTGCCGCCCCGCGAGCGAGGTCGCTACCAGGGGATATTCGGCGCGGTCTTCGGGTTCGCCAGTGTCGTCGGTCCGCTGCTCGGCGGATTCTTCGTCGACAACCTCAGCTGGCGGTGGGTCTTCTACATCAACCTGCCGATCGGTGCGGTGGCGCTGGTCGCGGTGATCCTGGTTCTGCCGTCGACGTCGGCGGCGGTCAAACCGTCGATCGACTACCTGGGCATCCTGCTCGTGGCGAGCGCGGCCACGGGCGTGGTGCTGGTCACCAGCTTCGGCTCGATCTGGGGCTGGGGTTCGTGGCGGGTCATCGGGCTGGCGGTGCTCGCGGTGATCGCCGCGATCGCGTTCGTGGCAGTGGAGCTTCGAGCGCCGGAACCGGTGCTGCCCATCCGGCTGCTCACCAACCGGGTCTTCGTCATCGCCGCGTCGGTCGGTTTCGTCGTCGGCTTCGCGATGTTCGGCGCGATCACCTTCCTGCCGGTGTTCCTGCAGTCGGTGCAGGGCGCCACCGCGACCTCGTCGGGTCTGCGGATGGTCCCGATGATGGTCGGTCTGCTGCTCACCTCCATCGGCAGTGGCCAGATCATCAGCCGCACCGGCCGATACAAGATCTTCCCCATCGTCGGCTCGGGGATCTTCACGATCGCGTTATTGCTGCTGTCGACGATGGACCGGTCGACGTCGGAGCTGACGACCAGCATCTATCTGTTCATCCTCGGGTTCGGGCTCGGCATGGTGATGCAGGTGCTGGTCCTCGCGGTGCAGAACGCCGTGGAGTACCGCGACCTGGGCGCCGGGACGAGCGGGGCGACCTTCTTCCGCACCATCGGCGCGTCGGTCGGTGTCGCGGCGTTCGGGGCGGTGTTCAACAGCCGACTCGACGCCCACCTGACCGGGAGCGCCCCGCCGGGGGCGGTGGGTCCGTGCTCGGCCGAGGTGCTCAAAGCCTCCAACCTCACCCTGCCGTCGTGCCCGCCCGATGTGCAGATCTGGTTCCTCGACGCCTTCACCGCGGCGTTCCATGTGGTCTTCCTCGTCGCGGTGCCGATCGGGGCGATCGCGTTCATCCTGGCCTGGTTCATGCCCGAGGTGACGCTGCGTACGGTCACCAAGACCGCCGATCCCGGCGAGTCCTTCGGCATGCCGTCGGCGCGGACCTCGCTGGAGGAGCTGCGCCTGAAGGTGTGGCAGACATTGGCCCGCGACGACCGGCTACGTGCCTGGGAACTCGTCGTCGAGACCGCGCAGAGTTCGTTGTCGCGCGGGGAGGCGTGGATGGTCAGTCGGGTGTCCGAGGAGACCTCGAGGGAGATGTCGGCGATGGCGGATGCCTCGCAGACACCGCGCCCCGTCGTCGAGGAGACGGCGCGGTCGCTGGCCGACCGGGGCATGGTCACCATCGACCACGGTCTGGTGACCATCACCGAGGAAGGCGTTGCGGAGGCCGAGCGACTGTTGGAGGCGCAGCGGCAGCGGCTGCGGGATTTCGTCGCCGACTACCCGGGCAGCGACGAGGCCGATGTCGACGACATGCTCGACGAGATCGCGCGCCGGCTGCGCGACGACGTGCCGCCGCACGGGCTCGTGACCAGTGAACACTGACCCGACGTTCCTCGACTAGGGTCTGAAGCGTGTTCCAACCCGAGCCCGGCGCGGCCGATCAACATCCGCGCCACGAGGATTTCACCACCCGCCACGCCCCGACACCTCCGGAACTGCCGCTGCGTGATGGGGAGGCCTCGACGAACGTCGATCTGAAGACGCAGATCGTGCGGTTCGTCATCACCGGGGCGGGGTCCGGGGTCCTCGACTTCGGGTTGACCCTGTTTCTGCAGTACATCGTGGGGACGCCGTTCTGGATCGCCAAGTCGCTCGGCTTCGTCCTCGGCACCACCACCGCCTACCTGCTGAACCGGCGCTGGACCTTCGAGGCCGAACCGAGTGCGCTGCGGTTCGTCGGCGTCGCCGCCCTCTACGCGGTGACGTTCTTCGTCAACGTCGGTCTCTACACGTGGCTGTCGCACCTGTGGCCCGAAGAGGTGCTTTTCAGTTTCGTCGCCTACGTCATCGCCCAGGGCACCGCGACCGTGATCAACTTCGTGGTCCAGCGACTGGTCATCTTCCGGATTCGCTGACGCCATGACCACCGCGGTCGTTGTCGGGAGCGGGCCCAACGGACTGACCGCGGCGGTCGAACTGGCGCGGGCCGGCTGTGAGGTCCATGTCGTCGAGGCCGCGGACACGATCGGGGGCGGAGCGCGTTCGAGCGAGATGCTGCGGCCGGGGATCATCCACGACCACTGCTCGGCCGTTCATCCGCTCGGCGCGGGTTCGCCGGCGCTGCGCGCGTTGGGCCTCGACGAGTACGGACTGCGCTGGCGCCGACCGGAACTCGATTGCGTGCATCCACTCCCGGATGGGCGTGCCGGTGTGCTCCATCGGTCGGTCGCGCAGACCGCCGCGGGCCTCGGCCGTGATGGTGAGGCCTGGCGGGACATGATCGGCGGTGTCGCCGAGGATTTCGACCAACTGGCACCCGACGCGCTGGGGCCGATGCTTTCGATCCCCCAGCACCCGGTCCTGTTGGCGGAGTTCGGGCATCGCGCGCTATACTCCGCCACCGTGTTGGCGCGGGTGTTCCGCACCGACGAGGCCCGCGCACTGTTCGCCGGGGTGGCCGCGCACGCCTTCACCCGGCTCGACCGGCCCGGCTCGGCGGCCGCAGGGCTGATGCTGCTCGGTGCCGGGCACCGCTACGGCTGGCCGGTCGCCGAGGGCGGATCGTCGGCGATCGTCACGGCGCTGGCGGCCGCATTGATCGACGCGGGTGGCACGATCACCACACGGCAGCGGGTCACCGACATCGCTGAGGTGGAGCCCGCGGATGTGATCCTGCTCGACGTCATGCCGGGCGCGGCCGCCGGCATGCTCGGAGACCGGCTGTCGCCGAGGATGTTCCGCCGGTTTACCCGTTACCGGCACGGTCCCGCGGCCTTCAAGGTCGACTACCTCGTCGACGGTGAGGTGGGCTGGACCAACGAGGACTGCCGCCGTGCGGGCACCGTCCACCTCGGTGGGGACATCGCCGAGATCGCTGCGTCCGAGGCGGAGTCGGTGTCCGGCCGGATGCCGCGACGTCCGTTTACCTTGGTGGCCCAGCAGTGGTTGGCCGATCCGTCGCGTAGTCCCGGTCGCGTGAAACCGCTGTGGGCCTACGCCCATGTGCCGCAAGGCTTCACCGGTGACGCGACGGACGCGATCAGTGCGCAGATCGAGCGGTTCGCGCCGGGTTTCCGCACGCGGATCGTCGCATCGGTGAGCACCTCGCCGGCCGATCTCGAGCGGGTCAACCCCAACCTGGTCGGCGGTGACATCGGCGGCGGCCGAAACGATCTGAAGCATCTGCTGGCCCGGCCGAGGCTGTCATCGAATCCGTATGCGACCGGGGTCGAGGGTGTCTACCTGTGCTCGTCGGCGACCCCGCCCGGAGGTGGGGTGCACGGCATGTGCGGCCACCATGCCGCTCGGGCGGCACTGTCCTATCTGGGGCAGTGAGCCGTCAGCCGTTGACCTTGTCGATGATGTTCTCCGCGTACCAGCGCAGGTGCGCGAGTTTCTTGTCGAGCGGTTCGGTGTCGTCCCCGGTGATGTAGGGCATCCGGAACCCGACGATGACGTCGGTGATCCCTCTGTCCTCCAGTCGTTTACATCCGTCGACGGAGTAGGCGTCCAGCGAGATCACGTGGATCTCGAAGGGATCGTTGGTCTTTCCCTCCGCCTTGCGGATGTCGGCGATCTTGTCGAGGAGGGCCTCGAGTTCCTCCGGCGGTCCGCCACCGTGCATCCAGCCGTCGCCGCGGATGACCGCACGCCGCAGCGCGGCGTCGGCGTGCCCGCCCACGAGCAGCGGGATCGGTTGTGTCGGTGCGGGGGTCATCTTGTACCGCCCGATGTCGTAGAACTCGCCGTGGAACTCGAAGTAGTCGCCGGTGGTCAGGCCCCGGATGATGTCCATGCACTCGTCCATACGCTTGCCGCGCCGCGCGAAGTCCACGCCCATGAGCTCGTAGTCCTCGGGCCAGGGGCTGGTGCCCACCCCGAGTGCGAGCCGGTTTCCGGTGAGGTAGGCGACCGAACTCGCCTGTTTGGCGACGAGGGCGGGTGGGCGCACCGGCAGTTTGAGCACAAACGGGATGAAGCGGATCGTCGAGGTCACCGCGCCGAGCGCCGCAGCCTGGATGAAGGTCTCGATGAACGCCTTTCCGTCGAGGAATTCGCGGTCGCCGTCGGGGGTGTAGGGGTAGGTGGCGTCGGATTCTTCGGGGTAGGCGAGTGAGTCGGGGATGGTGAAGCCCGCGTAGCCGGCCTCCTCGGCGGCCTGCGCGAGCGGCGCGTAGAAGCTCGGGTCGGTCATTGCCTCGGCGAAGGTGAAGCGCATCGTGCTCCTCGAAACGGGTGGCGGTCTCCACCCAGAGTAGAACACGTTCTAGTTCTGCTGGGTTGATTCTCGCTGCACCATTCCGTTCGGGCTCCCCCGATCGAAGGGGCGGCAACCAAACCGTGTGGCGGGAACCGGAGGTCAGCGGACCGGCAGAGGGCTGCGCTCGGTGGCGCCGGGGCCGGGGCGGACTCGCAATGAGCCGGGACCGATCGGCTCGCGGCATTCGGAGCACACCAATTCGGCCGTCATCTCCTTCCCGCAGGAGCGGTGAATGGTGATCACAGGTGCCCCGTTCTCCGCGGTCCACTTGTCACCCCACTGTCGCAGTGCGGTGATCACCGTCCACAGATCACGGCCCTTCTCGGTGAGCCGGTAGTCGTAGCGCACCGGCTTGTCCTGGTAGGGCTCCTTGGTCAGCACGCCGTGCGCAACGAGCATGTCGAGACGCTGGGTCAGCACATTGCGCGCGATCCCCAGCCGCGACGAGAACTCGTCGAAGCGGGTCACGCCCAGAAGGGCGTCTCGGATGATCAGCAACGTCCACCACTCGCCGACGATCTCGAGTGTCTGGGCGATCGAGCAGTTCATATCCGTGAAGGAAGCGCGGCGCATGTCTTCGAGAATAGTGGGTTGCGTGAAACAACTCAATGATGCTTTGATGAGTTGCATGAAACAACTCACAAGGTATGCGTTGACCGACGAGTTCTCTGCGATGCCGATCGGCGCCGGTAGATGGTCGGCCGACATCGACCGATCGTGGTGGGGCTGGTCCGGACCGCACGGCGGGGCGATCGCGGCGCTGGCGGTTCATGTCGCCGCCTCCGCCGCGCCGGAGGCGGCCGTGCGGGCACTCGACCTGCGTTTCGTCGGCCGGCCGTCCGAGGGTGAACTCGTGCTCACCCCGGCGGTGCTGGAGGTGGGCCGGCACACCCGCGTCGTCGATGTCTCGATGACGCAGGGCGGCCGTGCGGTGGCCGCGGCATCGGTGACGCTGGGCCGCGTCGGACCGCCGCACCCCGACGACGTGGTCGACGTCTCGCGGGTGTCGCTCCCGAGACCGGAGGATTGTGAGCCGTTCATGATCCCGCCGGAGATCGTGCCCATGGGCGGTCATCTGGACCTGCGGCCCACCGACGGGCCGCTGCCGCTGAGCGGGTCGTCGGAAGCCTGGATGCGGGCCTGGATCTCCACGATCACGCCGATGGCGATGGACGCCGCCTACCTCGCCCTGCTCGCCGACTGCCTGCCGCCGGCGGTGTTCCCGACGATGACGGCGCCGGCGGCGATCCCGACGGTCACGTTCTCGATGCACCTCACGGCGCCGTTGCACGATCCCACCCCGGGGCCGGTGCTGGTCCGCACCGCCAACGTGTCGACCTCGGGCGGCTGGTCGGTCGACGACACGACACTGCGCGATCCGTCCGGACGCCTGTTGGCCACGGCCCGGCAGTCCCGTCGTGTCCAAACCCCGACCACCCGCTGACGCTCCCGCCCCCGTCACCCCGACGATCGAATCCTGGAGGCTCATCCCATGACCGACCTCGCCCGCACCGCAACCGGTGAACCGCTGTCCACGACGCCGGGCGGCGCATTGTCGAGCGCGCCCGGCCGCCCCGGCGTCGTGCTGCTCATCTTGTCCGCGGCCGCGTTCATGGCCAGCCTGGACGTCTTCATCGTCAACGTCGCCTTCGACGACATCGGACAGGACTTCCACGGCGTCGGGCTCGCCGAACTGTCGTGGGTGCTCAACGCCTACACGATCATCTTCGCTGCGCTGCTGGTGCCCGCCGGGCGGATGGTCGATCGCTACGGCCGTAAGGGTGGTTTCCTGTTCGGCCTGGCGCTGTTCACCGCGGCCAGCGCGGCATGTGCGGTGGCGCAGGGGATCTGGTGGCTCGTCGCCTTCCGGTGTCTGCAAGCTCTCGGTGCCGCGATCCTCACACCGGCGAGTCTGGGGCTGGTGGTGTCGACGTTGCCGGTTGCGGTCCGGGCGCGGTCGGTACGGATCTGGGCGGCGACCGGGGCCCTGGCCGCCGCATTCGGGCCCGCCGTCGGGGGTCTGCTCGTCGAGGCGTCGTGGCGGTGGGTGTTCCTGGTGAACCTGCCCGTGGGCGTCGCGGCTCTGATCGCCGGTGCGATCGTGCTCACGCGGTCTGAGAACGACACCGCGACGGGGCTTCCCGACCTCGTCGGCGCGGCGCTTCTGGCGCTGTCGATCGGCGCGCTGACTCTCGCACTCGTGCAAGGCGGTGACTGGGGCTGGACCGATCCCCGGATCGTCGGGTCCGCGATCGTCGCGGTCGTGGCGCTCGGGGGCTTCGTCGTCAGCTCCGCCCGCCACCCTGAACCCGTCATCGATCCGGCGTTGCTGCGGGTGCGGGCGTTCTCCTTCGCCAATGTCACCGCGCTGCTGTTCGCGATCCCGTTCGCCGGTGCGCTGCTGGCCAACATCCTGTGGCTGCAACAGGTGTGGGGATACTCGGCGATCAAGACCGGCTTCGCGGTCTCGACGGGTCCGCTGATGGTGCCGATCTTCGCCGCCGTCGCCCATCGTCTGAGTGTGCGCTATCCGATCGGTGCGATCGTGTCGGCCGGGTGTCTGCTGTTCGGGCTCGGTGGCGTGATCATCGCGGTGTCGGTGGATCAGACGCCGGACTACGCGACGGAGATCCTCCCGGGCTGGCTCATCGGCGGTATAGGGGTGGGACTCGCTCTGCCGTCGATCCTCTCCTCGGCCACCGCGGACCTGCCGATGCACCAGTCCGCGACGGGGAGTGCCGTGGTCAACATGAGCCGCCAGATCGGCATGGCGCTAGGCGTGAGCCTGTTGGTCGCGATCCTGGGCAGCCCGATCGGCTACGTCGCCGCGCACACTGTGTTCGTGCAGGCCTGGTGGGTGCTCGGCGGTGTCGCACTGTTGGGTGCGCTGGCCGCGCTGGGGATGAGCCCGCGCGCTGCCGTCCCCCACGCTTCCTGACGGTTCTTCCCTCGGGTATGACTTCGTCGTCCGCGAGCAGGCGGAGGGCGAAACGATACCCGAGGGAAGAACTGTCCTTGAAGGAGTGGGGCTATGGCCGCGTGAACCGCTCCCGACGACCCATTCGGCGCAGCCGCATCCACTCGGCGAACCCCTTCGGATCGTGCTGCTGGACGAGGAAGTACCAGCCGAATCGCGCGTACTCCTGAGGGATCAGTTTGCGCATGCCGGGCTGTGACATGAGGTAGCCGCGGTTGCGATAGGTGTAGAACCGCTTCGTCGGGTTGTCGGGGTACTGGGTGTGCATGCGGCCGCCCAGGATCGGCCGGAACTCATCCGATCCGTAGGGATGCAGATAGCCGGTGGTCAAGCAGGTGCCGAAGGCCAGTCCGGACCTCTGCAGACGGCGGTGCATCTCCACCTCGTCGCCGCGGAAGAACAACCGCAGGTCCGGGACCCCGATCACGTCGAGGGCGTGGGCGCGGAACAGCGCACCGTTGAACAACGACGCGATACCCGGCAGGAAGTCGTCGTTGGTCTCGGTGACCAGTTCCGAGCGTTTGCGCCGCCACACCAGGCCGCGGCGCAGCGGGAAGGCCAGGGTGTCCGGGTCGTCGATGTTGGCGACCACCGGCGACACCTCGTCGAGGTGGTGGCGGGCGGCGCAGTCGAGCAGCGTGCTGAGCACGGTCGGGCCGTCGGGCCGGCCGTCATCGTCGGCGCACCAGACCCAATCCGCGCCCAGGGCGAGCGCATGGAGCATGCCCAGCGCGAAGCCGCCGGCACCGCCGAGGTTGCGTTGCGATCCCAGATACGTCGTCGGGATCGGCTGCCCGGCGACGAGTGCGGCGACCTCGGGTTCGTCGGCGTTGTCGACGACGACGAGGTGGTCCACCGGGCGGTCCTGCGTCGCGATCACGGCCAGCGATCCGGCGAGTAGTTCGACCCGACGATGTGTCACCACGACGGCGATCACGCGTTCGGTCATCAGTTCCGTTCCTCGCCGTCGAAGCCGGCCTTGTCCTCGAGGCTGGTCAGCACCTTCCGCACGTGCGCGGCGGCCTTGGGCCCCTCGTAGGCGCCGACGACCTCCTCGATGCCGCCCTCCATCCGGATCTGGCCGTGGTCGATCCACAGCGCGCGGTCGCAGAGCTGGGCGAGGAACTCGTTGGAGTGGCTGGCGAACACCAGGATTCCGGACCGTTCGACGAGCGCCTGTAGCCGCGTGCGGGCCTTGCGCATGAAGTCGGCGTCCACGGCGCCGATGCCTTCGTCGAGGATGAGGATCTCCGGGTCGATGCTGGTGACGACGCCGAGCGCGACCCGCACCCGCATACCGGTCGAGTAGGTGCGCAGCGGCATCTGCAGGTAGTCGCCCAGTTCGGTGAACTCCGCGATGTCGTCGATCTTTTTCAGCATCTCCTTGCGGGTCATGCCGAGGAACATGCCGCGGATGATGATGTTCTCGTAGCCGGAGATCTCCGGGTCCATGCCGACACCGAGATCGAAAACCGGCGCCACCCGTCCGCGGATCCGGCAGGAACCGCGGGTGGGTTCGTAGATTCCCGACAGCAACCGCAGCAGCGTCGACTTGCCGGCGCCGTTGTGGCCGACCAGACCGACCCGGTCGCCGTGCTGCAGATGCAGGTTGATGTTCTTGAGCGCCTCGACGACGACGACGTTCGAATCGGTCGAGCCGATGACACCACCGGCGGCACCGATCACCGACTTCTTCAGCGACCGCGTCTTGGCGTCGAAGATCGGGAAGTCGACGCAGGCGTCCCAGGTGTCGACGCGAACCGTGCTCTCAGCCATATATCCCTACACCCAATAGGCCACACGGGCCCGATAGTTGCGCATCACGGTCATCGCCAGCACCCACCCGACGACGGTGCAGCCGATCACGATCGCCCAGTGGTAGAAGGCCACCGACTGGCCCAGCAGGGGACCACGCGCGATGTCGAGGTAGTGGTACATCGGGTTGAGCTCCACCAGCTTGAGCCTCGACGACGACTGGCCCGTCTTGCCGAGGCTCTGGGTGGTCCAGATGATCGGTGTCATGAAGAACACCAACTGGACGACGGTGGTGAGGAGCTGGCCGATGTCCCGGAACCTCGTCGAGAGGATGCCGAAGACGATCGCGACCCAGATCGCGTTGAGGACGTAGAGCGCGATCGCGGGGACCACGAGCACCACGGTCCAGTTCAGCGGCGGCGGGAAGATCAGGAAGATTGCCACGATGATCACGATGTTGTGCGCGAAGATGATCAGCTGACGCCACACCACGCGGTACACATGCACGCTCACCGGCGCGGGCAGCTGCTTGATCAGGCCCTCGTTCTTGGAGAAGACCTCCGCGCCGTCGAGGATCGAGGCCTGGATGAAGTTCCAGAAGATGAAACCCAGCGCCACATAGGGCAGGAAGAAGTTGAGGTCCATGCCGAAGAGCTCGCCGTAGAGCAGACCCATCGCGACCGCGGTGACACCCGTGGCGACGGTGATCCACAGCGGTCCGAGGACCGAGCGTCGGTAACGCTGCTTGATGTCCTGCCACCCGAGGTGCAGCCACAGCTCGGAGGTGAACAGCCCCTCGCGGAGATCCTTCACCGCACGCTTCAGGGTGCGGGATTCGGACGCCGTCGGTGCGGGGGGTACCTCGTCGCTGACTACGGTTGACACGAGGTCACAGCATACAAGCGATCTCAGAGGTACTGACCGGTGCTCGGCCCGCCGGGTCCGCCGCCGGCGGCGATCCCGGGCGGCAACGCACCCTGACGCATGTGTTCGAGCTGCGACCGCGCAGCCATCTGCTGGGCGAACAACGCAGTCTGGATGCCGTGAAACAGACCCTCCAGCCAGCCGACGAGCTGGGCCTGAGCGATGCGGAGTTCGGCGTCCGACGGGGTCGTGTCGTCGGTGAAGGGCAGCGCCAGCCGTTCGAGTTCCTCGCGCAACTCCGGGGCGAGCCCGTCCTCGAGTTCACGGATCGACGACTGGTGGATCTCCCGCAGCCGATTTCGGCTGGCGTCGTCGAGGGGTGCGGAGCGGACCTCTTCGAGGAGCTGCTTGATCATGGTGCCGATCCGCATGACCTTGGCGGGCTGTTCGACCATGTCGGCGACCGACTGGCCGTCGTCGTCCTTGTTGTCCTTCTCGGCCTCGGCGGGCGAGTGGTTACCGACGACGATCACCCGGTTCGCCTCGTCGCCGGCGGCGTCGTTGCGATGGTTGTTGTCTGGGAACGGGCCAGATGTCATGGCAACCATTGTGCCCAAGCCGTCCCGGACATCGTGCGCGACCCCGATGTCTATCGTTGAGCCATGGCCATCGACGTCGCCCGCGTGCGCGGATTGTTCCCCTCGCTCGGTGACGGATGGATCCATCTCGACCCCCAGGCCGGGGCACAGATCCCCGATTCGGTGGCGACGGCGGTGTCCACCGGATTCCGGCAGCTGGTCTCCGCGCCCGGTGGTGTCTACGCGGCGTCCCAGGCCTCGGCCGACGCCGTTGACCGCGCCCGGCGGGCGGTGGCCGACCTGCTGGCCGCCGACCCCGCCGGAGTCGTCCTCGGACCCTCGAGATCGGCGTTGATTGGTGGTCTCGCCGAGGCCATCCCGCCGACCACCTGGTCACGTGGGGCGGTCGTGCTCAGCCGGCAGGACGACGAACCCAACATCGTGCCGTGGTTGCGGGCGGCCGACCGTTCCGGTGCGGAGGTGCGCTGGGCGGAGGTCGACGTGGAGACCGGCACGCTGCCGGCCTGGCAGTATCGCGATCTCGTCGACGCGCGTACTGCGCTGGTGGCGGTGACGCTGGCATCGTCGACGACCGGGGCGATCACCGACGTCAGCGCGATCGCCGCCCAGGCCCGGGCGGCGGGTGCCATCACCGTCGTCGATGCCACCTGCGCCGCCCCCTACCTGCCGGTCGACATCGGCGAACTCGACGCCGACATCGTGGTCGTGTCGGCCGAACGCTGGGGTGGGCCGCGGATCGCGGCGATGGCGTTCCGGGATGTCGCGATGATGGACCGGCTCCGCACGCTGTCGATGGACCCGCGCGCACTGGGCCCGGCCCGGCTGGAACCCGAACCGCACGTCGGTGCGTTGCTCACGGGTCTGGTGGCCTCGATCGAGCATCTCGCGGCTCTCGACGACGAGGCCACCGGGAGTCGCCGGCACCGGCTGGTCACCTCGCTCGACGGGACGTACGAGTACCTGCACCGGCTGACGTTCTACCTGATGACCACGCTGCAGCACCTGAACCAGGTCAGTCTGGTGGGCACCGTCGAGGACCGGATTCCGGCGGTGAGTTTCACCTTCGAGGGTGTCGGTGCCGACAAGGTCGTGCGACGACTCGCCGACAACGGCATCTGCGCGCTCGCGGACGTGCCGAGCCGCGCGCTGGTTCGGATGGGGGCGGGGGACTTCGGCGGCGCGGTCACCGTCGGTCTCGGGCCCTACTCCACCCCGTATGAGGTCGATCATCTCGTGCGGGCGCTCGGCTCCCTCGGGTGACGTACATCAATCGGATGAACAACTAGGTCGATTGTCCGACTTGACCGGAGAGAGCGTCCGATTTGACCGATACTGGATTAGCAATTCGGCATCATGGCCATTACGTTGGCGACGACCATTGTGGCAGTGTCGGTTTCCGGAGAGGTGATGAGCACAGTTCACGAAGATTCTGGCCGGACACTCAGCGATTCCGAACGCGAGGTGTGGCGGTCGTTTGTGAACGGAGGGTGGGCCCTGCTGGCGGCGGTCAACGCCCAGCTCTCGACTCGCGGGGTGACCCAGGCCGATTTTCGGGTACTCGAGGTGCTCGCCGACTCTCGCGAGCGCAGCATCAGCGAGCTGTCCGACACCGTGCACATCCGCGTGAGCACGATGTCGCGTCAGGTCGGGCGGCTCGTCGACGACGGGTCGCTCGAGCGTGTGGAGAATCATGCCGACGGCCGGCAGCGGTTCGTGCGGATCACCGACCACGGTCTCGAGGTGTTCGCCGGGTATGCGCGGATTCGTGACGACCTGATCTGCCGGTTGGTCATCGATCCGCTGACCCCCGAGGAGTTCCGAACACTCGGCGAGGCGTTCCGCAAGATCAGTGACCGCATCGCGGACTCGGCGATCGAGTCTGCGGACTGACGGCCCGATCAGGTTCCCCCGAGCGAGGTAGCGGGCGTCACTGCATGGTCAGCAGCACCTTGCCGATCGCGTCCCCGCCCTCGAGGTGCGCCTGCGCGGCGTCGGCCTCGGCCAGCGGGTAGGTGGCGTCGACGATCGGGATCACCTCGCCGTCCTCGATGAGCGGCCAGGTGACGTGACGTGTCGTCGCCACCACCTCCGCCTTGGAACCGGGGCCCTCGACCGGCCGCGCACGCAGCGTCGTCCCGAACACGGCGGCCCGCTTGGTCAGCAGTTTGGCGATCGACAACTCGGCCTTCGTGCCACCCTGCATGCCGATGATCACCAGGCGTCCGCCGGTGCGCAGCGCGTCGATGTTACGGGCCAGGTAGGCGCCACCCATGATGTCGAGGATCACGTCGGCGCCGCCGCTGCCGCTCACGACGTGCACGAAGTCGGTGGTGGAGTAGTCGATGAGGATGTCGGCCCCCAACTCGTGGCAGCGTTCCAGCTTCTTTTGGGTGCGCGCGGTGACCGCGACGCGGGCGCCGAGGGCGTGGGCGACCTGGATGGCGTGGGTGCCGATGCCGCTTGAACCGCCGTGGATCAGCAGCAGTTCGCCACTGCGCAGGTGCGCGGTGTCGAGGAGATTGGATGCGACGGTGCACGCGACCTCGGGCAACGCGGCCGCGGACACCAGGTCGACGGGGCCGGGTTTCGGCAACACCTGCACGGCGGGCACGGCCACTTTCTCCGCATAACCGCCGCCGGCGAGCAGGGCGCAGACCTCGTCGCCGACCGCCCAGGCGGCGACGTGCTCACCGACCGCGGAGATGCGACCGGACACCTCGAGGCCGAGCGTGTCGACCGCGCCCGGCGGCGGGGGGTAGAGCCCGCGGCGCTGCAGGAGGTCGGCGCGGTTGATCCCGGCGGCCACGACGTCGATGACGACCTCGTGCGGCCCGGGTTCGGGATCGGGCAGGGTGACGACGGACAGCTGGTCGGTTCCGGCGATGGCGCGCACGTTGGTAAGGCTGTCACATCAGGGTCGTCGGTGTACGCGTGATCCGATCCAGTAGCCTCTACGGTCAGGGAAGCGTGGCAGAGCGGCCGAATGCACTCGCCTTGAAAGCGAGCGTGGGTAAAACCACCGGGGGTTCAAATCCCTCCGCTTCCGCAGAGAGTCCCAGCCTGTTCGCTCAGGTCAGGGACTTTTCTGCTATCCGGCGGGATCCTGCTCGGGTGCTTGTGCCCACGGTTTGGCCACATTCGCCGATGATCGTGCCTGATTCGGAGCGATCTCGACGGCGTCGAGATCATCGTCGAATACGTCCGAGTACACGTCGAGCGTCATGGCTGCCGAGGCGTGCCCGAGCATCCGTTGCAGTGCCTTCACGTTGACGCCGGCCGAGATTGCCGTCGACGCCGCCGAGTGCCTGAGGTCGTCGATCGTGACCCAGGGGACTCCGGATCGGCCGACGGCCCCGGCGAACAACCCGGTGAACGACATGGGCCGTTTGAGGTGGCGGCCGTGTCCGTCGTCGAACAGGAGCGCATCACCGCTCTTGCAGCGTGTTGTGGCTGCCGGCTCGAAGACGACGAACTCCGGTATATCGACATCGATCGGGGCTCGTCTGACTTGGGTGTGCCGACGACGAGCCTTGTCCATCCCCACCGAGTTTCACATGGTTGTGCCACGCGACCTCGATCGGAGGTACGACGACGGTTTCAGGTCGGACTGTTTGCGTTCGAGCCACGCTGTCGCCAACCCCAGGCAAAGCCCTCAGACCCGGAGCGAGTTCGAGCGACTATGCCCTACGGGGCGTGACTTTGGTGCTCTGGGGGCGCGCCACCCTGGGGGAGTGGCAGGTCACCTGAGCGGCCATCCGGAATGTGTACGCTTGAGCGAAAATAAACGTACAGTACGAAAGTGGCGGCATTATCCCTGCTCGCGCCCGAAAATTTGAACTGTACGCTTTGGTTCCGGGTAACCGTACAAATTCGGTCAGCGGAAGGATCATTCCCATGTCAGGCGGTCGAGGGCGGCCAGCTCGTTCTGAGGTGTACCGGCGGCTCGACACTCAGATCGCAGAGTTGTGGAACCGGCTGGGCGGCCTCCCCAACCCGATGGAGGCCGCGGACATCTGGAAGGACATCTGGACTGCGGAGGCACATCACTCTACGGCTATTGAGGGGAACACTCTCGTCATCAGTGAGGTCGAGAAGCTCCTCAGCGAGGGGCGTGCCGTGGGATCGAAGCTTCTGCGGGAGTACATGGAGGTCCGCGGCTACGCGGATGCATCGGACTGGGTGTATCGGGAGGGGATACAGCCGACCAGTTATGACCCCGACCGCATCATCACGATGCAGGATGTGCGGCGGGTCCATCAGCAGGTGATGGCCCTCGTCTGGGATGTCGACCCGCACCCGGATGCAACCGAGCGTGAAGGTCCGGGCAACTTCCGGGAGCACGAGATCCAGCGATTCGATGGAGGGATGCAACCGGTCAGTTGGACGCTTGTTGAGTCTGAGATGGACTTGTGGCTCGAAGAGGCGAATGCGCTCAAGCCAAGGTCTCTGCAGTTTCCAGAAGAGGTTGCGAAGGTACATCGTGACTTCGAGGCCATCCACCCATTCCTCGATGGCAATGGCCGGACTGGCAGGCTTGTGCTGAATCTGATCCTCGTGCGTCATGGCTACCCACCCGCGATCATCTACAAGGGAGATCGAAGCAAGTACCTTCGCGCTCTGCAGCGGGCGGATAGTGGTGAGTACGGTGCCCTTGGTGAGTTCATTGCTCGAGCGATTCTGGACAACCTCTACAAGTTCATTGTCCCCGCCATCGCGGGGCCGGCCAGGCTGGTTCCTCTCGCTGCGCTGACGACGGACGAGTTCAGCGCCACAACCCTCCGTGCAGCCGCGAATCGAGGTGCTCTGCAGGCAACCAAAGGACCTGACGGCCAGTGGCGGTCGAGCAGGAAATGGGTCGAGGAATACGCGGGACAGCGGTACAAACGAAATCGCGGAAACGAGTAGGTCTGCCCACATTCTGCCGTCACTTGCCCGCGAAACCCAGGGATCTGGCGTGATGTTCGGTGACGATAAACCGCTGTTCACGAGGTGTTTTCCGGTCTGACCGGCACCATCGATCAGGGTTCGAATCCCTCCGCTCCCGCCGGTCTCGGGTCCCGCTGGAAGTTTTGGCCCGAATCGTGTGAAGCCAGCCCCGGGCTCGGAGCTGGCTTTATACGATCTCTGATTCTTTCGGAGCGGTGTTCAGCGGACCTTCGTCAAGATGGTGTGGCCAAATGGAACTCCGCCGTATCCGTACGTCGTGCCCCGGTATCCGTGTGGGGTCTTGGTGTATTCCGTGCGGCTGAACCACACGGTGAACGGATCCTCTGACACGGTATTCAACCCGCCGTGCTTCGTGACCGTCTGAATGGTAATCGGCCCGGACGCCGGGTCGAGCACCGACCGACGCGGGACTATCGTCACGTCGGTGAACACGACCACCCCGCAGCGCGAGGGCCTGGGGGCGCGCCTGCTTCTGGCTCTCGCGTTGCTCTCGGCCACCGCGCCGATCGCGACGGACCTCTACCTGCCGTCGTTCCTCGACGTCCAGGAGTCTCTGCACACCGACGCGACGTCGGTCCAGCTGACGCTGACGGCCTTCCTCGTCGGGGTGGCCGTCGGTCAGGTGCTGTGGGGTCCGGTGTCGGACCGGTTCGGACGTCGGGGTCCGCTGCTGATCGGCTCGGCGACGGCGGTGATCGCCGGCGCGGTCGTGGTGGCGGCACCGAATATCGAGGTCCTCATCGCGGCACGGTTCGCGCAGGCGGTGGCGGCCGCGGCCGGGATGGTCATCGCCCGCGCCATCATCGCCGACCTGCTGCACGGATTCGCCAGCGCCCGCTCGATGACGCTGATGATGACCATCCAGAGCCTGGCCCCGGTCATCGCGCCCGTCATCGGCGGCGTCCTGGCCGGCCATGTCTCCTGGCGGGGCGTGCTGGGCGTGATCCTCGCCGTGACCGTGCTGCAGCTGATCATGGCGGTGACATCGGTGCCGGAGACACTCCCGGCCGGCGAACGCGTCGTGCAGCTGCATCTGGGCGACGTGCTCAATCGGTTCCGGAAACCGGCGTTCCTCGCATATGTGTTCGCCCAGGCGTTCGCCTTCGGTGCGCTGATGTCCTACATCTCGAGTTCGTCGTTCGTCTACCAGCGGGTGCTGGGCACATCGTCGGTGGTCTTCGGACTGTGCTTCGCCCTCAACGCCTTGGGGATGACCGGCGCGGGTCTGACCGCCGCCCGCCTCGCCCGACGACACGTTCACCCGGCGCGCACCATCCGTGTCGCGATGTCGGTGCTGGTCCTCGCCTCGATCGGGGTGCTGGCCGCAACCGTGTCGCCGTGGCCGGTGCTGCTGGTGGTGCCGCTGTTCGTCGCGGTGACGTCGTTCGGCTTCATTACGGGCAACACGACGACGCTCGCCATGGAACACAGCCGCGACGCCTCCGGCGCGGGCAGCGCGGTCCTGGGTGGGCTGATGTTTCTGGTCGGCGGCGCGGTCTCACCGCTCGGCGGTCTCGCCGGCGACGACACCGCGGTACCGATGGCTTGTGTGATGACCGCGTCGGCGGTGCTGGCGCTGGCGTGCTTCGCCGTCGCACGCTGGTATGTCGCGCGTCATCCGGACAGTGAGGCGGTGTTCACCCGCTGAGTGTGCACGGTCGCCTGCTCTGGCGTGCACGGTCGACGGAATTCACCCGCGTGGGTGCACGGTCGATGATCTGTTGCGCACCATCGGCGCGCGGGATGTAGGAGATCAGCGCAGGCCGAGCGACTTCATCAGGATCGGCCAGGACGCGGCGAGTTCGTCGTTCCAGTAACCCCACTTGTGCGTGCCGGAGGTCCGCATCGCGGTGGTGTACGGAATGCCCAGCGCGGACAGCCGTGAACTCATCTGGCCGGTGCAGAACGCGGTCCCGATCTCGCCGATGATGCCCCGGACGGTCTCGTCGACCGGGTCGTCGAGCAGGGCGTTGTACTTGCCCGGGACGCCGTTGCCCGACGACATGTAGATCGTCTTGCCGCGCAGCTGGTCGGCGATCAGGTATGGGTCGTGGGCCGCCCAGCCGGGAGCGCCGACCGGACCCCACATGTTCGCGACGTCCCCCCCGCCCCGTTTCACGTCCCACTGGGTGAGCAGCTGGTTGGGCATGCTGGAGATGTTCGCGCAGTCGCTGTAGCCGGCGACCCCGCGATAGAGCGACGGATGCCGCGCAGCCAGGGTCAGCGCGGCCACACCGCCCATCGACGCGCCGGCGATCGCGTTGGTGCCGTTGCCGCCGAACTCCGCGTCGACCAGCGGCGGCAGTTCGGAGGTCAGGAAGGTTTCCCACATGAACTTCTTCCCGATCCCGGGGTCGAAGGATTGCCAATCGGTGTAGTAGCTGTGCGGGTCGCCGACCGGGGTGACGACGTTGAGCCGTTCCGCGCTCGCCAGAGTGGCCAGGTCGGTCATCGCGTACCAGCCGGACTCCTCGTCGTGGGCCTCGGCGCCGTCGAGGAGATACAGCGTCGGACGCGACCCGTCACCCGTCGGGCGCTGGATGTCGACGGTCACCGCCCTGCCCATCGCCGGCGACCACACGGTCAGGCGCTCCCGCTGCGCGAGCGTGCTCGTCGAGACGACATGGGGCCGGGTGCGGTCGGGCGCGGTGAGCGCGGTCGACTCGGGCTCGGCGAGAGCGGTCGGGGCCGCGAGCCCGCTCGTCCCGATGCCGAGAACGACGACGGCGGCCGCCACCGCGTGGAGGACTCGCCGCCGACGACTCAGCGCACTGCCACATAAGTAAACACCAGTCACTTCTGCCCCTTCTGTATCGGGTGCAGTATGTGGCATATGGCCGTCCGCCGCCAATTCGGAGACGGTTCCGTGATCGCCGGGTGACCGGGCCGCAAGCTCGTGACCTGCGGACCGGCCACCGATCATCTGCTCGCGATCACCGCACCGTGGCGGTTACCAGCAGGTACTCCCAGTCCATCGATCCGTCGACCAGATTCCGGTCGGCGAGCTCGGCCACCGCGTGGTCGAGTTCGGCGGTTCGGGCAGGGTCGTCGGCGATCGTCTTGTAGGCCGCGATGGTGGGTCCGTAGTACGCCTTGAAGAAGTCGCGGAATGCCGCGCCGTCGGTGAACTGCGTCACCGGCACCGTCTCCGTCGTGGTGGTCAGATTCGTCACCCGGTTGCCGAACAGGTTACGGACATGATCGGCGTTCCCCCACAGCACACCGGGCTGTGCGCCGGGAGGCGGCGGAGGAGCGTAGGGCTTCATGACGGAGAACAGCTGTCCGACGAAACCGGTCGGTGTCCAGTTGATGAGGCTGATCCGGCCGCCGGAGCGTGTCACACGGACCAGTTCGTCGGCGCACGGCTGGTGGAATGGCACGAACATCACGCCGACGCACGAGAGGGCGACATCGAAGGTGCCGTCATCGAACGGCAGATCCTCCGCGTCGGCGGTGCGCCAGCTCATCGCGAGGCCTTCCTGACCGGCGCGGGATTCGCCGACCTCCAGCAGCTCGGGGGTGAGGTCGGTGGCGACGACCTCGGCACCGGAGCGTGCCGCGGGAATGGCGGCGTTGCCGGCGCCGGCGGCGACGTCGATCACGCGATCGGCGGGTCCGACGCCGACGGCCTCGACGATGCGCTTGCCGAGCGGGCCGATCAGATCGGCGACGTTGGGGTAGTCGCCGGATGCCCACAGCGCCCGATGGCGTGCCTTGAGCGCGGTGTCGGTCGCGATGGAATCGATGGACATTGTGCCCTCCTCAGGGGGTGTTTGGGTGCTTCGAGCATCCCGTCCGACCTCGTGATGCCTCCAGATCAAGAAATGAACCGCCGACGCTTCTGAATCTGTACTGGTCACCATTCCGCCACGGGTGTGTACTGGATCAGCGGAGGAGAGGTGGCGGCGATGACTCCATATGGACAGTTCTGTCCCGTCGCGAAAGCGATGGAACTGCTCGACGAGCGCTGGACGATTCTGATCGTCCGCGAACTCCTCTTGGGCAGTAGGCATTTCAACGAGCTGCGCCGCGGGGTGCCGAAGATGTCGCCGGCGCTGCTGACCAAACGGCTGCGGGAACTCGAGCGGGCCGGCGTCATCCGGCGCTCCGAGGTCGGGGGTCGGTCGGTCTACACCCTGACCGAGATGGGTGAAGAACTCGACCCCGTGGTGAAGTCGCTGAGCACGTGGGGAATCCGCTGGATCGGCGAACTCGGCAACATCGACCTCGATCCGCATCTCCTGATGTGGGACATCCATCGGACGATCCCGATCGATCTCTGGCCGCGGCGTCGGACCGTGGTGGAGTTCACCTTCCAGGACATCGTCGGGAAGGGTGGGACCTGGTGGCTGGTCGTGGACGGCGCCGACCCGCAGGTGTGCGACGCGAACCCCGGCTATGACGTGGATGCGCGGGTCGTCACCGATCTGCGCACCCTCACCCAGGTGTGGCGGGGGGACATCGACTGGCGCACCGGCCTCGGGGAGGACCGCATCACCGTGCTCGCGCCGACGGAGATCCGCCGCCAGATCCCGGACTGGGTGGGTCAGTCCACCTCGGCCGCCATCCCCCGGCCCGCCTGAACCGATTCGCGAAAGAGGTTGTGCGTCACAGCCAGTCGCGACGCCGGAAGCTGACAAAGAGCACGGCGACCAACGCGACGATGACGGCGGTGCTCGTGATGAACCCGACCGTGTTCGCATAGCCGGGGAAGGGGATGTTCTGGCCGTACCATCCGGTGATGGCGGTCGGCACCGCGATGATCGCGGCCCACGCGGTCAGCTTCTTCATCACGGTGTTCAGGCGCGCATCGGCCAGCGAGAGATTCGTCTCGAACACCGTGGTGACCATGTCCCGCAACGATTCCGTCCACTCCGCGGCCCGCAGCGCGTGGTCGTACAGGTCCGAGAAGTGCGGATCGAGTTCGGGCGGTGCGTGAT
This sequence comes from Gordonia rhizosphera NBRC 16068, assembly GCF_000298195.1. Taxonomy (GTDB): domain Bacteria; phylum Actinomycetota; class Actinomycetes; order Mycobacteriales; family Mycobacteriaceae; genus Gordonia; species Gordonia rhizosphera. Next base: position 26,754 of record NZ_BAHC01000151.1, on the reverse strand, counting down.
TGTCGAACCGGCGTCGTTGGATGCCGGCGATGACCTCTCGCATCGGCAGGACCACCCGGCGCAGGAGAACGAGATCCTTGCGGAGGGCATAGGTCTGACGTTGCAGTGCCCGACCGGCGACCTTCTCGTCGAAGAGCATGCCCTCGACGTCCTCCATCGCGTCGTCGAGGTGTTGTACGGCGTCGAAGTGACCGTCGACGACGACGTCGAGCAGACCGTGCAGCAGGGCGCCGATGCCGTACTGTTCGTCGCCGATGTCCGCCCAGCGCGCGACGACGGCGTCCATGTCGAAGCCCGCGGTGCGCCGCACGGTGATCAGGGCGTTCTTCTTGACGAACACCGAGATCCGATGAAGGTCGAACAGGCTCGCCTGTTGGGTCGGCGGCCGCTCGTCGGCCGGCTGGGTGTCCGGCGCCCGCAGCACGACCGCATAGACCATCAGAAAGGTGTGCTGGGCGTAGGTGACGGTCTTGACCCGTTCGGCGGCGGCGATCGTGTCCTCCACGGCGAACGGGTCGAGGTCGAGTTCGTCGGCGAGCCTGGCCATGGTCGAGCGGGTGGGGCATTCGAGGTCCGCCCAGACAAGCAGACCGGGATCGGAGATGCAGTCCGACACCTCGCTGAGATCGAAACCCTCGACCTTGGTTCCATCGCGCCAGATCTGGCCGCGGATGCGTTCCGGCATGCCCACATCCTGCCACCGGGGAGGTCAATGGCAGGATCGCGACATGACCGCGCGGATTGGATCCCTGACCGGTATCCGGACCCTGGCGGCTTTGTCGGTGTGTCTGACCCACGCGGCGTTCTGGACCGGCCACTACACCGACGACTACCTCGGTCGCCTCGCCGCCCGCTTCGAGGTCGGAGTCGCGATCTTCTTCGTCCTGTCGGGCTACCTGCTGTTCGCGCCCTGGGTTCGGGCGTTGGAGAACGGGCTGCCGTCACCGTCGACCCGACGCTACTTCTGGCATCGGGCGCGACGCATCCTGCCGGCGTACTGGCTCACGGTGATCGCGGTCTATCTGCTCTACGCCATCCATCCGCCGGGCGACGCATCGTCGACGGGGACGGGGTGGGAGGGTTTGTTGCGCAACCTGACCCTCACCCAGGTGTACGGCGTCGGTCACCTGCAATGGGGGCTCACCCAGATGTGGAGCCTGGCCGCCGAGGTCGTCTTCTACCTGGCGCTGCCGGTGGTGGCATGGGTGCTCGTCGTGGCGGTGTGCCGTCGGCGATGGCGCCCGGATCTGCTGCTCGTCGGGCTGGTGCCGCTGTTGCTGGTGTCGCCGATCTGGTCGGTGATCGTCGCCGGCAGCGACGGGATCAGCCCGACGGCCCGGCTGTGGGCGCCGGCCTTCTTCGGCTGGTTCGTCGCGGGCATGGGACTGGCGGTGAGCGTGCGTCTGATCCGACGCTGGAATCCGTCGGTGTCGGTCGGGGTGGCCGTCGGCGCGTTTCTCCTGTCGGCCGGAACCCTTGCCGGGGAACCCACCATCACGCCGACGACAGGATCGGCCACCGTCGTCAAACACGTCCTGTACCTCGTCGTCGCGGTCGGCCTGATCGGTCCCCTCACCATGCGCGACCAGACGAACTGGTGGGCGCGCTGGTGCGGGAGCCGGCCGATGGTCTGGTTCGGCGAGATCTCCTATGAGTTCTTCCTTGTCCACGTGGTGGTGCTGGAGATCGTCATGGATGCGCTCGGCTACGAGGTCTTCACCGGTTCGACGGTGGTCGCGTTCCTGGTCACCACCGTGATCTGCGTACCGGTGGCGTGGCTGCTGCACCGGGCCACCGCACCGCTGTGGCGAGTTCGCACACCCGTGTTGTCCTGAGCCGCAGGTAGCATCGAGGTGCGGTCCGGGTGGCGATCCCCGGACAGGGGAATGAGGCATATCCGATGGGTGACAACCGGGGTCTGAGAACGCAGATCATCACCAGCGACGAGATCCGGGCCTGGTGCAACGAGTCACGCCTACCCGGAGACCGGCCGGAGCTGTCCGATGTGGCGGCGGTGCTGATCGCCTCGGGCTTCCTGACACCGGGCGGGCGGGCCATCGTCGTGCGCCGCGTGTCCACGGGGCTGGCGTTACCGACATTGCCGGGCGGGTTCGGTGAACTGAGGCGGCTGCAACGCGCCGTCGCGCAGACCGAGCACCAGCTGGCCAATCCGGTGATGCCGAGCGTGGTCGCGGCGATGATGCGTAACCGTCTCAACGGGCTGGTGCGTCGTCGCGACGAGGCGCGCAAGATGATTGTCACCGGCAAGGGCGTCTTCGCCGGCGGCACCCGGGCGATCCGTCGGGAACGCCGGGAGAACGTCTACCTCGAGATCGAGGAGCGCGAACGCCTCTTCGGTGGGCTCGCCTGCACCCCCACGCCCAACGTCAACACCCCCGGATACATGCGGCGCGCCGGCAGCGCGGCGATCGACCGGCTGGCCGGTGTGGTCGGCCAGGTGGCCGCGCGGTCGGGGTATCCGCAGGCCGGACAGTGGGCCGGTCAGATCCTGATGCCCGACCGGGGTGACACGGCCACCCCCGGCGGCACACCGGGCTCCGCGACCTTCGTCGACGGGTACGAGACCCTGCTGTTCCTCGCCGGACACTTCTACGACCGCATCATCGGCAACCCTGCGTGGCGGTCGGACCACTTCGAGATCCAACGCACCCAGGTCAACCTGCACGCCGAGCTGGCCGAGATCGCGGCCGACGTGATCGCTCTGCGCGCCGTCCGACTCGACCTGGACCGTGCAAAGGCCAACGGCGGGTTCGACCGGTCGTTCGCCGAGCACATCGACCGTCGCGAAGCCACGCTGCGTCCGGTGTGGACGGAACTGATCGATCGGGTGCAGGCGCTCGGCGAGGTGGCTGCCGTCGTCGAGTCGGCCGCGGTCGAACTGCGGGTGCTGACCGAGTACAACCGGGCCAGCACCATCGACGACCGGATCGACGAGCTCATCGCCCGTTCCGGGGACCGCGAGATCTCCGTCGACAACGCGAAACGACTCACCGAACAGGTGCGCAGCGGTGAGGAGCAACTGCGCATCTACCGGGACGTGTTGCAGGGCAACATCGCCCGAATCTCTCCCGCGGCCGGCCGGGAGTTGCCGGCGCGCTACGAACCGAACTGAGCGCTGCTGTTCACCAGCTCGCAGCATGCTCAGGTTTCGGGGTCGACCCCGAATCGTTACCCTTGTCGGGAGGCTGAGAGCTGTGAGCTGAGGCCCGTCGGTACGCCGGTGGGTACAGCCTTTGAAGAATGTGCGGTCGATGGTCGGCGGTCGCACATGCATATGTGTAGTGAGGAAGTAGATGCGCAAGGCGAGTCAGTGGGCGGCAGTTGTCGCATCCCTGCTGATGGCGATGGCGGTGGCGCCTGGCGTCGCCCAAGCCGACACCCCCGCGGCGAGGATCTCGAACGAGACGATCCTGAGTCCGTTGCGCACCGACATCTGGGTGCAGTCCCCCTCCATGGGCGGCAAGGTGAAGGTCTCGGTACTCACGCCGCAGAACAGCAGCGGCCCTCGGTCGACCGTCTATCTGCTTGACGGCGCTGACGCCGGCAAGGACGTCAGTGACTGGATCACCAAGGGACGCGCGGGCAAGTTCTTCGCCGACAAGAACGTGAACGTGGTGCTGCCGACGGGCGGCGCGGGCAGCTTCTACACGAACTGGGTGCGCCGGGACCCGACGATCGGGAAACCCCAATGGGAGACCTTCCTCGCCAAGGAGCTACCGCCGCTGATCGACAAGCGCTTCGACGGCACCGGCCGCAACGCGGTGGTCGGTCTGTCGATGGGCGGACAGGCCGCGTTCACCCTTGCGGTACGCCATCCGAGTCTCTACAGCGGCATCGCATCGTTGAGCGGCTGCCCGACGGTTGCCGGGCCGGTGAACCAGGCCTACGTGCGCACCACGGTGGCCCGCAACGGTGGCGACGCCACCAACATGTGGGGCCCGTTCGACTCACCGAACTGGTCCGCGCACGATCCGAGCAGTCATCTCGACGAGCTGCGCGGCAAGAACATCTTCCTCGCGTCCGGTTCGGGGGCGATCGGGCCGTTGGATCTCACCGCACCGTTCGACCCGGAGGACGGGCCGCGGGAGGCTGTTACGGCCACAGGCTCGGCACTCGAGTTGGGGGCGTGGCGCTGTTCGCTGGAGTTCGCGGCAGTGATGAAAGCCAACAACGTCCCCTTCAACAGCGGCTTCCACCTGATCGGCACCCACAACTGGGTCTATTGGGAACGGGATCTGCCTGCGGCATGGCCGACGATCTCGCAGGGACTCTGACCGGGGCGATCTGACCCCTGCCGATCCATAAAGCCGACCTGCAGAGGACGGCCTGGCAGAAGGCAACCTGAGTGAAGCCGATCAGGCCGAGGCCTGACTCCACCGTTCGGCGAACGCGAGGAACACGTCGTCCTCGTCGGGTTTGGTGACCGTCACGCGGGCGCCGTCACCGGCGAAGGGCCGGACGATGACGCCGGCCGCGGTGCAGGCCGTCGCGAACTCGGTCGTCTTGTCGCCCAGGTCGAGCCAGACGAAGTTCGCCTGCGAGTCCGGCACGCTATAACCGAGTTCCCGCAGTCGCCGCGTCACGCGGGTGCGCTCGGCGACCACGGCGTCGGTGCGGGCCAACAGCTCGTCGCCCGCCTCCAGGGCCGCGAGCGCCGCGTGCTGGGCGAGGCTGTTGACCGAGAACGGCACGTGCACCTTGCCGAGCGCGGTGACGACGCGCGGATCACCCACGGCGTAGCCCACCCGCAGGCCGGCCAGGCCGTAGGCCTTGGAGAACGTGCGCAGCACCACCAGGTTGGCGAACTCGCGGTGCAGTTCCATGGCGTCGTAGGCCTGCTTCGGGCCGAGCCGCAGATACTCGAAGTACGCCTCATCGAGGGCCACGATCACGTCCGGCGGCACCGACCGCAGGAAGGTCAGCAGATCATCGGCGTCGACGACCGTGCCGGTCGGATTGTTCGGGTTGCACACGAAGATCAGGCGGGTGCGGTCGGTGATCGCCTCGGCCATGGCCGGCAGGTCATAGGTCAGATCCGCGGTCAGCGGCACCTGGACCGGTGTGGCACCGGCCACGCGAGTGGCCAGCGGATAGGTCTCGAACGACCGCCAACCGAACAGCACCTCGTCGCCGGGACCGCTGGTGACCGTGATCAGGTTCTGGCATAGGATGACCGACCCGCAGCCGACCTGAACCTCCTCCTCGGTCACGCCGAGACGCTTGGCGAGCGCTGCGGTGAGATCGACAATGCCGTTGTCGGGGTAGCGGTTCACCGTCGCTGCGGCGGTGGCGATCGCGTCGACGACGCTGGGCAGTGGGCCCTCGGTGACCTCGTTGCTGGCCAGCTTGACCGCGCCCGGAAACGTCTTGCCGGGCACGTAGGCGGGCAGGTCGTCGAGGTCGGGGCGGATACGCGGAGTCACCCGTCAAATGTAGGTCTGCCGTGCTCGGCGCACCAAAACGGTGGCGGTTTGCTTCTGGGCGCACGGTGTGTGTAACCTTTCGCTTCGGCAGTTCGAAAGGACTCCGCCAAGGAGGCGTGCCAGAGCGGCCGAATGGGACTCACTGCTAATGAGTTGTCTCGCTAAAACGGGACCGGAGGTTCAAATCCTCTCGCCTCCGCCGACCCGCAGTCGCGACTGTGGGATTGACTCTGCTGTCTCCGACAGCGGGGATTGACTCTGCTGTCTCCGACAGCGGGGTACAACTGAATACCACGCGCCCGTAGCTCAACGGATAGAGCATCTGACTACGGATCAGAAGGTTTGGGGTTCGAATCCCTACGGGCGCACCGAAACCCCAGCTCAGGCCATGTGCCTGGGCTGGGGTTCCTCATTTCGACCCTCCACACCCCGCGCTTATCCCCGTTGCCGGGAGAACCGCCGCGGCAGCCGACCGGCGATTTGTCGTGCGCGGCGGCGGTCCGCCGATAGTGACCTGCGCGCCGTCGGCTCGAGATGAGAGAACGGGGCTTTCGGCCCTTCCTGGCCCCGGACGTGCGGTCGATGGTGGAAATAACCCTCGGAAGCACCCGTTGAAAGGCGGAACATCATGACCGAGCGAGCAGATGCCGTGGTCGTCGGAGGCGGGCTCGGTGGGTTGGCGGCGGCGGTGACGCTGGCCGGTGCTGGTAAGAGGACTGTTGTCCTGGAGCAGAACTCCGTCCCTGGCGGATACGCCTCTGCATTTCGGCGCGGACCGTACCGGTTCGATACGGCGTTACACGAACTCAACGGGCTCGCGCCGGGCGGCGGGGTGGACACGCTCTACCGTCAACTGGACATCTGGGACCGTCTGCGCCTGAACCGGTTGGACCCGCTGTATGTCCTGAGGGGTCCCGGCCGGGAAATCGTCGCCCACGCTGACCTGTTCGCCTATGAGGCCGAACTCATCCGGAGTTTTCCGGGCCAGACAGATCAGATCCGCGCGTACCTCGACGACGCGGCCACTGTCTACCGTGATACCCGCCGTCTCGCCACCGACCGGGCGGCCGGCCGCGATCCCTCACTGGAGGAGATGCTCGCCAAGTATCCGGCCATGGTGCAGGCAAGTGGTGAAACATGGGATCAGATGATGGCCCGGCATGTGGCCGACCCACAGCTACGTAGCGCCCTCGGCGCATTGTGGGGCTACCTGGGTCTGCCGCCGTCACAGTGCGCTGCCATCCTGGGCGCGTCGATCACCAGGTCATACCAACAATATGGGGGCTGGTACCCCGAGGGCGGCGCAGAGGCGATCAGCGCCGCGTTGGCAGATGTGTTGCTCGAACGCGGTGGTGAGATCCGCTGCGAGCAGACCGTAACGGGTTTCGAAGTCGACGATGACCGTGTAGTGGCCGTCGCCACGGCTCAGGGTCTTCGACTGGAGGCCGACGTTTTCGTCTCCAACGCCAGCGCGCCGGCCCTCGTGGCACTCGTCGGTCGCGAACATTTTCCGACCGACTACGTGCAACGGATCGAAGGGCCTGCGCCGTCCTACACCACTTTCTCGGTCTATCTCGGACTGGACCGCGACAACCTGGGCGAGCACGAGGCCCCCCACGAATGGTTCCTGACTGCGTCCTGGGATGCCGACAAGGCGTGGCAGGCCTCGCAATCCGGTGACTGGGACCAGGTCGATCTGTCTGTCACCGACTACACACAGGTCGACCCCGGATGCGCACCACCCGGACACGGCGTCGTAGTACTGACCACAGTTGCCGCGTGGGACTACCAGGACGTCTGGGGAACCCATGGTGACCTCACCGGCTACCACGAGAACCCCGCCTACGTCCGGATCAAAGAGCAGGTGGCCGACACGCTCATCCGGCGAGCCGTCGACGCATTCCCCGCTCTCGCTGAATCCATCCGCTTTCGGGAGGCCTCGACACCCTTGACGAACTTCCGCTACACGCACAACCCACACGGTGCGATCGAGGGCTACGAGAACACACCGGCCAACTCCGGCCTGGGCTGGCTGCCCCACCACACACCGCTGCGCAACCTCGTTCTCGCCGGTGCCTGGACCAACAGCGGAGGCATGAATCCCGCCATGGACTCGGGCGTCAGAGCGGCTCAACTGATCCTGGCGCCTTCGCGAACGCCGGCGTGAGCGCCGGGAGAACTGACCGGCTCGGCCCTCTGGTTCCATAGGGATCAGAGGGCCCTCCCGTGTCGGAGAGTTTTCACAGCATTCACTCCCTTTACATCGATGTCCGATAGCGTCAAGCGCGTCGGTGGACATCTGTGGCCGGACGAAAGGACCTCTCGTGACCTCTCCCTCACCAGCGGCGAAGTACGGCGCCGAGCTCTTCGGCACCTTCTGGCTTGTCTTCGGCGGCTGCGGCAGCGCCATCTTCGCCGCCAAGCAGGTTGCCGAATCCGAGGACGGGCGCAGCACGTTCCAGGTGGGTATCGGATTCCTCGGTGTCTCCTTGGCATTCGGACTCACCGTCGTCACGATGGCCTATGCGGTCGCACACATCTCCGGGGCGCATTTCAACCCGGCGATCAGCCTGGGCGCCGCGGTGAGCGGCCGTCTGCCGTGGAAGGAGGTCCCCGGCTACTGGATCTCGCAGGTCGTCGGCGGTCTGCTCGCAGGGCTGCTGCTGCTCATCATCGCCAACGGCCTGCCGGGCTTCTCCCGAGAAGGAAACATGGCCGCCAACGGATATGGCGAACATTCGCCGAGCGGCTACTCACTGACCGCGGTGATCATCGCCGAGATCCTGCTGACCGCGTTCTTCCTGATCGTCGTCCTCGGCGCCACCGACGACCGGGCGCCGAAGGGATTCGGCCCGCTGGCGATCGGCCTCGCGCTCACCCTCATCCACCTGATCTCGATCCCGATCAGCAATACCTCGGTCAACCCCGCCCGGTCGACCGGTGTGGCGTTCTTCAACGGCAACGGTGCACCCGGCCAGCTATGGGTGTTCTGGTTGGCCCCGCTGATCGGTGGGCTCATCGGCGGCGTGATCTATCCGTTCCTGTTCGAGAACGGCAAGCTCGCGATCGGTTCCCGCGCCGCCGCCTGACACATCGCACTCGGCACCTCGCTCGGGCCGTCCGGCTGACGGCCCGAGCGGCTCGAGGCTCCTCGCCGACGACGCCTTCGGACGTCGCTTCCATGTCGTCGTACTGTCGGAGGTACCGACGACACGCGACGGGAGGCCGACCATGGGACAACCCGACGGCGGACCCGCGCGCCCGCTCGACGATCTCTATCGCACTCCGCTGTATCCGCAGCTCTATCCACCGCTGGGCTACGCCCCCGACGGGACACCGATCTTCGTGCCCGGCCAACAGGGTGCGCCTCCGTCGCCACCCCTTGAACCGATCGCCGATTCCGGTTCTGGTGATTCCGCGGGCGCCGACGAAGCGCCGCCGGCGGCCCCGGGCCGTGGCGATCGGTCCGATCGACGCCTCATCGGTGTGCTGTCGTTGGTCGCGATCGCGGCCATCGGATTGCTCGCGCTCACGGTCGGGCGGGCAGCGCTGCGCACTGACGAACCCGCGGCCGCGCCGACCCTGCCCGTCTTCATCACGCCCACCGAACCGCCCACCGTCGCACCGGGGGTGCCCGGGCTGCCCGGCGACGCGACCGAAGCGCTTCCGGGTGACCCCGGGGCGCCCGTCGCCCCGATCGGCAAACAGGTCGTCTACGAGGTGACCTCTGCGGGAGGTGCCACTATCCTCTACGTGGACGCCGCGGGGCTGCGCACGACGATCGGCGCGCCGAGCCCGTGGACGCTCAGCTTCACCGGATCGGCGAACCCGCTACGCGTCCTGGTGCTCGCCGGTCCGGGTGCGGCCTCGTGCGTGATCAAGGTCGACGGACGCATCGTCGCAGCCGACCGGATCTCCGCGGATTCGACTCGCCGTACCGTCTCCTGCAGAGCCTGAGGTGACGCTGCTCACGAATTGTTGCCCCCAAGGCGGCCATCAACTGTGTGCCGAGGTCCTCGGGTCGCTACCGTAGATCTGTGAGTTCTTCGCAGACAGCCCCCGACAACGTCGCTCGGGCCGACGACGACGCCCCATCGGCTGACTTCAAGACGATGATGACCTGGCGCGGGGAGGGCGCGGACCGGCTGGAACAGGTACGCGTGCTCGTCACCGGGATGCGGATCAAGGCTTACGGCCGGATCATCGCGGCGGCCACCGACGAGCACGAGGCGTTCTCCGCGTCGTACGAACTGGTGACCAACGACGCCGGCGTGACCAAGCGGTTGTCGGTGCATCTGCTGCGGGTGAGTGGCGATACACAGCTGGCCATCACCCGTGACGGTGAGCACAACTGGCTGGTCCAGACCCCCGACGGTACCGTGCGGAGCGATTTCAACGGTGCCGAGGATGTCGACCTCGCGCTCTCTCCCATGTTCAACGCGTTGCCCATTCGCCGCCACCGCCTGCATGAGGGCAGCGGCGACATCGAGGTCCCGGTCGTCTACCTGTATCTGCCGGGCGGCACGGTGGAACCCGCGACCCTGCACTACACCGCCGGTCCCGACTCGATCGCGGTCGTCTCACCGATCGTCACGTCGATGCTGACCACCGACGAGAACGGCTTCGTCGCCGACTACGCAGGTCTCGCCAGCCGGGTCTGATCTGTTCGGCGTCAGCCGATCCACACGCGTGCCTGGTGCGCCTGGCGGCGCAATTCGTGGGCCCAGCCGTGCTCTCCGACGACGACCCCCGTGATCGGTGCCGGGGTCGCTCCGGTGACCGCCTCGTAGGCATTCCGGGCGCGGTGCCCGTCGTCGACGAGGATTTCGACGGTCCCGTTGTCCCGGAGTTCGTCGCGGGCCGCGATCAATCGGTCGATGGCCTCGCTGAGCACGTTGAGCAGCGCGATCCCGTTCGCCTCCAGCATCGCGCGTTGCAGCGCGGGCGCGGTACCGGCCACCCGGGTGCCGTCGCGGAAGCTGCCGGCGGCCAGACGCAGTGCGAGCCCGCTCTCGCCGGCGCCGACCGCCGCAGTGGTGGCCGCGGTCAGATGCGGCAGATGTGAGATCGCGGCGACGGCGCGGTCGTGTGCGTCGGGGGCCGCGGGTACCACGTAGGCGTCCACCGCGCGTGCCATCGAGGCCACCGCGAGCCAGTCGTCGGGTCTGGTGTGATCCTCCGTCGTGACCATCCACATCGCATCGGTGAACAGTTGGGGATCGGTGGCCGCCCAACCGGACTGGCTGGTCCCGGCCATCGGGTGACCCCCGACGTAGCGCATCCCGGGAGCCAGCCGCGCAACCGCCTGCGCGACCGGCTGTTTGACACTGATGACGTCGGTCAGCAGACAGTTGGGCGCGTATTCGGCGATCGACTTGAGGAGGTCGTCGATGACGGTGACCGGTGTCGCGAGCACGATCATCGCATCGTCGGAGGCCGCCTGGCGCAACGTCGCGACCAGGTCGTCGGATGCCCGGTAACCGGCCGCTGTCGCGTCGGCGACGGTCTGCGCGGACCTGTTGTACCCGAAGGCCGATCGGCCGCCGTCCGACAGCGCCCGCAGCAGGGATCCACCGATGAGACCGAGACCGATCACACAGACGGGCGGCCCAGCGAGCGGGCTGGAATGGGATGGCGCTGCAGTCACCTCCTCACATTCCCACATCGGCGCACGCGCGGTGAGCGAGTGCCCGGACGTGAGGACTTGGGAGAGGCGCCGATTCCGGCTACCGTGACCTGCATGGCAGGAGCCGCGGGTGTATCGGGTGGTTCGAACAGGCAGGACGTCGGTGATGACGTGGAGGGTTTCGCTGTCGCGGTCATCCGCGAGGACGGCTCGTGGAAGGTGACCGCGCTGAAGCAGTCCGCGCTGCTCGATCTCCGCGATGCCGAACGTCAGCTGCGTGAACTGCGGTCGTCCGGCGCCGTATTCGGTCTGCTCGATGTCGACGACGAATTCTTCATCGTCGTGCGGCCCGCACCGTCGGGTGCGCATCTGCTCGTCTCGGACGCCACCGCCGCCGTCGACTACGACATCGCCGCCGACGCGCTCGAGGCGATGAACATCGAGGTTCCCGATCTCGATCCCGACGAACTCGACGACGTCGACCCTTGGGAGGAAGGCGATCTCGGCATCCTCGCCGACCTCGGCCTGCCCGAACCGGTGATGAGCGTCATCGTCAGTGACACCGACCTCTATGCCGACGAACAGATCGGCATGATCGCGGCGCGTCTCGGTTTCGCCGACGAGCTATCCAAGGTGCTCGACAAACTGGGCCATTGAGCCGACGAGGCGCAGGTCGACAGCTCACCGAGTGGGAGGCCATGATGCGGCAGGCCCTTTTGGCCGCGGCCGACGCCGGCGCCGACGATGTGCCGATCGGTGCCGTCTGTTTCGATCCCGACGGTGTCGAACTGGCCCGCGCCGCCAACCGTCGGGAGGCCGACGGTGACCCGACTGCGCACGCCGAGATCCTGGCGCTGCGGGCCGCGGCGGCCCGTTTCGGGGACGGTTGGCGGCTGCCCGGCTGCACGCTGGTGGTCACCGTGGAGCCGTGCACGATGTGTGCGGGCGCGGTGACCATGTCGCGCGTCGACGCGCTCGTGTTCGGTGCCTGGGAACCCAAGACCGGTGCCGTCGGCTCGCTCTGGGACGTCGTCCGTGACCCGCGCCTCACCCACCGGCCACAGGTGCGTGGGGGTGTCCTGGAGGCCGAATGCCGGGCGCTCATGATCGACTTCTTCGCTACGCGCCGCGACGACTGAGACCGTGTGCTGGGAGAATCGGGGACGAAATCAGGGTCGAGTCAGGGTTCGCGCACGCCGTTGACCTGGCACATTGGTAGATACGGGGCAGCGGCACCCGCCGCGCTCCCAGAGACCGGAGGAAAGAGATGTCCGACACGACCGACAAGGTGACCGCGGTGGTCGATACCGCCCGGGAGAAGTTCGAGGAGTTCGTCGGTAGCGAGGCGGTGCAGGGTGCCGTCAGCTCCGCGAAACAGAAACTGAACGAGTTCGCCGAGAGCGACACGGTTCAAGGCGCCGTCAGCACCACGAAGGAGAAGTTCACCGAGTTCACCGAGAACGAAAAGGTGCAGGACGCCATGACGACGGCGAAGGAGAAGTTCGACGAGATCAAGGTCAAGGTGACCGGTCACTGACCGCTCTGACCTGCGATCCTGGTCGCCTCTGAGTTTCCCTGGCACGGTGGGTGATGCCCCCACCCGTCGACAACACGGTTGGCGGGAACTCAGGAGGAGGCTGTTCATGGGAATCTCTGATGACGCCAAGAACAAGGCTGAGGAACTGAAGGGCCGCGGTAAAGAAGCTGCCGGCGGCCTGACCGACAACCAGGACCTGAAGCAAGAGGGTCAAGGTGACCAGGCGTCCGCCCACGGAAAGCAGAAGATCGCCGACGCCGCGGACGCGGTCAAGGGCAAGGTCGACGACATCAAGGACAAACTGACCGGGAAATCGTGACAGAGACGCTCCCGGCGCCGCTCTGACCAGCCAATTTAGGACTCACGCCGGACTGCGGTACAGTCTTCCGCGGTGGCGTGTCCGAGCGGCCGAAGGTGCAGCACTCGAAATGCTGTGTGCGGTAACCCCGTACCGAGGGTTCAAATCCCTCCGCCACCGCAGCGAACGGCCCCCTACCGAATCCGGTAGGGGGCCGTCGTCGTCCCGAAGCGCGTCGGCGTCAGACGCCGAGTTTCTCCTGGATTCCTGGTTGCAGCACCTCCGTCAGGTCCGTCCACGGCACGGTGACCGGCAGATAGTCGCCGAGTGCATGGCCGACCGGGACGTAGACGCGCAGACCGCTCCCCAGCGGCACCCAGTTGAGGAAGTTGTCGATGTGCGCGGTGGTGATCATCGCTCGCGGGTCCAGGCGGTTCACCGAGTCGGTCAGCACCTGGGCGGCTGCGGTGGGGTCGGTGACCACATCGGTCAGCAGAACCGGCTGCGCGGTGTCGGCATCGATGGTGATGGTGGCGACGTGGTTGTTCGGGTGCGCCGCGCCCTGACTGTAGGCCGAGAAGATGGCGACGCCCGCGACGACGTGATCGGTGATCGTCGTGACGGCACTGTGCTCGTCGCCGAGCAGTTGCCCATCCTCGACAGTGGTGTCCACCAGGCTGGTGGTGAGCTCGTCGAGGGCAGAGCGCATGCCGGAGTTGAACCGCGCGCGGACCGCCGCGTCCCCTCCGCGAAGTTGGGGCAGGTGGACGTCGAAGGTCGTCGAACTGCGGGTGCCGCTCACGCGAGGGGTCGTCGCCTCGTACCCCTGGGTCGCAGCGGATGACACCGCCGACGACGCCGGCGGTGTGGGTGAGAGTTCCACCGACGACGTCTGCAGGGAGATCGGCGCCGCCGGTTCGGCGGGCTCGCTGCATGCGGACAGCACAAGTGTCAGGGCGGCGCTCGACACCGCGAGCGCAATCGCGCCCCGTCTGGTCATGTCTGAACGATACGCATCCGCTCGCCTACGCGGGAGTACGCCCGACGCCTCCCCGATCTGTCCCGGTTCGGATGCTACGGAACCCGGCGGCGCAGAGTGTTCTCTCACAGCTGTTGTCCCCTCACGCCAGAAACGGCCCGAGTCGCTGCGCGTAGTCGACCAGCGACGGGATCTGTCTGCCCATGAGTTCGCAGCGGTCGGCCGTTCCGGACAGTGCCAGCGCTGCGACGAGGACACCCGAGCGGGACCGCACACCGACCGCGACGCAGGCCCGATCGGGATCGAGCTCGCCTACCTGCGTGGCGTAGCCGTCGCGGGTGATGGCCGAAAGTTGTTGTTCCAGAGCGTCACGCGTCGTCGGGGTCCGGCCGGTGAGAGCGGTGAGAGGGAAGTGGACCCACTCATCGAGCTCCGACTTCTCCGCCAACAGCAGCTTGCCCACCGCGCTGGCGTGGAGATAGCGGTTGATGGTCGGCTCGTCGGCGGTCGGCGGGAACTCGGTGTCGACGTCGGCGGCACGCACCGAGGTGTTGGTGAAGTAGTAGAGGTGGGCGCCGAAGCGGATGGACAGTCGTAGCTCGGCCAGCACGTCCCGGGCGGCGGCGCACACGCGCGGCACCAGGGTGGCGTCCACGAGCGCACCGGTGCGCGGGCCGAGGGCGAAGCCGGCGAGGTCGGGCATGCGCACCACGTACTCGTCGGCGACCAGGAGATTCAGCAGTCGGTACACCGTCGCCGACGGGATGTCGAGACGTTCGGAGATGTCCTTGGCCGTGATTCCTGCGCCTCCTCGGGCGATCTCCTCCAGTACCTGCAGTGCGGTCTGGACGGCCTTGGGCTGCCGACCCGACAGGCTCGGTCCCGCCGGGCTCACCGACGGACCTGCCACGGGTCGTAGTCGTTGATGACCTGGTCGGAGGTCGTCTCGTCGAACACCCCGACCCGCGCGGGGAGCCCCGGGTCCCGCCGCCGCCGCAACGCGTACACCGCGAACCCGCCGAGCACGAGGGCGGCATAGGTGGCCGTGGCGATCCATACCGGTGCGTCGATCGTCAGTGCCGCCCACACGATGATCGCAACCAGCGCGAGCGCAGCGAGGGCACCGATGATCACCGGCAGTCGGCCCAACTCGCCGATCTGACGGAGAAAAGCGGGGGCCGCGACGCAGACCAACAGGTAGGCGCAGATGTAGCCGTGCGCCGAGATCGCCAACATCCCGATGAGGGTGCTCCGCGCCGAGCCCGCCGCCACGAGGTAGATCAGCGGGACCAGTGTGACCAGCGGCATCACCACGAGAAGTGCGGTCACCGGGGTATGAAAGGTGCGGTGGGTGCGGCCCATCGCGGCTGGGACAACCCCCTCCCGTCCCATCGCGAACAGCGTCCGCGACAACGCCGTGCACGACCCGATCACGCATGCCATCCACGACGCGGTGATGCCGAGCTCAAGCAGCACCGACAGCACCCCCGAACCGATGCCGTGCGACGACGGCAGGTTCAGGACGATCGGAACCGTGCCTGTGGTGGCGGGTGCGGTGTGGCCGGATTGCGCGACGGCCGCGAACACATACAGCACACCGAGGACCAATGGCGACCAGCGCACCGCTCGGGTGACCGCGATGAACGGGTGCCGCGCCTCACGTGCCAGGGTCGTCGCGCTCTCGAAGCCGACGAACGACGTCGTCGCCAGCAGCAGCGCGAAGCCGATCGCGCCGTCACCGAGCGAGCCGGTGGGTGACGGACTGTCGCCGCGCAGCGCCGCCGCGGTCAGCACCGTGGCCGCCGCGACCACTGCGAAGACCTCGATGCTCAGCGAGATACGCGCCGACAATTGGATCCCGCGGACCATCAGCGCCAGCGCCACCGCGCCCACCACCACGACCAGCACACCGATCGTCGCGCGCCCGTCCGGCACGCCGACCCGATGCAGCAGCGCGGTCAGATAGGCGGCGGCGCCCACGGTGCTGGCCATCGCCGCGCCGGCGTACCCGATCACGACCGACCAGCCCGCACCGATTCCGGCCGTCGGCCCGAGGCCCTTGACCGTATAGCTGTAGAGCCCGCTCACCGCAATCATGCGCGTGGAGAACTGACTGATGCAGTATCCGACGGCGAGGAACAGCACCGTCGTCACCACGAAAACCGGTACTGTCCAGCGGCCCGCCGCCGGAATCACCAGTGCCGGCACGGTGACCATGACCGCGGAGGGCGCGACCGCCGCCACGGACTGGCCGAGAACCTCGGCGAACGACAACTGCGCGCGCCGTAAACCGGCGACCGGCGACCGGCCCCGGATAGTTTCCCCGCTGCTCACGTTCTACCGCCTCCCGGCCTTGTCGCCCGAAGCAACCAGGCATCGAGGACCCAACCCATCGAGACGATCATCACACTGTTTCGGCGCCGATTCAATCGGGGATCGGTTCAAATGAGAAAGCTGCCGCTAACGCATTCTCATTTGAACCGGAATATCGGTTCAACCTGGGGATATCGCGACCCTGCGCGGGTGATCCGCGGCCCACGTGAGGCTGTTCAAATGAGAATCCGACCCTCTCGAATACCCATTCGAAATAGGTAGTGACACAGCTCATAGAGCGGGCGTAGGGTCAGTCTCACCGATCCACCGACACCGCACTGCAGTGCGAGATCTGGTGCAGAAACACTGGTCAGGCAGCTGCGATGTCGGGGTGGAGGTTTCCACCACTCGGCTGTGTCGCACCGGTCGTGCGGGTTCGGTGATCAGCGTCCGAGGAAATTGAAAAATCAACTGAGAATCCAGGAAATCTCGATTGAGAATCGACAGCAAACCCGATTCTCATATGCGGTATTCGAATGCTTACCTTTCCATAATTCCGCGACAATGATTCGGGTCGATTCTTGTGGACAACCGATTCGATTTCGCCCGAGAAGGATGAGAAGTGACATGACCACCACACCAGTTTCGACGGCACCGTCGACCGCCTCCACAGACGGCGGTCCGCACGCGCTGTCCGGCCGGCTCGGCCCCACCGGCATCGTCTTCATGGTGATCGCGGCGGCGGCACCCCTGACCGTGATCGCAGGTGCCGTCCCGCTCGGCATCTCCGCGGGCAACGGCGCGGCCTACCCGGCGACCTACATCGTCTGCACCGCGGTGCTGCTGCTGTTCGCCGTCGGGTTCACCGCGATGGCCCGGCACATCCCCGGCGCGGGTGCCTTCTACACCTACGTCGCGCACGGGCTCGGCCGTCACGCCGGGCTCGGGGCCGCGTTCCTGGCGCTGCTGTCCTACACGGCAGTGCAGGGCGCGGTTTACGGCTACATCGGCGCCGCGATCAACGATCTGGTCACCGCACATGGTGGACCGGCAGTACCTTGGTACGTGTATGCCTTGGGCATCCTCGTCGTCATCGCCTCGCTGGGATATCGCCACATCGAGCTGTCCGGCAAGGTGCTCGGCGTCCTGCTCGTCTGCGAGGTGGGCATCGTGATGATCATCAACCTGTCGGTGCTCGGCCACGGCGGCGCCGAGGGACTGTCCACGGCCGCGCTGAGCCCGGCGAACTTCTTCCACGGGGCGCCCGGGATCGCGCTGATCTTCGCCCTGGCCGGCTACATCGGTTTCGAGGCCACCGCGGTCTTCCGTGACGAGGCCCGCGACCCGGCTCGGACGATCCCCCGCGCCACCTACCTGGCCCTGCTGCTCATCGGCGCCTTCTATGCCCTCAGCAGCTGGCTGATGGTCAGCGCATGGGGCGACGCGGGTGCGGTCCAGATGGCCACGGAGAACCCCGAGGGCATGATCACCGAGACCGCCGTCCGCTACGTCGGGTCGGTCGCCGGGGACCTCGTGCAGGTGCTGCTGATCACGAGTCTCTTCGCCGCGGTGCTCTCGTTCCACAACGTCCTCGCCCGCTACATCCACTCGCTGGGCAACAGCGGAGCACTGCCCGCTTCTTGCGGCCGCTCCCACGCCCGCCACGCGTCTCCCCATGTGGCGTCGATCGTCCAGACGACCTCGGCAGCTGTGGTCATCGTGGCCGCCACACTCGGTGGACTTGATCCGGTCACCCAGGTGTTCGCGTGGTTCGCCGGGGTGTCGTCGGTCGGGATCGTCGCTCTCATGACCCTCACCTCGATCGCGGTCATCGTGTACTTCCGCCGGACCCGCAAGGACACCCGGTTGTGGCAAACGATCCTGGCGCCGGGACTGGGATTGATCGGACTCGCGACGCTTCTCGTCCTCACCGCGGTCAACCTTCCGTTGCTGGTCGGCGGTTCGGACACCCTCGCGATCATCATCGCGGTGCTCCTGATCGCCGCGTTCCTCAGCGGAGCCGTGGTCGCCGTCGCGCGACCGCACGCGGCCCGGCACACGATCTCGGTAGACAACTGAAATCCATTGTTCATCAACGACATCCATATTGACGCGAAGGAGAACATGATGAGTACCGCCACCGTGACCGACCCCGGACGTACCGACAGTGTCGGCCCCGACCACCCGCTCACCCCGCTGACAGCTGACGAGATCACGGCGGTCCGCGAGATCGTCGATGCCGCCGGGCTGCTCGGCGAGCACACCCGGTTCGTCTTCGTCGCCCTCGACGAACCCGCGAAGGACGCGGTGCTCGCCTTCCGTCCCGGAGACCCGATCGAGAGGCGGGCGCGGGTTCTGCTTCTCGACCGCGACACCGGACACGGCGCCAACCTCATCGTCTCGGTGACGGGGCGAGCCGTCGTCGAACGGACCACGATCGACGCCGCGTCCGAAGGTCACGTGCCGATCCTGGACCAGGAGTTCGAGGACATCGAGTCCTACCTCCTCGACTCGTCAGAGTGGCTCGAGGCGATGAAGGCCCGCGACATCGAGCCGGCCAACGTGCGTGCGGTCCCGTTGTCCGCCGGCGTCTTCGGGCACGAGGACGAGGTCGGTCACCGGATCGTCCGGGTGCTCGCCTTTTACCAGTCGGACAAGGCCGACCTGCCCTGGGCGCATCCGATCGACGGTGTCGTCGCCTACGTCGACCTCACCGAGCGTCGCGTCGTCAAGGTGATCGACGAGATCGAGCTGCCCGTGCCTGCCGAACGGGGCGAGTGGAATGCCGAACCGCATGCCACGCCCACCCGCACCGACCTCAAGCCCATCGAGATCACCCAGCCCGAAGGCCCCAGCTTCACCGTCGAGGGCAATCAGATCAGTTGGGCCGACTGGACCTTCCGGTTCGGATTCGACGTTCGTGAGGGCCTGACGCTGCACCAGCTCTCGCTGCGCGACGGCGATCAGGTGCGTCCGGTCATCTACCGCGCGTCGATCGCCGAGATGGTGGTGCCCTATGCCGATCCGTCGCCGGTCCGTTACTGGCAGAACTACTTCGACCAGGGCGAGTACCTGTTCGGCCGGTACACGAACGCCCTGGAACTCGGGTGCGATTGCCTCGGCGACATCACCTACTTCGACGTGACGATCGCCGACGAAGACGGCAATCCGCGGGTCATGAAGAACGCGATCTGTCTGCACGAGGAGGACTACGGTGTGCTGTGGAAGCACACCGACATGTTCAACGACATGGCCGAGACCCGGCGATCACGCCGGCTGGTGATCTCCTTCTTCCTGACCATCGGCAACTACGACTACGGCTTCTACTGGCACCTCTACCTCGACGGCACCATCGAGCTCGAGGCAAAGGCCACCGGCATCGTCTTCTCGTCCGCATACCGCGGTCCCGACGGCTTCTCCACCGAGATGGCACCGGGTCTCGGCGCACCCTTCCACCAGCACCTGTTCTCCGCGCGGTTGGATATGGCCGTCGACGGTAACCGCAACGTCGTCACCGAGGTCGACGCGGTGCCGGTCCCGATGGGGCCGGAGAACCGGTGGGGCAACGCATTCCGACAGCAGAAGACACCCCTGCGTACCGAGTCGGAAGCCATGCGGATGGCCGACAACAGCAAGGCCCGGGTCTGGCACATCACCAACCCCGACAAGCAGAACCGTCTCGGACAGGACGTCGGCTACGCGCTGCACCCGGAGGGTCAGCCCGCCCTGCTCGCCGACCCGAAGAGTTCGATCGCTGCTCGAGCCGCCTTCGCGACCAAACACCTGTGGGTAACGAAGTACGATGCCGCGCAGCGGTATCCGGCAGGCGACTATGTCAACCAGAATCCCGGACACGACGGCCTGCCGGCGTACGTGGCGGCCGACCGCAACATCGACGGCGAGGACGTCGTCCTGTGGCACACCTTCGGCCTCACGCACTTCCCGCGGCCGGAGGACTGGCCGGTCATGCCGGTCGACTACGCCGGTTTCAAGCTCAAGCCGGTGGGCTTCTTCGACCGCAATCCGGCGCTCGGTGTCCCGTCGGGTCCGACCAAGTCGCACTGCTGCGAGAGCTGACATCCACCTGCGACATCGCCTCCATGAGCACGCTCGCCGTCTTCGGGCGGCGGGCGTGCTCACGTCATCGTCAGGGCAGGAAGTGGGCCGCCTGCGTGGCGAGATCGAGCAACGGTTGCGGGAAGATGCCCAGCACGATGGTGACGACCGTGCAGACGGCGATCGATGACGTGGTCAGCACGCTCGGCTTCACCACGTGCGGGGCGTCGGTGGGGGCATCGGCGAAGAACATCGCGACGATGATCCGAATGTAGAAGTAGGCGGCGATGGCGCTACTGAGCACACCGATCACCACGAGCACTCCGCCGCCGTTGGCCGCGACCGCGGCGAACACGTCGAACTTGGCGATGAACCCGCTCGTCAGCGGGATACCCGCGAATGCGAGCAGAAACATCGAGAACATCGCCCCGACCAACGGATAGCGCTTCCCGAGCCCGGCCCACTGCGAGATCGCGGTGGCCTCGCGCCCGGACAGATGCGGTCCGGACGGCCGGTCGGGTTCGCGGACAACGGCGACGGTGGCGAACGCCCCGAAGGTGGAGAAGGCGTAGGCCGCGAGGTAGAACATGGTCGCCGCCAACCCGGGCTGTTCTCCACCGCTGCCGACACCGGCGTCATACGCGATCAACCCCAACAGGATGAAACCCGCGTGGGTGATGGACGAATAGGCCAGCATGCGTTTGACATCGGTCTGGGTCACCGCCATCACCGCGCCCACCAGCATGGTCGCGATCGCGACGGCCCACAGCGCGGGCTCCCAATCATCCTTGAGCGCACCGAATCCGACATAGAACACCCGCAACAGCGCACCGAAGGCGGCGACCTTGGTGGCCGCGGCCATGAATGCGGTCACCGGGGTCGGCGCGCCCTGATACACATCGGGCACCCAGGCGTGGAACGGCACCGCACCGATCTTGAACAGCAGCCCCACCGACAGCAGGCCGAGCGCGATGAGCGCGAGCGTGGTGTCGCCGTCCGGTGCGGCGGCCGCGTCGGCGACCGACCTTCCGATGACCCCGAGCTGCAGTGAACCCGTTGCGCCGTAGGTGAATGCGGCGCCGAACAGGAAGAACGCCGACGAGAACGCGCCGAGCAGGAAGTACTTGAGCGACGCCTCCTGCGAGATCAGCCGGCGGCGACGCGCCAGACCACACAGCAGGTAGAGCGGCAGCGAGAGCACCTCCAGCGCAACGAACATCGTCAGCAGGTCACCGCAGGCGGGGAACAGCATCATGCCGCCGACGGCGAGCAGGGTCAGCGGGAACACCTCGGTGCTGATCGCCCCGGCGCGGGTCGCCTCGTATTCGGCGTCGGTATTGGGCACCGACGCCCCGGACGGGGTGAACATGTCCGCGTCGACCGAGTCCAGAGTCGCCTGTGCTGCGGCGCCCGGACCGTCGCTGACCCGTCGGCGCGAGGTGCGGACCGAATCCGGTTGCGGCGGAAGCCCGGCGACGACTCGTTCGAGTCGGCGTTCACCCATGAACGCGACCGCCGGGATGGCGATGAGGACAAGCAGTCCCTGTAGGAACAGGGTGGGCCGATCCACCACGACGGCTCCCGACATCGCGAGCTGCCCGAGACGCCCATCCTGCGACTCGGCGATCGCCACCGCGACGACCGCCACGAATGCGGCAACCAGACCGCCGAGGGCGAGCACGAGCTGGATGCCATAGCGGAATCGTCGTGGCGAGAACGCCTCGACCAGAACGGCGACGACCGCGGCACCGAAGACGATCAACATCGGCGACACCAGGCCGTACGCGATATCGGGCGGCGTGATGGCGGCGAGGTGTTCGACTCTCACTTCGGGCCTCCCTCGGTCGGGACACGGTCTAGCACGGGCACCGCCGGGCGCGGCTGCTGCTCATGAATCGTGCTCAGGGTGTGTGCCACCGCCGGATCGATCAGGTCCAGCAACGGTTTCGGGTACGCACCGAACACGAGCAGCAACGCCAAGAGCGGGGCCACGACGACGAGTTCGCGGCCGTGGAGATCGGGCATCGACCGGGTGGCCGCCCCCGGCCCCTCGACGGGTTTGGGTGGGCCACCCATCATCCGTTGGTAGAGCCACAGCACGTAGATCGCCGACAGCACCAGCGCACTCGCCGCGACCACCGCCGCGACCGGATAGCGCGTGAAGGTGCCGATCAGCACCAGGAACTCACTGATGAACGGGGCCAGCCCGGGCAGCGACAGCGTGGCCAGGCCGGCGATCAGGAAGGTGCCGGCGAGCACCGGGGCGATCTTCTGCACGCCCCCGTAGTCGGCGATGAGCCGGCTGCCGCGCCGCGACACCAGGAACCCGGCCACCAGAAACAAAGCAGCCGTGGAGATCCCGTGGTTGACCATGTAGAGGGTCGAACCGGCCTGCCCCTGTTCGGTGAATGCGAAGATGCCCAGGATGATGAACCCGAAATGGGAGATCGACGTGTAGGAGATCAGCCGCATCACGTCGGTCTGGCCGATCGCCAGGATCGCGCCGTAGACGATCCCGACGACCGCCAGCGTGACGATCAGCGGTGCGAAATACCGCGCGGCGTCCGGGAAGAGCTGCAGGCAGTAGCGCAACATCGCGAAGGTGCCGACCTTGTCGACCACCGCCATCATCAGCACCGCACTCGACGGTGTCGCCGCCACCGCGGCGTCGGGCAGCCAGGAGTGGAACGGCCACAGCGGTGCCTTCACCGCGAACGCGAACATGAAGCCCAGGAACAACAACTTCAGCACCGACGACTCCGCGTCGAGCCCGCCCGCCGACACCGCATCGGCGACGACCCGCAACGAGAACGTGCCGCCGCCGTCGGCACCCAGCCCGGAGCGGGCCGTCACCACATAGAGCCCGATCACCGCGGCCAGCATGATCAGCCCGCCGAACAGGTTGTACAGCAGGAACTTCACCGCGGCCCGCGATCGGTCCGGACCGCTGCCGAAACCGCCGATCAGGAAGTACAGCGGGATCAGCATGGCCTCGAAGAAGATGTAGAACAGCAGGATGTCCAGGGCGACGAAACTCATCAGCACCATCGCCTCGACCGCCAGCGTCAGCGCGATGTAGGTGTGTGGTCCCTTCTGCCGACGGCCGGACGAATCATCCAGGGAGCCGGACTGATCCGCGTCACCCCAGCCCGCGATGACCAGCAGCGGCACCAGCACCGCGGTGAGCAGCACCAGCACCAGCCCGATTCCGTCGAGGCCCAACGCATATCGGGTGCCGAATGCCGGAATCCAGCTGTGGTCCTCCACGAACTGATACCGGTCACCGTGCGGGTCGAACCCGACGGCCAGCCCGATCGCCACCACCGCGGTGGCCAGCGAGACCACCAGCCCCAGCCATTTCGCGATATCGGGCCGCATGTTGGGCACGGCCAGCACCGCCAATGCACCAGCCACCGGCAGCAGCCACAGGATCGTCAACCACGGCATGTTCACAGCACCCCCACCACCATGACCACGGCCACGATCACGACTCCGCCGGCGAACATCGACATCGCATACGAGCGCACATATCCGTTCTGCCAACCACGTATTCGCTGCGACAGCGCCGCGATGGTGCCGCCGATGCCGACGGTCGCAGCGTCCACCCCGTCCTTCTCCACCAGGACCAGACCGCGGGTGAGTTCCTGCCCGGGACGCATCAGCAGGTTCTCGTTGACCGCGTCGCCGTAGAGGTCGCGGCGCGCAGCGACGGTGAGTGCGGACACGTCGTCGGGGGCGGTCTGCGGGACAGGCCGGGTGCCGTACTGCCGCCACGCGATCGCCACACCGACCGCCACCACCGCCAAGATCGTGACCGTCACCACCCAGGCCGGCACCGACAACTCGCCGTGCTCCTCACCCACCACCGGTTCCAGCCAATTCACCAGCGCATCACCCCACACCAGCAACGCTCCCGATGCCAGGGAGCCGATGGCGATCAGACTCATCGGGACGGTCATCGACGCCGGGGACTCGTGCGGATGCGCTTCCGGCTGCCAGCGTCGTTCGCCGAAGAACGTCAGCAGCATCACCCGCGTCATGTAGAAGGCGGTGATCCCGGCACCGAGGAGCGCAGCGCCACCGAGCAGCCAGCCGCCGACGCCGCCGGAGGCGAAGGCCGCCTCGATGATCGGGTCCTTGGAGAAGAACCCGGAAAACGGCGGCACCCCGATGATCGCCAGATAGCCGAACCCGAAGGTGACGAAGGTGATCGGCATCAGGTTGCGCAGACCGCCGTAGCGGCGCATGTCGGTCTCGTCGTTCATGCCATGCATCACCGATCCGGCGCCGAGGAACAGGCCGGCCTTGAAGAAGCCGTGGGTGAGCAGGTGCATGATGGCGAACGCGTAGCCGGCGGGGCCGAGGCCGGTGGCCAGCACCATGTAGCCGATCTGGCTCATCGTCGACGCCGCGAGAGCCTTCTTGATGTCGTCCTTGGCGCAACCGATGATCGCGCCGAACAGCAGGGTGACCGCACCGACGACGGCGACCCCGGCCTGCGCGGCGGGCGCGAGATCGAAGATCGGGTTGGACCGGGCGATCAGGTAGACACCGGCGGTGACCATCGTCGCGGCGTGGATGAGCGCGGACACCGGGGTGGGACCCTCCATCGCGTCACCCAGCCACGACTGCAGCGGTACCTGCGCCGACTTGCCGCACGCGGCGAGCAGCAGCATGAACCCCATTGCGGTGAGCGCACCGTCGGACGCATCGCCCGCCGCACCGAACACCACGCCGAACGACACCGACCCGAACGTCGCGAACATGATCATCAGCGCGATCGCCAGCCCCATGTCGCCGACCCGGTTGACCACGAACGCCTTCTTCGCCGCCGTCGCCGCCGACGGGCGATCCTGCCAGAAACCGATGAGCAGGTACGACGCGAGACCCACACCCTCCCAACCCGTGTAGAGGCCGAGGAAGTTGTCGGCGAGCACCAGCAGCAGCATCGCGGCGAGGAACAGGTTGAGGTAGGCGAAGAACCGGCGACGATCCGGGTCGTGGGCCATGTAGCCGATCGAATAGATGTGGATGAGCGACCCGACCCCGGTGATCAGCAGCACGAAGCACATCGAGAGCTGATCGAGTTGCAGGCCGAAGTCGACCTGCAGGTCGCCAACGGGTACCCAGCTGAACAGGATGTGGTGCACCGCGCGGTCGTCGGCGGTTCGTCCGAGCATGCCGACGAACATGGCGAACCCGACGACGAACGAGACCAGCGCCATCGCGCAGGCCAGCAGGTGACCCCACGCGTCGGTGCGACGCCCGCCGAGCAGCAGCAACGCCGCTCCGATCAGCGGGAGCGCGGGTACCAGCCAGAGAAGGTCCGCGGTCGATTCGGTGCTCACCCGTCGCCTCCTATCGCTTCAGCAGATCTGCGCCGTCGACCGAAGCCGACCGTCGGGCCCGGAAGATCGTCATGATGATGGCCAGGCCGATGACCACCTCGGCGGCCGCGACGACCATGGTGAAGAACGCGATCACCTGTCCGTCAAAGGATCCGTGCATCCGCGCGAACGTGACGAACGCCAGGTTGGCCGCGTTGAGCATCAACTCGATGCACATGAACACGACGATCGCGTTGCGTCGCAGCAACACCCCCGCGGCGCCGATCGTGAACAGCAGCGCCGCCAGGTAGAGGTAGTTCTCCGGGTTCATCGGTGCCCTCCCAGCGACCTGCGGATGCCGTGGGAGGCCGCCGAAGGTGCCTCCTCGTGGGGACGAGGCCGCAGGGTCGCGTTGACCGACAGATCCGACGGTGACCCGTCGGGCAGCAGGGCCGGCACGTCGACCGCGTTGTGCCGGGCGTAGACACCGGGACTCGGCAGCGGGGTCATGTCCACCCCGGTGCGGAACCGTTCGGTCGACAGCTCCCGCTGGGTGCGGCGCGGTCCGAACCGTTGCCGGTGCGCGAGGACCATCGCGCCGAGCGTCGCCGCGATGAGCAGCGCGCCGGTCATCTCGAACGCCCAGAGGTAGCGCACGAAGATCAGCATCGCGATCGCCTCGATGTTGCCGTCGCCCGCGGTGCCCGATCCCTGCCCGTCGGCGACCGGCGCGCCCGCGAACACCGCCAGGGATGCATTCGCGATCGCCGCGATCAGCAGCACCCCGAATCCGACGCCGAGGACGACGGCGGCGACACGCTGTCCCCGAAGGGTTTCCACCAGTGAATCCGACGAGTCAACGCCGATCAGCATGAGCACGAACAGAAACAGCATCATCACCGCACCGGTGTAGACCACCACCTGCACCACGCCGAGGAACAACGCACCCTGCGCGACATAGAAGATCGCGAGGATGATCATCGTGGTGGCCAGGAAGATCGCCGAGTACACCGCCTTGGTGGCGAACACCACGCCGAGCGCGCCGAGGACCGCGACCACGCCGAGCACCCAGAACTGGACCGCCTCACCCGTCGACGTCTGCGTCATCGCGGCGAGGACGGTCGTCATGACCGGTCCTTCGCGACGAGGTGACCGTCCTTGGAAACCTCACCGC
>NZ_BAHC01000152.1 GCF_000298195.1 Gordonia rhizosphera NBRC 16068 | reverse complement strand
AGTTCCGCGGCCTGCGGACGTCGTTCGACGAGGCAGAGTTCCGCGGCGAGTGGACGTGGTTCGGCGGGGCGTTCCACAGCGAGCAGACGTCGTTCCGCAGGGCGCAGTTCATCGAGGGATGCTCCGTCGACTTCTCGAATCCTGCGGCGTGGCACAACGTCCAGTTCGACTGGGACGACCACCGCTCCTCGAAGCCAGCAAATGTGTTGCCCGACGACTGGCCACCCCAAATAGTGCCGACAATCGCCTGACCTTGAGTGTTTGTGGCGCTGCACTCCTTGGTGTGCAACACGCCGCGCGGGAAGCGGAGGGCGGGGTCTCGGGCCACCCGACGAGCAGGACGGGGGGCCTCGTGGCCGGGCGACATCGGCACGCTCCTGAACGATGTCTCGACCAAACTCTTCGACCGCTACGCCCACTCGACCGTCGTATACCCCGACACGGCAAGGACACCACGCTCGGGACCGAACGGCCCTCGCTGCCCAAGTGGCGCCCGGGGTTGGTGAGCCCACTTCGACGCGACAAAACTCCCGCTGAGCTGGGCGCCTGCGCAGGACGACGGTGCCCGGTAGCCTCGATTGGGTTCGATTCTCGTCCCACGGGACCCAGAGCCGCGCCCCAAGGAGGCATCAATGCTGATCCGCCGAATTGCCCGCCCCATGCTCGCCACCATCTTCATCGCAGGGGGCATCGACTCTCTGCGCAATCCGAAGCCCCGGGCCGCCAAAGCCCAGGGACTCGTCGACAAATCCGTGAACACGCTGCCCGACTCGGTCACCGACAAGGTGCCGACCGAGGCCGAGACCCTGGTCCGGATCAACGGGGCAGTCCAGGTGGGTGGCGGGTTGCTCCTGGCCACCGGGACCATGCCACGCCTGGCGGCGCTGGGGCTCGCGGGATCGTTGGTGCCCACAACGCTTGCCGGCCACGCGTTCTGGGAGGAGGCCGATCCGACCCAGCGCGCGCTCGCACGAACCCAGTTCTACAAGAACGTGAGCCTGTTGGGTGGGCTGCTCATCACCGCCGTCGACACCGAGGGCAAACCGTCGCTCGCCTGGCGGGGCCGTCGCAAGGCCTCCGCGGCGAGCCAGGCACTCGCGGCTGCACTCCCCGCCGGTGCGGTGGCGTCGGAGTCCAGCTGGGAAAGCATTCGAGACCGTTCCCACGAGGGCGCCCATACGCTCGGCGTGAAGTCGGCCGAGGCCGCCGAGATCATCCGTCACCGCGCCCCCGAGCTCGCCGAGGCGGCGCGCGAACTGTCCGCCGAGTATGCCGAGATCATCAAGAACCGGGCCCCCGAGCTCGCCGAGGCCGCCCGCGACCGCTCGACCGATGTCGCGGAGCTGCTCCGTCAGCGCGCGCCCGAACTGGCCGACGAACTGGCCGCTCT
Organism: Gordonia rhizosphera NBRC 16068; assembly: GCF_000298195.1. Classification (GTDB taxonomy): domain Bacteria; phylum Actinomycetota; class Actinomycetes; order Mycobacteriales; family Mycobacteriaceae; genus Gordonia; species Gordonia rhizosphera. Next base: position 13,143 of record NZ_BAHC01000152.1, on the reverse strand, counting down.
CGCGACCAGCGCCAAGAGCAAGGCGCAGGACGGTGTCGAGGAAGGTCGACGGCGCTGGCGAGGGGTCCGCTCATAACCACGCCGACCGAACCGGGCCTGCCGGCCCACGATTACCCGTGGACCTCATCCGCCGACGTAGTCCTCGATGAGATCACCCCGGACTCCGTCCATGGTCGCCGCCTCGTGGTCGCGGTCGGCTCGAACGCGTCCCCGCGGGTGCTGCGGGCCAAACTCGCTCACCGAAGCGGCTCATCGACTCCCCCGATGATGCGGCTCACCGTGATGCACATCGCAGTCGGCTATTCCGCACACGTGTCCGCCCGCGGATATGTACCCGCCACACCGTTCTTCGTCCACCGGGCCGAGCTGCGCACGGTCGGCGCCTGGCTGACCGAGGAGGAGGCGGCAGCCCTCGACACCACCGAACCGAACTACCATCGAATGATGCTCTCCACCGCCGACCACCCGGTCGTCGCACCGCTGATTCCCGCGACGTTCGGGCTGTATGTGTCCCGGCACGGAGTCGTCGCCGACCCCGAGACCGGTGTTCGGGTCCCGTTCGGTTCCCAGAAGGACATCATCGGCTGGCTCGACGGCCGCATTCCCGACCTGGCACTGCGCGGCCCGGCGGCCGAGGTGTGCGCGCGACTCGGCGATCCGATGGTCGCGGGTCGATTGGGTACCGCACTGCGGGTCGGCGGTCTGCGCACGCACGCCGGACTGCCCGTCCGGCGCTACGACGAGAGTGCAGTGCTGTCGTGAGCACCACCGAAACCGAGGTGGATGCGCGGGTCACCGAGGAACAGGGCCACCTCGACCTGGTCTACGCCCGACTCGACCGGATGCGCGCGACCGCGCAGCGCCGGCTGACGGCGACGTTGCGCGAGTCCGGGGGTACACCCCAGGCGCGGTCCGAACGCGAATCCTATGAGCGGCTCTACACCGACGACCTCGCGAAGTTCGATGCGGCAGAACACAACCTGTACTTCGGGCGTCTCGATCTCGACGACGGCGAGGTCCGCCGGATCGGTCGTATCGGGGTACTCGACGACGATGCCGCCGACACGACCCTGCTTCTCGACTGGCGCGCACCGCTGTCGCGACCCTTCTATCTGGCCACGCCGGCCTCCCCCGAGGAGGTGGCGCGTCGGCGACACATCCGTACGCGTAGTCGTCGGGTCCGCGCCGTCAACGACGAGTTCCTCACGCTCGGCGACGCGTCGGCCGACGATACCGCGCACGGCGACGTGGTCAACGAGACGGCACTCGTGGCAGCTCTCAACACCGCGCGTACGGGCGAGATGACCGACATCGTCGAGACAATCCAGCGGGAGCAGGATCTGATCATCCGGTCTCCGCATCGCGGGGTGACGGTGATCCAGGGCGGACCCGGAACCGGCAAGACCGCCGTCGCCCTGCACCGTGCCGCATATCTGCTCTACACACATCGAGACATCCTGTCGCGCAGCGGCATTCTGATCATCGGACCCAACGACGACTTCCTCAACTACATCGGCCAAGTCCTGCCCTCGCTCGGCGAATCGGGTGTCCTGCTGTCGACGATCGGCAATCTGTTTCCTGGGGTGCAGGCCACCGCGACCGAGTCCCGCGCCACCGCCGCGATCAAAGGTGATCTGCGGATGGTGGACATGCTCAAACGTGCGGTGCGCGCTCGTCAGTCGCTGCCGACCAAGCCTGTCCCGGTGGATTTCGACACCTATCAGGTGATGATCGACTCCGACCTCATCAAAACGGCGCGCACGAAGGCCCGCAGTTCCCGGCGAGCCCACAACCTGGCGCAGCCGGCCTTTCTGCGTGCCGCGCTCGACGGTCTCGCCCAGGCACACGCACGCTCGATCGGATCGAGCCTGCTCGATGGTTCCCAGTTGCTCAGCAGTGCCGACATCGCCGACATCCGTGACGAGATGAGTCAGGATGTCGACATCCGCCGCGCCCTGCTGAAGTTCTGGCCATCGCTCTCGCCGCAGGAGATGCTGCGGGATCTGTTGGCCGATCCGGCGGCGGTCCGCAAGGCGACCCCGGGGTGGTCGGATGCGGATCGTTCAGCGCTGCACCGGGATCCGTTCGGGCCCGGGGCCGGTGCCCTGACCCCCGCCGACGTGCCGCTGCTCGACGAACTCGCCGAACTCATCGGCTATGGCACCGATGACGCCGAACGGGCAGAGCGCGCCCGCTGGCGTCGACAACTCGCCGATGCGCAGGATGCACTCGACATCCTGACCGGTTCGGCACCGCAGGATCTCGAGGACGAGCTCGATCCCGAGATCCTGATGGCCTACGACCTGATCGATGCCGAGCAGCTGGCCGCGCGTCAGAGCGAGACGCAGCGGCTGACCACCGCCGAACGCGCACACGGCGACCGCAACTGGGCGTTCGGGCACGTCATCGTCGATGAGGCGCAGGAACTCTCCGCGATGGCGTGGCGCATGGTGATGCGCCGGATCCCGAACCGCTGGATGACGATCATCGGCGACACCGCCCAGACGGGCGACCTGGCCGGCACGAGATCCTGGGGTGATGTCCTGACTCCCTACGTCGCCGATCGTTGGCATCACCGGGAACTGACCGTCAACTACCGCACGCCCGCGGAGATCATGACGTATGCGACGCGAGTGCTGGCGAGTATCGGATCCGGACAGTCACCGCCGACGTCGTTGCGGAGCAACGGTATCGAGCCCGCGGCGATCCGGGCCGAGGCGGATATGCTCGGCGCCACTGCGTTCGGGGCGGCCGGGCGCCCGGAGCTGACCGGTCTCACCGCGATCATCGTGCCGGATGCACACCACGCGCAGTTGACCTCGGTGGCGGCCGACTTCGACTCGCCACCAAGGGTTCTCACCGTCGGCGCGTGCAAGGGGCTTGAGTTCGACAACACCATCGTCGTCGAACCCGCCGCTATCCTCAAACAGTCACCGCTGGGCCACAGCGATCTCTATGTGGCACTCACCCGCGCCACCCAGCGACTAATCGTCGTCCATGCCGAGGATCTGCCCGACGAGTTGAGCGACATGCACCGCGACGCCTGATCTTGCTACGTCGTGTGCACGATCAGCACGTCGCAGGCGGCCTTGCGTGCGACGTCGGCGGGTACCGAACCCAGCAGGCGCCCGGCGATCGAGGCGAGCCCCCGGTTTCCGACGACCAGCAGATCCGCCTTGACGTCGGTGACCAACTGCAGAAGAGCGTCGACGGGGGCCCCTTTGACCGCGCGCTGGTCGATGTTCTCCGCGCCGACCCCGTGGGCACGTTCCTTTGCCGTGCGCAGGATCTCCTCGGTCGGCGACGACCCGGTGATCTGATATGCCTCGTCCTTCAGGACATCGGCCGCCCCACCGACACCGCGATCGTTCGGAAAGTACGCGCACGCGATCACCAAGGTGCCCGAGCCTACGATCGCCCCCGCCCGCTCGACCGCCTTCAGAGATGACTCCGAGCCATCCGTGCCGACGACGATCGTCTGATAAGCGCCCATCCCTACCTCCACAGTCGATGTTCCCAGCGGTCCCCCGACCACAATGTGGTCTCAGCCTACCGATGAGCCGAACCTCTGATCGGGCAGAGTAGTTGGGAGATGTCGACTTGTCCGCGGATCGTGGGTATCGGCGCTTGTCGCGCGCCCGCCACCTCCGCCAACCGGCGTAGCGCCCGTCGACCGTGCACACCGGGTCGTGGGGGTGCGCACGGTGGACGCCGGGGTACGCCCGCTCGACCGTTACTTGATGCCTGCGGCGTCCATCCCGCGCAGTTCCTTCTTGAGGTCAGCGATCTCGTCGCGCAGTCGGCCGGCGAGTTCGAACTGCAGATCGCGCGCCGCGCTCATCATCTGCTCGGTGAGCTGAGAGACGAGATCGGCGAGCTCGGCCCGCGGCATCGACGAGGTGTCACGGTGCTCGATGACCCCGGCACTACCGCCGCCCTTCGCCTTGGAGACCTCTCCCTGCGCACGCCGGCCGCGGCTCGCGTTGCGCCCGGAACCGCCGACGCCGACCGCTTCGTCCTCGGCCTCGCGATAGACCTGGTCGAGGATGTCGGCGATCTTCTTGCGCAACGGTTTCGGGTCGATGCCGTTCTCGGTGTTGTACGCGATCTGCTTTGCCCGGCGACGTTCGGTCTCGTCGATCGCATTACGCATGGAGTCGGTGATGGTGTCGGCGTACATGTGCACTTCTCCCGACACGTTGCGCGCCGCGCGGCCGATGGTCTGGATCAGCGAGGTGGTCGACCGCAGGAATCCCTCCTTGTCGGCGTCGAGGATCGCGACCAACGACACCTCGGGAAGGTCGAGCCCTTCCCTGAGCAGGTTGATGCCGACGAGCACGTCGTAGTCGCCGCTGCGCAGCTGACGGAGGAGCTCGACGCGACGCAGGGTGTCGACCTCGGAGTGCAGGTAACGCACCCGGATACCGAGCTCGAGCAGGTAATCGGTCAGATCCTCGGCCATCTTCTTGGTCAGCGTGGTGACCAGCACGCGCTCGTCGCGCTCGGTCCGCTCACGGATCTCGTGGACGAGGTCGTCGATCTGGCCCTTGGTCGGCTTGACGACGACCTGCGGGTCGACGAGTCCGGTCGGCCGGATCACTTGCTCCACGAACTCGCCGTTGGCCTGGCCGAGTTCATAGGGGCCGGGCGTCGCCGAGAGGTATACCGTCTGGCCGATCCGACCGACGAACTCGTCCCAGGTCAGCGGGCGGTTGTCCACCGCGGACGGCAACCGGAACCCGTAGTCGACCAGGTTGCGCTTCCGGGACATGTCTCCCTCGTACATGCCGCCGATCTGCGGCACCGTGACGTGCGACTCGTCGATGACGAGGAGGAAGTCGTCGGGGAAGTAGTCGATGAGGGTCGCCGGGGCGCTGCCCGCGGGACGTCCATCGATGTGTCGCGAATAGTTCTCGATGCCCGAGCAGAACCCGACCTGTCGCATCATCTCCAGGTCGTAGGTGGTACGCATCCGCAACCGCTGTGCCTCGAGGAGTTTGCCCTTCGATTCGAGGTCGGCGAGGCGGGTCTCGAGTTCCTCCTCGATGCTCGTCATCGCCTTCTGCATCCGCTCCGGCCCGGCCACATAGTGCGTGGCGGGGAAAATACGCAACGAGTTCACCTGCCGCACAACATCTCCGGTCAGCGGGTGCAGAAAGTAGAGCGCCTCGATCTCGTCGCCGAAGAACTCGATGCGGACCGCCAGCTCCTCATAGGACGGGATGATCTCGACCGTGTCGCCGCGCACCCGAAAGCTGCCACGTGTGAACGCATGGTCGTTGCGGGTGTACTGGACGTCGACCAGCAGCCGCAGCAGCGCGTCGCGGTCGATCTCCTCGCCGACCGCCAGTTCCACGGAGCGGTCCAGGTACGACTGCGGGGTACCCAGACCGTAGATGCAGGACACCGAGGCGACGACGACGACGTCGCGCCGCGACAGCAGGCTCGACGTCGCGGAATGCCGCAGCCGTTCGACGTCGTCGTTGATCGAGGAGTCCTTCTCGATGTAGGTGTCGGTCTGCGCGATGTACGCCTCGGGTTGGTAGTAGTCGTAGTACGAGACGAAGTATTCGACCGCGTTGTTCGGCAGCATCTCCCGCAGTTCGTTGGCGAGCTGAGCCGCCAGCGTCTTGTTGGGTGCCATCACCAGTGTGGGCCGCTGCACCCGCTCGATCAGCCAGGCGGCCGTGGCGGATTTGCCGGTACCGGTTGCACCGAGCAGGACGATGTCCTTCTCCCCCGCGGTGATGCGCCGCTCGAGGTCGTCGATGGCCGTAGGTTGGTCACCGGCCGGCTCGTACTCACTGATCACCTCGAAGTGGCCCCCGGTACGCTCGACCTCCCCGATGGGACGGAACTCGGAGTGCGCGAGGACCGGCCGTTCTGCTGCAAAAGCCATAGTGCCAGGGTAAACGGCACCTCCGACAGAAATGTTCCGTCGGCCGACCACTGTTTGACCTGCGGGTTAGGGTGTGCCCATGACCGGAGTCTTGCATCCCCCCAAACGCGAGGTCTTCGACGTGCCGGCAATGACCAACACCGACAACAAGGGCTTCCTCCGGGAGGTCGAACGGTATGAGGTCACCGACTACGGCCTCTATATGTCACGTCCGGCCGATCACCCGCGGTTCTTCCACCTGGAGTCGTGGCTGCTACCGAAGCTGGGGCTGCGCGCCAACATCTTCCACTTCCACGTCGGGCATCACGAGGGGCAGCGCCTCTACCTCGACGTCGGCCGCTTCACCGGCCCCGACGACGACGGGCGCTGGCACGCCGAGGACTGGTACCTCGACCTGGTCGACGTGCCGGGACATCCGCTCGAATTGATCGACGTCGACGAGCTGTTCGAGGCGCATGCGGCCGGCTACCTACCGACCGCCGAATGCCAGGAGGCCGTGGCCATCGCGACCCGGGCCCTGGTGGGCGCGGCCGAGCACGACCACGACGTGCAGAGATGGCTCGATGCCGAGGTGGGCGGGCCGGTCTTCTTCCGCGACCGCCCCGCCGACCCCGGTGCCGATTCCGGTCAGTAGATCGGCACGACGAAGCAGGCACCGCCCCGGATGAACCAGGGCAGCTGGACGCCGGTGCCGACGTCCACAGTGCGCTGCTTGGTCACCCCGTCCAGGGTGGCGGCGAGAACGTAGCGGCCCGGCGTCGCGGGCCGCCATGTCGGTGTCACGGCCACGGTGGCCGGCTTCTGGTTGTAGATCGTGACGGTCTTGCCGTTCGTGGTCGAGGCGACCTTCAGTTTCGACTTGGCCGTCTTCGGGCTGTCGACGATGATGTCGAGTTTGTAGGCGCAGCCCGCGCCGTAGACGTCGTAGTTGGTTGAGCCCGCCGAGGAGCCGTAGCCGGCGGGCGTACCGATCGCCACGCCCCGTAGTGCCGCGTCCGCCGGGCTGGCGAGTGCGATGCCGGCCACCGCGGTCGCGACGAAAGCCGTTGCGGCCCAAACGATCCGGAATGAATTGCGGGCACGTTGAATACTCATGACTCTGCTCGACTCCTCGACAATCTCGTGCGAATTGTCGCCCCCCACGGGCGCGCAGGGTCAACGCTAACAAGCCCGCCACCCCGAGGAGAGGACTTTGTTACATTCGTCGCCTCTTTGTTTCATGTAGCACGATTGTTCCATGAAACACAGCGGGGCGCCGCGGACTCGTGTCCGCAACGCCCCCGCTATGGTCTCGGTTCAGTTGTCCAGCGTCAGTACAGAACGATGCAGGAACTGCCGGTGTAGACACCGACACCCACGGTGAGTGGTCCGACCGACTTGCTCACACCGCTTTGCGTTGCGGTGATGGTGTACTCGCCAGGAGCAACCGGGACCCAGTTGTAGACGGCCTTGCCGCCGTCAGGCTCTTTGGTCCCACCCAGCACAGATTGGCCGTTGACCTTGAACTCGACAGGCGCCTCGGTGTCAACATCCGCGATGATGCCGTAGGCGCAGCCCGCGCCGTATCGCTGATCCAGCGATCCGAACAGGTTCGAACTGTCGACCTGTATGGCGGTCACCGCCGCGCCCGCGGGGCCGGCCAGCGCCATCCCCGCTCCCACAACACCTGCAAACGCGATCGCTGCTGCCGCAGCCCGCCCCTTGATCCGTGCACTCACGGCGTACTCTCCCTCGACTCGAGCGCTGATTTCCATTGGCACCACCGGGTGCGCGCCCACACGCTAACAAACGATAGGGTCACGCGACCTGGTGAGGTTGTGATTCTACGCACATCCGTAGTCAGATTCATTCGGGTGAACGACGAAGACCACTCCCCGGATCAGCCGACGATCGTGCGCACCACCCCGGGCCGGCCGGGATCGGCGGAGGCGTACACGTCGACCTCGCCGTCGACCCGCGGGAACCCACCGTCGGCCAACAACTCGGCGACGCCGCGGACGGCGGGCGCGAGGGTCACCGACACCTCGGGTGCGGTCAGATCGGCCGGCGACAACTCCAGACCCAGGGTCTCGGCTTCCGACGCCAGGGTGTCCGTCGCGGTCTGGGTGATTGCAGTCGCCTTGTCGCCGAGGATCGCCCACAGCCGGTTGACCAGTCGGGTGCCCAGGGTCGACGGGTCGGGATCGGCCGCCACGAGATGGACCAGGGGCTGTGCGGGTCGGCGGGCGCGCACATTGCGCTCGAACGCCACCAGACGCTCCGACCACAGGGTCGCAGCCGCGTTCGCCAGGTCCTCGGTGGTACCCGAATTGTCCATCCACACGTCGGAGACGGCACGCCGCTGCTCGTCGGTGGCCTGTGCGGCGATCCGGGCCCGCGCATCGTCCTCGGGCATGCCGCGGGCCGTGGTCAGGCGCTCGACACGGGTCTCGGCGTCGGCGTGCACCATGACGACGAGGTGGAAGAACGGCGCCATATTGCCCTCGACGAGCAGCGGGATGTCCTGCACGACGATGGCGTCGTCGGGAGCGGCTTCGAGCAGTTCCCGGGTCCGCGCCCCGACCAGCGGATGGGTGATCGCGTTGAGCTTCTGACGCTGCTCCTCGTCAACGAAGGCCTTCGCGGCCAACGCGGGACGGTCGAGCGAACCGTCGTCGGTCAGGATCTCCGCACCGAACGCCTCGACCAGCGCGGCCAGGCCGGGCGTCCCGGGCTCCACCACCTCGCGGGCGATCTTGTCCGCGTCGATGAGGTACGCGCCGCGCTCGATGAAGGTCTTTGCCACCGTCGATTTCCCGGCACCGATGCCGCCGGACAAGCCCAGTCTGATCACGCCCACCAGTCTTGCAAATGCCGGCGCGCTCGTCCCCGCACCCTCCGGCACAGACTGGGTTTCCGCCCGTGACAGCCCCCGCCCAGGGCTCTCGCTCCCTCGTTCCGTTCTCGCTGCATCGATCGGTGCAGCGAGAACGGAACGAAGGAGCGGCGACGGCGCGCACAACGACGAAGGGCCCCTCCCGAACCGGGAGAGGCCCTTCGACCGATCAGAGATGTCAGGCGTTACCAGACAGCTTCTCGCGCAGTGCGGCGAGCTGCTCATCGCTGGCGAGCGAGCCGCCGGACGACGAACCGCTCGAGCTCGACGAGGACGAGCTGCGACCCTCCGACGCCGACGAATAATCCGACGGGGCGTTCTCGGCCTCGGCGGCGGCAGCGGCGAACTTCTCCATCTGAGCCGTGTGCATCTTGTGACGGCGCTCGGCCTCGGCGTACCGGGCCTCCCATGCCTCACGCTGCTGCTCGAAGCCCTCGAGCCACTCGTTGGTCTCCGCGTCGAAGCCCTCGGGGAAGATGTAGTTGCCCTGCTCGTCGTAGCTGTCGGCCATGCCGTACTTCGACGGGTCGAACTCCTCGGTGTAATCCTCGTTGGCCTGCTTGAGGCTCAGCGAGATCCGACGACGCTCCAGGTCGATGTCGATGACCTTGACCATCGCGTCGTCGCTGACCGAGACGACCTGATCCGGCACCTCGACGTGGCGCTCGGCCAGCTCGGAGATGTGGACCAGACCCTCGATGCCCTCGTCGACGCGGACGAACGCACCGAACGGCACCAGCTTGGTGACCTTGCCCGGGACGATCTGACCGATCGCATGGGTGCGGGCGAACTGACGCCACGGATCTTCCTGGGTGGCCTTGAGCGACAACGAAACGCGCTCGCGGTCCAGATCGACGTCGAGAACCTCGACGGTGACCTCGTCACCCACGGCGACAACCTCGGACGGGTGATCGATGTGCTTCCAGGACAGCTCGGAGACGTGGACCAGACCGTCGACGCCGCCGAGATCGACGAACGCACCGAAGTTGACGATCGAGGACACGACGCCCTTGCGGACCTGGCCCTTCTGCAGCTGGTGCAGGAACTCGCTGCGCACCTCGGACTGGGTCTGCTCCAGCCAGGCGCGACGCGACAGCACCACGTTGTTGCGGTTCTTGTCGAGCTCGATGATCTTGGCCTCGATCTCCTTGCCGATGTACGGCTGCAGATCGCGGACGCGGCGCATCTCCACCAGCGACGCCGGGAGGAAGCCACGCAGGCCGATGTCCAGGATCAGGCCGCCCTTGACGACCTCGATGACGGTGCCCTTGACGGCCTCGTCCTTCTCCTTGAGCTCCTCGATGGTGCCCCAGGCGCGCTCGTACTGAGCACGCTTCTTGGACAGGATCAGGCGGCCTTCCTTGTCCTCCTTGGTGAGGACCAGTGCCTCGACCTCGTCACCGACGTTGACGACCTCAGAGGGATCGACGTCGTGCTTGATCGACAGTTCGCGGGACGGGATGACGCCTTCGGTCTTGTAACCGATGTCGAGCAGGACCTCGTCGCGGTCGACCTTGACGATGGTGCCTTCGACGATGTCGCCATCGTTGAAGTACTTGATCGTGGAGTCGATGGCGGCGAGGAAGTCCTCGGCCGAGCCGATGTCATTGACGGCTACTTGCGGCGAGGCGATCGTGGGGGACGACATATGTTGAGTTGCTCCGGACAGGTATGTAGTAGGTACAGTTTCGGTTGCCGCTTCCCGCGATCGGATGACGATTCCCGGGCACGACGACTGCGCGCGCAAACAACGCATGCGCGCGTGCAAGGTTACGCCAGTCGTGTTGTCCTGGGCAAATGCTCGTTCACCCAACCGGCTGCTCGCGTTGTCGAGACCCGGGGCATGTGACACGATTCACGAGGTGGGGAGCGTTCCGGTGCACTCCGTTCCCGCCGATAGGCTGCCATCCGGCCTGTTGGTCGCCGAGCACATCGTCGGCCGCGACGACCTGCTCGCCGACCTCGAGACCCGCGTCGGGTCCGGCTCGACGGGTGGACCGCCACTTCTGCTGCTGGCCGACGCGGGGATGGGCAAGTCCAGACTGCTGGAATACGCCGTCGAGCGCGCGCGAGCGGAGGGACTCTGGGTCCTCGAGGGCCGCGCCGTCGACGGCGAGGCGACCGAGGGCTATCGCAGCCTGAAGGAGGCCATCGGCCGCTTCGACATCGAATCCGGATGTCAACCCGGCGACCAGCTCTGGGTGACCTGGCAGTCGGCGCTGCGGGCGCTGACCCTGACGCCGGATTCCGCGGTCGGCCTCGCCGAAGAGCTGATCCGGTTCCTGCGCGCCGCCTCCCGCCGCGTGAGCATCCTCCTCGTCCTCGACGATCTGCAGTGGTCGGACCCTGACGAACTCGCGGCCCTCGGATATCTGGTGGACAACCAGGCCGCACACGGCGCCCGGCTCCTGCTGAGTTCGCGCACCGCCGACCTCGCGCCCGCACTCGAACGGCTCCTCGATCGTCGGGTCATCGTCGCCCGCAACGTGCCACCGCTGTCGGCGGAGGCGGTCACGGCGATGGTCCGCGACTGTCTGCGCGTCGACGCCGTCGACCCCGCACTCCTGGATTTCGTCCGGTCGCGCGCCGCCGGCAGCCCGTTCGCGGTCGAGGAACTCCTGGCCGGTCTGATGCGCTCCGGTGTCCTGGTCCGCGAGCCCACCACGAACGCCGACACCGCCGGCCGATGGGTGGTCGACGGCCCGCGGTTGCGCACCGTCGCACCACCCACCGTCGCGGCCTCGGTGCATCGCCGGCTCGCCGCCCTGAGCCCCGACGCTCGCGCGATCGTGCAGGCCGCCGCGGTCCTCGGACACGAGTTCGATTGGCGGTTCCTCGGTGCGATGACGTCACTGGATGAGCGCGCGGTGGCGGCGGGGTTGCGGGCGGCCGCCGACGCGGGCCTGATCATCGACGACAACCACGGCGGTGGCCTGCGTTTCCGTCATGCCCTGACCCGTGACGAGGTCGTCCGCGGCCTGCTCGCCCCCGAGCGCCGCGCACTCGCGCGGGTGGCCCTCGATCTGCTGCGTGACTCCCCCGACGGGTCGGCCGCGCACGGCGATCTGGCTCTCGCGCTGGCCGAGGACGCCGGCGACATCGGCACCTGGCGCGAGGTTCTCTTGCACATCGGGCTGGCGGCCGCGGACCGCGGCGCGCTCGGGTCGGCGGTGCGCAGCCTGCGCCCGCTGCTCCCCCTGCCCGCCGCCGCCGTCGCACTGGCCGAGGTCCAGGGCCGGCGCGGCGATCACCGCGGAGTCCGTGAGGCTGCCGAGCCAATACTCGGATCTCTCCCCGACGACGACGTGTCGGTCCACCGCATCCGGGTGGCACTGGTCCGGGCCGCCATCGCAGCCGGTGACCTCGACCAAGCAGAGGCCGACCTGCGGCACCTGCCGGAACGGCCCGGTACCCGCGATCCTGCCCGCGACGTACTCGCGGCGCTCATCCGGCTCGGTCAGGGCGACCTCACGGGTGCGATGACCCTGGCCGCGCCGGTGGCCGAGGATGCGACACTCGCCCCCGACCTGCGCTGCGAGGCGCTCGACATCCTCGGCCGCGCCGGCCGGACCTTCGACGTGGCGCTGGGCGCGAAGTGGTTCGAACAAGCGCTGGCGGTCGCGGAGTCCGCCGGCGACCCGCACGCGCGGGCCCGCGCACTCCACGAACTCGGTACCATCGACCTTTTCGACAATCTGCGGGTGGACCGCCTCGAGGCGGCCCGCACCCTCGCGCTGGAGATCGGCGATCCGCACACCATCGCGCATGCCGACTTCCATCTCGCCGAGGCCTATGCCGCGCGGTCGGAGACCCTACCTGCGCGCCGCTCCGCCGACCGGGCGATCGACCTGGCCGCCCGGATCGGCTCACCGGTGCTGGGCTGGGCCTGGCTGACCACCGCACGCACCTACGCCCACGAGCGCGACGAACCCGCGATGGAGGCGGCGATCGCCCGCGCCCGCGCGACCGCGGGTTCCGAGGCACCCGCGATCGAGGCGGGTATCGCCGGTCGCGTGCGTGCCATCCGTGCGCTGTTCGGTGCGGACCGTGCCGCGGCGCTGGCCCACCTCGACACCGCGGCCGACCTGCTGGCCGGCCTCCCCGGACATCACTTCCCGCACTGGGGACTGTGGGCGCTGCTGCGGTCCACCGAGGCGTCGCTGACGACCGCCGACGAGGAACGCGTCCGCGGCGCCGCAGGCGCCGACACCCGGTCCAACCGGGCCTTGCTCGCCGCCGCCGTCGCCGTCCGGGCCGGGCGCGACGGTGACCGCGACACCGCGACCACCGGCTTCGCCGAAGCCGAGACAACCCTGCGCGGCTACGAGAGCATCGACTGGCTCGTGCACCTCTCGCGGTGGACAGCGCT
>NZ_BAHC01000153.1 GCF_000298195.1 Gordonia rhizosphera NBRC 16068 | reverse complement strand
CCCCATCATCCCGCTCGAGCGGTGGTCGTTGACGATCCAGTCCTCCGACCATCGTGGCCACACCTGGAACTGGGCGGAGTTCGCCGCCCTTCCGCACGAGGACGTGGTGTCCGACATCCACTGCGTGACACGCTGGTCGAAGTTCGAGACACGATGGCGCGGAGTGTCGTTCGACACCATCGTCGACGCGCTCCCCTGGCCGGTCGAGGGTTGGGTGATGGCGCACTGCCACGGCGGCTATGCCACCAACATCGCGCTCGCCGATCTCGTGGACGGACGCGGGTGGATCGCCGACACCTACGACGGCGAGCCGTTGCCGCCCGAACACGGTGGTCCCGCACGGTTGTTCGTCCCGCATCTCTACTTCTGGAAGAGCGCGAAATGGGTTCGGCGGCTGCGTGTCATGCCTACCGACGCACCCGGATTCTGGGAGAGCCGCGGCTATCACATGCACGGCGATCCGTGGACGGAGCAACGGTACTCGTGACCGAGTGGCAGGTGACCACCGTCGTCGCCGACACCCGGCACGGCCCGACGGCCCGCTCGTTGCGACTGGCGCTCGCCGAGCCGATGCACGCGGTGCCCGGGCAGCACATCGACATCCGGCTCACCGCCGAGGACGGGTACTCCACCGCACGCACGTACTCGCTGTCGGATGTGCGGGAGACGCGCACGGTGGAGGTGACGGTGGAACGCGCCGAGGACGGCGAGGTCTCGCCTTACCTCGTCGACGTCGTCGAGGTGGGTGAACCGCTGGAGGTCACCCGACCGCACGGCGGTTGGTTCACCTGGGAGGGCCGCGACCGCCGTCCGGTGCAACTCATCGCCGGCGGATCGGGTCTGGCGCCGCTGATGTCCATGCTCCGGTCCCGCGAGATCATCGCTCCCGCAACGATGTTCAATCTCGTATATTCGCTTCGAACGCCGGAGCGGACGCTGTTCGCCGACGATCTGCGCCAACTCATGATCCACCGGCGGCTGCCGGTACACCGCGCCTACACACGCAGTGCCCCGGCCGACGACGACCGACCGGCCGGACGCCTGACGGCCGAGGAGCTCTGCCGGATCACCATCGCTCCCGATCACGCTCCGACGGTGTACATCTGCGGCCCGAACGGGTTCGTCGAGTACTGCGCGACGATCATGGTCGGCGCGGGACACCGGCCGGAATCGGTACGCACCGAACGATTCGGGTGACCGGGCTCCGGTCGCTCACCGCCCCACGACGTCCACCCGATGAGGCAGATGGGCCGGCTTCACCCGGGTGACGACGGCGTCGAGGCGCTGGAGGTCGATCGCATCCGGGTCGTCGACGCGGAGAACGACGGTGATCCCGGCATCGGCGACGGCGTCCGGTGGACCGGTCGGCTCCGACGAGACGTTCACCCCGCCGGATTCGGTGATCTCCGGAGTCACCCCGAACGCCGCGGTGATCGCGTCGTGGACCCCGGTCACCGTGCCGCGCCAGCGCAGCAGGTCGGCGCCGGCGGCGATCAGCTCCCGCTTCTTCTCCGGGCTCTCGTGGCCGTCGAGCACCAGGCCGATCCACGCCGCCAGCCAGTTCAGCGAATCCTCGGGTGCGGTCGCGGGATCGAGATGGGCGGGAAACGAGTCGAGCACGACGAACACCGGTACGAGCATCCGGTCGAACACCGCGCACAGCCCCTGGGCGTGGTCGTCGTCGAGGTAGATCGACGGCAACGTCGCCCCGATCGGAAAGGGGGTCTCGATCCCCGCCAGGTCGCAGGACACCTAGATCACCCGGACCTGATGCTGATGCGACAGGAAAAGTCCGGTGGGCGGCAACGTCAGCCGATCGGTGGACTCCTGGCCACGGCGGCCGGTCGCCGGATTCACCGGGTAGAGGTCCACCATCACCTCCTGCCCGAGGTCCACCCCGGGTACGTCGGCGATCGCCGCGGTGATGTCGGGAGCGCCGAGCGCACGCCCCACGGGCCAGCCGACGCCCGAACGCCCGCCACGGACCGGGTGCAGCAGGCGGTACAGATGGCGCAGCACGTCGCGCTTCACCGTCTGCCGGTCGAAGCCGAGCGATGCCGAGACGCTGACCACGATGGTCACACCGATGTAGAGCGGCGGTTCGATCAGGAGCCGGGTCCCGATCAGGCGCCGCCGGTCGAGGTAGGCGGCGATGGTGTCGAGGACCTCGGTCGACGGGGTCAGGTCGTGCAGGCGGATCTCGCCCTCGGCGTCCTCGGCGACATGCGGGACGACGAGGAGCCGCACGACGCCGGGCGCGTCGTCACCGGCGGGCAGGCAGTGCACGCGGGCGATCTCCGGGGCAGCCTGCCGGGTCAGTTCCTCGAAGTCCTCCGCGGTCACCGCGCGTCCCCGCGACCGCAGCACGACCGGACCCCGGAGTTTGAGTTCCTCGATCGTCTCGGCCTGCGCACCTCCCACCGCCGCGACCCTGTTCTCCACCCTCGACACGAACGGCACGCTGGTCTTGAGGACCCGCAGCTGACCGACTCCGACGTTGCCCGCGGCGCCGCCACCGATCCGGTATTCGTCGACGCCGATGACGGCACCCTTGCGCGGGATGGCACCGAAACACCGCAGCGAACCGTCGGATTCGCGTACCGCGGGCCCGAAGGTGATCTCGCCGGAGACCGTGTCGAGGTGAAACACCTTGTCGTCCGGCCCGCACTCGGCGAAGTCGTCGACCGCGGTCCACACGGAGGACTCGGCACCGTCGCTCACCGAGACCCGGAGTCCGTCGGTGGGTACGACCGGGCGCTGGTGCAGCGAAAATCGTTGCGCCACCGAACCATCGGAGATCCCGAGGACCTCCCCGACGACGCCCTGGGAATGACGTGCGCCGACCGTACCGCCGACGGTCTGGGCGGTCACCGCGTCGATGTGCGGGGAGCGCTTGTAGGTCGGTTGCCCGGGGATCGCGTCGACGACGCGGCAGCGCAGCCAGGCACCGCGTTTCCCGGCGACGGTGGAACGGATGTGATCGTCGGGCATGTGTACGATCACGTCCCCGGGTTGGTTGAATCCGCCGGTCTCGTCGAGCCCGACATCGCAGGCCACCCAGCCGCGCTCGGTCGTGGCCTCCCACTGCAGCGGCGGCCGGCGCGGATCGACGCCGGCACCGGCCACCGGACACGTGATCCGCAACATCACCGCGCACGACGGAACGGGATTCGACAGTTCGACGAGCAGCGCGTCGTCGGGCTGAGGCGTCGCGGCGAAGCAGTCGAAACCGGTGTTGCCCAGCGAGAGGGTGCGATCGCGCGGATCGGTCCCGGCGGGCGCGGCGAACACCCGTTCCCGGCTGCACGGGATGATCGACAGCCCGCGTTCGGTGGAGAACACGATGGGTTCGGCGATGTCGGTACGGACGGTGCTGATCTCGGTGTCGGCCCGCACCTCCACCGTCTGCGGTTGCGGCGCAGAGAGCCAGAAGGTGACGCGGGTGCGCGCCGTCGATGCCGGACGCAGTTCGAGTCCGAGGAGGTCGAGGAACTTGAGGTAGTTGCGTTCGGGGACCCGGTTGAGGCGGTATATCAGCTGGTCGACCATCGTCGCGACCGCCTCGATCAAGGTGATCCCCGGGTCGGAGATGTTGTGGTCGCTCCATTCGGGAAACCGTTCGCGCACAAGGCGTCGCGCATCGTCGACCAGGTTCTGGAAGTGCCGGTCGTCGAGATCCGGTGCGGGCAGCATCGTCGTCTCACCCCTTCGCGGTCGGTGTCATCGCCCCGGGGGCGGATTCGTCGGGTTCGTCGGGGATCACGTAGAACGGGAAGACGAGGTTGCGGATGTCGTTGCGGCCATGGATGCGATAGCGGACGTCGATGTAGAAGGTCCCGGTGTCGGCGGCGGCGAAGTCGACGTCGATCTCGTCGACGTCGATCCGCGGTTCCCAGTCCTCGAGCGCGGTACGGACATCTCGCGCGATCGCCGCAGCGGTGGCCGAGGTCGCCGGGGAGAACACGTGATCGTTGATGCGGCAACCGAACTCGGGACGCATCGGCCGCTCCCCCGGCGAGGTGCGCAAGATGATCTCGATGGCCTGCTCGACGTCGACGCCGCCTCCGGCGAGGGCGAACGCACCTGTCGGATCGGTGCGCAGGGGGAATGCCCAACCGCGGCCGACGAAGTCGACGGCATGTGATGAACCCATGGATGTCACGATCCTCTCAACCGATCAACACGCTGGCGGCGCCCGTGATGATCGTTGCGCCACAGCCGGATACGTCACCGACGCGTGCCGCCGGCCGACCGCCGATCAGCACCGTCGGGCACCCCGGCGGCATGATGGTCGTCGGTGGATGCACTGCGGGCGGCGGGAACGAACAGATGTGCGGCGTGCCGACCGTGGCCGCGGGCCGACCCTCGATCAGCACCGTCGGGCAGCCGGGCGGTCCGATGACGCCGGGATGTGCGGTCACGTCCGAGACGCGCGCGGCGGGTGGCATGTCGACTCCTCAGTTGAGTTTGATGGGGGTGCCCTGCACCGTCAGTGGACCGGATGCGGTCAGCTGGGCGGTGCTCGCCGAGTCGACGGTGACGCGGGTCCCGCGCAGCCCGAGGGTGCCGCCACCGGCGTCGAGGGTGATGCCCTGATCCGCCTTGATCGAAATCGTCCCGGCGCTGCGGACGGTGATCGCCTTGGAGGTCGCGTCGAGTTCGATGCGCAGCATGTCGTCGCCGGTCGCGAGGACGACCCCCTCGGTCCGTCCGTCCTGGTCGTTGAGGTCGAGCCGATGTCCGCGGCGTGAGATGACCGACCGGCGGTTGACCGCACCCGATCCGGTGTCGACGAGCGCCACCCCGCGCGCGTCCGGGGTGTCGACGCCGTTGAACAGTCCACCCAGGACATACGGGTGGTCGCCGTCGCCGCGTTCGAAGGCGACGAGCACCTCGTCGCCGACCTCGGGCAGAATCAGCGCGCCGCGATCCTTGCCCGCGCCGGCCATCACGGTGCGGGCCCACCCGCTGACGTAGTCGGCGGACAGTTGCGGGAACGACAGTTTCACCCGTCCCTGCCCGAGGGGATCGTTGATGTCGGTGACCTGCGCCAGGGCTACTCCGGAGCCGGCGCCGCCCGGATGCGCACCGGCAGAGGCGAGTCCGAGGAGGCTGCGGTCGTGGGCCGCCGACACGGTGATGGCCGTGGTGTATCCGCCGGTCGGTTCGTAGCGGTGCCGGGCCGAGGTGAGGACGAACTTCCCGTCGAACGGGGCGCCGAGGTCGGTGATCGCGATCGCCACGCCCGCCCGCAGCATCGGATTACCCGCGCACACCGCGTCGACCTCCGCGAATCCCGACGCGATGGCCTGCGCCCGGGCCCGGGCGGCCGCGTCGGCCTCGGCCTGGGAACGCACCCCGCGGTCGGAGACGACGTGGGTGGGGTTACCGAACGCACCGGCCAGGCCGGCCGGATCGATGTCGGTCAGCCGCGCACTCGGTGCGTCGGGTTCGGCGGTACCGACGATCGGTTGTTTGGTCGCCACATCCCACCCGCGGACCTCCACGCGCCCGACCTGTTCGGCTGCGGTGATCGAGGAGCGAAGCCGGATGATGTCGGTGCCGAATCGCAGCACCAGCGGATTCTCCGGGTCGGCGCCGGGCGCGTTCCCGGCCTCGGTGGGCGGCCCGAAATCCAGTGCGCCGTCTCGGACCCCGACGCGGTAGCCGATGTCGCGCGCGAGCGCCGAGAGGAACTCCCAGTCGGACTGGTCGCGCTGGGAGATGTGTTCGTAGACCGTCGACGAGGCCTTGATCCGCCCTGGGCGCAGGCCCGCGCGGCGAGCACACTGGGTCGCCGCGTCCGACGCCGTGACCTGGGTGTAGGCGGCCGTGTGCCGGCCGCGGAAGAGCCGGTGGGACTGGTCGTAGCCACGAATGGTGGTGAAGGTGCCGGCCTTCTCGAACTCCGCTTCGATCGCGGTGATCTCGCCGACGAGCAGATCCCGTGGAGCCGGTTGGCTGTCGGTGGTGATGGAGATCGTGATCGGTGCTCCGATCCGGATCGAGGCATCGGTGAGGACCGCGCGGGCGTTGTCCCGGAAGCGCAGCGAGAAGGCGTCCGGGAGTCCGGTGTTGGTGTCGACGAACGACGACACCAACTGCGGCATCACGGTTTCCGGCAGTGGATTGCCCGCGACCGCGATGGTGAGTCCCGACGTGGTGGCCATCGCTGTCACCGACCTCCGACTCGCGACGGGGCCGCCACGTCGTCGACGGCGGGCATCCGGATCACGGTGCCGGACGGAACCCGCATCGGATCGTCGATGTCGTTGAAGTCGGCGATGGCGCGCCACCGGGCGGGGTCGCCGTACTCGCGGTGGGCGAGACTCGCGAGCGACTCCCCCGCGACGAGCATGTGGGTGCGCCGCGCGGAGGCGGCCCGCGACGTCGGGTTCTGTCCGCCCTTGCCGCCGGGCATCTCCTCGATCTCGACGGTGCACACGGCCCGCAGCGGGCCGCCGTCGGCAGCGAAGAGCGTGAACTTCGCGGTGACCTTGGTGATGAATCCCGGGAAGCTGGTCAGCCCACCCCATTTGAAGACGATCAGCGGGGGCATCGCCTTGGGGGTACCCGTCGTCGCGCTGGTGGGGACACAGCAGGACATCAGGCGGTCGACGCCCTTGGCGACGCTGTCGTCGTGTTTGGCGGTGCCGTCGAGGAACATCTCCAGCGACAGCGTGCACGGTTGGGCGCCCATGAACTCGGCGGCTCCGGCCTTCGCCGCCCCCTTGGTCGGTTTGCTCTCCCACTTCGCCGCCTTGGTGATCGTCACCTCGCGCGGATTGAACTGGAAGGGAATCGATCCGAGCTTCGCGCCGGGTTTGGCACCGCCCGGGGCCTTGGTCGGCTCGTACATCTCGAGTTCCGCGTGCACGATCTGGTCGGCCGAGGTCGCTCGCTTCGACGAACCCGAGGCCGGGGCGGAGAGCGCGACCGCGCCGCTCACGAGCCGTCGCCCTTCGACCCGCGGATTCCGCGGTGGACGAGTTCGAGGGTTTCGACGGCGACCTTCGGGCTGTCAAGGTTCAGCGACGGTCCGGTCCACCGGACCGGGAGCACACCGTCGAGCGACCACTCGGCGACGGTGTCGCCCTGGGCATTCTTCGCCGCGATCTTGGCTGTCGTCGGGGTGTAGCCGCCGACGACGGCACTGACCCACTCGGCCAGTTTGTAGCTGTCGTCGCAGACCGGCCGGGTCAGTTTGATGTTGCTGAACTTGACGCGGGTCGGCAGCTGCCAGACCATGCCGTTGTTGCCGCCCTCCTCCCGCTGCTCCATCACGATCTCCAGTCCCAGCCCCTCACAGCTGACGAAATCGCCCAGCGGCGCCGAGTCCACGGTGACCGAGAAACACACGCTGACAGCGGGATCGGTGGTGGTGGTCATCTCTACTCCTGTGGTGTGGACGGTGCGGTGGTCATCGAATGCTCATCGGTCGGTCAGCAGACCGGATCGTTCCCGGTCCAGCCAGAGTTCGGTCCGCAGTCGCGCGGAGAGCGGTTCGTACAGTTTGCGCGCGAGTTCCTCCAGATCCTCCGCCGATGCGGGCGACCCGGCCCCGACCGCCCGGGCCGCCCCCATCACCGGTGCGGCATGACGGGCGACGGTGTCGGACAACGACTCCGTCGTTCCGGTTACGGCTTCGGACGCGGCCCGGGCGATATCGGAGCCACCGACCGCATCAGATATGGACTGCGCGACGCCGGAGCCACCGACCGCATCAGACACCGCCCGCGCAACATCGGAGCCACCGACCGCATCAGACACCGCCCGCGCAACATCGGAGCCACCGACCGCATCAGACACCGCCCGCGCAACGCCGGAGCCACCGACCGCATCAGACGCGGTCCGCGCGATATCGGAGCCACCGACCGCATCAGATATGGACTGCGCCGCACCGGATTCACGCACCGCATCCAACACCCGCGACGCATCCGAACCACGCACCGCATCCAACACCCGCGACGCATCCGAACCACGCACCGCATCCAACACCCGCGACGCATCCGAACCACGCACCGCATCCAACACCCGCGACGCATCCGAACCACGCACCGCATC
>NZ_BAHC01000154.1 GCF_000298195.1 Gordonia rhizosphera NBRC 16068 | reverse complement strand
AAGACGATCAAGGGCATCGACCGCAAGACCGACGACGCGTTGTGGAAGCGGTACGCAAAGGCCCGAGACGCCTTCAACCGCCGCCGGGGAGCGCATTTCGCCGAGCTCGACCGCGAGCGGGCGGGCGCCAAGGCACGCAAGGAGGAGCTGATCGTACGGGCCGAGGAGCTGTCCTCGTCCACCGACTGGGGTACGACATCAGCGAAGTTCCGTGAGCTGCTCGTCGAGTGGAAGGCCGCCGGACGCGCGCCCCGCGACGCCGACGACGCCCTGTGGCACCGGTTCAAGGCGGCCCAGGATGTCTTCTTCGCCGCGCGCAACTCGGCCACCTCCGAGCGCGACAACGAGTACGCGGCGAACGCATCGGCCAAGATCGCGTTGCTCGAGGAGGCCGAGAAGACCATCGATCCCGTCACCGACATGGACGCCGCGCGTCGCGATTTCCGCGCGTTCCGCGACAAGTGGGACGAAATCGGCAAGGTGCCGCGCGAGCAGATGGGCAGCCTCGAGGGGCGGGCACGAGCGCTCGAGAAGCGCATCCGCGACGCCGAGGACGCCCAGTGGCAGCGCACCGATCCGGAGGCGGAGGCGCGCGCCGCTCAGTTCGCCGACCGCGCGGCCCAACTCGAGGAGCAGGCCCGCAAGGCGGAGGAGCGGGGCAAGGCCAAGGACGCCGCGAAGCTGCGTGAGCAGGCGGCGCAGTGGCAGGAGTGGGCACAGGCAGCGGCCAGCGCCATCGCCGACCGCTGAGCGATCAGGCGAGCGCCGAGGGGCCATCAGGCGAGCGCTCAGCGATCAAGCGAGCGCCGCGACCGTCAGGAGTCCTGCTGCTCGGAGTTCTGCGGGGTCGCCTTGCGATGCAGGGACCGCGCGTGTTCCTCGCGGGCGGCGGCCTCCTTGCGTCGTTCCTCCTCCAGTGCCAGGTGGTAGTTGCTGCGCGCCCACACCACCCGCGACCAGTGGAAGGTCAGTACGAATACCGCGATCCAGCCCAGGATCAGGCCGATCCCGACCCCCGACGGCGGTTCCACGCCCCCAACACCGGGCGTGTTCCGCGACCACCACGCGAGCATCCCCGCCACGCAGGCGACAGCGCTGCCGCACAACGCAATCCACGCCATTATCCAGCGCCTGGTCAGCAGCGCCAGCACCGAGAACCCGATCCCGAAGATCACCAGCAGGTAGACGAACACCTCAGAGGTGATGGTGACCCGTTCGGCCTCCGCGTCCGGCGCGAAGGTGAGGACTTCGATGCCGCTGGCGGAGCCGGTGTGCGGCAGGACCAGAGAGGCCATCGCGAGCAGGACCGCGACCGCGACCACCACGGCGCGCATCCCCGGATCGATCTCACCGGCAACCTTGCGCTCGGCCTTGCGCAGATCACCCTCGTACGCGGCGAACTTCCCGGCGTCACTCATCAGCCACAACCTCCTGAACACCCGACCGTCACGGGTTCGGGCGGCGCCGCACCGATCGTCGGCATCCCGAGCCCGACGCCGACGGCGGGTGTCGTCGGCGTTTGGTTGGCTTCGTGGGCGTCGCCGGCGCGGGTCCGACGATGTGTGGCCACCCCGGCATCGGCGATCAGATGATGCGGCGCCGCACCGGTGATGTGGGTCGTCACCACATCGCCGGGCCGGATGCCCTCGCCGGTGGAGCGATCCCCCGCCGCGAAATGCACGAGCCGACCGTCGCGCGCCCGCCCGGTCATCCGATGATGGTGCGCCGATTTGCGGCCCTCGTCGGCGACGACGAGCAACTCCACCTCGGACCCGACGAGACCTTCGTTCTCGGTCAGGCAGATCTGTTCCTGCAGCGCGATGAGGCGCTGGTAGCGCTCACCGACCACGTCGGGCGGCACCTGGTCGGGCATCGTCGCGGCCGGGGTCCCGGGCCGGGGCGAGTACTGGAAGGTGAAGGCGCTCGAGAACCGTGCCGCCGCGACCACGTCGAGGGTCTCCTGGAAATCCTCCTCGGTCTCGCCCGGGAAGCCGACGATGATGTCGGTGGTGATCGCCGCATGCGGCATCGCCTCGCGCACCTTGTCCAGGATGCCGAGGAATCTGCGCTGCCGGTAGCTGCGTCGCATGGCCTTGAGGATCCGATCCGAACCCGACTGCAACGGCATGTGCAGCTGTGGGCAGACGTTCGGTGTCTGCGCCATCGCCTCGATCACGTCGTCGGTGAACTCGGCGGGATGCGGTGAGGTGAACCGCACCCGTTCGAGGCCGTCGATGTCCCCGCAGGCGCACAGCAACTCGGCGAACGCCCCGCGATTGCGGGGCTGGCCCGGGTCGGCGAAGGACATGCCGTAGGCGTTCACGTTCTGACCGAGCAGTGTGATCTCGAGGACACCTTGGTCGACGAGCGCCTGCACCTCGGCCAGGACGTCGCCGGGCCGGCGGTCGACCTCCTTGCCGCGCAGCGACGGGACGATGCAGAACGTGCAGGTGTTGTTGCAGCCGACCGAAACCGACACCCAGCCCGAATACGCCGATTCGCGCTTGGCCGGCAACGTCGAGGGGAATCGCTCCAGGGAGTCGAGAATCTCGACCTGGGCGGCGTCGTTGTGCCGGGAACGGTCGAGCAGCGCGGGCAGCGAACCGATGTTGTGGGTGCCGAAGACGACGTCCACCCACGGCGCCTTGCGCAACACCGTGTCCTTGTCCTTCTGGGCCAGGCATCCGCCGACGGCGATCTGCATGCCCGGACGGGCCGACTTCACCGGCGCCAGATGTGACAGGTTCCCGTAGAGCTTGTTGTCGGCGTTCTCGCGGATCGCGCAGGTGTTGAACACCACCAGATCCGCGTCGGTCCCCTCGGCGGCCCGGACATAGCCGGCGTCCTCCAACAACCCCGCGATCCGCTCCGAATCGTGGACGTTCATCTGGCAGCCGTAGGTGCGGACCTGATAGCTGCGACCGGGCGCAACACGCCGCTCGGACAAGTCGATACTCACCCATTCAGGGTACGGGCCTGCGCAAATCGCGATCCCCGCCGACGGGATGGCCGATGAACAGGACGTGGCGCGCGGACGGCACTAGGGTGCATTTATGACCGATTCGCCGATCGAGGACACCGCGACGGACTCGTCACGGCCGATGATCGCCATGAAGAACGTGCAGAAGCACTTCGGCTCTCTCCACGTGCTGAGGGACATCGATCTCGAGGTGCCTGCCGGGCAGGTGGTGGTGGTGCTCGGCCCCTCGGGTTCGGGCAAGTCGACTCTGTGCCGCACCATCAACCGACTCGAGCCCATCGACAGCGGTGAGATCTATGTCGAGGGCATCCTGCTCCCCGACGAGGGCAAGGACCTCGCGCGCCTGCGTGCCGACGTGGGGATGGTCTTCCAGTCGTTCAACCTGTTCGCGCACAAGACGATCCTCGAGAACGTCACGCTGGCGCCGATGAAGGTACGCAAGAAGAGCAAGGCCGACGCCACCAAGCGAGCCATCGAACTGCTCGAGCGGGTCGGCATCGCCAGTCAGAAGGACAAATACCCCGCCCAACTCTCCGGCGGTCAGCAACAGCGCGTCGCGATCGCGCGGTCTCTGGCCATGGAGCCCAAGGTGATGCTGTTCGACGAGCCGACCTCGGCGCTCGATCCGGAGATGGTCAACGAGGTGCTCGACGTGATGGTCTCCCTCGCCAAGGAGGGGATGACGATGCTGGTGGTGACCCACGAGATGGGTTTCGCCCGCAAGGCTGCCGACCGCGTCATCTTCATGGCCGACGGTGCGATCGTCGAGGACGATGATCCGGAAACGTTCTTCTCGAATCCCTCATCGGAGCGCGCGCGGGATTTCCTCGGAAAGATCCTGGGCCACTGACATGGGCGCAGCACCAGCCACATCGCGCCGACGCCCGCACGGACGTTCCGGCATCTCGATCCTCGCCCTCGCGGTTGTTCTCATCGCCGGAGCGCTGGCGGCGTGTGGCAGTTCCGAGCCCAAGAACCTGATCGATTCGATCCGCAGCGGCACCGTCGTACTCGGCACCAAGTACGACCAGCCCGGCTTGGGTCTGCGCAATCCCGACAAGTCGGTGACCGGCTTCGATCCGGCCGTCGCGACGTTCGTGGTGAACCACATAGCCGACTCTCTCGGCGTCGATCACCCCGAGATCAGGTGGCGCGAAACCCCGTCGGCTCAGCGCGAGACGCTGATCAACAACGGCGAGGTGGACATGATCACCGCCACCTACTCGATCACGTCTGCCCGGGCCAAGAAGGTCGACTTCGGCGGGCCATACCTCATCAACTACCAGGGTCTCCTGGTGCGTGAGGACGACGACTCGATCACCACCCTCACCGACCTGAACAAGGGCAAGAAGCTCTGTTCGGTGACCGGGTCGACGTCGGCCCAGAACGTCAAGGCACAGCTTCCGTCCGTGCAGCTCCAGGAATACGACTCCTATTCGTCCTGTGTGGAGGCGCTGCGTCGCGGCAAGGTCGATGCGCTGACCACCGACGAGGTCATCCTGGCCGGCTACGCCAACTTCTTTCCGGGCGAGTTCAAGCTTGTCGACATGGTCTATCCGAAGGACGCGTGCGTCAAGGACGCGCTCAAGACGGCCGGCACACCGTTCTCGACGGAGTACTACGGCGTCGGCCTGGCCAAAGAGTTCCCGGAGTCGGTGACCAAGGTCAACGAGGCGCTCGACGCGATGATGGTCCCCGGCCCCGACGGCGTGTCGCCCTGGGACCGCGCGCTGCGCGATTCGATCGGCAACGAGCAGGTGGACTACATGATCGTGCGCGCCGACAAGCCGGACTCCCGCTACAAGTTCACCCCCGACCCGGGGAATCTCAGCTTTCTCGATTCGGAGCCGACACCCTGCCCACCGGGCCTGAGCTGACGAGGAAGGGACGAACCGGACATGAGTGAACTCTGGTCGGACATGGGGCCACAGCTGTGGCCCGCCTTCTGGGTGACCCTGAAACTGACGTTCTTCTCGGCCATCGGCGCGCTCATCTGGGGCACACTGCTGGCCGCCATGCGGGTGTCCCCGGTCCCGGTGATGCGCGGATTCGCCGGGGTGTACGTGAACATCGTGCGCAACACGCCCCTGACACTGATCGTGCTGTTCTGCTCCATCGGTCTCTATCAGAACCTGGGCCTGGCATTGGCGCCGGACAACGCGAACTTCATCAAGAACAACAACTTCTGGCTCGCGGTCCTCGCGTTCATCCTCTACACCGCGACCTTCGTCTGCGAGACGCTGCGGTCCGGCTTCAACACGGTGCCCATCGGTCAGGCCGAGGCCGCACGCTCACTGGGCCTGACCTTCCCACAGGTCCTCGGGATCATCGTGCTGCCACAGGCCATCCGGTCGGTGATCGGGCCACTCGGCAGCGTGCTCATCGCCCTGACGAAGAACACCACCATCGCCTCGGTCATCGGGGTCGCAGAGGCATCCCTGCTGATGAAGGAGGAGATCGAGACGTACTCCGACCAGATCGTGGCGATCTTCGTGATCATCGCCGCCGGCTTCATGATCATCACGCTCACCGAAGGGTTTGTCTTCGGCTACCTCGCCAAGCGACTGGCGGTGAAGCGATGAGCGAGAACGCAACCGTCCTCTACGACGCACCCGGCCCGAAAGCACGACGTCGGAACGCGATCACCGCGGTGGTGTTCATCGCGGTGTTGGTGGCGATCGCCATCTACGTCCTGGTCGTCCTGGCCGGCAACGATCAGCTGACCACGGACAAGTGGAACCCGTTCATCAAGTCGACGACGTGGACGACCTACGTCCTGCCCGGACTGTGGGGCACGCTCAAGGCCGCCGCCCTGTCGATCATCCTGGCCTTGGCGCTCGGCGCGGTCCTGGGGGTCGGGCGCCTCTCCGATCATCTGTGGGTGCGGACGCTCTCTGGTCTGTTCGTCGAGATCTTCCGAGCGATCCCGGTGCTGATCCTCATGATCTTCGCCTACTACCTGTACGCCGACTACGCGATCTTCCCCTCGTCTCAGCTTGCCTTCGCCGCCGTGGTGACCGGCCTGACGCTCTACAACGGTTCGGTCATCGCCGAGATCCTGCGATCCGGAATCAACTCGCTGCCGAAGGGACAGACCGAGGCATCGAGGGCCCTGGGATTGCGCAAGGGCCAGATGATGCGGAGCATCCTGCTACCACAGGCGGTCACGGCGATGCTGCCGGCGCTGGTCTCGCAGATGGTCATCGCGCTCAAGGACAGCGCCCTCGGCTACGCGATCGGTTACGTCGAGGTGGTTCGCTCCGGCATCCAGTCGGCGTCGTACTACGGGAATTATCTACCTGCCCTCGTCGTCGTGGCGCTCGTGATGATCGCCATCAACTTCGGACTGTCATCGCTGGCCCATTACCTCGAGAGGCGTCTGCGTACCGGGCGCCGCAAGACGGCGGTCGTCGATGGCGAGGACGCCGATCTCGCGGCGATGGAGAACATGCCGAACTTCGGGTCGAAGAAGTAGCCGGTCAGTCGGCTGCCGCGTCCAGCGCCTCGTTGACCACGTCGATGGCCATCGACTGCGGGTAGCCGCGGCGCAGGAGTTGCCCGACGAGGCGGCGGAACAGCCTGTCGCGCATCGCCGGGTCCTCCCGCAGCTGGTCGACCTGGACGGGGGTGAGCTTCTTGGCGACCAGACCGCCGGCGACAGCACGCTCATCGGTGGGGTCGACCTCGGCGAGGGCGGATTCGATGGTTGCGCCATCGATCCCCTTCGCACGTAGCTCCTGCCGGAGCGCCACGCGTCCCCGAGCGGAGTTCGTGCCCCGCGAACGCACCCATTCGGCGGCGAACTCCGTGTCGTCGACGAGATCGTGTTTGTCCAGCCGCGCCAGCACATCGTCGATCGTCTCGGCATCGAAGCCCTTGCGGGCGAGACGATCCCTCATCTCCTGGCGCGACCGCGCGCGGACCCCGAGGAGTCGGAGGGCGGCATCCCAGGCGCTGGGTCCGGTCCGTTCCCCGGGGTCCGATGTCGTGGTCATCGTCGAATCGACTCGGCGGATCAGAACTCCACCGGCGCCGGGGCGACGTCGTCGGCGTCGACCACCGCTCCGATACCGAGCTTCTCCTTGATCTTCTTCTCGATCTCGTCGCGGATGTCGTCGTTCTCCAGCAAGAATTTCCGCGCGTTCTCCTTGCCCTGGCCGAGCTGATCACCGTCATAGGTGAACCACGAGCCCGACTTGCGGATGAAGCCCTCGGCCACGCCCATGTCGATGAGCGAGCCCTCCTTGCTGATGCCCTGGCCGTAGAGGATGTCGAACTCGGCCTGCTTGAACGGCGGGGCCACCTTGTTCTTCACGACCTTCACCCGGGTGCGGTTGCCGACGGCCTCGGTTCCGTCCTTGAGGGTCTCGATGCGCCGGACATCAAGCCGCACAGAGGAATAGAACTTCAGCGCCTTGCCGCCCGTGGTGGTCTCCGGGGAGCCGAACATCACGCCGATCTTCTCGCGCAGCTGGTTGATGAAGATGGCGGTGGTCTTCGAGTTGCTCAGCGCCGACGTCATCTTGCGCAGTGCCTGACTCATCAGACGGGCCTGCAGACCGACGTGGCTGTCACCCATCTCGCCCTCGATCTCGGCCTTGGGGACGAGTGCGGCGACCGAGTCGATGACCAGGATGTCCAGCGCGCCGGACCGGATCAACATGTCCGCGATCTCGAGCGCCTGCTCACCGGTGTCGGGCTGGGACACCAGCAACGCATCGGTGTCCACGCCGAGCCGGGCGGCGTAGTCGGGGTCGAGGGCGTGCTCGGCATCGATGAAGGCCGCGATGCCACCGGCCGCCTGTGCGTTGGCCACGGCGTGCAGGGCGACGGTGGTCTTGCCAGAGGACTCCGGGCCGTAGATCTCGACGACGCGGCCCCGCGGGAGACCTCCGATACCGAGCGCGACATCCAGCGCGATCGATCCGGTGGGGATCACCTCGATCGGCTGGCGGCTCTCCTCTCCGAGTCGCATGACCGAACCCTTGCCGAAACTCTTGTCGATCTGTGCCAGCGCCAGATCGAGGGCCTTCTCCCGGTCCTGAGGTGCAGCTGCCATGGGGTTCTCCTCCGAACTCTCCGCCGGTCATCCGGTCGGATGGTGGGTCTGTACATTGTCGGCTGACGTGATCTGCACGTTAGCCGGAGGGTCTGACAATCTCCGTTTAGCGGTTCGTCTCCGTTGAGCGGTTCGTGGTTTCTCGGGCGGTTCTCATGCTTGTGGTGCTGTTCCACTTAGACGCGCATGGCCCGAGTCCGGTTCCGTCATGTACCCAACAATGAACGAACATGTGTTCGATGGCAAGTGTGACACGCGCGGCCGGTGCAGTCCGGGCGCGCGGCTACCAGCGCTCGCGCGGAACGTCGAAATCCCGGCAGATCGCGACCCAGACATCTCGTGGGTCTACGCCGTCCTCGATCGCCTGCGCGCCGGTGCGCCCGCCGAACTCGGTGAGCACGTGGTCGACCAGGATGGAATCGGCCGACTGCCCCCCGAACTCCGCGGTGATCAACTCGGTGAACTCGGTCAGACGCACGCCCGACAGCCTACCCATCGCGTGCGGCGAGCAACCCCTCGACGATCCGCACCGGATCCACGACCGCCGACGACGAGGCCGCCGCCCGCCTCGCCGCCTCGCCGAAACCGGGGTCGCTCAGCACCGTCGCGACTGCGGAGGCCAGGGCCCCGGCCTCCACCGGACGCACCAGCAACCCGCTGCCCTGCCGCCGCACCCGATTGGCCAGCTCCCACTGATCGCCGCCGCCGGGGACGGTGACCACCGGCACACCGGCCGCCAACGCCTTGGCGAGCATCCCGTGGCCGGCACCGCACACCACGAGGTCGACCTCGGCGAGAATCTCGTCCTGCCGCGCGGACCCGATGACCACGCCGTCGGCGCCGGTGATCCCCCGGGGGCGTTCGAGTGCCGAAACCACCACGCGCACAGCCATTCCGAGCGCCTCCCCAGACAGTGCGGCCAACGCCACCGAGGCCATGTCCGTGGCCCCCGTGCTCGCCGTCGACGGTGCGACCAGCACCAGCGGACCCGGGCCGGTGGGTCGCTCGAACACGTCGTCGGTGGGTTCCCACAGCAATGGCCCGACGAGATGGGTGTCGGCCGGCCAGTCCGGTCGCCGGACCTCGAGGGCGGGCAGGGTGGCGACGAAACGTGCGACGGGGTGCCCGCATCGTCCGTGCAGCCCGATCCCGCCGCGGGCCCGTTCCCGTTGTCTCTCCCCTTGACGCAACGACCGCCGGGCCGCGGTGCGCAGCATCGCATCACGCAGGCGGCCAGCCGGTCCTGTCCCGGGTTCGAGCCCGGCACCGATCGGCGGCAGCCCCTTGGACGGCAGGTACAGCGGGTGCGGTGACAGTTCGATCCACGCGATGCCGGCGAGTTCGGCCGCCCACGCTCCGCCCACGGTGATCACGTCGGAGACGACCAGGTCGATCCGTCGCTCGACGAGTCTCGGAGCCAGCGCGGTGGCGATCCGCGCGGCGCGATGACTCAGCTTCGCCCCGGCATCGGTGTCATCGTCGTCGGCCTGTGCGGCCAGTCCGGGCAACTCCTCGACGACGATGCCGCGCGCACCGGCCACCGCACGCCATCGCCGACCGGTGAACACCACCGCGGCGATACCGTGCCGGGTCAGTCGCTCGGCGAGGGAGAACGCCGGAAACGCATGTCCCGCATCGGGTCCCGCGACGATCGCGACGCGGGCGAGATCGCTCAGTTCCCGGTCTGCGGCGGCTGCTCGACCGCCGGCTGGGCGGGCTGAGCGGCCGGTGCGGCAGCGCCCGTGCCGCTCGACGGCAGCGCGCCACCCATACTCGCCCGGATCTGTTCGAGGCGCGCGTGCCCGGCCATCTGGATACCGGCCTGTTGGACCTCCTGCATCCGGCCCTGCACCGTGTTCTGTGCGAGTTCGGCCTGGCCGAGCGCGTTGGCGTAGCGGCGTTCGATCTTGTCGCGGACCTGATCGAGATTCGGGGTGTTGCCCGGCACCGCGAGTTCGCTCATCTGGTTGAGCGACGCGCTCACCTGCTCCTGCATCTTGGCCTGCTCGAGCTGGCTGAGCAGCTTGGAACGCTCCGCCAGCTTCTGCTGAAGCATCATCGCGTTGCGTTCGACCGCCTGCTTGGCCTGTTCGGCGGCCTGCAGCGACTGGTCGTGCAGCGCCTTGAGATCCTCGACGCTCTGCTCGGCGGTCACGAGCTGGGCGGCGAACGCCTCGGCGGCGTTGGTGTACTCGCCTGCCTTGCCGGCATCACCGGCAGCGGCGGCCTGATCGGCGAGGGTGAGGGCCTGGCGCGTGTTGGCCTGCAGCTTCTCGACCTCTTCGAGCTGGCGGTTGAGCTTCATCTCCAGCTGGCGCTGGTTGCCGATGACCGACGCGGCCTGCTGCGACAGGGCCTGGTGCTGGCGCTGCGCCTCCTCGATCGCCTGCTGGATCTGGATCTTCGGATCCGCGTTCTCGTCGATCTTCGCGTTGCCGAGTGCCATCAGATAGCGCCACAACTTCACGAACGGATTCGCCATGCCTCCGTCAACTCCATTCCGGGTGGTTCGGTGCGGTGTGTAACCAATCTAGCCGTTGTTGCGGTGACGGGGTGGGCGCACCCGTGAGCACGACCGGTGCCGCGCGGCGGTGAACCGCGCGCGGTGGTCCGTCCGGGACTCAGGCGGCGGCGAGCGCGGTCGCCTCGCTGCGGCCGGCCGGCGCGGCGATGACGACCTTCGCGTCGAGCACGGCCATCTCCGCGTCGGCGACCAAACCGGTCTCCGGGCTGGTCACCAGGTCGTCGCGGTCGGCCGGGCGCATCGCATGACCGATGTCGAGCAGGAGATCGGCGATCTCCACGTCGAGGGCGTCACAGATCGCGGCCAGCAGCTCGCTGGACGCCTCCTTCTGGCCACGCTCCACCTCGGACAGGTAGCCGAGGCTCACGCGGGCATCGGTGGACACCTCGCGCAGGGTCCGACCCTGCGCCGTGCGTGCCCGGCGAAGGCTGTCGCCAAGCGCCTCTCGCAGTAGCACTGCCATCGAGCGTCCTCCTCACTGCTGACGATCCGTCACGACAACATCTCCACAACGACGGGGTACCGCTTCTGGTTCCCCGCGCCGATCACGCGTCGTCGGTACGTCTCGCCTGTCAACGATCACGGCCGTCGGTGGCCACGTATCGACGCTCGACGCCGGTGGCTCACCTAACTTCCGTGACGACGACAGTAGTCCAATATGCCGGCTGGTGCCGCCCGGGACCGGGCGCGTCGGGCCCGGTTGCGCCGAGGGCGAACACTCTCGGTGCTCGCCCGTGCGCGGTTCACCGTCGCGCCGCGACGGCGGACCCGCGGCGCAGTGCCACCGCCTGCCAGATGTAGTCGAACCCGGTGATCACCGTGACCACGACGGCGGCCCCCATGACCACCGCGGCCACCACATGCCATGCGCCGGCGAGCGGCAGCAGGTACAGGCCTATCGCGACGGACTGCAGCAACGTCTTCAGCTTGCCGCCCCGACTCGCCGGGATCACCCCGTGACGCAGCACCCAGAAGCGCAGCCCCGTCACACCCAGTTCGCGGACCAGGATCACCACGGTGACCCACCAGGCCAGATCGCCGAGGATCGACAGCCCGACGAGCGCAGCCCCGATCAGCGCCTTGTCCGCGATGGGGTCGGCGAGTTTGCCGAAGTCGGTGATGAGACCACGTTCGCGGGCCAGCCGTCCGTCGTAGCGGTCGGTGATGGCGGCCACCACGAACACGATCGCGGCGGCGATCCGCCAGCCCGTGTCATGTCCGCCGCCGACGAACAGGACGACCACGAACACGGGCACGAGCACAATCCGGAAGACGGTCAACGCGTTCGCGATGTTGACCACCGGGACCGCGTCGACCGGATCGGTGATGTGATCCGGTCCGCGGTCGGTCGCCGCGAGTCGGTGCTCGCTCGCCGCACGGCGAATCCGGTCGGTCATGTCGAACCGACCCGTCGTGGCCGGGCCCCCACCCGGCGATACTGCTCCCGCACGTCCACCAGACTATCGACAGGGCCGTCGGCGCTGGTCCGTCAGGTCGTCATTCCACGCGCGCCACACCGGAAACGGCGTGCATCGCGCTCCGCGGCGCGACTACTGTGAGATGCCATGCCCCCTGTCGCGCCCGAACCGGCGCCCACGCCTGACACCGGGTCATCCGACGTGGTCGTCCGCCGGGCCCGCACCTCGGATGTGCCACGCATCAAGGAACTGATCGACCAGTACGCCGGGCGCATCCTTCTCGAGAAGAATCTCGTCACCCTCTACGAGGCCGTGCAGGAGTTCTGGGTCGCCGACATCGACGGAGTCGTGGTGGGGTGCGGCGCGCTGCACGTCCTCTGGGCCGACCTCGGCGAGGTGCGTACCGTCGCGGTGGACCATGCGCACGGCGGTCGCGGTATCGGCCACCGGCTGGTCGGTCGTCTCATGGACGTGGCCCGTGAGCTGCAGCTCTCGCGGGTGTTCGTGCTCACCTTCGAGACCGCCTTCTTCGCCCGGCATGGGTTCGCCGAGATCGAGGGGACTCCGGTGACCCGCGAGGTC
Organism: Gordonia rhizosphera NBRC 16068; assembly: GCF_000298195.1. Lineage (GTDB taxonomy): Bacteria > Actinomycetota > Actinomycetes > Mycobacteriales > Mycobacteriaceae > Gordonia > Gordonia rhizosphera. The sequence continues at coordinate 52,648 of NZ_BAHC01000154.1, read as the reverse complement.
TTCGAGGAGATGTGCCGGTCCTACGACACAGGTGTCGCCGAGTTCCTCGATCTCAGCTACGTGAAGCCGAACACCCTGGGCAACACCCGGATGCTCGCCTCCCTCGATCAAACGACCTGAACAGGAGCCGACGATGTCGATGTTCGCAGTGCACTACACCTACGGCAGCGCCAAGGCGGCGCTACGCGACCAGTACCGCCCGCTGCACCGCCAGTGGCTCGATGAGGAGCACACGGCGGGCAACGTGCTACTCGTCGGCGCCTACCCGGACGGCAGCGGTGCGCTCCTGGTGATCCGCGCGGAGGGTCTCGAGGCCGCGGAGGCGTTCATCGCCAACGACCCGTTCATCGCCCACGAGGCGGTCGACGCGGTGCGGGTCGTCGAATGGGGACAGCTCTACGGTCCGTTCGACTGATCGGACCGCCCCGATTCCACCGCCGGCGAGGTGCCGGACCCGCCGTCGTCGCCGTTCGACTTGATCAGGCTTGCGACCGTGGTGATCACCAGCGTGACGATGATGACGGCCAGCGACGCCACCGTGGAGATCTCCGGCACCGACACATGCTCGCCGCCGTTGATGAACGGCAGGGTGTTCTCGTGCAGGGCGTGCAGCACGAGCTTCACGCCGATGAAGGCGAGGATGAACGACAGCCCGTAGGACAGGTACACGAGCCGGTCGAGCAGCCCGCCGAGCAGGAAGTACAGCTGCCGCAGCCCCATGAGTGCGAACGCATTGGCGGTGAAGACCAGGTACGGCTCCTGGGTCAGGCCGTAGATGGCCGGGATCGAGTCGAGCGCGAACAGGACGTCGGTGAAGCCGATGACGATCAACACCATGAGCATCGGGGTCGCCATGCGCTTGCCGTTGGCCCGGGTGAACAGCTTGTCGCCGTCGTAGTCGTCCGAGGTGCGCAGGACGCGCTTCACGAAGCGCTCCAACCGGCTCTCGCGCTCCTCCTCGTGCTCGACCGGGTCGTCGCTCTCGCGCACCAGCTTGATCGCGGTGTAGATCAGGAACGCGCCGAAGAGGTAGAAGACCCAGCTGTAGGCGTTGATCGCGGCCGCACCGACCGCGATGAACAGACCGCGCATCACCAGCGCCATCACGATGCCGAGCAGCAGCACCTTCTGCTGGTATTCGCGCGGTACGGCGAACTTCGACATGATGATGACGAAGACGAAGAGGTTGTCGACCGAAAGCGCCTTCTCGGTGACGTAGCCGGCGAAGTATTCACCGCCGGCGGCGTGTCCCCACTTCCACCACACGAAGAGGCCGAACACCACGGCGATCGATATGTAGACCGCCGACCAGAAGCCGGATTCCTTGATGCTGGGTGCATGGGGCACCCGGACGTGGGCAAAGAAGTCGAAGACGAACAGACCCAGGATCACCACACAGGTGACGATCCAGGTGATTGTCGACACATCCATAGAAATGATCTCCTCCAGCGCGCAGCACAAGCCAGCGATGCCAGAGGTCTCTCCCGCCGGGCCCGGACGATGGCGAACACCCGACCGACGAATCCGGGTCCACCGCGGTCACGATGATCGGCACCGTGAACCGGCGGACCGTATTGACGGAGACGCCGCGAGGATGGGGATACTCCCCTCTTCGATCTCGACCAGGATAGTACGTCTGCGTACGGTTGGCACATGGCGGCTGCGCAACGTCCGGCGACGGTCACCGACATCCACGACGTGGCGAGCGGAATGCCGCACGTGACAGACGCCGGCAGTCATCCCGGCCGGCCCGTCTACCAGGTCGGCGGGAAGTCGTTCGTGTTCTTCCGCACACCCCGCCCCGACGCGTTCGACCCGGACACCGGCGAGCGCTACGACGACGTCGTCGTCTTCTGGGTGCCCTCCGACGATGACAAGCTCGCCCTCGTTCAGGACCCCGACTCGCCGTTCTTCACCACGCCGCATTTCAACGGGCACCCGTCGGTGCTGCTGCGCACCTCGCGGATCTCAGAGCTGACCTACGACGAGCTCGCCGAGGTGATCCAGGACGCCTGGCTGAGCCGGGCGTCGGCACGCCGTGCCCGGACCTGGCTCGACGAGCACGGTCTGACGTGATCGTCGGGTCTACTCCGGGGCCTCGTCCCCACCGCCGGTGATCGAGGCGATGACACCGGCCAGGTCCTCGGGCTTGACCAGCACCTCGCGGGCCTTGGAACCCTCGGAGGGCCCGACGACGCCCCGGGTCTCCATCAGGTCCATCAGACGACCCGCCTTGGCGAATCCGACGCGCAGTTTGCGCTGCAGCATCGACGTCGAGCCGAACTGACTGGACACCACGAGTTCGACCGCGGCCAGCAGATCATCGAGATCGTTGCCGATGTCGCCGTCGATCTCCTTCTTGTCGCCGGCCTTTGCGGTCGTCACGCCCTCGGTGTAATCGGGTTCGCCCTGGTCGCGGGTGAACTCGACGACCGCGGCGATCTCCTCGTCGGTGATGAACGCACCCTGCATGCGGATCGGCTTGTTCGCCCCCATCGGCAGGAACAGACCGTCACCCATGCCGATGAGCTTCTCCGCGCCCGGCTGATCCAGAATGACCCGCGAGTCGGTCAACGACGAGGTGGCGAAGGCCAGACGAGAGGGCACGTTCGTCTTGATCAGGCCGGTCACCACGTCGACCGAGGGTCGCTGCGTGGCCAGCACCAGGTGGATACCCGCCGCACGCGCCTTCTGGGTGATTCGCACGATCGCGTCCTCGACGTCCCGCGGGGCGGTCATCATCAGGTCGGCGAGCTCGTCGACGATGGCCAGGATGTAGGGATACGGCGTGTACACGCGCTCGCTGCCCAGGGGCGTGGTGATCTCCCCGGAGCGCACCTTCGCGTTGAAGTCGTCGATGTGGCGCACCCGCGACGCCTTCATGTCCTGATAGCGCTGCTCCATCTCCTCGACCAGCCATGCGAGCGCCGCGGCCGCCTTCTTGGGCTGGGTGATGATCGGCGTGATCAGGTGCGGAATCCCCTCATACGGGGTCAGTTCCACCATCTTCGGGTCGATGAGGATCATCCGCACGTCGTCGGGGGTCGCGCGGGTCAGCAACGAGACGAGCATCGAGTTGACGAAGCTGGACTTGCCCGAGCCGGTCGAACCCGCGACCAGCAGGTGCGGCATCTTGGCGAGGTTCGCGCTGACGAACTCGCCCTCGATGTCCTTGCCGAGGCCGATGATCAGCGGATGGTTGTCCTTGCGGGTCTTCGGCGCCTTGAGCACGTCGGCCAGCCGCACCATCTCCCGGTCGCTGTTGGGCACCTCGATGCCCACCGCGGATTTGCCGGGGATCGGGGCGAGCAGCCGGACGTTGTCGGTAGCGACCGCGTAGGCGATGTTGCGCTGCAGCGCGGTGATCTTCTCGACCTTCACACCGGGCCCGAGTTCGACCTCGTAGCGGGTCACCGTGGGCCCGCGTGTGTAGCCGGTGACCGCCGCGTCGATCTTGAACTGTTCGAGCACGCCGGTGATGCGATCGATCATCTCGTCGTTGGACCGGCCACCCTGCTTGGGCGGATCCCCGTCGACCAGCAGGGTCGCCGGCGGCAGCCGGTACTCCCCCTCGACGGCACGGTCGATGAGGTCCCCCGCGAAGTCCGCGGCGTCCGCATCCCCCGGCTCCGACGATGCGGTCCCCGACGTCGCCGCCGCCCCCGAGGATGTGGCCCCCGACGATGCTGCCTTGGTGCGACTCCGCGCGGTCTTGGTCCCCGACGACGACCGACGCGAGGGTACCGGCTCGTCGTCGTCGGCGGCAGGCCGGCCGATCTGCTCGGTGATCTCGTCATCGAACGGGACCGTGTCGGCCGCGGCGAAGTCCGCCGCGTCGACGTCGGGGTCCACCGGACGGCGGGTGCGCCGACGGCGCACCGGTTCGGAGTCGGGCGGGTAGTTCTCGTACGGATCGTCGGAGTAGCCGGATCGCCGCGAGATGGTCTCGGTGACCTCGTCGTCGGCGCCGCGACGTCTCGATCCGGCGCGCGCCCCGTCGTCGGGATCGCCGTCATCGTCGGGATCGAGGTCGTCGGGGTCGAGGTCGTCCCAGGGCGCGACGTCGTCGTCGGGGAGCCCGAGCCCGAGCCCGAGATACCGGGAGGTGCCGTCGACGACCTCACGGATGGTCTTGCCGGACAGGATGAGGGCACCGAAGGCGATACACAGGACCAGGATGGGTACCGAGATCCACGCGGTGACACCGTTGGTCAGCGGCGTGCCGACCGCGAACCCGAGGAAGCCGCCGGCCGCCGAGCGTTCCGGCAGTTCCACCGGGGCACCGGCGGTGAGATGGATCAGGCCGAGCATCGGCAACACCAGCAGCAGTCCCGCACCGAGGTAGCGGGCCCGGCGCTCCGGGTTCGGTGGGCGACGCATCAGGACGATCGCCAGCGCCGCCAGCGCCGGCGGCACGACGGCAGCGGCCACGCCGACGATCGCCCGGGTCAGCGCATCGATGAAGGCGCCGACCGGTCCGGCGGCTCCGAACCACACGCTGGCCCCGACCAGCAGCGACAGCGCGAGGATCGCCAGGGCGACTCCGTCGCGGTGATGGGAATGCCCGGACAGATCGCGGCGCTGCGCAGGCGCCGCGCGGCGACGCGCACCCGGGCGCGGCTCGTCGTCGAGAAGCGGACCGTCGAGGTCGAACCCGTCGTCGGGCGCGTCGTCGAGATCCTCGTCGTCACGCACATCGTCGTCGACGAATCCGCGCCTGCCGCCGGGGTTGTCGGGACCACCGCCGACGCGGGCCAGGCTGCCGACCCCGCGTGCCATCAGAGACCAACCCGCGCCCAGTCCCCGACCGACCGCGGACGCGCCTGTCGCGGCGACGGATCGACGGTGGATGTCGGCCGACGCGTCGGCCCGCCTAGACGCCCCGCTGCTGCGCGTCGTCGAGCTCGAGGCGCCCGAACCCCGCGACGACGACCCACCGCGGGCACCGGATGTGGAGCGCGCCGCCGATTTCGGTGTGTTCGAGTTGCGCGTCCCCCGGGTACCCGACTTCGTGGTGCCGGCGGTCGCGCGTGCCGGTGCCTTGCGGGCACCGCTCTTACGCGCACCCGTGGTTGCTTTCGAAGCCATGCGGACAGACTAGTCGGCATCCGTCACCTCAGTCACATGGGCAACACTGGCAACTCGGTTGCGTGTCGAATTCGTAACCGGACACCGTCGTGGCGGGTCTGTGCCGTCGGGTCAGATGCTGCGCTCGGAGTCCTTCACCGCAGAGACCAACGCCTCGTCGCCGTCGAATTCCAGCGCTACCGGCGCACGTCCGTACGCGAAGAGCACCAGCTCGCCGGGGGTGCCGGTGATGGTCACCGCCCCGCCCTGACCGCCGCTGACCACGTCGTGGCCGTCAGGCGTCCGCAGGGTCGTGCGGGCCGGCGCATTCTTCAGCGACATCCGGCCGACCATCTTCGCCGAGCCCAGCAGGGCGTGCTGCAATTCGTCGGACAGAACCCGCGGTGTCCACTCCGAATCACGGCCGGCGGCACCGCGCAGGACGTCCTCGTGGTGGACGAACATCTCGGCGAGGTTCGCCCATCGGTCGACGGGGCGCATCGGCGACCAGAGCGGTGGCCCGGAGGCCACCTTGTCCAGCAGCGCGTCCCACGGCTCCTGCGCGGCCTTGGTACGGACACTTTCGGTGTATCCGGCCAGCGGTTTGATCAGGATGCCGAGGCCGCTGTCCGGACGGCGCTCGCGTACGACGATGTGCGCGGCGAGGTCGCGGGTCGTCCATCCTTCGCACAGGGTGGGGGCGTCGGGTCCGACGGCGCGCATCGACTCGACGAGGGCGGCACGTTCTTCTTGGGCGAGAGTCACGTCCTCCACAGTAGGGTGTGCCGCGCGGGCGTGTGACCCAGGATCACTCCCCGACGGCCAGCACCGTCGGCACGATCATCGGCCGACGACGATAGGTGTCGGCCACCCAGCGCCCGACGGCGCGGCGGATCGTCTGCGCAATCCGATGGATGTCGGTGACCCCTTCGGCGGCAAGGGCATCGAGCGCCTGATCGACCAGATCCGCCGCGGCCTTCAGTGCGGTGGGATCGTCGGAGAACCCGCGCCCGGACACCTCCGGCGTGCTGACCGCGCGACCGGTGGCCGCGTCGACGGCGACGGTGATGGAGATGAAGCCGCCTTCGCCGAGGACGAGCCGCTCCGAGAGTGTCGACTCCCCCACGTCACCCACCGACAGGCCGTCGACGTAGACATGTCCGACGGGCACCCGTCCGGTGATCGTGGCGCGACCGTCGACGAGGTCGACGACGACACCGTCCTCGGCCAGCACCACCCGGTCCTCCGCGACGCCGGTTGCGACCGCGAGCGCCGCATTCGCGCGCAGATGACGCCATTCGCCGTGCACCGGCATGACGTTCGACGGTCGGATCGCGTTGTAGAGGTAGAGCAATTCACCCGCCGATGCATGGCCGGACACGTGGACCTTGGCACTCTGCTGGGTGATCACGGTCGCGCCGCGTTTGGCCAGGCCGTTCACCACGGCGAACACCGAGTTCTCGTTGCCCGGGATCAGTGAGGAAGCCAGTACGACGAGGTCGTCGGCGCGGATGTTGATCTGCCGGTGCTCACCGCGCGCCATCCGCGACAGCGCCGACAGCGGTTCACCCTGCGATCCCGTCGAGATCAGCACAAGCCGGTTGTCGGGCAGGGTGGCCGCGGTGTCGAGATCGACGATCACCCCGTCCGGAACCGACAGGTACCCGAGGTCCTGGGCGATCTGCATGTTGCGGACCATGGATCGCCCGACGAAGGTGACGCGGCGGTTGTGGGCGTCCGCGACGTCGACGATCTGCTGGATGCGGTGCACGTGGCTGGCGAAGGATGCCACGATGACCCGCTGTTTCGCCCGGCCGATGACCTGGTCGAGGACGCCGCCGATCTCGCGCTCCGGGGTGACGAACCCGGGGACCTCGGCATTGGTCGAATCGACCAGGAACAGGTCGACGCCCTCGTCGCCGAGGCGGCTGAAGCCGGCGAGATCGGTCAGGCGACCGTCGAGCGGCAGCTGGTCGAGCTTGATGTCGCCGGTGTGCAGCGCGACACCCGCCCCGGTCCGGATGGCCACCGCGATCGCATCCGGGATCGAGTGGTTGACCGCGAAGTATTCGCACTCGAACGGGCCGTGGGTGGTCCGCTCCCCCTCGACGACGCGGACCAGTTTCGGCCGCAACCGGTGTTCCCGGCACTTCGCCTCGACCAGTGCGAGCGTGAAGGTCGACCCGATCACCGGGATATCGCTGCGCAACCGCAGGAGGAAGGGCACCGCACCGATGTGGTCCTCGTGCCCGTGGGTGAGGATGATGGCGTCGACATCGTCCATGCGGTCTTCGATGTAGGTGAAGTCCGGCAGGATCAGGTCGACGCCGGGCTGCTGGTCCTCGGGGAACAGGACACCACAGTCGATGATGAGTAGCCGGCCGTGGTACTCGAAGACCGTCATGTTGCGGCCGATCTCGCCGATCCCGCCGAGGGCCACGACGCGCAGTCCGTCACGCGGGGCGCGCGGCGGACGACCGAGCCGATCGGTCGCCGAACCGGTCGAGGCATCCGAGGTGCCGCGGTCGCGCTCGGGACGCCGGTTCCGGCGTTCGTGGCGCTCGTGCCGGCCACCTGATCGGCCCGACCGGCCCTGCGAGGTCTGAGATCGCGTTGCCTGGGACTGCGATCCCTGTGATGACCCCTGCGATCGCGACGCCTGCTGCTTCGCAGCGTGTTTCGGTGCGTCGGCCGACTTGTCCCGCTTCTCCGCGGACGCCGACTTCTCTGTCGTCGCCGACTTCTCGGTGGACACCGACTTCTCCGTGGACACCGTCTCCGTCGGCGGGGCCGGCGGGCCCGCCGCCCGGCTCGCGGCGCGGCGACGTCGCACTGGCCCCGTCATCAGGCGAGCACACCCGAGGCGCGGAGATCGGCGATGAGCGCCTCGATCTGCGGGCCGTCGGCGGGCACCTGCGGCAATCGCGGGTCACCGACATCGAGGCCGAGGATCCGCAACGACGCCTTCACCATGGTCACACCACCGAGCCGACCCATCGCGTTCACCAGCGGGAGCATCGACAGGTTCAGTTCCCGGGCGGTCGCCACATCGCCCTTCTCAAAGGCGATCTGCATGTCGCGCAGTCGATCCGCGACGAGGTGGCCGATGACACTGACGAATCCGGTCGCGCCGATCGACAGCCACGGCAGGTTGAGGGCGTCCTCGCCGGACAGGTATTCGAGGTCGGTCGACGCGATCAGTCCGGCCGCCGAGTGCAGGTCGCCCTTGGCGTCCTTGACCGCCTTGATCCGCGGGTGCTCGGCGAGCTGCAGCATCGTCTCGTTGGCGATGGGCACCACCGACCGCGGCGGGATGTCGTAGAGCATCACAGGCAGCTCGGTCGCGTCCGCGACCGCGCGGAAATGTGCCAGCACACCGGCCTGCGGCGGCTTCGAGTAGTACGGGGTCACCACGAGAAGTCCGTGCGCGCCGACCTTCTCGGCTTCGATGGCAAACCGGACGCTCTCGGCGGTGTCGTAGGAACCTGCGCCCTGCGTGATCCGGGCACGATCGCCGACGGCATCGAGGACGACCCGCAACAGCTCCAGCTTCTCCGGCACCGTCGTCGTCGGCGATTCACCCGTGGTGCCCGAGACCACCAGTCCGTCACAGCCCTTGGCGACCAGATGTTCGGCGAGTTCGGCGGCCTTGTCCAGATCCAGCGCACCGTCGGCAGTGAAGGGGGTCACCATCGCCACTCCGATGGTCCCGAAGGGGTGCGTCTGCAGCTGGTCCGCGCCTGCGTTCATGGTGCTCAAGGCTACCTTCTCCCCTCACGATCCATGCACACGCTCCCCGCTCGACGCGCCGGGGGTGCGCAGCGTCTCAGCCCTCGAGGACGAAGGGCGAGGTGGCCACCTCGGTTCCGTCGGAGAGGGTGCCGATCTCGAAGTCGCCGAACACCGTCGGCGCGACCCGCATGAGCTGACGAAGACACTCGATCGCGAGCTGACGGATCTCCACGTCGGCGTGCTCGGTGGCCCGCATACCGACGAAGTGGCGCCACGCCCGGTAATTGCCGGTGACCACGATCTTGGTCTCGGTGGCGTTGGGTAGCACGGACCGCGCGGCCTGCCGGGCCTGCTTGCGGCGCAGGATCGCGTTCGGCACGTCGGCGAACTTGGCCTCGAGCGCGGCGAGGAGCTCTGTGTAGGCCTTGCGGCTCGCATCGGTCGCCTCGGTGAACAACGCCTCGAGTTCCGCGTCACCGCGGATGGCCGGCGGCGCGACGACGTTGGAGTCGTGCTCGGGGACGAAACGCTGCGACAGCTGCGAATAAGAGAAGTGGCGGTGCCGGATCAGCTCGTGCGTGCAGGATCGCGAAATGCCGCTGATGTAAAAGGTCACCGACGCATGTTCGAGCAGCGACAGGTGGCCGACCTCGAGAATGTGCCGGAGGTAGCCGGCGTTGGTCGCGGTCCGTGGATTCGGCTTGTCCCAGCTCTGGTAGCAGGCCCGGCCGGAGAACTCGACGAGCGCCTCGCCACCGTCGGTGTCGGTGCTCCAGTCGACATCGGGTGGCGGGGTGAACGTGGTGGCGGCCACCATCTGGACCTTCAACGGCACCAACTCGGACAACGGCCCTCCTTCGGGGTTACCCACCGATTGTCCATCAGACCGGCACCGGCCGCGCCGTCACCCCGGCCGTCACCGCGTCGTCGGGGTCACCGTCACGTCGACGCGGTCGTCGTAGAAGCAGATCATGTCCCGTATCGGCTGACCGTCGAGCAGCGGTTGCCGGTAGGTCCAGGCGACGTCGGGCACGACCCGTTCACCGACGACGGCCGACCAATAGGTGGCGTGGCCCTTGTAGGCACACGTGGTCCGCGTCTCGCTCGGGGTGAGCCGGTCCATCCGGACGTCCTCGCGCGGTAGATAGTGCCGCGGCGGCAGATGGGTCTCGAGCAGCAGCGTCGGACGATGGCTGTCGGCGAGGACGACGTCGCCGATTCTGACGACGACGTGCCGGCTGGTGACCAGGCAGTCGATCCGTTGGAAGGGATTGTGCGGATGGCTCAGGACCACCTGATCCTCCTCCCGCCATTCGTCGAAGGCGGTCCAATCGAGGATCACGCGGCCGGCCAGGTCGGGATCGTCGGGAGTGAAGGCGGCCGCGGGCAGCACACGGCCGGTGACTTCGATGTCCCAGCTCGTCCCGGCACAGGTGTGCAGGGAGAACTGGTGGACGGGGGTCAGCACGGGTGGTCGTCGCATCGCCGGGACCACCGGGGTGGGAGAAACCAGGGCGGCGTTGACGTCGGCGGTCGCAAACGCATAGGACCCGACCACGCGATAGGGCTCCCACACCTGCAGGACATCGTCGGAATCCGCGACCGGCTGACCTGCCAGAAGGGCACGGACCCGGCGTCGCGACACCGCCGAACGCAGGGCGTCGAGGTGCGACATGGTCAGTTCGTCCATCGAGACGGCCATGACGGAAGTCTCCCCCGCGCTTCCTCTCCGCGGACGGGAGTCGCCGAACCGGGCATGAACAGTCGATGGCGCGCGGACAAACCCGCTTGACGAACCGGCCGACCGATGCGGATCGGGGCGCACGTCGGCTCCCGATGTCGCATGATGGGTTTCGTGTCCGCACAGCCACGCCCCGGCCGAGAGGCCGCAGCATCGTCGGCGGCACCCACGGCAGCAGCGTCGGCGTCCGGGATCAGCCGCCGTGCCGTCCTGCGCTCTGGAGCGGTCGCGGCCGGGATCGGCACGGCGGGGATCGGCACGGCCGGGTTCTCCCTGACCCCCGCATCGGCGGCTCCCGCCGGGCTGTCGCACCGCGCGTTCGCACACGGCGTCGCCTCCGGCGATCCCCTTCCCGATGCGGTGATCCTGTGGACGCGCATCACTCCCACACCGGCCGCGGTACCCGGTTCGGGTGTGGGCGCCGACACCGACGTCTTCTGGGAGATCGCGCGCGACACGGCGATGCGGACCGTGTTCGCCTCGGGGTCGGTGGTGGCCTCCGCCGACGCCGATCACACGGTGAAACTCGATGTCACCGGACTGCAGCCGGATACCGCCTACTTCTACCGCTTCGCGGTGACAAGCGGCCCGGCGGCGGGCGCGGTCTCCCCCGTCGGCCACACCTGGACCGCGCCGGCGGCCGGCGCCGACGTCTCCCGTCTGCGTTTCGGTGTGGTGTCGTGCTCCAACTGGGAGGCCGGTTACTTCGGCGCCTACCGTCACCTGCGGGCACACCGTGGTCTGACCGCGATCGTGCATCTCGGCGACTACTTCTACGAATACGAGACCGGTGGCTACACCGGCAAGTACGGCCCGGTGCGACGCACCGAGCCGAGCAACGAGGCGGTGACGCTGCGGGACTACCGCATCCGGCACGGCTTGTACAAGACCGACCCCGACCTCGCCGAACTCCACCGCCGACTGCCCTGGATCTGCACCTGGGACGACCACGAGTCCGCCAACGACGCGTGGTCGGGCGGTGCCGAGAACCACGACGCGACCGAAGGTCCGTGGCGGACCCGCAAGGCCGCATCGGAGATGGCGTACTACGAGTGGATGCCGGTGCGTCCGGTCGCAGCGCAGACCGGACGACATCTGTACCGGCGGTTCCAGTTCGGCCGGCTGCTCGAACTGTCGATGCTCGATCTGCGGACCTACCGCGACCGACAGGTCCCCGCGACGTCCCGACGCGTCGACGATCCGGGGCGCACGATCACCGGCGCCGAACAGATGCAGTGGCTGGTCAATGGGCTGGTGTCCTCGACGACGCGCTGGCGGATCGTCGGCAACCCCGTGATGATCTCCCCGCTGGTGATCCCACCACTCGACGCGCGCACCGCCGCCGCGGTCACCGACGTACTCGGCCTGCCGTCGGGCGGTATCCCCGCCAACGCCGACCAGTGGGACGGCTACACCGCCGACCGCCGACGACTCCTCAACGCGATCCGGGCCAACGGGGTCGACAACGTCGTGTTCATCACCGGCGACATCCATTCCTCGTGGGCCTGCGATGTCCCCGTCGATGCCGCCCACTACCCGGCGGCGGGAACGGTGGCCACCGAGTTGGTCGTCCCCTCGGTCACCTCCGCCAACGTCGACGACTTCCTCAAGGTGCCCGAGCACACCGTCGGCGCCGCGGTGCCGCCCGCGATCATGGCGACCAACCGCCACGTCCGATGGAACGACGTCGACGCCCACGGCTACGGAGTGTTGACGGTGACCCCGGCGGCGAGCCAGATGGACTGGTATTTCCTGGTGGACAAGGCCGATCCGCGCACCGGGCGTTATCACGCACGTTCCTTCCGTGTCAGGTCCGGAACGCAGCGGGTCGCACCGGTGTCCGGGCCCGTCGACTGAGAGTTGAGCAACCAGTCACCCCTGAGGTAGAACCAAGCAGGGTCCGCGATCGGCGAAAGGCACAGATGAGTTCCTGGAGCACCACCCCTCGGCGCCGGCGTCTGGCCTGCGCGGCGGTCGCGGTCGCGCTTATCGGTGCACCGGTTCTGGCGCCGGCCCTGACTCCCGGGTCGACCGGTACCGCGGTCGCGGCCCCGGCACGGATGACCGCGATGGCGCCGGCACCGGAGGCAATCGATCTCGTCGGCACCGAGAACACGCGCGCATTCACCAACTACCGCACCACATCCGGCCTGGCGATCAACGGGCGGGTGATCCGCAGCGACCACCTCGCCGACCTCACGCCGGCCGACACGCGAAAACTGGCCGCTCTGCGGGTCACATCGATCGTCGACCTGCGCACCCGGATCGAAATCGCTGTCGCCCCCGACGTCGCGGTGCCCGGGGCCGGTCTGCAGACCTTCGACGTGCTGGGAGCGACACCCGTCACGACCCTCGTCGACCTGCCCACCGCATACCGCGCCTTCGTCACCGACGCCCATGCGCGGTCGGCCTTCCGGCGCACCCTGCTGGAGATCAAGAAGACCGCCGCTGCGGGCAACACCACGCTGTATCACTGCACCGCCGGCAAGGACCGCGCCGGTTGGACGTCGGCGGTTCTGCTCACGATCCTCGGCGTCGACCGCGGCACCGTCGAACGGGATTACCTGGCCAGCAACACCTTTCGCCGAACCGACGCCACCGACAAGGTCAACGGCGTGACGATCGAGTGGCTGCGGGCATCGTTCGCCGCCGCCGATCAGGTCTACGGCAACTTCGACAACTACGTGCACAAGGGCCTCGGCCTCACTGACGCCGACATCGCCGAGCTCAAACACGCCCTGCTGGTGACCCCGAACCCGACCGGGACGTCCGTACCGGTTCGGTGATCCGCCGGTGAAGAGTGTCTTCCGAGATCACCGCAACGGCGCGATGTTCTGGTTGCGTCGGAACACGTTGGTCGGGTCGTAGATTCCCTTGAGCCGTGCGAGACGGTCGGCGTTGTCGCCGTAGCATGCGCGCGCGGCGGCCGGTCCCTCGTCCATCTGGAAGTTCGCGTAGCAGCCGGTCATCGCGTAGGGGCGCAGTGCGTCACGAAACCCGTTGGCCCACGCCCGCAGCGCAGGCTCCGCACCGGGCACAGGAGCAAGCGCGGCGAACATCTGCGCGAAGGCGGCGTCGCGCCATGGCCACGCCGTGGCCCCACGATCCGGGCGGGCGGCCGCACCGTCGAGGGGGTAGAGGTGACTCTGACACAGCGGCGTCGGTTGAGAGGCCCCGAAACGCTGATACTCCGCCGCCGCCTCGTCGGGCAGATCCTCGAACAGCGCACCGGCGAGGGAACCGTACCTGCCTGCCGCCGCTCCTTCATCGAACGCCGATTGCAGCGCCGGGTAGGGCACCTGCGCGACACCGTCCACAACCGGTCTCTCGGCACGGAAGGTGGCGAGCGCCTCGTTGCACCGATCGGCCGAGGCGGTGTTGCACCAGATCAGCGCACACGCCGGGTGCATCCGGAGTTCTGCGGGGAACTGCTCGTCGGGCGGCACGCTGAGCAGCGCGAGGAACGCGTAGATGTCGTCGGGCTGTTGCGGAATCCAGTCGCGGAAGAGCCGCACAAGGCGTTCGGTGTGCTCGATCGGGAAGATCATCGGCCCGCCGGTCACGACCGATACCGGGTGCAGCCGCATCCGCAGCTCGGTCACCACACCCAAGTTGCCACCGCCCCCGGCGAGACCCCACAGCAGATCCTCGTCTCCGCCTTCTCCCGCCCGGACCAGCGTGCCGTCGGCGAGAACCACGTCTGCTCCTACCAGGTTGTCGACGGCGAGCCCGTGTTTGCGGGTGAGATAACTGATCCCACCGCCGAGCGTGAACCCGGCCATCCCCACGGTGGACACCGTCGGAGTGGTGGTGGCGAGTCCGAACGAGTGTGTGGTGGTGTCGACCTTGCCGGCGCAAGCGCCTCCCCCGATGGCGACGACACCCCGGTCGGTGTCCACCCGGACATGGTCGATGGCACGCAGGTCGATGACGAGACCGTCCTCGACGCAACCGTAACCGGCGGCACCGTGTCCGCCGGCGCGGACGGCGACCGGTAGTCCCTCCGCCACCGCGAAACTCACCGACTCGGCGACGTCTCGGGCATCCAGGCATCGGACCACCGCCGCCGGCCGGGACTTCTCGGCGCGGTTGTCAATGTCCCGGGCCTCGTCGAAACGCGGATCGTCGGCGGTGATCACGTCACCGTGGACACGTGTGCCGAGTCCGCCGGTACCATCGACAACGCTCATGGCTTCCTCCTTCGGCCGGAAAGACGATGGCCCCAGCCTGCCCCGCCGCCGGACCCAGGGCATCGGGAAGAACCCTCAATCGGTGGAGCGTTTCTCTGTCGCGTGCCGGATCACATACGCAGCGGCCTCGGCGCGGTTCCGCAGACCGAGCTTGTAGAGCACATTGCGCACGTGCCTCTCGACGGTCTTGCGGGACAAGAACAGCCGATCGGCCAGCTCGCGGTTGGAGAGCCCCTCACCCAGCAACTCGAGAACCTCCTGCTCCCGGCGGGTGAGCTGCCCCATGCCCGCCGGACCACCGCGCGCCGCCACGACACCGAGCTCACGCAGCCGAGCTGCGGCTGCGTCGGCGCCACGGGCCGCGCCCAGCCTTGTGAAGACCGCCAGCGCAGCCCGCGCCTCGGCGATCGCATCATCACCCGACATCTGCTCTGCCAGCAGCAACCGGGTGCGCGCGGCTTGCAGTGGAAGGCCCAACCTGTGGAACAGTCCGAGAGCGCGTTCCAGGCATCCGGTGTCGCGCCGCAGTCGGCCGTCCGCGCGCCACGCCCGGGCTTGCAGTTGCTCGCAATCGGTGCGGGACGCGAGCTCGGTCAGATGTGCGACGGCACGCTCGGCCTCGTCGGGTGGGCATACCCGCGCGAGGATCTCCCAGAGCACGGCCTGATCCAGTACCCCACTGTGTCCGGGTCGGTAGGAACCGGGTCCGGGTATCTCCTGTGCCGCGTGCACGCCACGCAGTGCGATGTGGCGGGCCTCGCCATTGGCACCGCGGGCCACCGCGAGCGCCGCTCGCGTGACCGCGCTCGTCTCGAAGTCCTCGAATCCCTCGATGAGTCGTTCGGCCTCCTCAACCCGTCCCTGGGCGAGACGGAGCTCTGCCAGGCGCGCGGCCGCCTCCGCGCAGAGAGCCGGCTCCGCGGAGACCCCGATCTCTTGCGCGGCGCGGAGCTCCCGTTCGGCGCCGGACCAGTCCCCGGCCGCGAAGAGCACCGCCCCCTCCTGTGCCCGGCAGGTCGTGTACAGGTGTGGGTTGCCGAACCGTTGTTCGAAATCATCGGCGGCCCGGATCCACTGCATTGCGTGCTCCGGCTCGGCGCTCTGGGCGCAGGCGGTGATGAGGTTGCAGCTCGCGTAGACGACCGTGTGGGGCCGGGTGGCCTCCCCGGCGAGCGACGCCGCCATCGCCTCGTCGAGCAGTATCGCCCCGTCCGCTCCCCGACCTTGATCCACCAGTGCCGTACCCAATTGGCTGAGGGCGCACAGCTCGAGATCCCGGTCGCCGAAACGGGTGGCGATCTCGCGTGCTTCGGTCGCGAGGCGTTCGGCCGCGAGCGCGTCGACGCTGTCGTGTGCGCGAACGAGAGCGACCCACCCTGCCAGCGGAACCAGATGGGATTCGGTGACCAGATGTCCTGCCCGCGACAGCCACCCCCGGGCGGCGGCCGTGTTGCCCAGACTGACCCGATAGATCAGGTACAGGGCGACGGCGATCATGACGCTGTTCACGAAGTCCTCGCGGCGCCGGAAGGCCGCATAGGCGCGTTCCTGATAGCGGACCGCATCGTCGGTCTCCCCGAGCCACCACAGCACGTCACCCAGCCCTGCGAACGCCTCCGCACCGGGCTGTCGCGCCGCCAGCTCCTCGAACGCGCTTCGTGCCGTCAGCCAGTCGCCCGCGTCGGCGGCCGCCTGCGCGGTTTCGACCAGCTGCGCGGCCGAACTCGGCATACCTCTAGACTACGACCGGCCCGTACCGTCGACGATGGCCGACAACTTCGCGTAGGTGTCCTGCCAGCCGTGCACCGCGATCGACTCGATCCCGAGATCTTTGACCGGCCGGTCGTTACCGCCCTCGTCGAGCCGATCACCGAAGAACAGGATGTCGTCGATCCCGAGGTCGAGGATGTCCATCAGTTTGCGGGCACCGTAGGCCTTGTCGATGCCCTTCCTCGTGACGTCGACCGAGGTGGAGCCGCCGCTGCGCACCTCGAGGTCGGGTAGCCGCTCGGCGGCGTGGGCCCGCAGGAGTTCCTTCTTCGCCCCGCCCGGGTCCCACGCGGCCTTCGCGTCGACAGGTGCGGACTGACCGAGCGCACTGAAGGTGATCTGGCTGCCCCGGTCCTCCAGGATCGGGCCCCAGGTGTCGGTCTCCCAGAGTCCGAGTTCCTTGGCCCCGGTCTCGAGGACGTCGAGGGCACGCTTCTTCTCGTCGTCGGACAGGTACTCCGCGTAGACGGTCTCGAACTCGGTACCCGACCAGCGCACGTACTGAGTCCCGCAGGTGGGCATCATGTGCAGGTTCGCCGCACCGGCGAAGGTGCCGAGCCGCTCGACCACCTGGGTCTGGAACTGCTCGAATCGTCCACCGGAGATCACGCAGCCCAGCGTGGTGTCGAGCATCCTGGTCAGAAGCGCCGCCATCTCCTCGGGCAAGGGGCTCTTCGACGGTGCCAGCGTGTCGTCGAGGTCGAACATCACCAGTGCGTAGTCCCTGCCCTGGTACGAAACCGTCATCAGCGCCCTTCCGATCCATTCGCTGTCGAGGACACAGCATGTCATCCCGGCACGGTCGGCGCACCGCTGGGCCACCACAGGTCAGGCGTGATCATCGGTGAGCGTGCCGACGGTCGCGTCGAGCAGCCGCATCGCCTCGGTGCGATCGACACGCGCGAGGGTCATCGCCGCGATGATCGAACCGGTGACGATCCGTGCCCGGGCGCCCGCACCGAGCTCGTCGATGTCCGGGTATCGCGCCCGCACCCCCGCGGTCACCGCCTCGAGCAGTTCTGCGTGGTAGGCGGCGACGACCTGGCGGACCGCCGAGTCGTCCCCGAGGGAGGTGGCGGCGGTGCCGACCAGCAGGCAACCGGTCGGCTCCGGGCCGTCGCCGAGTCGGTTGATCGCCGCCGACAGCCCGGTCAGGTAGTCCACGAGCGCGGAGGGGGCGACGTCGGGGGATCGCAGAGGCGCAAGCCGCGGGCGCACGACGGTGTCGAGATAGTCGGTGACGGCGGCGTCGAACAAGCCGCGCATGCTGCCGAACGCGTGGTAGAGGCTCGATCGCGACAGCCCGGTGACCTGCTGCACGTCCGCGACCGAGACCGCATCGAAACCTCTCTGCCAGAACAGGTTCCGCGCTGCCCCGACGACCTCGGCGGTGTCGTAGCCCTGCGTCCTACCCATGTCTCTCCAACCGGTTCGCGCTCACTCGCTGTTTGCTGTCGGCACCAGTGTAGCCCTATTGTGAACCGATCAGTCCACAATAATGTCGAAGGGAGGTGGCGATGACCGCCACCAGCACCCAGATCCAGCTCGTCAACCGGCCCGTGGGATGGCCGACCGCCGACGACTTCCGCACGGTCACCGTCGAATACGGAGATCTCGCGCCCGGGCAGGTCCGCGTGGTCAACGAGTTCGTCTCGGTCGACCCGTATATGCGGGGCCGGATGATCGACACGCGCAGCTACATCCCGCCGTTCGCCCTCGACGCGACGATGACGGGCGGAGCGGTCGGCCGGGTCGTCGAGACGACGGTCGACGAACTCCCGGTGGGGACGCTCGTGTCCCACCAGTACGGGTGGCGCGACGTCGTCCAGGAGGACGCCGACGGTTTCCGCGCGCTGCCCGAGCCGCCGGCGAACGCGGCGTCGTCGGTGTACCTCGGCGTGCTGGGTATGACCGGCCTGACCGCCTACGTCGGACTGCTGACCATCGCCCGGATGCAGCCCGGTGACACCGTGTTCATCTCGGGGGCGGCCGGCGCCGTCGGCACCGCTGCCGGACAGATCGCCCAGCTCAAGGGCGCGAAGCGGGTCATCGGGTCGGCCGGAACACCGGAGAAGGTCGCGCTGCTGACCGAGCGCTACGGATACGACGCGGCGTTCGACTACAAGGACGATCGATCCATCCGCGAGCAGCTCCGCGATGCCGCCCCCGACGGCATCGACGTCTACTTCGACAACGTCGGCGGCGAGCACCTCGAGGCCGCGCTGGACTCGTTCAACGACGGCGGCCGGGCCGCGCTGTGCGGGGCGATTGCGCAATACAACAGCACCACCCGCACCCCGGGACCGTCGAACATGGCCAACATCATCACCCGCGGCCTCACGCTGACCGGGTTCACCATCGGCCACTACTTCGACCAGGCGCCGGCCTTCCGGGGCGAGATGGGCCAGTGGTTCGCCGACGGGAAGGTCGTGCACGACGAGACCGTCGTCGACGGCATCGAGAACTCGGTGGATGCCTTCCTGGGACTCATGCGCGGGGAAAACGTCGGAAAGATGGTGGTGCGCACCGGGTCCTGATCGTCGCGGTCGGTGGCGCGGCGTTCAACCCGACACGCGGCGTAGCGAATCGACCAGGTCGCCTCGGTCACCGATCGAGACGCGGCCCAGACCCAGCCAGCGCGCCATCGACGCCAGGTCCGCGGTGAGACTCTCGGCGACAGCATCTTTCGACCGTCCAGGTTCGACGAAGGCCGCCAGGACCAGCAGCGTCGAACCCTTGCGGTCGGCCTTGAGGTCGACCCGGGCGACGATGTCGGAGCCCATCAGATAGGGCAGCACGTAATAGCCGTGCACCCGTTTGTGTTCGGGCACGTAGATCTCGATGCGGTAGCGGAAGTCGAACAGACGTTCCGCGCGTGGACGGAAGAACACCAGCGGGTCGAAGGGTGAGAGGATCGCAGAGCGGTCGACCCGTCGCGGGATCGCGGCTTCGGGACGCAGGTAGGCGGGATCGCGCCAGCCCTCGACGCCGACCGGGGCAAGTTCTCCGGTGTCGACGAGGTCGGCGACGGCACCGCGGACCTCGGCGGGCTTGGTGCGGTAGTAGTCGGCGAGGTCCGCGATCGTCGCGACGCCGAGCGATCGCGCAGCCCGGGCGGTCAGCCGTCGGTGTGCCTCGGCCCTGTCGACGGTGTCCTCGACGAGTTCGGGTGCGACTATCCGCCCGGTGAGATCGTAATGCCGCGTGAAGTTCTCGTCGCGGATCGCGGAGAGTTCGCCGGCCGCGAAGAGCGCCTCACACAGATGTTTGACCTCGCCGCGGTGCCACCACCCGCCGCGCACCCCGGGGGAACGATCGATGCCCAGATGGTCCTCGATCTGTCGAGGTGTGCTTGCCCCGGCGTCGACGATGACCGCGTGCACGTCGCGCGCCAGATCTCGGTTACGGCGCATGATGTCTCGGGTGTGCCGATAGCGGCCGTCGCGGAATTCCTCTCGGCGCCAACCGAACAGCGGCCAGTCGGTGACCGGGATGAGCGCCGCCTCATGCGCCCAGTACTCGACGAGGAGGCGCTCGCCCCGCCCGGGTCGCCACGCGGCGCGGTCCAGGATCGCACGGTCGTAGGGTCCCGACCGGCTGAACATCGGCAGGTAGTGGGCGCGTGCCGCGATGTTGACCGAGTCCATCTGGAACAGCCCGATCCGCGACAGCACTCGGCGCAGATGCGCGAGTGTCGGCTTGCCCGACGGCCGCCGATCGGTGAATCCCTGTGCCGCGAGGGCGATCCGCCGCGCCTGGGCGGCAGAGAGATCGGTGCGTCCCATACGCCCCGCGTCAGGATTCCCGTCGACCCGACACGCCCGCCCGGTGCCGGAGATAATCGACGAAGCGGTAGCGCACGCCGGTGCTCGACGACTGCCACTCCCCGGTCTCGCCGACCTCCCACGCGAAGGGATCGATCTCGGGTGCGAACGCGTCGGCGCCCTCGACCAGCATGTCGATCTCGGTGATCCGCAGATGGGTCGCCAAGGCCATCGACGCCTCGTAGATCTGGCCGCCGCCGATCACGGTGACCGGCCCCTCGACGAGATCGAGCGCTTCGGAGATCGAGTGCACGACGTCGGCGCCCTCGGCGGTGAATCCCACCGACCTGCTGATGACGACGTTGCGCCGTCCGGGCAGCGGGCGGACCCGCGTCGGTAACGACTCCCAGGTTCGGCGTCCCATGACGACGGGGTGCGCGCCGGTCAGCTCCCGGAACCGGCGCATGTCCTCGGGGACCCGCCACGGGATGGTGTTGGCGCGACCGATTGCGCCGACGCGGTCCTGCGCCCAGAGAAGCGTGATCGTGGTGGCCATCAGACCGCCACCGGTGCCTTGATACCCGGGTGTGCCCGGTAGCCGACGACCGTCACGTCGTCGAAGTCGTAGTCGAAGATCGACTCCCGCTTGCGGAGATCGAGCGTCGGGTAGGGGTAGGGCTCACGGGACAACTGCAACCGCACCTGCTCGACGTGGTTGTCGTAGATGTGGCAGTCGCCGCCGGTCCAGACGAACTCTCCGACGTCGAGGCCGGCCTGCTGCGCCATCATGTGGGTCAGCAGCGCATACGACGCGATGTTGAACGGCACGCCGAGGAACAGGTCGGCGCTGCGCTGATACAGCTGACACGACAGCCTGCCGTCGGCGACGTAGAACTGGAAGAAGGCGTGGCAGGGCGGCAACGCCATCTGCGGGATCTCCCCGACGTTCCATGCGGAGACGATGTTGCGGCGGGAATCGGGGTTCGTCTTGAGCAGATCCAAAGCCGCCGAGATCTGGTCGATGTGCTCGCCCGACGGTGTCGGCCAGTTGCGCCACTGCACGCCGTAGACGGGGCCCAGTTCCCCGTCGTCGTCGGCCCACTCGTCCCAGATCGTCACCCCGCGCTCTTGCAGCCACCGCACGTTGGAGTCGCCGCGCAGGAACCACAGCAGTTCGTAGACGATCGATTTGAGGTGCACCTTCTTGGTGGTGATCAGCGGGAAGCCCTCGGCCAGGTCGTAGCGCAGCTGGCGACCGAACAGGCTCCGCGTCCCGGTGCCGGTGCGGTCCGCCTTGGGCGTGCCCTCCTCGAGGACCAGCCGCAACAGGTCCTCGTAGGGCGTGGGGATGACGCCCGGCGGCGTGATGTCTCGGATGGCCGTGCTCACGAGGACGATTCTACGGGCGAGCGCCGGGCCGGCAGGCACGCGGCGCGACCAGTCCCCCTCGAATCGGCTTCGTCCGCGCCGTGCGGCGTTCGTTGTCACGAAGGCGCGGCTCGTAGTGGGCGAAGAAGATCTTGCCGACGAGTTCGCGGCGGCTGCTCACTCCGGTCTTGTCGAAGATGCTCTTCAGGTGCTGCTGCACGGTGTGTGGGGAAACGAGGAGGTCGGCGGCGATCTCGCTCGTCGAGAATCCTTGCAGCACAATCCGAGTCACGTCCTTCTCACGTTCGGTGAGGTCGTAGAGGTCCATCAGCAGCGGCGCCAGGCGATCCGGGTCGGTCTGCTCGACGATGATCGCGACCCGACTCATCCCGTCGGTCAGCATGGGTGCACCGTGAATCGTCAGCCATCGACCGGTCTCGTCTCGGACACGAGCCACGGACACCTCGCCGGGATTCGACTCGGACCGACTCGTGGACAGAGTCCGGGCGGCGACCGAGGTGACGACGCTCGGCAACTGCGAGGCCGAGCAACCCGGAAGGCTTTCGAGAAGCTCGGCAGAGCCAGGGGTCATCGATTGCACCGTCAGATCCTCGTCGAGCACGATCAGGCTCGGTGCCAGGTGGTTCTCACGGTCGGTCGATTCGCCGATCAGCAAGCCTCTCCGCGCACCCTCCGCGAGCGCACCCGCGACATCGGCGAGGAAGCCTCGTTCGGTCGCCGAGAACACCGGCCGCCCGGATTCACGAAAGACCGACACGGTGCCCCACACGACCCCGCCGCGGTTGCGCAGTGGCACCATCAACTCCTGGTCGGCGCCGTACGCAGCGACGAACGAGCGCCAGCACTCGCTATTCCGCGGATCACCGTCGGTCAGCTCGTGGACGGTTGCCGTGCGGCGGCCGGAGCGGGCGACAGCCGCCATGTTCCAGATGTCGTCGTGGCCGTATTCGTATGCGAGATAGTCCGGCGAGAGTTCCGGCACGGCGGGGTCGAAGTGGCTTGTCACCAAGAGCGATGCCGGATCGAACGTGAACCAGCACGGCTGCGAGTAGCCCGGGACCACCCGCGTGATCACATCACTGCATTCGCGCCAGAACGTTGCGACGTCGAGCCCGCTCGCGGCGAGTCGAATGATCTTGGCCGCGCTGCGTTCGAGCAGGTCAGCGGACATAATGACAGCGTGCCAGAGTAGCGCCAGGGCGTAAATGCCAGATTTGTGGAATGTCGTGATCGGCGGCCGGACGAGCACTGTATCGGGTATGACCACCTCACGCTTCATCCGCCCCGCGCAGGGCGAGCTTCTCGGTCCGATCGATGGTGTCCGCGACCGGTTCCTCCTCGACTCCACGCAGACAGACGGAAGACTCGCCGTCGTCGAACATCTCCTGGCCCCGCGCGCGATCGCCGCACCTGTGCACCGACACCGGAACGAAGATGAGTACAGCTTCGTCCTCGAGGGCCGTATCGGCGCGATCTTCGACGGCGTCGAGGTGATCGCCGAACCCGGTGACCTGGTTCTCAAGCCGCGCGGTGAGTGGCACACCTTCTGGAATGCCGACGGCACTCCAGCCCGGCTGATCGAGCTGATCACCCCGGGCGGGCTCGAGGACCTGTTCCGCAGGATCGACCGCGGTGTCTCCGATACCGAGTTCGACAGACTGGTGGCCTCACACGGTTGTGAGGTCGATCTGGAACAGACCAGTCCGTTGATCGAGAAGTACGGCCTGACGTTCGGGTGAGGCCTCGAGGGCCGGTTCGTCCGTGTGACGGTCATCTCCCGCGGTCTCCAGGTCGATCCACAATCATGTGGCGGATGTGCGTGGATGGAGTCGGACGGCCGCCGCCGAGCACCTCTGGGCCCCAATTGTGTTGTGCGACACCGCCACGAAGTGGCTGTGAAGTGCATTTTGTTCAGCGGGTTTTCTCAACGCCGGGGCCTACCGTGGATATGACGGTCAATGGTGCCCGCACATCGAATAACCCGATAGAAAGCTTGACTCGAAATGAACGACACCGCACTCGCGACCGCACTCCTCACCGAGATCGCGTACGCAAGCACCACGGCTCCCGCGCGTGCATCCGAACTCGTCCACCTGGCGCATTTCGCCCAACTCCCCGAGCGGGCGATCAGCGCCGCCGTCGACGGCGACCGGACCCAAGCGCTGAGCGAACTGCGCCTCGATCACTACCGTGTCATCACGGTGGAGGACAGCACGTCAGAGCGCTACTACGAAGTGCGCACGGCCGACGACCACCGTCGTGTGGTGGGGTTCTACGACGCCGCGATCGCCCGCGACGCCGCCCGCGTCCTCAACACCGGATTGTGCCCCGAGGTGGCGGTCTCGGTCGGCGATCCCCTGCGCTGACTCACCCCGCGCTCGTGCAGCCACCGCACGTCAGAAGGGAGGCGGCGGGTCGTCGTTGCGGCGTCGGCGGTTGCGAGCCCGTTCCGATCGCCGTCGGGCGTGCTTGTTCGCCCGACGGGTGTTCGCGCGGGTCGGACGGTCAGCGGCTGTCGGTGGTGTCGGCGAGTTCGGTGGGGTCGGCGAGTTCGGTGGGGTCGGTGGCGTCGGCGGGGTCGGTGGCATCCGCGGGGTCCGTGGCGGCGCTTGGGGTGGCGCGGCGAGCCGGATCCGTCGCAGTCCGGGGAAGAGGTCCTCGTTGGTCTCGGCCTCACCCGGGATGACCAGGCCCTCGGGGGTGATGTACTCGGTGAACAACCGCCCGTCGGCATCGCGGCCCTGGTCGTCGAGCCAGTCCCCGAAGGTCTTGAGCAGATGATCGGCGCGACATTTCGCGTTCATGTCCTCGGAGGTCGTCTGCCCACCCCGCGCAGGGTCGTCGTGGTCGAATTCGCTGACATGGTCGAGGTCGCATTCCCACGCGGACTTCGTGCAGCCCGGGTCGACGCAGTAGCCGTCGCGCACCCGCACCAGGGTGTCCAGCGCCGCCGACGGCCGGTAGGGGTCCGACGGCAGGTGGGCCGGCAGGGTGAACGTGCCGTCGGCGTTCTCGGCGGTGCCGCGCGGTACGAGCGGTTTGATGACCGTATCCGCGCGGGCGGCGATGTCACGTACATGCTCGTCGGAGATCACCCCGTGCCCGTCCATGAACCCGGCGTTCGCCGCGGTCCCGTTCAGCGTGCCCTCGTCACAGACGACGTGCAGCACGATCTTGGCGTCTGTGGGCGGCAGGGTGCCGGGTTCGGGGATCTGGGCCTTGCAGTCGTCGCGCCCGCACTGACATTCGAAGGGGGTGCCCGACAACAGCGCGAACATTGCGTCCGAGGCGCGTTGCGGTCTGGTGCGGCCGTCGTGGTCGCAGGCCGAGTCGGCGAGCGCGGTGACCGCGGCCGCGGCGATCCGCACGTTTTCCGCCGACATCAGTCCGGTGATCTCGGCGGTGCCGTCCTCGCGCGGCGTGGTCCACATGCCGCGGTCGTCGAGCGCGCGCCTGCGGCGCTTCCGCACCGCGTCGGGGTCGTGGCGGAACACGATGCGGTCGATCATGTCGCGGAACCGCGAGCGCGACCATGTCCCCTTCCGGCCGCGCAGCACCGCCGCGATCTCGGCGTCCACCAGCGGCGCGGCGGCGGAATCGGCGAGCAGGTCGGTGCGCGCCACCGCGGCTTTGGCATGCCACGGCCCGATGATCCCGTCGCGCAAGCACTCCAGCACCGACGGCAGCCGGTCACGCAGCGCGACACCGTCGTTGAGCAACACTTCCGCGGCGTGGCGGGTCATCCCGCGCAGCTTCGCGATGCGCGCCGCGCAATCGGCGAATCCGTCGACCACATAGCCGTCCGTCTCTTCCCGGGCGGCGACGAGGCGGTCGTAGGTGACCGCCGCGAACCGGTAGTCGGCGTAGGCGAGAAAAGCCTGGCCCCGGTCGAGCTCGGCCATCGCCAGCAGGATGTCGTTGAGCGGTGTCTCGTCGGGGTAGTCGGGTTCGACGTCGCCGAGAAACCCGAGCGGGAGCTCGGGCCACGGCGAGGGCGAGGCCAACACAGACGACACGACAAGCCTTCCGGCGCGACGGATACGGCCGCAGGATCTATCCGAAATCGCTACTCGTCGTCATCGTCGGCCCACGTGGGCCTTGTCTCTGAGGTGGTCTGAAGCTCAACTCATCCTGCGTTGGCTCCGAGACTAGGACACGGCACCGACAACGTTCGGTGCCGCAATCGCGCGGACGATCATCGGAAGCCGTGTGTCAGATCAGTTTGCGCGGTGGCCTGCGCCGATTCCAGTCGGTCGTCGATCCGAGCCGCGAGGTCGGCGGCGTCACGCCCGACCCCACCGAGAAGCGCGGAGCCGAGCGATCGGATGAATGGCAGCCCGATGAAGTACAGGCCCGGCTCGGTCGTGATCGATCCTCGATCGTTCCTCGGATAGCCGTCCTCGAGAATCAGGGACAGATCGATCCACGACAGGTCGGGGTCGAAGCCGGTACACCACACGACGTTCGCGACGTCGAGCACCGTCCCGTCGTCGAGAACCGGCCGTCCGTCGCGCACGCCGGCCACCCGCGGGACACGCTCGATGCCGGCCTTGACCAGGCCGCGGGGGCGTACCCCACCCAGGGGTATGCCGCGTGGAGGGTGTAGGAAATGGTCGCGCGCCCGGCGACCGATCGGCGACCCGACGGTGAGTACGTGCGAAGCGGCAAACCACATCAGCGGCATCAGGATTCGATCGGGGACGGTGCCCCTACTCGTGGGTTCATGGCCGGTGTCACGTCCCGACAGCCACACGTGATGGCCGTGCGACAACTCGAGGGCGATCTCGGCACCCGAATTGCCCGCGCCCACCACCAGCACACCGCCGGGTCGAAGTCGGGACGGATTTCGGTAGCGGCTGGAGTGCAGTTGTGTGATGTCGTCGGCGAGTTCGGATGCGAAGTCGGGCACTCGCGGCGTGTGATAAGCGCCGGTGGCCACGACGACGGCGTCGGCGAGGAACACCTGATCGCCGGCCACGGCCTCGAATCGCTGCTCGCGGCGCGTGAGGTGTTCCACGGCCACCCGGGTCCGAATCGGCAGTGCGAATCGCGCCGCGTATTCCTCCAGGTAGTCGGCCACGTCGTCCTTGTGCGGGTAGGACCATCGAGAACCCGGGAAGGGCATACCTGGCAGCCCGTTGTAGCGGTTCGACGTGAACAGTTGCAGTGAATCCCAGCGCTTACGCCAGACGTCACCCACTCGATCGTTCTTGTCGACGACCAGACAGCAACGACCTCGACGTACGAGGTGGTATGCCATGGCAAGCCCCGCCTGGCCACCCCCGATCACCAGGGTCTCGAACTCTTGAGTGGTTGTGCCGGCCATTGTCCACACCTCCGTCGGCTCGATCGGATGCCGGTGACCATCACGCTAGGACGTCGCAATCCTTCGGTCATCGAGCGAACAACCCAACTTCGACAACACGCGTACTGCGGCGTTCACACCACCTTCGGACGCCCGGTCGCCGGCCGGTCGCGATGACTTCCGCGACTCCTCAGCTCGAAGCCTCCTGCAGCTCCGACAAGGTCTGCAGGATGCCCTCGCGGATGTCTCGACCGGCCTGCTCACCGCCTTCCCCGGTCGAGATGCCGAAGCTCAGCTCTTCGCCGAACGAGATGACGGCGACGAGGCACCACAACGGGCGGCCGAGGGCGACGGTCGGCAACATCTGCCGCACACGTCTGCCCTGGTAGTAGATCGGGAAGGGCGGACCGGGGACGTTGGTGACGAGGGTGTCGACCATCCACTCCGGTAGCGGTCCACGGTGACGGACGGCCACCGTCTGGATGGCGGCCGGAGCGACGTTGAACATATCCGTGATGGCCTTGATCGACTCGGCCTCACCGGAATGCTTCACCTTGTTGATATGACCCTTGATCCAGGTCAGTCGTTCGACCGCCGTCCCGCTCACCGGTAGTTGGGTGAGCAGTCCGGACACCTGGTTGTTCGAGGTCACATCGAGCGGCGCCCGGACCGAGACCGGGATGACGACCTTGAGGTACTTGCCGTCGGTCGGTTGGTCCCGGCGCTGCATCATCAGTGCGTAGCCGCCGGATACCAGCGCCATGACGACATCGTTGAGCGTGCAGTCGAACGCGTTCTTGAGCGCCTTCACATCGGCTATCGGCACCTGCGCCATATGCCAGTGGCGCCGCACCCCGGGCGAACCGCCGATCAGCGAGCCGAACCGCGGCGTGGTCCACGTACGAACCGCTTCGGCGGTGCTGACGAACTGTTCCCCGGCTTTGCGTCCAGCGTCGACCATCGCCGTGGCAGCCTCGCCCGGGTGGAGCGACGTGCGCAGCGCGCGCATCAACCGGTCTCCGCCGTCGGCGACGGATGCGATCAGATGGTCCCGAGCCGAGCCCTCCGTGCCGGACCTCGCCGGCGATCTGTTGCCCGCGGCGAGGAGGGCATCGGTGAGTGTGGTCGTTCCGTCGGCATCGGTATCGAGCAGGTGACCGAGCACCAACACCGAGCCCTGCCCATCGGCCACCACATGATGGATCCTGGTGACCATCCCGAAGCCGTCGCCCAACCCGGTGAGCAGATGCATGTCCCACAGCGGGCGATCGAAGTCCAGCGGGATCTCCATGATGCGCGAAACCACCTGCTCGAGCGCGGCATCACTGCCGTCGCCGCCCATGTCGATCTCCCGGATGTGATGGGTCAGGTCGGCCTCCACGTGCTCCCACACCGGCCGCCTGATTCGCAATGACGACGGCACGATTCGCTGTTGCAGTCGCGGGGTCAGAGCGATCCGGGACGCGACGAAATCGCGTGTCTCCTGCAAAGTGGGTGCCGGCCCGTCGGCCACGATGGCCGACCCGATGGCGACCGAGGGTCCCGGCTCCTCGACGTCGAGGAAGACGGCATCCATCGCACGGATCCGTTCCCGGTCGGTCGCAAACGTCCCCGCGTCGTCATTAGCCATGCCGGACACGCTACGACGGCGCGGGTCTCCGCATAGGCCAGACCAACGGAATTGCGGGGCGCGGTGCGGGAGTCGGCGCGCATCCCGACCCCGTCGACTCAATCCAGCGGGAAGACCAGGCGGGTCACCGTGTCCGCCGGCGGGACTTCCGGGCCGGTGTCGTAGAACTCGAACATGGAGTCGTCCAGATCGAGATCCTGACTCTCAAGCCACGGCATCAGCTTCTCGTAGCTCTCCGCGAGAGTGTCGTAGGGGCCGATGTGAGTCGCGATCACCGCGCGGCGGGTGGGATGCGCAGTGACCACGAGTTCTTCGGACTCCACCGGCGCCGCGATACCGAAGCCGATCTCCATGTCGACGACGTCGGTGGGCATCCCGAAGTACCGGGCGTAGGCCGGCCCGACCACCATTCCTCCCGCCGCGGTGACCAGCCGGGCGACCTTGTCGAAGGTTTCCGGGAACACGGTCGGCAGTTCGGACATCGGGACGACCGCCCGAATACCCGCCGCGGTCCACGCCGGCAGGGTGTGGATGCAAGGTTTGAGATCTGACATCGCGGCTCCTGCCGTGGTTTCGGCTGGTGTGTCCTGATCGGTTGGTTCCCTGATCAGCCGATGTCACGGTATCGCGGGCGGCGTGGTCGGCGTCAGCCTTCCATCATCTGCGCGGCGACCGTCACGCCACGGTCAGCCGCGGGCGGACGAGGCCGTGGTGTTTGTCGCCAGTTCACGTGGCGATCGCCCGCCCGTTCCGAGCGAGACCTAGCGTGAGCGGAGGTCTCGATAACACGGGGCCGACCACCGACCTTTGGGGGACCTCACCGTGCGTATCCCGCTTCCGCTGTTCACCTCGTCCGACGCCACCCCCGGCGGCTCCGGCCGCGCGCGCGTGACCTGCCAGTACAAGTGCGGCGAGGCCTGCCGGCACGAACCGGGGAACACCAGCGACAACCCGTATTTCCGGGATGTCCTGCGCGCGGACGTCTCCCGCCGCGCGGTGTTGCGGTCGTCGGCCGGTGCTGCGGTGGCGATCGGCGCCACGTCGCTGCTCGCCGCGTGCGGCTCCGACGACCCGGCCGCCCTCACGTCGTCGAGCGCCGCCCCGACGCCCCCGCAGGGCATGGACTTCACGCCGGTCGCCGCGAACACCGAGGACGCGCTGGTGATCCCGGAGGGCTACACCCAGCAGGTGGTGATCCGCTGGGGCGACCCGGTGATCCCCGGCGCCCCGGAGTTCGACTTCGACAACCAGACGCCCGAGGCACAGGCCGGTCAGTTCGGCTTCAACAACGACTTCGCGGGACTGATCCCGATCGAGGGCGTGTCGAACCACTACTACATGGTGGTCAACCAGGAGTACACCTCCGAGGCGTTCATGTTCACCGACTACGTCGAGAAACAACCCACCGAGCAGCAGGCCCTCATCTCCAAGGCCGCCCACGGCATCACCGTGCTCGAGGTGACCGCGACGCCGGGCAGCGGTGAACTCACCGCCGTGGTCGGTCCCCGCAATCGCCGCATCACCGCCGACACCCCGTTCCGGCTGACCGGGCCGGCCGCCGGGTCGGAGTATGTGCGCACCACGGCGGACCCCGCCGGTATGACCGTGGCCGGCACCATCGCGAACTGCTCGGGTGGTATCACCCCGTGGGGCACGATGCTGTCGGGCGAGGAAAACTTCAACGGCTACTTCTCCAACGCCTCGGCCGTCACCGGAACTGCAGCGGTCGAGCACCTCGAGCGCTACGGTTTCGAAGACGACGGCGACTACCACCAGTGGGGTCTCTATGACCCCCGCTTCGACCTGGCGAAGGAACCCAACGAGGCCAACCGGTTCGGCTACGTCGTCGAGGTCGACCCGCACGATCCGACGTCGACGCCGATCAAGCACAGCGCGCTCGGCCGGCTCAAGCACGAGTCCGCGACCATCCACGTCGTCGGATCCGGCCCGGGCGCCGGCACCGTCGTGGCCTACAGCGGCGACGATGAGCGTTTCGAGTACATCTACAAGTTCGTCTCCAGCCGGAAGATGAAGACCGGGGTCTCGGCGACCGCGCGGGCCCACAACACCGGCATCCTCGACGAGGGCACACTGTACGTGGCGACCTTCACCGGCAACGACCCGGACGCCATCGACGGCAGTGGCACCCTCCCGCCGAACGGGAGTTTCTCCGGCACCGGCACCTGGACCCCGCTGCTCACCGTCGCCGCCGACGGAAATGCCACCTCGCATGTCGGCGGGATGTCCCCCGCCCAGGTCGCGGTGTTCACCCGCACCGCCGCCGACACCGCCGGCGCCACCAAGATGGATCGGCCCGAGGACATCGAGGCCAACCCGCGCAGCGGCAAGGTCTACTGCGCGCTGACCAACAACAGCAAGCGCGGCACCGACGGCAAGGCGGCCGCCGACGAGGCCAACCCGCGCAACGAGAACACGAACGGCCAGATCATCGAGATCTCCGACAACCATCTCGGCACCGACTTCACCTGGGATCTGCTTCTTGTCTGCGGTGACCCGGCCGAGGCAGACACCTACTACGGTGGCTTCGACAAGACCGCCGTCAGCGCGATGTCCTGCCCCGATAACGTGGCCTTCGATCCGCACGGCAATCTCTGGGTGTCCACCGACGGCAACGCGCTGGACAGCAACGACGGCCTGTTCGCGGTTGCACTCGACGGCGCGAACCGGGGTCAGACCAGGCAGTTCCTGACGGTGCCCCGCGGCGCGGAGACCTGCGGTCCGATCATCGGCACCGACCGGGTCATCGTGTGTGTGCAACACCCCGGCGAGCAGGACGATCACTCGGCGGCCAACCCGTACTCGCACTGGCCCGACGGCGGTGACGCGCAGCCGCGTCCGTCGGTGGTCGCCGTGTGGCCCGAGGGCGGCGGCCCGATCGGCGTCTGAGCGGCTAGCCCATGAGCTGGGCGGCGATCGTCGCGCCGAGTTCCCAACAGGCCTCGAGGTCGGCCTTGGTCGGTTTGGCCGAGACCGTCACGTACTCGGCGGCCTTCACCCAGCCCAGCCCGGTCGTGATGGCATCGACGGCCTTCTCGGCACCTTCGGTCCCCTGGTTGCCATGGACGTACAGCCCGAACGGGCGGCCCTTCGTCGAGTCGAGGATCGGGTAGTAGCAGACGTCGAAGGCGTGCTTGAGGGCCCCGCTGATGTACCCGAGGTTGGCGGGGCTGCCGAGGAGGTAGCCGTCGGCGGCGAGCATGTCGGCCGGTGACACCGACAGCGCCGCCCGCCGCACCACCTCCACACCCTCGATCTCGGGATCGGTCGCCCCGGCGACGACCGCCTCGAACATCTCCTGACAGAACGGCGACGGGGTGTGGTGGACGATCAGGAGACGGCTCACGCGGCTGACCTCCGGCAGTAGTCGGTACGGGCTCCGGGCTTCGATTCAGGTGCGACATCGCGGCACCGGCCAGGCCCCGCACGTCACGACGCGGGACACCGGGTGTCTCCGATCATGGCACGCGTCGCGTCATCCACCCGCAGACGACGCGAGGAATCCACCAGTCCCGCACTGACCCGTGGCGACCCATCCGAGGGCAGCCACGCCCCGAATAGCGATCGACATCGAGAACCCGCACACCGAGGGAGAACACCATGGTCGACGTCGCACGCACCTTCACCGTCGAACAGCCGTCGCACGTCATCGTCGCCTACCTGCGGGACTTCGCCAACGCCGTCGAGTGGGACCCGGGCACGCAGAGATGTGAGCAGGTCGGTGCCGACCCGATCGGCGTCGGCACCCGGTGGCACAACGTGTCGAAGCTCTACGGCATCACCACCGAGCTGACCTATGAACTCACCGTCGACGATCCCGACCGTCTCGTGTTCGTCGGCGCCAACAAGACGGCGACCACATCGGACGACCTGTCGGTCCGGGTGCTGCCCGACAACCGCACCTCGGTGACCTACCACGCGCAGGTGCGGTTCAACGGCGTGGCACGAGCGGTCAACCCGATCGCACAACTCGCGTTCAACCGGCTCGCGGAGTCCGTGCCGCGGCAGATGACCGAGGTGCTCAACGGCCTCTGACCGCCGGCGACCCACTCACGACGACTTCCCGTGGAACTGCGCGACGGCCCGCTTCATCATCTCGCGGGCCCGGCTTCGGTCACCGGCGTAGTCGTAGGCCCGCGCGATCCGGTAGGTGTTGTGCCAATCGGACGGATCGGCTTCCCACTCCTGCTTGACCTGGGCGAACAGTTCGTCGGCGGCCTCGCGTTCGATGCGCCCCGATGGCCGCCGGGGCAGCGACGACACGTCGAGTTCGCGCCCCTCCTCGGCCATGATCCGCGCCAGACGCTGGTGTTCGATGCCGGCCCGCAACGTCGCAATGATCATCCAGGCGCCGATGAACGGCAGGATGAGCACACCGATCCCCAGGCCGATCCCCGCGACGGTGCCCGACGAGATCAGATCGATGCCGCGCTGCCCGAGCAGGACGAAGTAGACGATCAGCGCGACGACGAAGAACCCGATCGTCCAGACGATCGGGCGCGAGTCGCGCCGTTGCGGATCCGCAGCCATATCGCTCAGAGGTCCATCAATTCTTCCAAGCCCACGGTGAGTCCGGGCCGGCCGCCGATCTCGCGCGCGCCGAGCAGCACGCCGGGGGCGAACGAGGTGCGGTCCATGGAGTCGTGCCGGATGGTGAGCGTCTCCCCCGCGGTCCCGAGCAGGACCTCTTGATGGGCGACCAGGCCGGCCAGCCGCACCGCGTGCACGTGCACGCCGTCGACGACGGCGCCGCGCGCGCCGTCGAGTTCGTCGGTGGTCGCGTCGGGGCTCGGTCCCACGCCGGCATCGGCCCGGGCCGCCGCGATCAGGGCGGCGGTCCGATACGCCGTGCCCGACGGGGCGTCCGCCTTGTGCGGATGGTGGAGTTCGATCACCTCGACCGAGTCGAAGAAGCGCGCCGCCTGGGCAGCGAACCGCATGGTCAGCACGGCGCCGATCGCGAAGTTCGGTGCGATCAGCACCCCGGTTCCCGGGCTGTCGGCCAGCCACGCACGCACCTGGGCGAGGCGTTCGTCGGTGAACCCGGTGGTGCCGACGACGGCGTGAATCCCGTTGCCGATGAGGAACTCCAGGTTGCCCATCACCGCACTCGGATGGGTGAAGTCGACG
The DNA here is from genome assembly GCF_000298195.1 of Gordonia rhizosphera NBRC 16068. GTDB lineage: Bacteria > Actinomycetota > Actinomycetes > Mycobacteriales > Mycobacteriaceae > Gordonia > Gordonia rhizosphera. Next base: position 18,912 of record NZ_BAHC01000154.1, on the reverse strand, counting down.
ACGACGGCCGTGTCGGACTCGACGAACGCATCGAGCGAATCGCCCTTGTCGACGCCGACGGTGTACGTCAGATCCTCGGCGGCCTCGACGGCGTCGACGATCGCCTGCCCGACCTTGCCCGCACTGCCGAGCACGCCAACCCGAATTTCAGCTGCCATCGCCAGAATGTCCCTTCGTGTCGCTCGATCCGGGTTCCGAGTCTATTCGGCGACCCTCCTCAGAAGATCGGCGCACCGCCCCGCCGGTGCTCGAACACGAGGGACGTCGTGGTGCCGGCCACCTCCGGTCGCCCGTTGAGCACCTCGACGAACTGCCGCAGGCCGTCGGTGTCGGCGGCGGCCACGTGCAGGAGATAATCGTCGGTCCCGGCCAGAAAGAACACGTCGATCACCGCGTCCTCCTGCTCGATCTCGCCGACGAAGTGCCGGATCTCTCCGCGGGCCTCGGACTGCAGACTGACCGCCACCATCGCGCGCAGCGGGCGCCCGACTGCGGCCGGGTCGACGTCGGCGAAGAATCCCCGGATGACGCCGAGCTCGACCAGACGGCGTACGCGTCCATGGCAGGTCGAGGGTGCGATCCCGGCGCGTGCGGCCAGTTCGCTGTTGGGCATCCGGGCGTCGGTCTGCAGCAGTCGCAGCAGGGTGCGGTCGGTGTCGTCGAGCGCGGTTTCGGGGACCCGAACATCCTTCGGCGGGGGTGGCATCCGAGACCTCCTTGTCGAATATTCTGCATTCAGATTGCCATTCTAGAGAATCTTCTCCATCAATATTGTGGTTGTGTCGATGTTCCTTCAGGCTGGATGGCACACGCAGCGTCGCGAACGCCCAGTCCCACATCGAGGAGCACCCGTCATGCGTATCGGTATCCCCACCGAGGTCAAGAACAACGAGTACCGCGTCGCCATCACCCCGGCCGGTGTCGCCGAGCTGCATCACCGCGGCCACGACGTCGTCATCCAGGCCGGTGCCGGCGAGGGCTCGGCCATGCACGACAACGACTACAAGGAGGCCGGTGCGCAGATCCTTTCCACCGCCGAGGAGGTGTGGGAGCAGGCCGATCTGCTGCTCAAGGTGAAGGAGCCCATCGAGTCGGAGTACCCACTGCTGCGCGAAGGGCAGACCCTGTTCACCTACCTGCACCTGGCCGCCAGCCGGCCGTGCACCGAGGCGCTGCTCGCATCGAAGACGACGTCGATCGCCTACGAGACGGTCCGCGCGGCCGACGGGTCGCTGCCGCTACTGGCCCCGATGAGTGAGGTCGCCGGGCGCCTGGCTCCGCAGGTCGGCGCGTATCACCTCATGCGCTCGGAGGGCGGCCGCGGCGTCCTGATGGGTGGTGTCCCGGGCACCGAACCCGCCGACGTCGTCGTCATCGGCGCCGGTGTCAGCGGCGTCAACGCGGCCACCATCGCCGTCGGTATGGGGGCGCAGGTCACCGTCTTCGATCTCGACATCGCCAAGCTCCGCGCGATCGACGCCCGGTTCGCCGGTCGTGTTCACACCCGCTACAGCACCAAACTCGCCCTCGCCGAAGCCATTCGCGAGGCCGACCTCGTCATCGGGGCGGTCCTCGTGCCCGGCGCGAAGGCTCCGGTTCTGGTGTCGAACAGCCTTGTCGCGCAGATGCAGCCGGGCGCCGTGCTCGTCGACATCTCGATCGATCAGGGTGGATGCTTCGAGGACTCGCACCCCACCACCCACGACCACCCGACGTTCCGGGTGCACGACACGGTGTTCTACTGCGTGGCGAACATGCCGGGGACCGTCGCACGGACCTCGACGCTCGCGCTCACCGGTGCGACACTCCCCTATGTGCTGCGGCTCGCCGACCAGGGCTGGGAACGGGCGTGCCGCGACGACGCGTCGTTGGCGGCCGGGCTGTCCACCCACGACGGCGCACTCTACTGCCCGGAAGTCGGTGCGGCACTGGATATCCCGGTGGCGGCGTTCTAACCGCCGGTCGAGTAGCGCGCGAGCCTGCGAGCCGGCGTATCGAGACCACCCTAGCCGCAGGCGGTCTCGATACATCGCTCGCCTAACGGCTCGCGACACTCGACCACCTTGGGAAGCGGCGACTACTCGACCCGCTCAGAATCGGATCGTCGTGGTTCCGCGCTGCCGGCCCCGCCACCCGAAACGACGCTCGGTGATCTCGCCGTGCCCGTCGTATCCCACCCGCAGCACCGTCGATGCCCGGGTGCCGTAGCCGGGCATGTTCACGAAGATCGGTGACAGGTCGCTCTCCCGCTCCTCGGGGACGCCGGTGTCGGGCAGCAATGCGGCATCGGGGCGGGTCTCGTCGCGCAGCAGGTCCAGGTACGGTTCGACCGAGGCGTCCCGACGATCCGCGGCGACGAGTTCGGTGAGTGCTGACGCACCGTCGGTCACCTTGGGCCAGTCACTGTCGAGCGCACCGTTGGACAGTCCGTGCACGCCCGGCGGGACGCGCCGCGCCACCGGCTGCGGCCAGTTGGTCGCCCACCACAGCTCGTCGTCGTCGCCGACGAGCAGGTTCACGGGCTGATAGTCCTCGGCCCGTTCGACGACCCGCCGCGCGAAGGACTCGGGATCGTCGGTGCCGGTGAGGAACTGCACCGGCAGCTCCCCGCGCGAATGTGGTCCGGCAACCTCGGCGCGCAGTCCGTCGCGGACGTTGGTCACCATCGCGACCCGCGACGGCCGCTCCGCGCGCACCCCCATCCACGTACCGCCGGCGAGCCGGTCGCGGCCGGCGATGATGGGTAGGTCGGGCCAGCGCGACAGAGCCAGCGTCCTGCGACGATGGAACTCGTCGCGGTTTGCCGCGACGACGACCCGCAGCTCCGGATGGGTGTCCCACGCGAACAAGATCAGGCACATATCCGTTCAGCTCATCTCGTCTGTTCGGTGATCGGCAAGTAGTGGCTCAGGTTGCCCATCCGGCGCTGCGCGCCCGCGACCTCGCGAACCGCCTGTGCGACAAGGCTGCGGTCCAGCGGCGACAGCCGTTTCATATCCAACTCGTCGCTGACCGGTTCGCCTCGGTCGAACTGGGCGACCTGATAGGTGAGCCGAATGCGTTGCAGCACATCGAACACCTCGATCAGGGTTCTCGCGTGATCGTCGGGCAGCATCGGGGAACCGGCGGCGGCCCGCAGCCGGGACCGGGTGTCGAGCTCGGTCGACTCCACGCTGAGCGCCGCCCATCGGGCGATGTTGACCAACGGGGTCAGCGCGTGGTGTTTGATGTCGAAGGTGCCGGCCCGGCCGGTCAGGACGTCACGGATCGACCGCAGTCGCGCCTTCTCCGCCAGGGACTCGTGCAGCAGCAGTGCCAGTGTGCCGGGATGCGCCCGCAGATCGGCGAACACCTCTGCCACCGCCGACAGGCCCTGATCACCCCAGATCGGGCGGGCGTCGAGCAGCAGCGACGTGAAGATCATGCCCTTGTTCTCCAGCGGCGCGTCCAGCCACTGCCGCGCGGCCGACCGCCACTGCGCATGGGTGCGCGCGAACAGCGGCATCGACGCAATGGCCCCGTTGGTGTCGACCGTCATGCCCGCGCCACGCAGGATCTCGTCGATCTCCGCGAACGCCGCGCGGTAGGCGATGATCCGATCGTCGGTCACCGAATCATCGAAGGAGACCGCCGAGTCGACGTCGGAGGTGAGCACCGGCTCGCGACGCGCGTTGCTGCCCAACGACAGCCACGTCACGGCGCCGGGATCGAGGTCGGGGTGCCCGGCCAACACGAGTTCGAGTGCACGCCGCACCACCGCGTCGTGGATCAGCGAGGCGATCGCGGTGATCTCGTGTACGGACTCGTTACGGCGCAGCAGATCCGCCATCAGGTAGGGCACCCGGCGGGCGCGTGAGATGAGCGCCTCGACCGACGTCGCCCGCGACACCTGTCCCCGCAACGCGATTCCGGGCCCCGACGGCGCGGCGACGAAGTCCGCCGCGGACACCACACCCACGACATCACCGGCAGGGTCGACGACCGGCAGCACGGCCAGATCGTGGTCGAGCAGTTCGGTGAGCGCGTCGACCGCGGCGGTCCCCCGGGGAACCGTCGGGCACTCCGCGGTGACGAGATCACCGACGGGGGTGTCGAGGGTGCGTCCCTCCGCGATGACCCGGGCCCGGAAGTCGGCGTCGGTCGCAAGGCCGAAGCGGCCCTGCCCCAACGGGATCAACACGTAGTTCTGGCCGCGGCCGGTGATCAGCGCGGCGGCCTCACGAACCGTCATCGTCGGCGACCCGAGGACCGGTTCGGTCGCGATCAGATCATCGACGGTGGAGTTACCGGACCCGGTCGGCTCACGGCGAAGCGGAACGGTCAGTTTGTCGCCGTGCGGGCGGCGCCCGTGGTCGCTCACGTTAGTCGAAACCTTCCCGGTCACACGACACTTCCCGATCACATGACGAGAACCGCCCTCCGTAGACTCGGCCGGCGCAATGCCGGCGGGTCACACGGAGGGCGGTTCGGCGTACCCGTCGCCTAGGCGTCCACGGTCTCGGGAGCCTTCTCAGACTCCTCGTCGACCGGCACCAGGCTGATCTTGCCGCGCTCGTCGATGTCGGCGATCTCCACGCGCAACTTGGACCCGACGTTCACCACGTCCTCGACCTTGTTGACGCGCTTGCCCTTGCCGAGCTTCGAGATGTGCACCAGACCATCGCGGCCCGGCAGCAGCGACACGAACGCACCGAACGCGGTGGTCTTGACGACCGTGCCGAGGAACCGCTCGCCCACCTTGGGCAGCTGCGGGTTGGCGATCGCGTTGACCTTGTCGATCGCGGCCTGAGCCGACTCGCCGTCGGCGGCACCGATGAACACGGTGCCGTCGTCCTCGATGGAGATGTTGGCGCCGGTCTCCTCGGTGATGCCGTTGATCGTCTTGCCCTTGGGCCCGATCAGCTCACCGATCTTGTCCACCGGGATCTTGATGGTGGTGATGCGCGGGGCGTACGGGCTCATCTCGTCGGGCTCGTCGATGGCCTCGGCCATCACGTCGAGGATGGTCAGCCGCGCATCCTTCGCCTGGCTCAGCGCACCGGCGAGCACGTGGCTCGGGATGCCGTCGAGCTTGGTGTCGAGCTGCAGGGCGGTGACGAAGTCCTTGGTGCCCGCAACCTTGAAGTCCATGTCGCCGAACGCATCCTCGGCGCCGAGGATGTCGGTCAGCGCGACGTAGCGGGTCTGCCCGTCGACCTCGTCGGACACCAGACCCATTGCAATGCCGGCGACCGGCGCCTTGAGCGGCACACCGGCGTTGAGCAGCGACATCGTCGAGGCACACACCGAACCCATCGAGGTGGAACCGTTGGAGCCCAACGCCTCCGAGACCTGACGGATCGCATACGGGAACTCGTCGACGCTCGGGATCACCGGCACGAGAGCACGTTCGGCCAGCGCGCCGTGCCCGATCTCGCGACGCTTCGGCGAACCGACACGGCCGGTCTCACCCGTCGAATACGGCGGGAAGTTGTAGTGGTGCATGTAGCGCTTGGACGTCTCGGGTCCGAGCGAGTCGATCTGCTGCGCCATCTTCACCATGTCGAGGGTGGTGACGCCCATGATCTGGGTCTCGCCACGCTCGAACAGCGAGCTGCCGTGTGCACGCGGGATGACCGCGACCTCGGCTGAGAGCGACCGGATGTCGGTGATCCCGCGACCGTCGATGCGGAAGTGGTCGGTGAGGATGCGCTGGCGGACCAGCTTCTTGGTCAGCGAGCGGTAGGCGGCGCCGATCTCCTTCTCGCGACCCTCGAACTGCTCGCCGAGCTGTCCGAGGATGTCGGCCTTGAGCTCGTCGGTCTTGTCGTCGCGCTCCTGCTTGCCGGCGATCGTCAGGATCTGCGCCAGACGATCGGTCGCGGCACCCGCGACGGCGTCGTAGACATCGGACTCATACGGCGGGAACAGCGGGAACTCGCCGGTCTCCTTGGCCGCCGCGGCGGCCAGCACCTTCTGCGCTTCGCACAGGCGGGCGATGAACGGCTTGGCGGCCTCGAGGCCCTCGGCGACGATCGCCTCGGTCGGTGCCTGGGCGCCGCCGGCGATGATGTCGATGACGTTCTCGGTGGCCTCCGCCTCGACCATCATGATCGCGACGTCCGCGGTGTCTCCCTCACCGGAGACAATCCGGCCGGCGACGACCATGTCGAACACGGCACCCTCGAGCTGCTCGACGGTCGGGAACGCGACCCACTGACCGGCCTTGTTCTCCTCGGTCGGGATCAGCGCGACACGCACGCCGCCGACCGGGCCGGAGAACGGCAGGCCGGCGAGCTGGGTGGAGGCCGACGCCGCATTGATCGCGACGACGTCGTAGAGGTCCTTCGGATCGAGCGACAGCACGGTCACGACGACCTGGATCTCGTTGCGCAGGCCGTCGACGAAGGACGGGCGCAGCGGACGGTCGATGAGCCGGCAGGTGAGGATGGCGTCGGTGGACGGGCGGCCCTCGCGACGGAAGAACGAGCCGGGGATACGACCCGCGGCGTACATGCGCTCCTCGACGTCGACGGTCAGCGGGAAGAAGTCGAAGTGCTCCTTCGGCTGCTTCGATGCCGCGGTGGTGGACAGCAGCATGGTCTCGTCGTCGAGGTAGGCGGTCACCGATCCGGCGGCCTGCAGGGCCAGACGCCCGGTCTCGAAGCGGATGGTGCGGGTACCGAAGCTGCCGTTGTCGATGACGGCGGTGGCTTCGGTGATCGCGTCGTCATAGTCGGAGTCGAAATCCTGCTCCGGGGTGGTCACATCGGTCATGTGGTTCAGGTGGTCCCTTCATGTCGACCGCCGCCTGCGGCGATCGCGGTGGTGGTACGGGCCGACGGTCCCGTCCGGCAGCGTGACGTGTGCACACGTCGGCACCTACCGCCGAGGTCGGCTCGGAGCGTGGCGAGAGAGCACTGCCGGTCGTGCGCGGCGCGAATCGAGTGCGCGCCGTCGTTCTTGCGCAGACGGCCTTCGATCGAAGCGGCCGGAACGGGGTTCCGGCGGCCACTACCGAGGACCGATCTGTCGTTCTCACGTCCAGCAGGACTTTCACGGCAACGATCACTGGTCAGCCTATCATCGTGGGCCGACCGTCCAGGAAACGTCTCGGCCGCCCCCGCGATGGCGGAGGCGGCCGAAATGACGATGAAGGTGTTCGAGTCTCAGCGACGCAGGCCGAGGCGCTCGATCAGCGAGCGGTAGCGCTCGATGTCGACCTTGGCGACGTACTTGAGCAGACGACGACGTCGTCCGACGAGCAGCAGCAGACCACGACGGCTGTGGTGATCATGCTTGTGCTGCTTGAGGTGCTCGGTGAGGTCAGTGATGCGCTTGGTGAGCAGCGCGACCTGGGCCTCGGGCGAACCGGTGTCGGTCTCGTGCAACCCGTACTCGGTGAGGATGGTCTTCTTCTCGGCAGCAGTCAGTGCCATGGAGATACTCCTGGATTCTCAGTCCCGCGTTCTCTTTGACCCTCCGTCGGCATCCACCCGGATGTCGGAAGGCGGCGCGCCACCGCGGACCGCAGCAACGCCGATCGACCAATTTACCAGCACCGCCCCGACCAGCCCAAATCGGCGACTCGGCGGCAGTGCCCCTCCCCGTCGAGCGTGCACAGATCCCCGTCGAGCGTGCACAGATCCCCGTCGAGCGTGCACAGATGCGCACGCTCGACGCCAAGGCGTGCACGTTCGACGCCAGGACGCGCACGTTCGACGCCAGGACGCGCACGCTCGGCGCGGAGGGACGCGAACGTGCGTGTCCGGTCAGCGGTCGGTCGCGGCGGCGTTCGGGTCCGCGGCGAGGATCCCGCGGGTCTTCTCCACGTCGTCGCCGATGGCGGTGATGAGGTCGTTGATGTCCGGATAGCTGACCATCCCGCGGATGCGGCCGACGAAGTCGACGGCGACGTGCTGGCCGTAGAGATCGGCGCTGGTATCGAGGACGAACGCCTCGACGGTGCGAGTACGACCCGAGAAGGTCGGATTGGTCCCGACCGACACCGCCGCCTGGTAGCGCTCCCCCGGCACGACCTGCCCGACCACCGGACCCGCGCCGAGCACGGTGAACCACGCGGCGTAGACACCGTCGGCCGGGATCGCCGCGTACATCGGCGGCGCGACATTCGCGGTGGGGAACCCGAGCTCGCGGCCTCGGCCGTCGCCCCGGACCACGACACCCTCCACGCGGTGCGAACGCCCGAGCGCCTCGGCGGCGAGTTCGACGTCCCCGGCGCCGACACAGGAACGGATGTAGGTCGACGAGAACGTCACCGCGTGCTCCCCGAACAACGAGATCGCCTGCACCTCGAAGCCGAACATCTTCCCCAGCTCGGCGAGCTTCGCGACGTTTCCGGCCGCCTTCTTCCCGAAGGTGAAGTTGTCCCCGACGACGACGTCGGCCGCGTGCAGCGTCTCCACCAGGATGTCGTGCGCGAAATCCTTCGGTGAGCGTGACGCCAGCTCCGGCGTGAACGGCATGACACAGAAGACGTCGATGCCGAGTTCCTCGGCGAGTTCGGCTCGGCGGGTCAGCGTGGTCAGTTGCGGCGGATGGGTGCCCGGACGGACGACCTCCGCAGGATGCGGGTCGAAGGTCATCAGCACGGCCGGTATCCCATGACGTTTGGCCGCCCGGGTGGCGGCGTGGATCAGCTGGGCGTGCCCGCGGTGCACGCCGTCGAAAACGCCGATCGTGACCACACACCTACCCCAGTCCGCGGGGATGTCCTCGAGACCTCGCCAACGCAACACGCGCACCAGCCTACGGCGCGGCCCGTCGCCAAACCACCGCCACCACCGTTGCGGGGGCCCGCGTGTCGCGATGGTCGTCGCGAGACGAACGGCTCGTGACGACCACCCGAACAGATCGAGGCGAGCACACCTCCGGTGCCGGGATCGCCGTGCCAGTGGCCGGGCCGCCGCAGGGATGTGCCGCTAAGCTCGATGCATGCCTCAGTCCCGCGCGGCCGGAACCGGCAGGTCCGGGGTCGGTAAGTCAGAGCCCCCCGCCGACCGACCGGTGACGGAACTGTCCACGGTCACCCAGGACTACCTCAAAGTGATCTGGACCGTGCAGGAATGGGCCGACGTCAAGGTCACCACCAAGATGCTGGCCGAGCGGCTCGGGGTGTCGGCGTCGACGGCGTCGGAGGCCATCCGCAAACTCGCCGACCAGGGGCTGGTCGCGCACGAGCGCTACGGCGCGGTCACCCTCACCGACGAGGGCCGCAGCGCCGCGGTTCTCATGGTCCGCCGGCATCGGCTGCTCGAGACGTTCTTGGTCCGCGAACTCGGTTACGGCTGGGACGAGGTCCACGACGAGGCCGAGGTCCTCGAACACGCCGTCTCCGACCGTCTGATGTCACGCCTGGACGCCAAGCTGGGTCACCCCAGCCGGGATCCGCACGGCGACCCGATCCCGTCCATCGACGGATCTGTCCCGAGCCCCGACGTGACGCTGCTATCCGATCTCGACGTCGACGAATCCGGCACCGTGGCAAGGATTTCCGACGACGATCCGGAGATGTTGCGGTACTTCGCCGAGGTGGGCGTGGCCCTCGACTGCCGACTGACCGTCGTCGAGAAGCGGCCATTCGCGGGCACGATCTCGATCTCTGTCGACGGCAACCACCGCATCGATCTCGGTGACATCGCGGCGCGCGCCATCTTCCTGGTCCCCGCCTGACGCCGGCGGCCCTCAGGTGCCGTTGAGGGTGTCGACCAGCGTCGGGATCGTCGCCACACCCCAGGCCACCACTGCGATCACGGCGACCACCGCCGCCAGCAGTACCAACCAGGCCAGCACGCGGGCCGGCACCGAGCCCTTGGTGCCGATCAGTAGCTTCACGTATTCGACGAACAGGTCGATGAGCCGAACCAGAATCATCATCGTCGGACTCCTCAGGTCATCGTCACGTTCGAGAACGTCAGCACCGGCCAGCACACTATCGACCCCAGGAAGGAGATCACCGTGTCGAGCGGGCTGTCGACGTTCGACAGGTGTGACGTGTGCGTGAGGGTCCAGATCACACCGATGACGAAGTACGGGATGCCGATGAGGATGAGGACGCCGATGAACTCGGACACCTTCATCTCGTGGTCGAGGACCCGACCGATCATGTTCCACATCGTTGCGGCTCTTTCTGCTATGACCCAAAATGATTCGGTGACGGCTCTGGGTGAGGAGGAACTCGGGCAGCCGGATCAGATGAGCGGCTTGCCCTTACGAATCCGGCGGCGCAGGTCGCCCATCATCAGCCAGAACGGCCCGACCCGCAGGGGTGCCGGCAGGAAACGGTTGACGAAGCCCACGAACAGGAACAGGTTGTCGAACCGGCGTTGATCGATCGGCCGCCACGGCAGGTCCAGACGTTCGCGGAAGAGTGGCGGCAGGGACCCGATGGTCAGGAATCTCAACAGCCCGCGCAGCGATATCCCGAGCACCGGCGTGATCATCCGCAGGTCGATCAGCTCGGTGATGAACTGCTTCTGCGTCTCGTCGTAGCTGATCCGATCGCACGCGATGTTCCAGTAGTGATCGAAGTCCTTGCGGGTGGCCGGCCACATCTCCGCCGGCACCTGCAGCGTCGTCGCCAGCGGTCTCGCACCCTGATAGAACTGCTCGGCCTGTTCGTCGTCCATCGGACCGTGCAGCAGCATGTTGGTGTCCTCGAACCCGACGTACAGGCAGGCCGCGACCCACAGCTGCAGCTCACGATTGAATGCGTTGTACTTGACCGGAGAACTCTCGGTGCTACGCACGTGGCGATGCGCGGAGTTCACCGCCTCACGGAAAGCGATCCTCTCCTCGTCGGTACCCAGCAGCGCGACAGCCAGATACTGCTCGGTGGTCCGCAGCCGCTTCCATGGATGTTTCATCAGCGAGCCGGATTCGACCTTGGACTCCATGACGCCGTAGGCCACCTCGGGCCACCCCAGCTGCATCGCGACGTTGGCCGCCGAGCCGGCGCCTGCCCACCATTCGAACGCATCCTGGATCACGGTCTTGTGCAACGGATCGTTGGGTCGGCGCTGCGGGATGTTGATCGGGATACGGGTTTCCGCGGTGGTCAGTCGTGGTCGGGTCGTGTCCAGATCCGGTAGGTACCTCGAGTGCGTACGCTTCGTTGCCGCCCCGCTCGTCATGCGTCCCCCGCCCATATCTGAATATTGATGTAGTCACATACGATGGGCCGCGCGGCATTCCGTGTCAAGTCGCCACGGTGATCTTCGACACCATTCGGGACCAAAGTCCGTCATCCGACGGGACCGGGCATGAGGTCCGGCGCTGTCACCGCAAGGTCGCGGGTCGAACCACCATGACCGAACTCGCGCGCCGACCCTTCTCCTGGACCAGCGCGATCGCCTGCCCGGCCGGATCGATCACGACGTATATCCCCTTGCGTCCCACCGGTTCCAGCCATCGACCCTGACTGATCGACTCGGCCTCGTCGTCGTCGATGTCGCGGTGCGGGAACGAGATCTTGACCGCCTCGTCGATGGTCAGCGACATCTGCGGATGCTCCTGCAGCTGCGCCAGTGTGCGGGCGTGTTCGAGGGTGAAGGGCCCCACCGCGGTGCGACGCAGCGCCGTCAGATGTCCGCCGACGCCGAGGCCGGCACCGAGATCACGTGCGAGCGAACGGATATAGGTTCCGGCCGAGCAGTCGACCTCGACGTCGACGTCGACGAACCCGTCGTCGGTGGCACCGATGCCGAGGATGTCGAATCGGGAGACCGTGACCGGTCGGGCCTCGAGGTTGAACTCGGCGCCGCTGCGGACCAGTTTGTGTGCACGCCGGCCGTCGACCTTGATGGCGCTGACCTTGGCCGGGACCTGCGCGATGTCGCCGGTGAGGGCCGCGACCCCCTCGGCGATCCGGTCAGAAGACAGATGGCTCGCGTCCGCACGCGAGATGATCTGTCCTTCACGGTCGTCGGTGTCGGTGCTCGCGCCGAGACGGATCGTCGCGACATACGACTTGGTGGTCAGCGACAGCAGACCGAGCAGTTTGGTGGCGCGTTCGATCCCGATCACCAACACTCCGGTCGCCATCGGGTCGAGGGTTCCCGCGTGCCCGACCCGGCGGGTGTTGAACAGCTTCCGGCAGCGAGATACGACATCGTGGCTGGTCATGTCGGCGTCCTTGTCGACGATAACCAGCCCGGCGTTCTCGATGGATGCATCGGCCATGTCAGACCAGCGCAATCGAGGTCGTGATCAGCCCGCGGTCGATGAGCCAGCGCCCGGGCAGTTCCCGGATCGGTGGCCCACCGTCGGCGGCCACGGGATCGATCAGGATGCGTGAGACGAAGGTGCCTCCCCGCGGCGTGGTCTGCTCGAAGCTGATGTGGGCGTCCTCGAACCCGAGCCAGCGCCCGGTGACCGGGAACCATGCCTTGTAGGTGGCCTCCTTGGCACAGAACAGAAGCCGGTCCCAGTGCAGTCCCGCCGGCCGGGTCGCCAGGACGTCGCGTTCGGCGGCGAGGCTGGTGTGCTCGAGCACCCCGTCGGGCAGGCACGCGTGGGGTTCGGCGTCGATGCCGAGCGAGCGGACCTGCAGCGCGTAGCCCACGACGGCGGCCCGGTACCCGTCGCAGTGCGTGAGGCTGCCGACCACCTTGTCCGGCCACAGCGGCATCCCGCGGTCGCCACGCATGATCGCCGTCGGCCCGATCCCCAGCTCGGACAGGGCCTGTCGCGCGCAGTACCGCGCGGTGGTGAACTCCCGGCGCCGCTTCTCCACAGCGCGTTCGATCAGTGTCCGCTCGGCGGGCATCGGTTCGATTCCGGGTGGATCGGAGAAGGCCTCGGCCGCGGCAACGCCCGTGGGCACGAGTTGTTCGATCACCGACGCTCCTCGCTCGTGGTTGATGGGCCCGACCGTCCGGCGCGACGGTCGCGTCTCTCCTGGACTCGGCGGGCGAAGTCGCGCGCCCGCTGCTCGTAGTCGGGTGGCAGTTCGAATCGCACGCCGTGCTGGGGCAGGTCGGCGGCGGTCAGCCCGGGGTCGGGAATGATCGCGCGCAGCAACGGATCCGGCAGCCCGCGTCGCTTCCACTCGCGGGGGTAACCGACCGACACCTCCTCGAATCGCACGCGGTCGTACCAGGTGGTCCGCGGTATGTGCAGATGGCCGTAGACGCAGCAGGCCGCGTGGTAGCGGGTGTGCCAGTCCGCGGTCTCCTCCGTGCCGCACCACAGCGCGAACTCGGGGTACATCAACGCGTCGGTGGGTTCGCGCCGCAGCGGCCAGTGGTTGATCAGAATCGTCGGTTCGGTCGGGTCGAGGGCGTCGAGTCGCGCCCTGGTCGCCGCCACGCGCGCCCGCCCCCAGGCGTCGCGGGTGGGATAGGGCTCCGGGGACAGCAGGAACTCGTCGGTGGCGACGACGTTGCGTTCGCGGGCCAGCGCCAGCGCGGTCAGCGTCGTCGAGGTGCCTTCGGGCCGAAAGGTGTAGTCGTAGAGCAGGAACATCGGCACCACCCGCACCGGCTGCGCGCCGTTGCCCGGGTCGAACAACGGGTAGATGTCCTCCGGGGTCACCACGCCGAGGTCGCGGCAGGCCTGGACCAGATAGTCGTAGCGGGCCACGCCGAAGACCTGCAGCGGGTCCTTGGCGGTCGTGTACAGCTCGTGGTTGCCGGGCACCCACACCACCGTGTGGAACCGCGTGCGCAGCCGGCGCAGGGTGTCGACGATATCGTCGGTGCGTTCGGCGACGTCACCGGCGACGATGAGCCAGTCGTCGGAACTCTGGGGTCGCAGCTGATCGACGATGTGCTCGTTGCCGCGATGCGCGACGTGCAGATCGCTGATTGCCCACAGAGTTGCCACGAAGATCCATCGTGCCAGAGTGGTGCCACGGCCGACTCCCCGCCACCGCGCCACCGACGGTGCTGCGGCCGCGGTCCCACGCTGGTCAGGAGGGAACGCCGGTCCGACGCCACTGTCCGCCACGGACTCGCAGCCCGACGGCGCCCAGCCGGATGAGCATGAACACCATCAGACCCGACCAGATCCCCGCCAACCCCCAGTCGAGGACGAGCGAGAGCCAGATCAGCGGCAGGAACCCCACAAGGGCGGCGGTCAATGTCGCGGTCCGCAGGAAGCGGGCGTCGCCGCTGCCGAGGAGCACACCGTCGAGCGCGAACACGATGCCCGCGATCGGGAGCATCGCCACGAAGAACCACCAGGGCACGACGATCGCGTCGAGGATGTCGGGTTCGGAGGTGAACAGGCGCGGGATCAGCCCGGCACCGAGGGCGAACACTCCGGCCATCACACCGGCCGCGATCACCGACACCAGCGTCACCTTGCGGGCGACCCCGACCGCGGCGCCCACCGCGCCCGCCCCGAGGGCTGCGCCGACGAGTGCCTGCGCGGCGATGGCCAGCGAATCGAGGAACAGCGACATGAACTCCCACAGCTGCAGGACCACCTGATGCGCGGCGACCGCGGACACTCCGAACCGGGCCGCGACCGCGGCCGCCGACAGGAAGCACACCTGAAACGACAGACTGCGCAGCACCAGGTCACGCGCCATCACCAGTTGGGCGCGCATGATCGACCAGTCCGGTCGTAGGTGTTCGGGGCCCGACCGACCGGCCTCGCGGACGACCCGGATCAGGAACAGCAGCCCGGTGATCGCCTGCCCGATGAGGTTGGCGATGGCGCTGCCGGGCATCCCGAGGCGGGGGAAGAACCCGACACCGTGCGTCAGCCCGACGACGAGGACCGCGGCCACCGACAACCCCGCGACGACGTAGAGCACCGGGCGTCGGGTGTCCTGCACTCCACGCATCCAGCCGTTGCCGGCCATCGACAGCAGAATCAGGGGCACTCCGAACATCGCGATGCGCAGCCATCCGGCGGCGTCGGCGACGACCTCGTCGGACCGGGCGGAACCCGAACCCACGAGGACATGCATGATCACGGGGGCCAACGGATACATCACCGCGACGATGACGATCCCGACCAGGACACCGATCCAGCTCGCCTGTACGCCCTCGACCACCGCCCCGGGCCGGTCCCCCGCCCCGAATCGTCGCGCCGATCGGGCCGTGGTGCCATAGGACAGAAACGTCAACTGCGTGCTGATCACGCTGAGCACCAGCGTCGCCACCCCGAGCGCCGCCAGTTGCGTCCCACCGAGGCGTCCGACGACGGCGAGATCGAGCAGCAGATAGAGGGGCGGCGCGATGAGCACCGCCAACGCGGACAGCGTCAGGATGCTGATCCGGCGGGCCGTGTGCGTCGATGCGTCCGCCGTGGTCTCCGTCGGTTCCGGAGCGCTCAGAGCGACCCCACCAGGCGGGCGACGACCCGGTCGACGGTCCCGGTGTCGCTGTAACCGGATGCATGACGATGACCACCACCGCCGTGAGCGGTCGCGATCGGCACCAGGTCGACCCGCCGCTTGGACCGCAACGACACCGTCCACGTGCTGGGCGCGGTCTCCTTGAAGACCGCCGCCACCTCGGCCTCGTCGGCGGTCCGCACAAGGTCGATGAGGCTCTCGGATTCCTCCCAGCTCATGCCGGACAGCGTCGCGTGGTCGACGACGGCGTAGACGAGCCCCTCACCGTCGCAGGCCTCCGGCACGAGCGTCGCACCGCCGAGCACGGTGGCCACCATCCCGAACCAGGCGAACGGATGGGTGTCGAGGAGGCTGCGGCTCAACGTCCGCGGATCGACACCGGCATCGACCAACCGTCCTGCGATCCGGAACGACTCGGCTCGCGCCCACCGGAATGAGCCGGTGTCGGTCACCAGGCCCGCGTAGAGACAGGTCGCGATGTCGACATCGATCTCGACACCGAGTTCGTCGAGAACTGACAGCACCAGGACCGCCGTGCAGTCCGCCGACGGATCGATCAGATCGAGATCTCCGAAACCGTCGTTGGAGACGTGATGGTCGATGGTCACGGTCCGGGTCGCGGCGCTGAACGCCGCGGCCAGCGCGTCCAACCGGCCCAGACTCGCCGCATCGACCGATACAGCGACCGGATGCCCGATCAGATCGTGCTCGGTCACGAGCAGCTTCGACCCCGGCAATCCGCGCAGGTTGTCGGGCAGCGCGACCGTGTCCGGGAAGGCGACCTCCACCTTCGCGCCGAGCCGATCCAGGGCCAACCCCAGGGCCAGTCCGCTGCCGATCGTGTCCGCGTCCGGACGGACGTGGCAGAGGATGGACACGGCCGGGGCGTCGGCGAGAGCCATCGCCACGGCCGCGGAACTCGCTGCGGTCACTCCCGGGAACCGTCTTCGTCGTCTTCGCGGGTGCGGTACGGGTCGGCCTCGCCGGCCGGCGTCGCCTCGCGGGCCTGACGCGCGACGAGTTCGTCGTTGGCGCGCGCCCGCGCGACGAGTTCCTCCATGTGCCGGGCCGCGTCGGGCACGGTGTCGAGCACGAAGGTGAGGGTCGGGGTGAAACGGACACCGGTGCCGGCCCCGACCTTGGAGCGCAGGATTCCGGTAGCCTTCGCCAGCCCGGCCGCCGCCGCCTCGAAGTCGGGCTCGGCGTCGATCGATTCGCCCATCACCGTGTAGTAGAGCGTTGCGTCATGCAGATCGTTCGTCACTCGCGCGTCGGTGATGGTCACATGTGCCAGCCGGGGATCCTTGATCTCCGAGCCGATCGCCGACGCGACGATCGACGAGATGCGCTTGGCCAACCGGGCAGCTCTCGCCGAATCAACCATCTGCGGTCCTTTCCATCAGAAGACCGCTCCCCTTCCCGCGGCACCGGTAACGGTGCAGCGGGAAGGGGAGTCGATCGGTGTCAGGGCACGAGCTCAGTCGCGCGGCTTCTCCTGCAACTTCTGCGTCTCGATGACATCGTCGACCTTGATGTCCGTCGAGGATGTCAGTCGCGCGGCTTCTCCTGCAGCTCGTACGTCTCGATGACATCGTCGACCTTGATGTCCGTCGAGGATGTCAGTCGCGCGGCTTCTCCTGCAGCTCGTACGTCTCGATGACATCGTCGACCTTGATGTCGCTGTATGTCAGCGTGAGACCGCATTCGTAACCGTCGCGGACCTCGGTGACATCGTCCTTCTCCCGTCGCAGCGACGAGATCGTGAGGTTCTCGGCAACGACCACGTTGTCGCGCAGCAGACGGGCCTTGGCGTTGCGACGCATGATGCCCGAGGTGACCAGACAGCCGGCGATGTTGCCGACCTTCGACGACTTGAAGATGGCGCGGATCTCGGCGCGGCCGAGTTCCACCTCTTCGTAGATCGGCTTGAGCATGCCCTTGAGCGCGCTCTCGATCTCGTCGATGGCCTGGTAGATCACCGTGTAGTAGCGGATGTCGACACCCTCGCGGTTGGCCAGCTCGGTCGCCTTGCCCTCCGCACGGACGTTGAAGCCGATGATGATCGCATCCGATGCCGCCGCCAGGTTGACGTTGGTCTCGGTGACACCACCGACACCGCGGTCGATCACCCGCAACGAGACCTCGTCGCCCAGGTCGATGCCGAGCAGCGCCTCTTCGAGGGCCTCGACGGTACCCGAGTTGTCGCCCTTGAGGATCAGGTTGAGCTGGCTGGTCTCCTTGAGCGCCGAGTCCAGGTCTTCCAGGCTGATCCGCTTGCGGCTGCGCGCGGCCAGTGCGTTGCGCTTGCGCGCGTTGCGGCGGTCGGCGATCTGCCGGGCGATGCGGTCCTCCTCGACGACGAGCAGGTTGTCGCCCGCGCCGGGCACCGAGGTGAAGCCGATCACCTGGACCGGACGCGACGGCAGTGCCTCTTCGACGTCGTCACCGTGTTCGTCGACCATGCGGCGGACACGACCATAGGCGTCGCCGGCCACCACCGAGTCACCGACCTTGAGCGTGCCGCGCTGCACGAGCACGGTCGCCACCGGTCCACGACCGCGGTCGAGGTGCGCCTCGATCGCGACACCCTGGGCATCCATGTCCGGGTTGGCGCGCAGATCGAGTGCGGCGTCCGCGGTCAGCAGCACCGCTTCGAGCAGCTGGTCGATGTTGGTGCCCTGCTTGGCCGAGATGTCGACGAACATCGCGTCGCCGCCATACTCCTCGGGGATGAGGCCGTACTCGGTCAGCTGACCACGGATCTTCGCCGGGTCGGCGCCCTCCTTGTCGATCTTGTTGACCGCCACGACGATCGGCACGTCGGCCGCCTGCGCGTGGTTGACCGCCTCGACCGTCTGCGGCATCACGCCGTCGTCGGCCGCGACCACCAGGATCGCGATGTCGGTGGCCTTCGCACCACGGGCACGCATGGCGGTGAACGCCTCGTGACCCGGGGTGTCGATGAAGGTGATCAGGCGATCGTCGCCGTTGAGGTGGGTGTTCACCTGGTAGGCACCGATGTGCTGGGTGATGCCACCGGCCTCGGCCTCGCGCACATTGGCCTTGCGGATCGTGTCGAGCAGGCGGGTCTTGCCGTGGTCGACGTGACCCATGACGGTGACCACCGGGGGCCGCTGTTCGAGGTCTTCCTCGCCACCCTCGTCCTCGCCGTAGGACAGGTCGAAGCTCTCGAGGAGCTCGCGGTCCTCGTCCTCCGGGCTGACGACCTGGACGTTGTAGTTCATCTCGCCGCCGAGCAGCTCCAGCGTCTCGTCGTTGACCGACTCGGTCGCCGTGACCATCTCACCGAGGTTGAACAGTGCCTGCACCAGCGATGCCGGGTTGGCGTCGATCTTGTCGGCGAAGTCGGACAGCGAAGCGCCGCGGGCGAGCCGGATGGTCTCGCCATTGCCGCGCGGCAGCCGGACACCGCCGACTGCCGGTGCCTGCATGTTCTCGTACTCGGCACGTTTTGCGCGCTTCGACTTGCGGCCCTTGCGGGGGGCGCCACCGGGGACGACCGAACGCACCCGCGGCACCGCCCGCGACCCACGGCCACCGCCGCCACCACCACCGGGACGACCGCGGAAGCCTCCGGGAGCTCC
>NZ_BAHC01000155.1 GCF_000298195.1 Gordonia rhizosphera NBRC 16068 | reverse complement strand
GCAGGTATTCGGCCACCCGGGCAACCCGCCCGAGTTGCTCACCCGGGTAAGGGTTCCCCCCCTGATCATCGCCGCCGAGGACGAGTGGGAAGGCGTCGACGACGCCGACAACGACCCGCTGCAGGCCCAGCGTCTCTTCCCCGACGCACGTCTGGTGACCGTCCCCGGCGCCGGGCACATGGTCCTCGTCGAGCAGCCCGAGGTCGGCACCGCCGCGATCACCGACTTCATCGCCGAAGTCGAGAGCAGGTAGGCGATGATGTGCATGATCAAGGATCATTGGCGGCGCATCCTGGTGTTCGCGGGTGCGGCCGCATTCGTCTATTTCGTCTTCCCGTCTGTGATCTATGTCCTCGTCTGGCGGACGCGCTGGCAGCCGGCGGTCGATACTCTCCGGTGGTTCAACAAGAGGTCTCGGGCTCGGACCCTGAAGTCGGCCGGCAAAAAGAAGCGCTCCGCCGCCGCGGTGCATCACGTAGGTCGCAGATCAGGCAAGGAGTACGTCACCCCGGTGTGGGCGCATCGCGTGGGGCCGTCGTTCTATATCGGTCTGCCCTACGGAACCGGTGTCGACTGGCTGCGGAACGTCCGCGCCGCGGGTGGCTGCGACATCGAGCACGACGGGGTGCGCTATCGCACCATCGACCCGGTCGTCGTGCCGGTGGCGTCCGTGCCCGAGAGGCTGGGCCGCAAGCGGAAGATGTTCGAACTCATGGGAATCAGGTCTCTTCTCCGTGTGGACATCGCATCGTCTGTGGGCGACGTCTCCTGAGCCACGAACCACCCATCGTCAACCAAGGTTGACGATCCTCTGTGGCGGGTGCACTCTGGATTCCATGAGAACAGCATCGGGCGGGGACGACGATGAGACGCCCGTCGAGCAGTTGACCCGCATCGCGTCGCTGCGTCGGGACATCGCGCGCGAAGAAGAGGTGGCGGTGCGTCGCGCACGCCAGTCCGGCCTGTCCTGGGCCGAGATCGGCTTCCTGCTGGGTGTCTCCAAGCAGGCCATGCACAAGAAGTACCGAAAGGTCGGGTGAGACCGATTCAACCGCTGCACGACGACGCCGTCGTCGACGGTCTGGGCGCCGACCTGCGCTCGCTGCGCTACACCACCGACGGGGTGGGTGATCTGCTCGGCGAGCCGGCCAACGACGCGTTGGGTCGTGGAATCTGGTGGCCCGCCCTGCACGCAACCCGGCACGCGCCCGCGGACGACGCCGGACTGGCCACCGTCGCCAGGCTATTCCTGCTGGGTTCCGACGAGCCGGAAACCGATGTCGGACAAGCATTCCCCACTGTTGGCGTGGATGCGCTGATCGCCAACGGGGTGCTCGCGAGGTCAACGGAATCGACGGTGCGGGCGGTCCTGGACATCCGGCCACACGCGGACGACGTGGCCGACTACCTTGTCGTCTCCGACCAGGACGCCGCGATGCGCAGTGGGCCGGTCGCGCACGACCACGTGCTCGGCATCGGGGGAGCGTCTGTGTCGTTGGCACGCGCGGTCATCCGGACACCCGTGCGGCGGGCGCTCGACATCGGTACCGGGTGTGGCATCCAGGCTCTGCACCTCGGTGCGCACTGCGATGAGATCGTCGCCACCGACACCAACCCGCGTGCCCTGGCCGTCGCGCGTGCCACCGCGCGACTCAACGGAATGCGCTGGGATCTGCGCCCGGGCAGTCTGTTCGAGCCGGTGGCGGGGGAGCGCTTCGACCTCATCGTCTCCAATCCGCCCTTCGTCGTCGGGTCGGGTGCGCAGGACTACATCTACCGCGATTCCGGCATGGTCGGCGACGCGCTGTGCGCGGAATTGATACGCCAGATCCCCGAACACCTCAACGCCGGCGGCACGGCCCAACTCCTGGCGAACTGGATCGTCCGCGACGGGGAGGACTGGCGCGACCGCGTCGGCGGGTGGCTCGCCGGCACCGGGTTGGATGCGTGGGTGGTGCAACGCGAACTCGCCGATCCGATCAGCTACGTCTCGTTGTGGCTCTCGGATGCCGGCGAGTCGCCCGAGGCCGTCGCCGATCGGGGCACCCGATGGCTCGACTGGTTCTCCGAAAACTCGATCACCGGCATCGGGATGGGGCTGATCACCCTCCGTCGACGTGGTGACGGTGAGGCGGGTGAACCCGATCAGGTTCTCGAGGAGATCACCGCGGCCGGCCAGGAGGTGACCGGACCCGAGGCGCAGGCGTTCCTGGCGCGGCGCCACTATCTGCGCACCACGTCGGATACCCAGTTGCTCGGCGCACGTCTGTGCACCGCTCCGGTCTTCCTCGACGAGCAGTCCCTGCCGGGAGAGGAGGGATGGCAGCAGGTCTCGGCGAGCGTGCACCGGCCCGGCGGTCCCGGGGCGGTGCTGGGCGTCGACGAGGTGTCCCGTGCGCTGTTTGCGGGGTGTCGGGGCGAGGTCCCTCTCGGCGCCCTGATCGACCTGCTCGCCGGATTCCACGGGGTGGACCCGGATGCATTGGCCACGGCGGCGTTGCCCGTGGTCCGCGAGGCGATCGGTCGTGGGATCCTGCATCAGGCGACCTGAACGGTGCGATCTGGCTCGGGCGAGGGTTCACCCCGACCGCCCGGCGTCTGGGCCCGGGACCGGATGTCGTGCATCAGCATGCCGGGCAGGCGGTGCAGCTTGTCGATGCGGTAAGCCTCCCGCAGCTCCGCCCACGCCCAGCAGATTCCGAACACCACGAGCACCACCGCAGCCGACGTCAGCAGATCCCACGGCCGGTGGGCGACATGGATAGGAATGACGACGAGTGCGAGGGCCTGCAGCACGTACGAATCGAGACTGCGCGTGCCGGTCATCACGAGCGGGCGCAGCCAGTCCTTGTGCCACCACCGCAACAACAGTCGGAAGACGCCGTACACGGCGGGGACGGCCAGCCATGCCCCGACCGCGCGTGCCGGGCGGAAGTCCAGCTTGTCCGCGAGTGCCGGCTCGAACGCGACCCACGGCCCGGTGTCGATCCCGTAGTGAAAGGCCAGTGCCACACCGACGGCCACGGCGACGATCGCTGCCAGTCGGCGATCGATCAACTCCGGCACCCGCCAGTCACGCCACTTCCATCCGACGACGACGGCCGGTATGAACATGATCTGCCAGGCGGCCCAGTTCTGGATGCGATGACCGGCGGTGTGGGCGGTCAGATAGAACCAGTCCGGCGACCACATCAGCGAGACCGCATACAGCACGAGCGAAGCCGCGAGGATGGCGGCCCACCAGCCCCGCATCAGTATCGGGAACAGCAGGTAGGCCGATGACAACAAGACCATGTAGAGCAGCAGGATGTTGCCGCCGCTGGGGATGTAGCGCATGGTGACGGCCAATTCGAGACCGTGGCCCCACCCGTCGACGGGGAGCAGCAGGGTCAGCCATCGGTGCCCGGCCAGGGCCGCCACCAGCGCGCACAGTGCGATCGTCAGCTGACACACGTAGAGGGTCGCCAGCCGCTTGGACAGGCGCCAGTATGCGTGACGCAGCGAGACGCGTTCGATCCAGCGGCGGTACACCAGGCCCAGCACGAGTCCCGACAACAGCACGAAAGCCGACATGCCGTCCACATACGGGAATGCATGTGTCGGCGCGGCCAGATGCGTCCCCTTCGCAAAATGGAGCGAGATCATGCTCCAGATCGCGAGCCCCCGGGTCGCATCGATGGCGAGATCTCGGTTCACGGGGCGCAACTCTACCCACCACCGACCACCGCCCCGATCTTCCCAACCCACCCCACGGAGGACGAGAGCACCCCTCTCTCGGCCTCCGTGGGGCGGGGTTTGTTGGGCGGGTGTCTGTGGGTGGTGGGTCGCTGTTGGGGCGGGTTGGGAGCCTAGCGTTACGAGTAGAGGTTGGCGATCGGGCCCTTGTAGGTGTCGTGGATGACGTTGCGCTTGAGCTTCATCGTCGGCGTCAGCTCACCGGAATCGATGGTGAAGTCGGTGTCGAGGATGTTGAACTTCTTGATCGCCTCGGCGGCCGACACGGTGGCGTTGGCCGACTTGACCGCCTCGTCGATCTCGGCCACCAGTTTCTCGTGCTGCGCGAGGTCGGCCAGCGACGTGTCGGCGGGCAGGTTGTGGCGTTCCAGCCAGCCGGGGACCGCCTCGGCGTCGATGGTGATGAGGGCGGCGATGAATGGCTTCTGGTCGCCGACCACGAGGCACTGACTGACCATCGGGTGCGCCCGGATGGTGTCCTCGAGTTGCGCTGGCGAGACGTTCTTGCCGCCTGCGGTGACGATCAGTTCCTTCTTGCGTCCGGTGATGTAGAGGTAGCCGTCCTCGAGACGTCCGATGTCGCCGGTGTAGAACCAGCCGTCGACGATGGACTCGTCGGTGGCCTTCTGGTTGTGCCAGTAACCGCCGAAGACGACCGCCCCCTTCAGCATCACCTCGCCGTCGTCGGCGATCGCCACCGACATGCCCGCGATGGGGCGGCCGACCGATCCCACACGCTGATGGTCGGCGTTGTTGCCGGTGATACCGGCGGTCGTCTCGGTGAGGCCGTACGCCTCATAGACCGGTATCCCCACACCGCGGAAGAAGTGCCCGAGGCGGGCGCCGAGCGGCGCGCCACCCGAGATGGCCGCCTCACATTGGCCGCCGAGTGCGGCGCGCAGCTTGCCGTACACCAGCACGTCGAAGAGCATGTGCTTGAGTTTCAGGAATAGACCGGGGCCACCGGTCTCGAGAGCCTTGCTGTACTCGATGGCGGTGTCGGCGGCCATGTCGAAGATCGCGCCGCGGCCGCCGTCGTCGGCCTTCTGCTTGGCCCCGTTGTAAACCTTCTCGAAGACTCGGGGCACCGACAGCACGTAGTTCGGCTTGAACACCGCGAGATCCTCGATGAGGTTCGGGATGTCACTGGTGTGTCCGAGCAGCACGCCGTTCTCGATGCAGGCGACCGCCACCGCCCGGGCGAAGATGTGGGCCAGCGGGAGGAACAGCAGCGTGGACTTGCCCTCTTCGAGGCCGGCGGCCAGGGAGGTGGACGCCGCGGTGCTTTCGGCGAGGAAGTTCGCGTGGGTGAGAACGACCCCCTTCGGCCTGCCGGTGGTTCCCGAGGTGTAGATGAGCGTCGCGGCGTCCGACGAGACGGCGTTGGCGTGGCGCGCGTCGAGTTCCTCGTCGCCGATCTTGGTCCCGCGTTTGCTGACCGTCGCGAGTCCGTGATCCTCGATGATGAGGGTCTCTTTGAGGTCGGGGGCCTCGTCGATGACCGAGAGATGCTTGGTGTAGTGGGCGTGCTGTTCGACGAAAAGCATCGAGGTCCCCGAATCCTCGAGGATCCATTTGACCTGGTCCGGCGCCGACGTCTCGTAGATGGCGACCGTGACGGCGCCCGCGCGCCAGATGGCGTAGTCGAGGACGGTCCATTCGTAGCGGGTCGACGACAAGATGCCGACGCGATCGCCGGGCTTGATACCCGATGCGATCAGCCCCTTGGCCACCGCATCCACCTCGTCGACGAAATGTCGCGCGGTGACGTTGACCCACTGGTTACCGGACCGCTTCTTCAGCAGCGGCATCGTAGGCCGCTCGGATCGGTAGCGGAGGATGCTGTCGACGGTGGTTGCCTTGTCCTCGATGGACACATTCGACGGGGTGGAGTACTGCTCCACGACTGCTCCCTTCCGCGCGGAAAATCGACATAACGGACACGGCGGCGCCCGGCGGGCGACGTCGTCATCCGGTGTTGGTGTCACCGACAGTAGCACTAAAGAGTGGCGGTCATCACAGCACGCGCCGACGTCGGCGCCGTCGCGGCGATCTCGGAAGCGACGTGCGCGCGCAACGATGCCTCCTGTGGGCGTGTGGCCGATTACAGTTGAGACCGATGAACGAGACAGACTGCGCATGAGCAAGCCGGACGACGAGCGGGACATGCCCGCGGAGGGTTCCGTCGAATCCTTCGACGACCTTCACATCGACGACCGTGTCCGGCAGGCCATCGCCGACGTCGGATACGAGACACCCTCACCCATTCAGGCGGCGACGATTCCGCCGCTTCTGGCCGGACGCGACGTGGTGGGACTCGCGCAGACCGGAACCGGAAAGACCGCGGCGTTCGCGATCCCGATCCTGTCGCGCCTCGACATCTCGCAGCGTCATCCGCAGGCGCTGGTCCTGGCACCCACCCGTGAGCTCGCGCTGCAGGTCGCCGAGGCATTCGGCCGGTACTCGTCGCACATGCCCGAGGTGCGGGTGCTGCCCATCTACGGCGGACAGAGCTACGGCGTGCAGCTCGCCGGGCTGCGACGGGGCGCGCAGGTGATCGTCGGGACACCGGGCCGGGTCATCGACCACCTTGATCGGGGCACCCTCGACATCTCCGATCTCTCCTACCTCGTTCTCGACGAGGCCGACGAGATGCTCACCATGGGTTTCGCCGAGGACGTCGAGAGGATCCTCGCCGAAACCCCCGACGACAAACAGGTCGCACTGTTCTCGGCGACCATGCCGAGCGCGATCCGTCGCCTCGCGCAGCGTTATCTGCACGATCCGCAGGAGATCACGGTCAAGTCCAAGACCGCGACCGCCCAGAACATCACCCAGCGCTACCTGCAGGTCTCCCACCAGCGCAAACTCGACGCCCTCACCCGTTTCCTCGAGGTCGAGACCTTCGACGCGATGATCGTGTTCGTGCGCACGAAGTCGGGCACCGAGGAACTCGCCGAACGGCTACGGTCGCGGGGATTCTCGGCTGTCGCGATCAACGGCGACATGGCGCAGGCCCAGCGCGAGCGCACCATCAATCAGCTCAAGAGCTCCCAGATCGACATCCTCGTGGCAACCGACGTCGCGGCCCGCGGCCTCGACGTCGACCGCATCTCGCATGTGGTCAACTACGACATCCCGCACGACACCGAGTCGTATGTGCACCGCATCGGCCGGACCGGACGCGCCGGGCGCTCGGGCAATGCCCTGCTGTTCGTGTCCCCCCGTGAGCGGCACCTGCTGCGGGCGATCGAACGGGCGACCCGCTCGACGCTGACCGAGATCGGTCTGCCCAGCGTCGAAGACGTGAACGCGCAGCGGGTGGCGAAGTTCGCGGACTCCATCACCGAGAACCTCGCGTCCGACCACCTCGACATGTTCCGCGGGCTGGTGGAGAACTACGCCCGCGACAACGACGTGGCGATGGCCGACATCGCGGCGGCATTGGCCCTCGAGACCCGCGACGGTGGATTCCTGATGGCGCCGGAACCGCCGGAGTCCGAGCGTCCTCAGCGCCGGGAGCGGGCACCACGCAGCTCCGGCGGCCAGTTCGCCACCTATCGCATCGCCGTGGGCCGCAAGCACAAGGTGTCCCCGGGCGCGATCGTGGGCGCCATCGCCAACGAGGGCGGCCTGACCAGGGGAGACTTCGGCAACATCAGCATCCGCGACGACTTCTCGCTCGTGGAGTTGCCCGAGAACCTCGACAACGAGACCCTGGCGTCGCTGCGGCACACCAAGATCGGTCGCAACCCCATCGATATCCGGCGCGACTTCGGTCCGCCGCGTGGTCGGGGAGGAGCGAAGCGCGCACAGGGTCAGCGAGGCGGCGGGCACGGTCGCGACGGTCATACGAAACGACCGGACACCTGGGGTAAGCGGGGCACACCGCGCGTCGCCGGCCGCGGCCGCGACTGACCGGCGTCGCGGCCCACCGCTCGATCTCGTCCCGCGGTGATCACGCACTTGCCGGATCGAGATAATTCCGTAACCTTTTGTGGTGGGGTCATGAGGGACCCCGAGCGCAACAACGTGAACAGGGAACGGTGAGTCACCAGTGTCCGTGGTGAATTCGATAACAGCAGCCGATGCGGTGTCGCATTGCGAGCACGATCACGCGGTGATCGTGGATGCACGCCCGCAGGTCGTACGGCATCAGGGCAGCCTTCCGGGTGCCGTCGTGGTGGAGCCGACGGATGTGCGGGAGCGGTTCACGCCGACCCCTTCGGGAACGTTCCCCGTCGTCGGTGACCCCGACACCGAGATCGCCGTGGTCTCCGTGACTTCGCAGGCGCCCGTCATCGCCGAGGAGATCGCCGATCTCGGCTACCGGAACGTGCGCTACGTCGACGGTGGCTTCCGCGCGCTGCGCAACCTCGTCCAGCGCTAGGGCACCGCGGCCAACCCTGCGGGCGGGGTCGGCGTCGGTGTTTTGCGCGTATCCTGCTGCACAGATGAGCGGCGACGAATCCAGCCGACGACGCCGGACCGGGCGTCGGCGAGGAGGGATCGAACACGAGCATGGCCGAGGGAACCGACGCGCCGCGCGATGACCGGGTCATCCGCCTGATCGGTTTCCTGCATGATCTGGTGCGGTCCCGTTCGGAGGTCGTCAGCGACATCGAGCAGCATCCGGGTGTGGTCTGGGTCGGCAAATCGACCCGCATCCCGGTGCGCGCCTCGGCCGGACCCGGGCAGGTCGTCTGCGAGGTCGGCGCCGGTACCGAGGCGCACGAGCAGGTGTCCCGGCTCGTCGATGAGCTGCACGCGAACCCGGAAACGCTCGAACTGGTGTTGGCCAACGCCCTGCTCACCGTCTCCGACACCGAATCCGACGGGGTGCCGCTGGTGCGTGAGCACCTGCTGACCCAGCAGGTCATCGCCGACCGCGACGACACGGCCGCGATCCGGATCATCCTCGGCACGGGTTCGGCACCGATGGTGCACGATACGCATCTGCTCACCGGGATCGGCGGGATCGACCTGTCGGGCGCGGTGAAGGCCCGCGGCAGGCTCGGCGAACTGCCGAGCGCGGTCTCCGGTCAGGTCGGCGCGCTGGTAACCGCCTGGCGCAACCGGATCTCGCCGGACACCGACACGGTGTCGCTGTCGGTCGACATGAAGCCCGCGCTGGTCTTGCGCCGGCGCGGGGTCACCGCGGCCCTGAAGTTCTACGACGCCATCCTCTCCGACCTCCGCGCCGCCAACCCCGCCGATGTCCCGATCGGCCTCGCGCAGCTCGTCGAGCCGATCGAGGCCCCGCAACGCCTCGACGCCCTCATGGCATCGGGTGCGCTGCCACCCGAGGACCTCGTCCGCGACGCCCTCTACCCGCTGCCGTCCAACGTCGAGCAGCGCGACGTGCTCGCCCAGCTCGGGGTCGACAGCGGGGTAGTCGTGGAAGGTCCACCCGGCACCGGCAAGACCCACACCATCGCCAATCTGACCTCGGCGCTGCTCGCCAAGGGTCAGCGCGTCCTCGTCACCAGCGAGAAGGCCCAGGCCCTGCACGTCCTTCGGGACATGCTGCCGGCGGAGATCCGCGACCTCACGGTGTCCATCGCCGACGTCGGGCAGGATCATTTCGCGTCCACGGTCTCCGGTGTCGAGGCGATCGCCCAACGCAAGTCGGCGCATCAGCCACGTGTCGCCGCCGCCGAGATCGCCGATCTGCGTTCGAAGCGCGAGCAGGCGCTCGACAAACGGGAGCGGGTGCTACGGGCCCTGTGGAGCGCGCGGCAGGCGGAGACCGAGGTCCACGAATGGGTCGCCGGTGACTACCGGGGAACCGCGGCTGCGGTGGTCCGTCAGTGCAACCGCGACGCCGCCCGCCACGGGTGGCTGCCGGGGCCGGTGGACGGCGCGCTGCCGCCCCTCGACGCCGGCGAGTTCGAACGCCTCCTCGACCTGCTCCGGACGACGACGGGTACGTCGTCGAGGCTGGGGCAGCGTCTGCCGGATCTCTCCGATCACCTGCCCGAACCGGCGCACCTCGAGCAGATCTGTGCGCGCATCGCCGGCCGCCCGGCCGAACCGATGGTGGGCAGCGGTTCGCTGCTCGCGATCCTGTCCGATGTCGACAGTCCCCGTCTGGTGCGGATCAAGGAGATCTGCGATCACCTCGCCGCCACGTGCGGGGAAGTGTCCGCGTTCCGGCCGACGATGGTGGACATGGCCGACCGGTTGCTCGACGGTCAGGCCGCACACCTGTGGTCGCGGGTCGGCGCGCTTGCCCCGATCATCGCCGACGCGGCCGTCCGCGACCGCGCCCTCGGCGCGCACTCGGTCGTCGTCGAGGGACACCGACCGGGTGACAGCGCGATCTTCCGGGCCGCCGCCGATCACATCGCCGAGGGCGGGCGATGGCGTGGGCGGCTGCGGCGATCGCCGCAGCAACGCGCCGTGGAGGAGACCGGGGTGCGCGCCACCGTCGACGGTCGCGACGCCACCGACGAGCAGGGACTGCAGATGGTCGCCGATCACCTCGCCGTGCTCGACGCCGTCGCGCAGGTTCAGCGGGTGCTCGCGGATCTTCATGTCCCGGTGGACAATTCGGGATCGCGGTCAGGGCAGCTGAACAACCTGGTGGTGCTGGACCGGCAGCTGAGCTGGATCTCGGACCTGCTCGCCGGGCGTGACCGGCTGGTGCGTGAACTCGAGGCGATCAGCCCGGGTGGTCCCCGACCACGCAGCGTCGCCGCCGTCGCCGAGGTGGCCGCGCAGGCCGGTGCGATCGCGGCCGCCAACGACGCCGTGCTCGCCGAGAAGGAACTCGCCGACCTCGCCGGCCGGCTGTCGTCCGAAGTCGAGCTGGGGCCGTCGCCCGAGGGGGATGCACTCGTGGCCGCGCTGGCGACCGCGGACGCGCAGGAGATCCGCTCCGCGCGCCGTGCCTGGAACGCGGCACGCCAGGAGTTGACCGCGCAGACCGCGCTCGACCTGCTGACGTTGCGGCTGCGGGCCAAGGCGCCCGAGTTCTTCCGGTTGCTGCGCGACACCGCCGACGATCCGGCCTGGCCGGCCCGGTTGCGTGATGTTCCGCCGGCGTGGGCGTGGCGGCGTGCGCAGACCTGGGTCGCGCAGCGCAGCGATCCCGATCTGGAGGCGCGCCTGCAGGCCGACCTCGACGAGCACGACTCCGACATCGCGGCATTCACCGCGCGTCTCACCGCCGCCCGGGCCTGGCTGGCATGCCTGGATCGGATGAGCGTCGCCCAGGT
Organism: Gordonia rhizosphera NBRC 16068; assembly: GCF_000298195.1. Lineage (GTDB taxonomy): Bacteria > Actinomycetota > Actinomycetes > Mycobacteriales > Mycobacteriaceae > Gordonia > Gordonia rhizosphera. The sequence goes on along the minus strand of NZ_BAHC01000155.1, from coordinate 8,292 downwards.
GCAGGCCCTGCAGTCCTTCCGCGACCACATGATCAACCTCGGCAAAGGATCGGGCAAGCACGCCAATCGTTTCCGTGCCGCGGCACGCGCCGCGATGTCGGAGGCGCAGACCGCGGTGCCTGCGTGGATCATGTCGATCGGTCAGGTCGCCGAGACGGTGACGCCACGCCGCGACGCCTTCGACGTGGTGATCGTCGACGAGGCGAGTCAGGCCGACATCACGACTTCGTTCCTACTGTGGCTGGCGCCGCGGGTGATTGTCGTCGGCGATGATCGGCAATGCGCGCCGACCGGACTGTCGGGCACCACCCTCGAGGACACGTTCGCACGACTCGACTCCCATCTACCCGATCTCCCGCACTATCTGCGCGACGGACTGACGACGCGGTCGAGCCTGTTCTCCCTGTTGCGCAGTCGATTCGGACATCTGATCCGGCTCCGTGAACACTTCCGGTCGATGCCCGAGATCATCGAGTTCTCGTCGCGTCAGTTCTACTCCGGGGCACCGTTGATCCCGGTCCGGCAGTTCGGCGCCGACCGGTTGCCGCCGCTGCGCACGGTGGCGGTACACGGCACCGCCACCGGTCAGGGCGCCTCGCTGATCAACGAGACCGAGGCGGCGGCGGTCGTCGAGACGCTGACGGCCTGTCTGCGCGACCCCGCCTACGACGATGCGGATTTCGGGGTCATCGCCCTGCAGGGTGCCAAGCAGGTCGACGAGATCACCCGCCGGCTGCGCGCGGTGATCGACGACGAGGTCTGGCGCACCCGCCGCATCCGGGTGGGGACACCCCCGGACTTTCAGGGCGACGAGCGGCGGGTGGTCATCCTCTCGATGGTCGTCTCGGATCCCGACGCGATCGCACCGCTCACCCGCGCCGAATCCCAGCGCCGGATCAACGTCGCCGCGTCACGGGCGATGGATCAGATGTGGTTGTTCTGCTCGATCGACCTCGACCGGCTCAAACCGACCGATCTGCGCCGGTCGCTGCTCGGCTACCTCGTCGCCAACGAGGGACCGAGTATCCCACCGATGCCCACCGATGTCTCCGATACCCAACGCGTGCAACCGTTCTCGAGCCTGTTCGAGCAGCGGGTCTTCAACCGTCTCGTCGAGCGCGGCTACCACGTGGTGCCCTCGGTGACCGTCAACAACCGGGTCATCGACCTGGTGGTGATCGGGTCGGATGCGCGGATGGCGGTCGAGTGTGACGGCGATTCGTTCCGCACCACCGGTGAACAGGCTCGTTCGGACCTCGAACGCGAGCGCGAACTGCGACGGTGCGGTTGGGAATTCTGGCGCGTGCGGGAGTCCGAATACGAACTCGACGCCGACCGCGCGCTCGCGGGCCTGTGGGAGGCGCTCGACCGGCGAGGGGTCAAACCGGGGTCGGTGGCGTCGTCGGAGGCGACCGGCCGATCCGGCCTGCATTGGGAGCCGATCGATCTGAGCGCAGGAGAGTGAGTGCCGGTCGGCTCAGCGCCCGGCGCGGACGGCCTCGAGAAGAGCGGGTAGGCCCAGTGCCGCCGAGGCCCGGACGCTGTGGGTGACCCGATCACTCAACGCCGATGGTTCGGGGTTGAACTCGATCACCGGGACGCCGCGTGCGAGCGCGCGTTCGGGTAGCCCGGCCGCTGGGTAGACGATCCCGCTGGTTCCCACCACGATGACGACATCGGTTACGGCAAAGGCGTTCTCGGCCTTCGACCAGGACTCGGCGGACAACGGTTCACCGAACCAGACGACGCCCGGACGTACCGGGGCCAGGCAGTGCGGGCACATCGGGGGTTCCACGCGGAGTCGCTCGACGGCCCGATCGGGTTCGACGTCGGTGCCGCGGTATGGCCGCCCGCAGTGGCTGCACCGGGGCGCGAAGAGGCTCCCGTGGAGGTGGCTGACGACGTCGCTGCCGGCGCGCTCGTGCAGATCGTCGACGTTCTGGGTGACCACCATGACGGCACGGTCGGCGGCGAGTGCCGCCAACGCGTGGTGCCCGGCGTTGGGTTCGGTGTCGCGCACCAGGCGGGCGCGCCACTGGTACCAGGCCCACACCAGCGCCGGATCGGCCTCCCACGCCTCGGGGGTGGCCAGTTGCGCCGGGTCGTACCGTTCCCACAGACCCGTCTCGGCGTCGCGGAAGGTGGCGATGCCGCTCTCGGCGGACATCCCGGCCCCGCTGAAGACGGTGACCCACCTGGCGCTGCGCACGATGTCGACAGCCGCAGCGGGCAGGTCGAGCTCGGATCTCCCGGCGCCCGTCATCGTGGATCGGACTCAAGGGCGGCGCGGAGGATCTCCGCGGTCTCGTCGGGGTTCGGATCGCGCCGCACCACGAGGCCCTTGGCGAAGCTGAGCTTGTCGCCGTCGTGGCGCGGTACCACGTGCAGGTGGGTGTGGAAGACGGTCTGGAAGGCGGCCCGGCCATCGTTGACCACCAGGTTCACCCCGTCGGCGGCCAGCGCTCCCGACCGCATCGCCGCGGCCACCCGCTGGCCGGCGGCGAACAGCCGGCCGCCGATCTCGGGATCGAGGTCGGCCAGACGTGCCGAGTGGTCGCGGGGGACGAGCAAGGTGTGTCCGCGCGTCACCGGACGGATGTCGAGGAAGCCGATCACGGTCTCGTCGGAGTAGACCGTCCGGGACGGTGCCGAGCCCGAAATGATGTCGCAGAACACACACGATGTCATGACCAGACACCCTACTTCTGCGCGCCGTCAGGTCGCGGTCGGCAGCGCCCGGACCTGCGCCGCAAGGTAGTGCGGCACGTCACATAACGATTTTATAACGGTCCCCGAGTGGGTCACTTGACCCCGAACGAGCGCTCGGGCGCGGCCTGTCATCTGCGAGTATTCGGAGAGCCTGGAAAAGCTGTTCGGTGAACACTTGTACTACTCGCAAGGTTACCCACGGGTATACCGGCGGGTCACCGTCAAACATGAGGAAACCCTCATTTTCGTGTGTCATCATGGGTGCACGTTCACGCCGATAGGGACTCGCGGATGAGTCCTGTGCCGCCAGAAGTGTTGCGCGGCAGGTGTGATCAGCCAGTGTGTCAAAGAAGCGCTGCACTGGGAAATCCGAAGGCCACCAGTCCGACCGACCTCGCGTGGGCGTCACCTGTGCCCACGTCACCGCCAGACAACACGACAAGCCGACCCGCGACACCTTGTCGAGACAGAGGAGAACCCGTGACCGTCGACCAATTCCGCTCAGGCTCTCAGGGCTCATCGCACTCCGACCGCCCGACCGCGACCCTGATCGACCGGCTGACCGACGGGGAACCGTACGCGATCAGCTTCGGCGGCCAGGGGTCGCCGTGGCTGCCCACGCTCGCCGAACTCGTCGTCGATGCAGACCTCGAGCACCGCATCGCGAACATCGTCAACGCCGCGGAACAGATCATCGATCCGGTCGCCGATCAGATCATCGTCGCGGGCGCCGACGGTTTCCATCCCCTCGCCTGGGTGCGTGCCCTCGACTCCGGGGAACCGGTGCCCACCGACACCGAGCTCGCCGACTTCACGCTGTCCGGCCCGGGCGTGCTGCTGACCCAGCTCGCCGCGATCGAAGCGCTCAAGAAGCAGGGCCTCGACACCACACGGATCCCACCGACCGCGGTGATCGGCCACTCACAGGGGTCCATCGCGACCCACGCCATCGGTGTCGACGGCCACGTCGCCGAATCCGGTCAGGGACTGCTGCTGGCCATCGCCAACCTCATCGGCGCGGCCGGTAGCCTCGTCGCCCGCCGCCGCGGCCTGTCGACGGCCACCGAGGGCACCCCGATGCTGGCCGTGACCGCCTCCCCGTCCCGCATCGAGGCGATCCTCGACGAGTACCGCGCCGGACTGAGCGCCGACGAACTGGCCACCGCCCCGGTGGTCGCCATCCGCAACGGGCGTCGTTCGGTCGCGCTGGCGGGCGCACCGCGCCACCTCGCCGCCTTCACCGCGCTGTGCGAGCGCATCGCCGCCGACGAGGCGGACCAGCGCAAGCGCAAGCTGACCGGTGGTGCTCCGTTCGACCCGAAGTTCGATCACCTCAACGTGAGCGTCGCCTTCCACCACCCGTCTATGACCGACGCCGTGGAACTGGTGGGGCAGTGGGCCGAGGCCTGCGGTATCGACCGCGCCGTGGCCGAAAAGCACGCCACCGACCTCCTCGTCGATCCGGTGGACTGGGTCGAGACCGTCGACGGTGTCGTGCAGGCCGGTGCGAAGTGGGTCCTCGACTTCGGCCCCGGCGATCTGGCCACCCGACTCACCTCGTCGCTGGTCCGCGGCCAGGGCGTAGGCCTGGTCCCGGCCGCCCTGCGCGTCGGCCAGCGGAACCTGTTCAGCCCCGGAGGCATCCCCGAGGTCGCCCGTCCCTGGACCCAGTTCGCTCCGCAGCTCGTGGAGCTCCCGGACGGCCGCAAGGTCGTCGACACCGCCTTCACCCGCCTCACCGGCCGCTCGCCCATGCTGCTCGCCGGCATGACGCCGACGACGGTCGATCCGGCGATCGTCGCCGCCGCCGCCAACGCCGGACACTGGGCCGAGCTCGCCGGTGGCGGCCAGGTGACCGAGGGCATCTTCGCCGACAACGTCGCCAAGCTGACCGACCTGCTCGACGACGGCCGTCAGGCACAGTTCAACGCGCTGTTCCTCGATCCCTATCTGTGGAAGCTGCAGCTCGGCGGTAAGCGCCTGGTGCAGAAGGCCCGCGCGCAGGGCGCGCCGATCGACGGTGTCGTCGTGTCCGCCGGTATCCCCGAGCTCGAGGACGCGGTCGCCCTCGTCGACGAGTTCGTCGAGGCCGGCCTGCGCTACGTCGCCTTCAAGCCGGGCACCGTGGAGCAGATCCGCGCCGTGGTGCGTATCGCCGCCGAGGTGCCCCACCACCCGGTGATCGTGCAGATCGAGGGTGGCCGCGCCGGCGGTCACCACTCCTGGGAGGACCTCGACGACCTGCTGCTCGCCACCTATGGTGAGCTGCGCGTGCGCAACAACGTGATCATCTGCGTCGGCGGCGGCATCGGTACCCCCGAGCGTGCCAGCGAATACCTCACCGGCGCATGGTCGGTGGCCTACGGCTACCCGGAGATGCCGCTCGACGGCATCCTGGTCGGCACCGCCGCGATGGCCACCAAGGAGGCCACCACGGCTCCCGAGGTCAAGCAGCTGCTCGTCGACACCGAGGGCTGCGACGAGTGGATCGGTGCCGGCCACGCCACCGCCGGCATGGCCTCCGGGCGCAGCCAGCTCGGCGCCGACATCCACGAGATCGACAACACCGCGTCGCGCTGTGGCCGTCTGCTCGACGAGGTCGCCGGTGACGCCGACGCCGTCGCCGAACGTCGCGACGAGATCATCGCCGCGATGGCGAACACCGCCAAGCCGTACTTCGGTGACATCGCCGAGATGACCTACCGACAGTGGCTCGACCGCTACGCGACCCTCGCCGTGGGCGACGGCCGCTCCGACCAGCTGCCGTGGGCGGACATCACGTGGCAGCAGCGTTTCGTGGAGATGCTGCAGCGCACCGAGGCCCGGATGAACCCCATCGATTCCGGCGAGGTCCCCACGATGTTCGCCGACATCGCGAGCACCGACGACCCGCACGCCGCGATCGACGCGCTCGGCAGCGTCTACCCGGAGATCGAGGTCGACGTCCTGCATCCCGCCGACGTCGCGTTCTTCCTCGGCCTCTGCCGTACCCCGGGCAAGCCGGTGAACTTCGTTCCGGTCATCGACAAGGACGTCCGTCGCTGGTGGCGCAGCGACTCGCTGTGGCAGGCCCACGACCCGCGCTACCCCGCCGACGCCGTGTGCATCATCCCCGGCACAGTGGCGGTCTCGGGTATCACCCGGGTCGACGAGCCCGTCGGTGAACTCCTCGACCGTTTCGAGGCCCAGGTCGTCTCGGATCTGGCCGGTGTCGGCGTCGAGGCAGTCGCGGTGGAGACCCGCAAGCGCAACGGCCTGGTGGCCGGCAGTGGTGCGCTGGTGTCGGTCATCGAGGCCGACGACGTGGAGTGGGTCGGCCGGATGGTCCCCAACCCCATTGCGTTGCTCGGTGATCGCGATCAGTGGCAGCTCGTGGATCCCGATCGCGCCGAGCATGAGCCGACCGGCGCCGTCCTCGAACGTAGGGGTGAGGACCGCTTTGACCTCGTGGCCCCCATCTCCGGTGCCTCCGTCCGCATCCCGCTGCACGTCGACGCCACGGTGCGCGACGGCGGTAACCCGCGGGTCGGCATCGACGAGGCGTCGCAGGCGATGCGTGAGATCCTGACCGTCGCGGCCGGCGGCAGCCTCGCCGAGGTCGCCGACGGCGTCTCGGTCACCACCGTCGCCTGGGATCCGGACTCGGTGGCCGATCACGCCGCCGTCACCGGTTACACCATGCCGGCCAACCTGCGGCCGACCACACCGACCGAGCCCTTCGGCTTCGCCGTCCCCGACACCCTGGTGGGTGCCTCCTGGCCGAGCGTCTTCAGCGTCATCGGTGCGGCCCTGACCGAATCCGGGCAGCCCGTCGTCGAGGGTCTGCTCGATCTGGTGCACCTCGACCACGCTGCCGCGATCGTCGGGGAGATCCCCACCGTCGCAGCCGAACTCACGGTCACCGCACGAAGCGGCGACGTCTATGACGCCGAGGTGGGTCGGGTCGTCGAGGTGAGCGTCGAGATCACCGGTCCAGCCGGTGCGATCGCCACCCTGCAGGAGCGCTTCGCCATCCGTGGCCGCCTCGGCTCGGCCGAACTGGCCGATCCGGTGCGCGCCGGCGGTGCGACGTCCGCGGAGGGTTCGGCGACCCGCAAGCTGCTGCGGCAGGCCACCATCACGGCACCGACCCGGATGAACGGCTTCGCCGCCGTCTCCGGTGACCGCAACCCCATCCACACCGACGCCAACGCGGCCAAGCTGGCCGGACTCGGCGACCCGATCGTGCACGGCATGTGGCTGTCGGCCGCTGCCCAGCAGGTCGTCACCGCCACCGACGCCAAGCACCCGATCCCGTCGGCGCGTCCGCTGCTCGGCTGGACCGCACGCTATCTCGGGATGGTGCGCACCGGTGATGCCATCACCCTGCGCGTCGACCGCGTCGGCCTCGACGCCGGCCGCGAGGTCATCGAGGTCAGCGCCAAGGTCGGCGACAACCTCGTCATGAGCGCGACCGGCCTGCTGGCCGCCCCGCGGACGGTCTACGCCTTCCCGGGTCAGGGCATCCAGAGCAAGGGCATGGGCCTCGACGCCCGCTCGCGGTCGAAGGCCGCGCGCGAGATCTGGGACCGCGCCGACAAGCACACCCGTGCCGCGCTGGGCTTCTCGATCCTGGCCGTGGTCCGCGACAACCCGACCACCCTGGTCGCCAACGGCGAGACCTACCACCACCCGGACGGCGTGCTCTACCTGACGCAGTTCACCCAGGTCGCGATGGCGACGCTCGGTGTCGCGCAGATCGCCGAACTCAAGGAGGCCGGCGGGTTCGTCGAGGGCGCCATCACCTGCGGTCACTCCGTCGGTGAGTACAACGCGCTCGCCGCGTGCGCCGGCGTGCTGCCGCTCGAGGCCGTGCTGGAGGTCGTGTTCCAGCGCGGGTCGGCGATGCATCACCTGGTGCCGCGGGATGCCAAGGGCCGCAGCGACTACCGGATGGCAGCCATCCGGCCGAGCCAGTTCGGGTTGGCCGACGCCGACGTGACCGACTTCGTCAAGCAGATCGGCGACGAGATCGGGGAGTTCCTCGAGGTCGTCAACCTCAACCTGCTCGGCTCGCAGTACGCCATCGCCGGCACCGTCCGCGGCCTCGAGCACCTCGAGGACGAGATCGAGCGTCGCCGTCTGGAGTTCGGCGGCAAGCGGTCGTTCATCCTGGTGCCCGGTATCGACGTGCCGTTCCACTCCACCGTGCTGCGTGCCGGCGTGCCGGAGTTCCGGTCCAAGCTCGAGGATCTGCTGCCCGAGAACATCGACCCGGAGATCCTCGTCGGCCGCTACATCCCCAACCTGGTCCCGCGTCTATTCAACCTCGAGCGTCCCTTCGTCGAGGAGATCGCCGCGCTCGTCCCGTCGGATCCGCTGAATGCGGTTCTGGCCGACTGGGATTCGTGGGCAGCCAAGCCGAGTGACCTGCTTCGCGTGGTGCTCATCGAACTGCTCGCCTGGCAGTTCGCCAGCCCGGTCCGGTGGATCGAGACGCAGGAACTGCTGTTCGCCGGCACCGAGCGTGATGGCCTCGGCATCCAGCGGTTCGTCGAGATCGGCCTGAAGGGCGCACCGACCCTGTCCGGCCTCGCGACCAAC
>NZ_BAHC01000156.1 GCF_000298195.1 Gordonia rhizosphera NBRC 16068 | reverse complement strand
AGATCCAATACTCGGTCTTTGATTTATGCCTAGCGATCGTCCAGTGTAAGTCACATCACAAGCGACGCAATCACAACGACAACGGGGACACCCGAGAAAGGTCACCGATGACCACGGCACCAGCTTCGGACGCTCAAACATCCGTCCTCGACGACCGCGACGTTCTCGCCGCAGTCGATCAACGACAGGCAATCGATGCCGTACGACGCGTGCTGCGATCGGCACATCGCGGCGACGCCAAGGTGATCGCCAAGTCGATGACGGCATGGGACGGGCCGAGCACCGCCCACACTCTGGGCGCGGTCGACCAAGAATCGGGACTCGCCGCATTCAAGAACTGGGTGAACACGCCGAGCGGCGCAAGCGCCGTCATGAACGTGTTCGACGCCCATTCGGGCGAACTGCTCATGGCCCTGCAGGCGGGTCGCCTCGGGTCCTTGCGAACCGCGGCAACCGCGGCCGCCGCGACGGACGCGATGGCGGACGAGCAGGCGGACGTGGTCGGTCTACTCGGGACAGGGCGTCAGGCGTATCAACAGGTCGTCGCGCTGCGGGCCGTACGTCGGATCGACACCGTTCGGGTCTGGAGTCCGGACCAGATGAGGCGCGACGAGTTCGCCCACCGAATCGAAGCCGGGCTCGGACTGCGCGTCGAATCCTGCCCGGACCCACGCACCGCGGTGCGCGACGCACCGATCGTCACCACGATCACCCGCGCCGTCGAACCGTTCGTCGACCGCGCATGGCTGGCCCACGGGTGCCACGTCAACGCGATGGGCGCGATCCTTCCGACCTCGGCCGAACTGCTACCCGGGGTCATCGAGGCGAGCGATCTGTCCGTGGTCGACGACCTCGAGAACGCGATGCGCGCCTCGCGCGAACTGAAGGACGCGCTCGGCGCCGAGCTCGCCGGAGTCCTGACCCTCGGAGAAGTGCTCGAGAAAGACCTGCGACGTCCTGCCGACGCCGCATTGACCCTCTTCAAAGGCATGGGCTCTGGACTCAGCGACCTCGGCGTCGCCGCAGTCGTCCTCGAGAACTGCCGTGAAAGGACCGAACTGTCATGAGGTTCCGTCGTACCCCGCAAGAGATCACCGGGTCCATCGTCCCGTTGATTACACCCTTCACTGACGACGGAAAGCTGGACGAGGGCAGTTTGACGTCGCTGGTCGAGTGGCAGATCTCCGCAGGCACGCACGGGATCTCAATCGGTGGTTCCACCGGCGAGCCCAGTGCGCAGACGGTGGACGAACGCATCCGTGCGATCCATGCAGTCGGTGCAGCGGTCGACGACCACGTGCCCTTCATCGCGGGCACCGGGTCGGCGAAGCTCGACGAGACCCTCGAGCTCACGGCGGCCGCGGTTGACGCCGGTGCCGATGCGGCTCTGGTCATCACCCCCTACTACGCGCGGCCCACACAGCAGGCGCTATACGAATGGTATTCGACAGTCGCGCAGCAATTCCCGGAGCTTCCGATCATCGCCTACAACGTCCCGTCGCGGACCGCGGTCGAGATCGAGCCGGAGACGATCGCCTGCCTCCACCGCGACGTCGACAACGTCGTCGGCATCAAGGAGACGACGCGAGACTTCGAACACTTCTCGCGAGTCATCCACGCTGCCGGTGAGGACCTGCTGGTGTGGTCGGGCATCGAACTGCTATGCCTGCCGCTGCTCGCGCTGGGCGGGGTCGGATTCATCAGTGCCACTGCCAACATCGCTCCGGCGTCCTGCGCGAGGATGTACGAGCTCTGGCTCTCCGGGGATCTCGACGGAGCGAGGAAGATCCACTACGAGTTGCATCCGATGGTCGACGCGCTGTTCGTCGAGACCAACCCGACAACCCTAAAGTGGATTCTCGCACAGGAGGATCGCTTGCCGTCGCCGCACGTCCGCCCGCCCCTGATCGAGACCACCGCCGCGGGAATCGAGCGCGTCCGTGAACTTCTCGAGCAGTCTTCCGTCGTGCTCGATCGTGAGCGAGCGATCCGATGAGGCTCGCCACGGTGGAGATCGACGACACCATGCGCACAGTTGCCCGCACCGCCAGAGGCGTCGTCCGAGACGTGACGGCAGCGACCGGCGACTGTGGGCTGGCAGCCCTCCTGCCGCTCACGCAGCGGTCGGCTCTGGCTCGTGAGCTCGACCTGTACCCCGAGATCGACATCACGACGGCCCGCTGGCTTCCACCGGTTCCGCGGCCGGAGCACATTGTCTGCGTCGGACTCAACTTCGCCACCCATGCGGTCGAGGTCGGCACGAAAACGGCAGCTCATCCGACACTCTTCACGCGCTTTGCCTCGTCGTTCGTCGGACATCATGATCCGTTGATCCGGCCCTTTGTGTCGGACACATTGGACTGGGAGGGGGAACTGGTCGTCGTCATCGGAGACGGCGGCCGGCACATCGCCGCCGAACACGCCATGGCCCACGTCGCCGGCTACAGCCTCATGGGCGAGAACAGTGTGCGCGAGTTCCAACTCCACAGCGGCCAGGCCACCGCGGGCAAGAACTTCGATGCGTCGGGGTCATGGGGGCCGTGGATGATCACGATCGATGAGATCGACGACCCTGATGCACTCGAGATCATCACGACGGTCAACGGGCATCGGTACCAACACGGTCGTGCCGCCGACCTGTGTTTCGACGCCGCCCAGATCATCGCGTACGTCAGTTCGTTCACCACCCTCCAACCGGGTGACGTCCTCGCCTTGGGTACACCGCCGGGAATTGGACATCGGCAAGAGCCACCCCGCTATCTCAGAGACGGTGACGAACTCGTCATCACGATTCCGGGGGTCATGGACTTGATCAACACAGTCCGTGACGAGAACCAGGAGCCGACCTCATGATCACCAATATCGTTCGACCACTGACAGATTCACTCCGCGACGTCATGGCCGGCGTCTGTACACCGGTATCCGTCGTCACGACCCTCGTCGAGGGCAGACCACACGGAACGACGGTCAGCGCCTTCTCGTCGCTGTCGATGGACCCACCGATGGTGATGGTCGCTCTCGACCGAAAATCCAATACGCTCAGTGCCATCCAGGAATCCGGGCGCTTCGCTCTGAACATCCTGGGTACCCGCGATGAGGGGGTGGCACGACAGTTCGCCACCAAGGGCGACGACAAGTTCGCGAGCGTCGAATGGTGCAAATCCAGCGGGTCCGCCCGCCTGCGCCACGCATATGGCTGGGTCGCATGCACGGTCCGCGCCGTCACCGACGGCGGCGATCACGTCATCATCGCCGGCGAGGTCCTCGAAGCCGAACTCGTCGACGCAGAACCGCTGACCTACCACCGCAGGAACTTCGGCACCCACGCGCCGTTGCCTTCCGACACCCATTGAAAGGTGCCACGATGACATCATCATCGACCGAACAGCCCATTGATCCCGACATCGCGATCATCGATACCCACCATCATCTGTACGACCGTCCCAACCCGATGGTCAAGAAGGTCATGCGACGTGAGCGATTCCTCATCGACGACTACACCGACTTCGTCGCCGACGGCCACAATCTGGTGGCCACGGTCGTCATGGAGTCACAAACGATGTACCGCGCGGAAGGCCCCGAAGAGCTGCGCGCGGTCGGACAGACGGAGTTCTTCAACGGGCAGGCTGCGATGGGCGCCAGCGGTCTCTACCGCGGAGTTCGCGTAGCCGCCGGCATCGTCGGGTCGGTGGACCTGCGCCACCCGAACGCCGCCGCAGCTCTCGAGGCGCACCTCGACGCGGCACCGCGCCGATTCAAAGGTGTTCGCCAGGAAGCATTGTGGGACGAGGACCCGACGATTCTCGCCGGTGTCTTCGACCATGGGCCGGGAATGTACCTCGAACCGGATTTCCGACGGGGGTTCACACATCTCTCCAGGCTGGGCTTGAACTTCGACGCATTCGTCCTCGCGCCACAACTCCCCGACATCGTCGACCTGGCGAAGAACTTCCCGAGCACGCCCATCGTGCTCAATCATCTCGGCCACCCCGTCGGCATCGGGCGCCACGCCGGAAGGATGGAAGAAGAACGCCCGCAATGGGAAGCCGACATGAAAGCGATCGCGGACTGCGAGAACGTCACGGTCAAGATGGGTGGCTTGGGATCATTCCTCTCCGGCTCGGCGACGTTCATGGCCGACCCGCCGGCCGACTCGGCAACGCTCGCCGCCGAATGGCGTCCTTACGTCGAGACCGCGATCGAGCTGTTCGGAGCGGACCGGACCATGTTCGAGAGCAACCTTCCCACCGACGGGTCCGGAGCATTCGGAAACGTGGTCAACGCGTACCAGCGGCTGACCGCCCAGTGCTCACAGGCCGAACGCGAGGCGATCTTCGCGGGCACCGCGGCGCGTGTCTACCGGCTCGACGATGTCCTGCCACACACGTGAGGATCACGCGAAATGACCATCGCTGACCACCCCGTGCGGCAAGCCCCAGTACTCACCAGCATTTTCCAGCCGTCGTGTCGCCGCGCGGCAGAATCGTTCGCCAGAGTGCGGGCCAGGATTCTGCTCGACAGTGACGGCGCGGTACTGACCTTTCCAGCACAACTTGCCACCGCCGAGGCCGTCCATTTCGCAGTTCGATACTCGTCGGGACTGATCCACGCAGCAGTTCCGTCAGCGCGCCTGGATGAACTGCGGATTCCGGATCAGCCTGCGCTCGCCTCGGAACACTCAGGCATACCGTTCACCGTCGCCGTCGATGCGGTTGGCGTCGGCACCGGTATCTCCGGAACCGACCGTGCCGCCACGCTCCGCACGTTGGCCGCGGCCGATACCACGTACCGGGATCTGCGTCGTCCAGGGCACGTGATCCCGATTCGTTGCCGGACCGGCTTCGATGACCCCACCATTTGGGATACCTGCATCGATGTAGTCAGCGCGATGGGTTATCGACCGGTCGCGGTGGCGTGCCGTCTCGTGACCGAGCTCGGGGAGACCAGGAACGACCACGACGCCCGGCAATTCGCGTCCGAGCATGAACTCGCGATCTCGGTACCGGTCGGGTGCTACGACCCACGGCGCCAAGCGGTCTGACGGAGGCGGCGCCTCCCTATCGATATCCATTGCCATAGAAGGAGTTTTGATGAAGACAACGGACCAACTTGACAGCAGGGTCGGCGGGGGTGCCACGCGGCACGTTCCGACCGGTGACGCCGCCAGGATGGTGGACACCTCCGGACAGTCACTCGGCAGTCCGACGCCCTGGCAGCCGATCAAGGTTTCGCGTGCGGAGATCGATGCGACGATTCAGCATCTTGCGACGATTCCGTTGCCTGTCAACGGACGGCGGTCGGCGCACCTGGTCCACCCGCAGTCGACAACGCGAGGATTCGCGCCCGGTATCGACGTCTGTGTGGAAGTGCTGCTTCCGGGCGAGTCGACCAAGCCCGTCCGGCGCAATTCGAGTTCGGTGCAGATCGTCATCGCAGGTTGCGGCACGGCAGAAGTCGGGAGTGTCAGCATCGAGATGAACCGCTACGACGTGTGCAACGTCCCGTCGATGAAACCACACCGCTTCGTCAACGTCGGCGCCGAGCCGTGGGTCCGTCTCGCCTACTCGAATGCTCCGCTGCTGACGCTGCTCGGCAGCCATTACTCCGAGGAGCTGGATGAAATCCGGGAACCCGCACCGGGTGTCGAGGGACCTGTCGACATGGCCGAGTCGGCACGCATTACGCGTGGCACAGCCCCGGACCAGGAGGTGTCCTCGACGGGTGCGCGCTTACGCGGCTACGAGTACCTCGTCGACATCGAGCCGGTCCCCAATCGGCCACTTCATTGGCCGCACGAGATCATGTCGGGTCTGATGTCGACCGAGATGGGGGACGGCAAGCGCACCATCATGGCGCTGTACAACCCGGCGACCGAACGCAAACAGGGTGCCACGGGAAGCTTCTTCGTGACGCTCTCCCAGATGCCACCCGGCCACAAGCCCCGACCCGAGGGGCGCGGCCACCGGCACAATTCGGTCGCGATCAACTACCACTTCGGCGGCAAGGGATACTCCGTCGTCGACGGCGTTCGGATCGACTGGGAACCGGGAGACCTGCTGTTGTCGGCTCCGACCTGGCGTGAACACGCGCACTATTTCACCGAGACCGGGATGAGTGCCTACACCGTTCAGGATCACCCGCTGCACATCGGCATGGAATCACTGATCTGGCAGGAGGACATGAACGGCCCGATCCTCGCCCTGGGCCTGGAGAAGGGACAGACCGGCTACGTGGCGCCACGGAACTGGGACGACGAATGAGCTGGCGTGAAAGGTTGCTGTTTGTGCCGGAATCCGACACAAACAGCAACCTTTGACCGTCAGAGTCCCAGGTCGCGACCGATCAGATCCTTCATGATCTCGGTGGTACCGCCGAAGATCGTCTGGATGCGGGTGTCGGTGTAGGCGCGGGCGACACGGTATTCGTTCATGTAGCCGTAGCCGCCGTGCAGCTGCACACACTGGTCGATGACCCTCTTGGCCAGCTCGGTGCACCACCACTTGGCCTTGGCGGCGTCCGTGGCCGACAGCTCACCGTCGACGACGGCCTGCAGGCAGCGGTCGATGTACTGCTCGGCGATGTCGAGTTCGGTGGACATCTCGGCGACGACGAACCGGTTGTGCTGGAAGGTGCCGATCGGCTTGCCGAAGGCCTTGCGGTCCTTGACGTACTGCAGCGTCTCCTCGTACACCGCGCGCGCGCCGGCGATCGCGCCCACGGCGATGGACAGGCGCTCCGACGGCAGGTTCTGCATCAGGTGGTAGAAGCCCTTGCCCTCTTCGCCGAGGAGGTTCTCCCTCGGGACGCGCACGTTGTTGAAGTGCAGCTCGGCGGTGTCGGCGGCCTTGAGGCCCATCTTGTCGAGCTTGCGCCCGCGCTCGAAGCCTTCCATGTCCCGCTCGACGACGAGCAGGGAGAAGGCCTTGTGGCCGGCGGCCGGATCCGGGTTGGTGCGGCACACCACCACGACGAGATCGGAGTTGATGCCGGCCGAGATGAACGTCTTGTTGCCGTTGAGGATGTAGTGGTCACCGTCGAGTTTGGCCGACGTCTTGATGCCCGCGAGGTCGCTGCCGGCACCGGGCTCGGTCATCGCGACCGCGAGAATCGTTTCACCCGTGGCCATTCCGGGCATCCAGCGCTTGCGCTGCTCGTCGTTGGCGAGGTGCAGGAAGTAGGGGACCAGCACATCGTTCTGCAGGCTCAGTCCGGGTGCTGCGCTGCCGAAACGCGCGAACTCCTCGACCACGACCGCGTTGAAGCGGAAATCGTCGGCGACACCGCCACCGCCGAACTCCTCGGGGATGTTGAAGCCGAGCAACCCGGCGTCGCCCGCTTTGACATATGCCTCACGGTCGACCTGACCAGCGGCTTCCCATTTTTCGACGTTCGGTGCGCATTCGCGGGCGAGGAACTCGCGGGCGGACTCGCGCAGCTGTTCGTGTTCGGCTTCGAAGATGTTGCGTTTCATGTCTTTTCGTCAGCTCCTCAGTACGGTTCATGGATGTGGGGCTGCGCGCCGACGGCGCGCAGAGAGGTGGCAGCGTAGGAAGCCGCCACCTCGGCGGGGGTTCGGGAACCGGACGGCCGGTACCAGGTGGTGACCGCCTGGCAGGCGCCCAGCAGATAGCGCAGCACTTCTTTGACTTCACCGTCGATGTGGAACTCACCCGAGTCGATGCCGCGATGCAGGATGTCCTCGAGCGTGTTCTCCATCTCGGTGCGCATCTCCACATACCGCGTCCGCCGCCGGTCGGCGGGGTCGAGATGCCGGAACTCCTGTGCCACACTGGCCAATTCGAGATCACCGGTCATGTGCAACACGATGGCCTCGATCGCGCTGGACAGCTGGGCCGTGGGCGTCGCAGCCTCGGCGATGGCATCGGTGACCCGTTTCTGGACCGATTCCATCGCCGTCTCGAGCAGGGCGACGAGGATGCCCAGCTTGTTCTCGTGGTGGTAGTACAGCGTCGGCAGCGACACCTCGGCCCGCGACGCGATGTCGCGGATCGAGGTGCCGTGAAAGCCTCGCTCGTAGAACGCATGCTTGGCGGCGGCGAGGGTCACCGGCAGCGCGACCGGTTCGATCCGCCGCCAATCAGCCGTGGAGGTCTCAGACACGTTCGATGATCGTGGCGTTCGCCATGCCGGCACCCTCACACATGGTCTGCAGGCCGTAGCGTCCGCCGGTGGCCTCGAGGTGATTGACCAGGGTGGACAGCAGGCGGGTGCCCGACGATCCGAGGGCGTGGCCGAGAGCGATGGCACCGCCGCGCGGGTTGAGCTTGGCCGGGTCGGCGCCGAACTCGTGTGCCCAGGCCAGCGGCACCGGGGCGAAGGCCTCGTTGACCTCGTAGGCGTCGATGTCGTCGATCGAGAGCCCGGCGCGATCGAGGACCTTGCGAGTGGCCGGGATCGGTGCGGTCAGCATGAACACCGGATCGTCGCCGGCCAGCGAGAAGGAGTGGAATCGGGCCCGCGGGGTCAGACCCAGCTTCGATGCCATCGTGTCGCTCATGATGAGTGCGCCCGACGCGCCGTCGGTGAGCGGGGACGAGTTGCCCGGGGTGATGTGCCAGTTGATCTCGGGGAACCGCTGTGCGTACTGCTCGGAGTAGAACGACGACTTGAGGCCGCCGAGTCCCTCGGCGGTGGTGGCAGCGCGCACGGTCTCGTCGGTGGTGTGGGTGATGGTGTCACCGTCGGCGTTGGCCACGTCGATCGGCAGGATCTCCCGCTCGAAGAAGCCGTCGGCCGCGGCCCGGGCGGCACGACGGTGCGACTCCGCGGCGAAGGCGTCGAGGGTCTCGCGGTCGAGTTTCCACTTCGCGGCAATCAGCTCGGCCGAGATGCCCTGACCGACGAGGCCGTCGGGATAACGCGCGGCGATGCTGGGGCCGTACGGGCTGCGGCCGACAGTCGCGAAGCCCATCGGCACCCGGCTCATCGACTCGACACCGGCAGCGATGACGATGTCGTAAGCGCCGGCGATGACGCCCTGGGCGGCGAAGTGGGCGGCCTGCTGGCTGGACCCGCACTGACGGTCGACGGTGGTGGCCGGGACCGACTCGGGGAAACCGGCCGACAGCAGCGCGGTCCGGGAGATGTTGAGGGCCTGCTCGCCGGCCTGGCCGACGCAGCCGCCGATGACGTCATCGACGAGCGCGGGGTCGAGGTCATTGCGGCTCACCAGGCTGCGGAGCACGTGGGCGAGCAACTCGACGGGATGGGTCTCGGAGAGTGCGCCGCCCGGCTTGCCTTTTCCGGAGGCGAGGCGGACGACGTCGACGATGACGGCTTCGGGCATGACTGGGTTCCTCTCGGCTGTGCGACGCATCGGAATCGGCTCGTGACAAGCGCGGTCTACGCCGATCTAACGCTCGTTACACGTGTCTAGCACGACGAGAGCCGCGGAATCAACACTTTCCGCGGCTCCGGTCGACGGTGGCGTCTAGACGGCGCCCTTGTCGTCGTCGCCGGCGGGTACGGCAGTGAAGGTCTTGACGTCCAGCGGTGCGGCCAGAAGGTTGCCGATCGCCTTGCCGAGTTCGGCGAGGGCGGGTGCCTTACCGTGGGCGGCGAGCGCCTCCATCGATTCCCAACGCTCGATCATCACCAGGTCGGTCGAGTCACCCGTAGCCTCGTGCAGCGCGTACTTTCCGCAGCCGGGTTCGGCGTGGACCTGCGGAATGGCGGCCAGTACGGCGTCGCGGACGGCGGCCTCCTCGCCGGGCTTCGGGGAAATGGTGGCGACGACGATCACGGGGGACATGGGCGGCTCCTTCGTTGGATGCGGACTGTTGTGAACACCGACCGAGGTTAGGGCATTGCGTTGCGTCGAGAGGGTCAGATCGCGCGGATCGTTGGCGCCCGGCGGATCGCCTCAGTCCGACAGTGGCGGCTCGAGGTAGGCGACGATGGCATTGGCGAGTCCGCGCCGGGCGAGTTCCTCGTCCTGGTAGCTGCCCAGCTGAGACTCGGATGCCAGCCCGCGCATCGCCCCCGGGATGAATGCCGCGACCTCCCGGACGCGGGCCGGATCGACGTCGAGATCGGCAAACGCCTTCGCGCACGCTTGTGCCCAGGTCTCCTTCCACGACGCGAGTTCGGCCGCGGTCTTCGGGTACAGCCGTTCGAGTTCGGCGTGTTCGCGGGGCAGAGCGGCGCGCAGATTCTCGATGGCGCGGGCGTCGACCGACGAGGTCAGTCCCACGAACAGGGTCTCGATGATCTCGGTGACACGCTGCGCGAGCGGCGCGGTGTTGTTCTCCCGGTACGGCAGTCCGCCCCTGCGCTCGGCGGTCCGGCGCAGCACCGCGGCCCACAGGCCGTCGACGTCGCCGAACTGGTACTTCACCGTGCCCCAGGTGGCTCCCGCTGCCTTGGCGATCCGATTGGCCGAGACCGAACCCGGTTCACCGGACGCAAGCGCCTCAAGGGCCGCATCGAGCATCGCCTCTCGGGTGGCGAGCCCGCGGCGATTGGTCCGCCGTGCCCCGCTGCCCGCTTCGGTGGTCATGGCATCGCATTCTAGGGCGAGGACTGAACTTCACAGAACCTTCTTCCATTCTTTCGTAGACCCCACTACGATTCTCCTGAGTGCCCGCCGACCGTCTCGAGAGGAGGCCGACACGTGGCCAAGACTCCGCTGTCGATGGAACCCACGGGGTGGTTCCAGGTGGCCTGGTCTGCGGAGATCGGCACCGGCGCGGTACGCACGATGAAGTACTTCGGGCGCGAGATGGTCGCCTGGCGTTCCACCTCGGGGCAGGTCTCGGTCTTCGACGCCTACTGCGAACACCTCGGTGCCCATCTCGGGTACGGCGGCCACGTCGAGGGGGAGAACCTCGTGTGCCCGTTCCACGGGTGGGAGTGGAACCGCGAGGGCCGAAACGTCTGTATCCCCTACGAGAGTCGCCCCAACAAGGGGCGTCGCATCCGCAGCTATCCCGTCGTCGAGCGCAACGAGGCGGTGTGGATCTGGTTCGACGTACACGCCCGCCCGCCGTATTTCGATGTCCCCGACATCTTCGCCGATTTCGGGGACGACAAGACCGCCGCGGACTATTACCCGCCGGTGCCCGCCGCCACTCTTTTTCGTGAACGGCTCGAAATCCACCCGCAGTACATCATGGAGAACGGCGTCGACTTCGCGCATTTCAAGTACGTCCACAAGACTCCGTTCATGCCGGAGTTCACCCGCCACGACTTTGCCGGGCCGGTTTCTCACGTCGACTTCACCATCGCGTTCGAGGATGGGGCCAGCCTGGAAACCGCCACGAGCGGAGTGGAATCCATCAACGCCGGGCTGGGGTGTTCGATCACCAAGAGCTGGGGGATGGTCGACAACCGCACGATGCCGGCCGTCACCCCCGTCGACGACAGCACCTCCGACGTACGCTTCACCGTCTGGATCGGACGAAGGCCCGGCGAGGAGTCGGGTGAACTGACCGGCTACGGAAAGACGATGGCCGACTTCGTCATCGAACAGTTCGAAGCCGACATCACCATCTGGCAGCATCAGCGGTACTCCGATCCGCCCGCGCTGTCGCGCAAGGAGTTCGAGGGCTTTCGGGCGCTGCGAGCCTGGGCCGGACAGTTCTATCCCGAGACGGGAGCATCGGCCGGTGTAGACGGAAACCCGGCCGTCACCACAGGAAAGGGCTTGACACGATGACCAATTCGACCCCGGTACGCGTGTTCCAGGTGGCCACCGGCAACTTGGGAACCGAGATGATCGGCCGGATCCGCAGCCATCCGGACCTGGATCTGGTCGGGCTGCACTGCTATTCGCCGGAGAAGATCGGACGGGACGCGGGAGAGATCGTCGGCCTCGACTCGATCGGCGTCATCGCCACCGGAACCGTCGACGAGATCATCGCGGCCACACCGGATGTGCTGACCTTCCACGGCGTGTTCCCCGACGAGGATCTCTACCTCGCGGTCCTCGAGGCCGGGATCAACATCGTCACCACCGCCGACTGGATCACCGGATTCCACCGCGACACCAACCATCCGCATCCCAGCGGCCGTCGAGTTTCCGAACTCATCGAGGAGGCCTGCCTGCGCGGCGGATCGACCTTCTACGGCACCGGCATGAACCCGGGCGCATGCCAGATCATCGGCGTCGTGCAGTCAATGGACGTCGCCGACATCGAGAACATCACGGTTACCGAGTCGGTCGACGTCTCCTGCCACCATTCCGTCGACACCTGGAAGGCGGTCGGCTACGGCCGCCCCGTCGACGATCCGACGATCGGCGATTCGCTGCGGAAATACACCGAGGTGTTCGCGGATTCGGTGTACCTGATGGCCGACTGCTTCGACCTGGAACTCGACGAGGTCCGATTCACCTACGAACTCGGTGCCGTCACCAAGGACGTCGACCTCGGGTGGTATCACCTGCCGGAGGGTTCACTGGGTGGCAGCTACATCCGCTACCAGGGGATGGTCGACGGCGTCGCGCGCGTCGAATCCCATCTGGAATGGCAGATGACGCCGTACACCGATCCGTCGTGGGACATCAAGGGCTGCTACATCACCCAGATAACGGGTGATCCGTCGATCTACAGCAAGCACATGATCTTCCCGAAGGCCGGGGTCGACCTGTCCGACCCGTCGTCATTCGCGTCGATCGGGATGACGGTCACGGGGATGCCGGCGCTGAACTCGATCCGGCAGGTCGTCGCCGCGAAGCCGGGAATCCTGACCAGCGCCGACATGCCGCTGCGTGGATTCGCGGGGCGATTCAAGCTGTGAGTTCCCGCAGAGGCACCGGATAGGGCGGCGTAGTGTCGGGCCTATGGCCAGAACCGTTGCGACATCCGACAAAGTGGACCGATCCGCGTTGCTGGACTTCCTCCGCCCGCGGCACCAGATGATCCTGAGTACCGTGCGGTCCGACGGAACGCCGCAACTGTCCCCGGTGAGCGGCGGTGTCGACGAACAGGGTCGCATCGTCATCTCGACCTATCCGGGTCGGGCGAAGGCGGCCAACGCGCGGCATACACCGGTGGCGAGCGTATGTGTGCTGTCCGACGAGTGGAACGGTGCGTGGGTGCAGGTCGATGGTGACGTCGAGGTGCTCGACATGCCCGAGGCCGAGGACGCCCTCGTCGACTACTTCCGCAGCATCGCCGGCGAGCACCCGGACTGGGACGAGTACCGCGCCGCCATGCGGGTGCAGGGCAAGTCCCTGATCCGCATCACCCCGACCCGGTGGGGGCCGATAGCGACGGGCGGTTTCCCGCCTGACGTCGCGGCGAAACTGGGCGCCGCGGACGGCTGACCGATGCTGTCGGCGGATTTTCGGGTGCTCTCGGCGCGAAACCGGGTGCTGTCGGCGTGAAACCGGGTGCTGTCGGCGAGGTTCGGGGTGCTGTCGGCGGATTTTCGGTTGCTGTCGGTGGGTTGGGGTGGGTTGGGGTGGTGGCGCTGCGGGCGGCGGGTCTCCATGCTGGTAGGTGACAACCTCGAGGTAGGTGACAACCTCGAGGTGGTGACAACCTCGAACAGGACAGGAGTCCGCGGTGACCTCAATGACCGAGACAGAGAGCGTCGACGTCCTCATCGTCGGTGCCGGCATCTCCGGTATCGGTGCCGCGCGATACCTGACGGTGGAACATCCGGGGAAGTCGTTCGTCGTCGTCGAGTCGAGGGCCGCCGCGGGCGGGACCTGGGACCTGTTCCGGTTTCCCGGCATCCGGTCGGATTCGGATCTCTACACCTTCGGCTACGAGTTCAAGCCGTGGCGTGAGAAGGACGCGATCGCCGACGCCCCGCTCATCCTGAACTACCTCCACGAGACGATCGACGAGAACGGGCTCGCCGACCACATCCGGTATCACCATCGGGTGAGGGCGGCGGCATGGTCGTCGCAGGAGGCGCGCTGGCTCGTCGACATCGACCGTGCCGACACCGGCGAGCACATCCGGATCCGGGCCCGATGGATCTTCTCCGGTTCCGGTTATTACCGCTACGACGAGGGCTACACACCGGAATTCGAAGGGCGCGAACGATTCGGCGGCACCATCGTGCACCCGCAGCACTGGCCCGAAGACCTCGACTACGAAGGCAAGCGGATCGTGGTGATCGGCAGCGGGGCCACCGCGGTCACCCTCCTGCCGGCGCTGGCCGAGAAGGCCGAGCACGTCACCATGTTGCAGCGCACCCCGTCCTACATCCTCCCGATCCCGCGCCAGGACCCCCTCGCGAACTGGCTGAAACGGCGCTTCGGGGACGAACGCGGCTACGCGCTGGCACGCCAGAAATACATCGCCCAGCAACGTCTGGTGTTCGAATTCTGCCAGCGCTTCCCGAAGGCGGCACGTCGGCTGATCCGCAAGGTCAACGCGTCGCAACTACCCGAGGGTTACCCGGTCGACGAGCACTTCAATCCGCCTTACAACCCGTGGGATCAGCGTCTGTGCGCGGTGCCCGACTCCGACCTGTTTCGGACGATCCGCAAGGGGACGACGTCGGTGGTGACCGACCGCATCGTGACCTTCACCGAGACCGGCATCCTCCTCGAGAGCGGAACCGAACTCGAGGCCGACATCATCGTGACGGCCACCGGACTCAACATCCAGGTCTTCGGCGGCATCGAGGCCACCGTCGACGGACGGCCGGTATCGCTGCCGGACACCGTCGTCTACCGCGGCATGATGCTCTCGGGTGTCCCGAACTTCGCGATGGCGATCGGCTACACCAACTCGTCGTGGACGCTCAAGGTCGGTCTGGTCTGCGAATACTGGTGCCGACTCCTCGGATACATGGACGACCACGGCTACGACACCGTGTGGGCGGATGTCGATCCGGACATGCCGACCCGTCCGCTGCTCGACTTCGGTGCGGGCTACGTGCAGCGCGCGCTCTCCACGCTGCCCCGGCAGGGGGCGAAGCCGCCGTGGACGATGTCGATGAGCTACTACAAGGATCGTCGACAGCTCCGCCACGGCGATGTCGCCGACGAGTACCTACACTTCTCCGGTCCGGCTCGGCGTCGGGTGCCCCGCGGGACGGCGGCCGAGTCGGTCGGTGCCTGAGCGCCGGACGACAGCGCGGCCGGTCATCCGGGTCAGTGGCTGTGTGCCGCCACCTGGATCGCGAGGACTACGAAACCCAACAGCGCCAGCGTCACCAGGGCGCCGAGTTTCTTCCACCAGCTGATCTGGGCGTTGCGGACCGCGAGCCAGCCGATCACCACCAACGTACCGATGTAGACAAACGCGGCGATGAGTAGAGCGGTGCGCAGCGCCATTACGTCGGCCCACGCCGCGCCGATGAGCCCGAGCGGGATGAGCAACGAACCGAGCGCGCCGGCGGCCGCGCGGACCATGATGGCGAGATCGTGGCCGTGCGGGAACTCCTGGTGCACCGCGAGATGGGCGATCACGTCCGAGACGAAACCGGCGAGGGTGATGGCGACAACGCCGACCAGGAGCACCTCGAAGGCGTAGGCGGCGCCGTGCTCCCCGTTGCGGACCACGAGGACGATGGCGAGTCCGGTGAAGGCGGCGTAGACGCGCTCCTTCAGATACATCACCTGCGCATGTTTGGGAAGGTCGGCCACGTCGGCCGTGACAAGGTCATCCGCGTCGGTCATGGCATCCATTGTGGGGCCGCGATGTCTAGGCTGGCGACATGACGATCAATCCCACCGTTGTTGTCTCATCCGCCGGCCTCGTCGGAGGGTACGCCGCCGCGCGGTTCAGCGGGCGACGCGAACTCGGCGGTGCCGTGCTGGCCGCCGCGGGCGCGTGGTGCACTCGGGAGTGGGTGCGGCAGAGTCCGGTGGCGGCCGCGGGACTGCTGACCGGATATCTGGCCGCGTTCGGCCTCTCGCATCCGCTGGCGAAGAAGATCGGGGCGTGGCCGTCGGTGTTCTCGGTGACCAGCGCCAACGCCGCGGCGACATACGCGGTGACACGCAACGGCTGACACGCCTCCGCCGGACGGCCGGGTCTGGAAGAATCGGGTGGCGTGTCCATCGACAACGCGATCGGCCGCCCTCACATCGTGATCGTCGGTGCCGGGTTCGGAGGACTTCACGTCACCCGGCGTCTCAAGCGCGCCCCGGTGCGTGTCACGGTCGTCGATCGGGGTACCAGCCACCTGTTCCAGCCGCTGCTCTATCAGTGCGCGACGGGCCTGTTATCGGAAGGGGCGATCTCCAGCCCGATCCGGCACCTGCTGCGCCGGCAACGCAACGCCGACGTGGTGCTCGGTGAGGCCGTCGACGTCGATTCCGACGCGCGCACCCTGACCGTCGACCGGATCGACGGGTCCACGACGGCGATCACCTACGACCATCTCGTCATCGCTGCCGGTATGCGCACCGCCTACCACGGACGTGACGACATCGCCCCGAACGCGCCCGGGATGAAGACCCTCGACGATGCGCTGGCCATCCGGCGCAAGATCATCGCCGCCTTCGAGATGGCCGAGTCGTTGCCCGATGCCGGCCAACGCCTGCCGTGGCTCACCTTCGCGGTCGCCGGTGGAGGTCCCACCGGCGTCGAACTCGCCGGCCAGATCCGGGATCTCGCGACCATCGCGTTGCAGCGCGAGTTCCGCACCATCGACCCCGCCGAGGCGCGGGTCCTGCTGCTGCACGGCGGCGACCGGGTGCTGCCGTCGTTCACGCCGTCACTGTCGAAGCGGGCGCAGAAGACCCTCGACAAGCTCGGGGTGGAGACGCATCTGGGTGTGCACGTGACCGACGTGACGGCCGACGAGGTCGAGACCACGAACAAGTCGACGCACGAGGTCATCCGATACCCGGCCAAGACCACGCTGTGGACCACGGGTGTGGAGGCCGTGCCGTTCGCAGGTGTGCTGGCGCGCGCACTCGACATCGAGCAAGATCACGGCGGGCGGATCCCGGTCGAGGCGGACCTCTCGGTTCGGGGCCACCCGAACATCTGGGTCGTCGGGGACATGAGCTCACGCGATCAGCTCCCCGGTGTCGCGGAGGTGGCCATGCAGGGCGGACGACACGTCGGCGGCGTGATCGCCGATCTCTGCGAGGGAGCCACCGAGCGGGCGCCGTTCCGCTACCACGACCTGGGAAACGCCGCCTACATCGCGCGCCGGCACGCCGTCGTCGAATCCGGCCCGCTCCACCTGTCCGGTTATGTGGGCTGGCTGGCGTGGGGCGTCATCCACATCGCTTTTCTCGCGGGCATCCGCAACCGCCTGGGCACCGTGGTGAACTGGGGTACGACATTGCTGACCGATTCGCGTCGGGAGCGGGCGATCACCTACGGCGACCCGGAAACGGCGCGGCAGCCGTACCGATGAGCACGCTCGCGCAGTACCTGTGACCGCGTATTACCTGTGACGTAGTGGTTTTCGCGCCGGACCGGCGAGACGATGGTGCTACCTCGAATTCAGGAGGCACTCATGACCGTCCCGAGGTGGCTGACCGTTGTGATGCGGTGCGACCGTGCGGGGTCCGCGTGGTTCGTCGGCGCCGGATTCTTCTTCGCCCCGCTGCTGCTGATCCTCGGCCCGTGGCCCGCCGCGGTCATCGTCGCGTGGGTGTTGATCTCGGTCGCGGGCCTGTGGCTCGGTGTGTTGGGCATCGGTATGGCCGTGGGCCTGGCGATGGTGTTGCGCTCGGGCGAGGAGATCCCCGAGACCTATTGGTGGGCGCTGATCGGTGAGCGGGGCGACCGGGACCCGTCGTCGACGATCACGCGGTGAACAGCCGCCACAACCCGATGAGCCCGACCACCACGATCACCCCGCGCAGCGCCGCCGGGGACAGGCGCCGGCCGTAGCGGGCTCCGACGACCCCACCGACAAGCGACCCGGCCGCGATCAGACCGGCCGCAGTCCAGTTGACCCGGTCGAAGGCCACCATCGTATAGGTGACCGCGGCAACCACGTTGACGACCAGTGACAGCAGGTTCTTGGCGGCGTTCATCCGTTGCATGTCGTCGGGGACGATGATTCCCAATGCGGCGATCAGCAGAATGCCCTGGGCCGCGGTGAAGTACCCGCCGTAGACACCGATCGCGAAGGTGACCGTCATCAACACGACGATGCGCGGAACGGTCAACGAGATGCTGTGGTGCCCGGGCACCGCGATGCGACGCCCCAGCCACACCTGGATGCGGGGCTGCAGCACGACCAACAGCAGGGCCGCGATCAGCAGTACCGGCACGATCGCCTCGAACACCGTGTCCGGCAGATGCAGCAGCAACCAGCAGCCGAGGATCGCGCCCGCGAACGACGACGGGATCTGCCACCGTAGCTGGGGCCACTGGCCGGCCAGTTCGCGTCGATAGCCCCACGTCCCCGACACCCCGCCGGCCACGAGACCGATCGCGTTGGAGATCGTCGCACTCACCGGCGGCACCCCGAACGCCACCAGCGTCGGGAAGGTGATCAGGGTGCCGCTGCCGACGACGGCGTTGATGGCGCCGGCGCCGACACCCGCCACGAGGACGGTGAACAGTTCCCACGTCGTCACATGAACAGGGTGCACGACTTAAGCTCGACGGCATGCACACAACCAATGAGGTCGTGGAAAAGATCCTGCGCACCTACGACACGATCACCGTCGTCGGGGCCAGCGCCAACGCCCACAAGCCCTCCAACGAGGTGCCCGCGTACATGAAGAAGCACGGGTGGCGGATCATCCCGGTGAACCCGACCGCCGAGGAGATCGTCGGGGAGAAGGTCTTCAGGTCCCTCGCCGACATCCCCGAACAGGTCGGACTCGTCGACGTGTTCCGGCCCGCCGCGGACGCGCCGGAGATCGCGCGTCAGGCCGTCGCCGCCGGCGCCACCGCCCTGTGGCTGCAGCTCCACATCTCCTCGCCGGAGGCACGCGCCATCGCCGAGGAGGCCGGCCTGCTCTACGTCGAGGACCGCTGCCTCGCGATCGAACAGCGCCGCACGGGCCTGACGGCACCGGAGGCCTGACCGGGTCGCTCGGCAACTCCCGTGCACCTCAACTTCGGCGACGTCACCGCCGGTGGGCGGCTGCCGCTGTTCCTGCTGTTCCTGGCGTTCGTGACGACGTTTCTGGTGACGCGGCTGATCACCCGGCTCATCAGGGCCGGTCGGGGGCCGTTCCGCGACAACGTCGCCGGTGGGGTGCATATCCACCACGCGGTACCCGGGGTCATCCTCACGGTGGCGGGTGCGTTCATCTCGGTCGCGGTGGACGGGTCGTCGCCGGGCGCGGAGATCAGCGCGATCCTCATCGGCGTCGGGACCTCGCTGGTCCTCGACGAGTTCGCGCTCATCCTGCACCTGCAGGACGTGTACTGGTCGCGGGAAGGGCAGTTGTCGGTGCAGGTGGTGTGCCTGACGATCGCCGCCCTCGGGATGACGGTGCTCGGTGTCAACCCGCTCGACACGTCGCCGTTGCGGCTCGGGCCGATCGTGCTGTCGCTGCACCTGCCCATCCATCTCGCCTGCCTGCTCATCTGCGTGGCGAAGGGCAAGTTCTCGACGGCTGCCGTCGGTGCCTTCGTGGCACCGGTGGCGTGGGTCGGCGCGATCCGTCTGGCCCGCCCCGGATCACGGTGGGCGCGGCGGTACAGCCCGCACAAGCGGGCCCGGGCCACCGAACGGGCGCGGGCCTTCGACCGGCGGTACGGCACGTGGGGACTCGATGTCGAGGATCTGGTGGCGGGCAAACCGACCGACCACGATCCGGCGCCCGCCACCTGACCTCGCGATCTCGCGCATCCCGGGAGCAAATCAATCGCGCACGACCGAAGTCACTACACTCGTCATCGACGGACGTGTGACGCGGAAGGCGGACCGATGGGCGAGAAGGCGACGATCGAAGGCAACCCGCTGCTGCTGGAGCGGCAGGTCTGTTTCGCGCTTGCGGTGGCCAATCGGTCGGTCCTCAAGATCTACCGCCGCCTGCTCGAACCGCTCGGGCTGACCCATCCGCAGTACCTGGTGATGCTCGCGCTCTGGGAGACGTCGCCGCGGGCCGTCAAGGACCTCGGCCGGGTACTGCAACTGGACTCGGCAACGCTCTCGCCGCTGCTCAAGCGGCTCGAGGCGGCGGGCCTGGTGGTCCGGCAACGGCGTGGCGACGACGAACGCAACGTCGACATCGCCCTGACCGACGCGGGCCTCGAGTTGCGGACCAGAGCGCTCGACATCCCGCCGGCGGTCGTGGACGCGCTGGGCGTGGATCTTGTCGACCTCGAGGAACTCCACGCGGTGCTGACCCGGGTCAACGCTGCGGCGCTGCGGGCGGATTCGCTGACCTCCTAGCGAGGAGGTCAGCGGCGTGCGTGTTCGGCACGACCACTAAGACTAAGGTCGAACGTGGCAACACCGGTGCACGTGGGCGTGAGGAGTTCGGCATGATCGCGGTCCTGGTCATCGTCATCACGATCGTGGTGGCGCTGTTCGTTCTCGGCGGAGCCGCATGGTTCGCGTGGGATTCGGACAAACGGGTCAAGAAGTTCGCGCGGTCCACCGATCTCGTCCCCGGCAAACCCGGTCGGGCGCCGGCGGAATGGACCACCGCTACCTCACGGGAGGCGTTGCTGCACAGGCGAATCCGCTATGCGATCGCCGACGTGCACGCGAATCCCGCGATCGGCCACTATCCGGACCTCGTCGCCGCACGTGACCGCCTCGACGACGCGGTGTTCGATCTCGACGACAAGCTCATCGGTGCCGCGCACGAGGCCGACGACGAGGAGAAGACGGCACGCCTCGACGCCGCGGAGTCGGCGATCTCGGTGCTCGAGGAGTTACCCAAGAAGTTGTGGGAAGCACCGGAGGATACCCAGCTGGCAGACATGGATCAGGTGACCTCCGCGCTGCAGAGGGCGTGACCCGGCGACTAACGTCGCATAGCGATGTCTGACGCCGAAAAAGTTCCACCGCACATCGACGGCCACTCCGTCGATGACCACATGCTCGTCGGCCGGACGCTGTGGGCCATTCTGATCATCGCCGCGGTGGCCGGTGCGGTGGCCGGTCTGGTGGGCGGCGCGTTCCGGTGGGCGCTCGAACGCACCGACCGGTGGCGCACCGACATGGTCGAGTGGGCGCACACGCAGCATCTCTGGGGCTGGCTCGTGCCGGTGGTGGTGTCCGCCGCCGCCGCCGCGGCCGCCGCAGCCATCGCACGATGGCAACCGCTGTCGGCGGGTAGCGGCATTCAGCACGTGGAGGCCGTCGACCGCGACGAGGCCGATCCGCCCCCGCTGTCGGTCGTACCGGCCCGCTTCGTGGGTGGTCTGTTGTCGGTCGGCGCCTCCGGCATGGTGCTCGGCCGGGAGGGACCCACGGTGCACATGGCCGCCACGATCGGGGCTGCGGCCGGACGCCTTGCGCGACTGCCCCGTGACGAGATCCGGTTGCTGCAGACCGTGCTGTCGGGTACAGGGCTCGCTGTCGCCTTCAATGCGCCGATCGGTGCGGTGTTCTTCATCTTCGAAGAGGTCACCAAGAAGTTCCGCCTGCGTGAGGCGATCGTGACGATGGTCGCGGTGGCCATCGGCGTCGGCGTGAGCCGGCTGCTCATCGGCGACGAACCCGACTTCCTGCATCTGGGTCCGGTGGAGTCGCCGCCACTGACGACCGTTCCGATCTTCGTCGTCTTCGGACTGGTCGTCGGGCTGCTGGGCGTGGTCTACAACCGGTTGATCCTCCTGACCCTCGATCTGTTCGACGCCATCGACAAACTGCCGGCGGTGCTCAAGGCGGCCATCATCGGTGCGGTGATCGGAGGTGTGCTGTTCGGCGATCCGCGCATGGCCGGCGGCGGCGACGTCC
>NZ_BAHC01000157.1 GCF_000298195.1 Gordonia rhizosphera NBRC 16068 | reverse complement strand
GGCCCTGGTGGGTGCGCCCTTCCTCCTCGCGCTGGTCCGCACGAAGAGGCTGGCCGCGGTATGACGATCGACGTCCTACCCGAGGCGACGACACCACCGACGACCCGCCGTCGCCGAGTCATCCGTGTCGGACCGGCATCGTGGGTCGTGCGGACCCGGATGCTCGTGACCGCACTGGCCGGTCTTGCGATCACCCTGCTGCTCTTCGCACTCAGCGTCGGGATCAGCGACTACCCGATGGGCCCGGTCGACGTCGCACGCATCCTGCTCGGCGGCGGAACGCGCATCGAGAACGTGGTCGTGTTCGACGTCGCACTGCCCCGAGCCCTGGTCGCGGTACTCGTCGGTTTCGGTCTCGGGATGGCCGGGGCGCTCACCCAGCTGATCGCGCGCAACCCGCTGGCCACCCCCGACATCCTCGGCATCACCGCCGGCGCCGGCGCCGCGGCCGTCGCGGCGATCGCCTTCGCCTCCTCCTGGGGCGCATGGTTCGCCGGCCTCGGCGTACCGGTCGCGGCCCTGCTGGGTGGCCTGGCGACGGCGGCGGTGATGTATCTGCTCGCCTGGCCCGGACGCCGGGCCAACGCGGGGATCGATCCGTTCCGCCTGGTCATCGTCGGCGTCGGGATGACGTGGATGCTGCAGGCGCTGACCGGCTACCTGCTGGCCCGGGCGGAGATCACCGACGCCGCGAGCGCACAGACGTGGCTCGTGGGCTCGGTCTCGCAGGCCACGTGGTCCGACGTCTGGCCGGCCACGGTCGCCGTCGTCGTCGGCGTCGGCGTGGTCGTCGGCCTGTCGCGGCCGATCTCGGTCATCTCGCTCGGCCCCGACCTGTCCCGCGGGCTGGGTGTCCGCACCGGCTGCATCACGACGGCGGTGCTGCTGCTCGCGGTCGTGGTCGCCGCCCTGTGCGTCGCGGCGGCCGGGCCGATCGCCTTCGTCGCGCTGCTGGCGCCGCAGATCGCCATGCGCCTCACCGGTTCGCCGACGCCCACCCCGCTCGCGTCGGGCGTCGCCGGATCGATCCTCGTCGTCGGCGGCGACCTGGCATGCCGCACCATCCTGCCCGGCGGACTCCCGGTGGGTATCGTGACCGCCGCGATCGGCGGGCCGAGCCTGCTCTACCTGATGATCTCGATGTCCCGGAAGGCCACGGTATGAACGACTCGCCCGACGACACGCAGCGGCGTTCCCGTCTACGCGCGCGGGGACTGACCGTCGGCTACGACGACCGCGACGTCGTCACCGATCTCGACATCGACATCCCCGACGCCGCGATCACCACCATCATCGGGTCCAACGGCTGCGGGAAGTCGACCCTGTTGCGGGCACTCGCCCGACTCCTGCCGCCTCGCGTGGGCACTGTCGTGCTCGACGGCGAGGATATCCACCGGATGCGACCCAGGACGGTCGCACGAAGGCTCGGGCTGCTGCCACAGAACCCCGTCGCCCCGGGCGGACTCACGGTCGCCGATCTGGTGGCGCGCGGACGACATCCGCATCAGCGGTGGTATCAGCAGGCGACCCCCGACGACGAGCGGGCGGTCGCGTGGGCAATGGCGCAGACCGACACCGCCGATCTCGCCGACCGGCCCGTCGAGTCCCTGTCGGGTGGGCAGCGTCAGCGGGTGTGGATCGCGCTGGCGCTGGCCCAGGAGACCGATCTGCTGCTGCTCGACGAACCGACCACCTACCTCGATCTGGCGCATTCGATCGAGGTCCTCGACCTCGTGCATGGCCTGTGCACCGATCACGGTAAGACCGTCGTGATGGTCTTGCACGACCTCAATCTCGCCGCCCGCTACAGTGATTCGCTGTTCGTCATGAGGTGGGGGCGGATCGTCGCGCACGGGCGTCCCGACGAGGTGCTGACCCCGACCCTGCTCGAGCAGGCGTTCGGGCTGCGGTCGGTGGTCGTGTCCGATCCGGTCTTCTCCTCCCCGCTGATCGTTCCGCTCGGGACACGCAAAGCGTCGCCGCAGATGTAGCGAGAATCGTCTCTCCGCGCCGATTCTCGCTACGTTTCCGGGGGTGGGTGGGGGTGCATCCGCGGGGGCGGCGGTGAGTGCGGCTTCACCACATACCCGCGCCGACGAGCCAGATCGCGGTCGCGATGAGGGCCGCGAACAACTCGATCCCGATGGTGATCACCGCCGCCCGCGATGCCGACAGCATCCCGCGCCACGCGGCGCCGCCGTCGCGGGTTCGCACCAGTTCGGAGGCGAACGCCCCGAGCACGAACCCGATGAACAACCCGATCACCGGGATCACGAAGAACCCGACAATCCCCAGGACCGCGCCGACGGCGATCGTGCGGTTCGGGATACCCGCCGATCGCAGGGATCGACCGGCGATCAGCCACTTGGCCACCTCGCCGATCGCGATGACGAGTGCCGCGGCGGCGAGGATCGCCCAGCCCCAGCCGCCGACGACGACGGCCCACACCGCGATCGCCGCGAGGACGAGCAGACTGCCGGGCAGCACCGGAAAGACGATGCCCAACAGGCCGATCAGGATCACCGCGCCGACGAGCAGTTCCCCACCCCAGGACACCG
>NZ_BAHC01000158.1 GCF_000298195.1 Gordonia rhizosphera NBRC 16068 | reverse complement strand
TTGGGGTCCATGTCCGGCACGTTCTCCCAGGCC
This sequence comes from Gordonia rhizosphera NBRC 16068, assembly GCF_000298195.1. Classification (GTDB taxonomy): domain Bacteria; phylum Actinomycetota; class Actinomycetes; order Mycobacteriales; family Mycobacteriaceae; genus Gordonia; species Gordonia rhizosphera. The sequence continues at coordinate 23,316 of NZ_BAHC01000158.1, read as the reverse complement.
TCCGGCACCATCAGCATCACGGCGTGCGGCACGCTGCGGCCACCGAGGTGCAGCAGTTCGAGCACCTCGTCGAGTGATGCCGAGTCCGATGCCTCGGGAGTGCAGATCGGGAAGGCGCGCCGCAGATCACCGGGGATCAGATCGGTCTGCAGCAGCGCCTCGCGGGCACGCATCCGGTTCCGGTTGCCGCGCACGGTGTTGATCTCGCCGTTGTGGGCGACGAAACGGAACGGATGCGCCAGGGGCCACGACGGGAAGGTGTTGGTCGAGAAACGCGAGTGCACGATGGCGATCGCGGACATGCAGCGCTCGTCGCGCAGGTCGTCGTAGTACGCCGGCAGCTGCATCGTCGTGAGCATGCCCTTGAAGACCATCGTCCGGCTCGACAGCGACGGGAAGTAGAGGCCGGTGCCGGCCTCCTCGATCTCCGGGGTGACGCGTTCGGCCTGCTTGCGGAACGGGTAGATGAAGCGGTCGAGTTCCAGGCCACCGAGACGCTGCTCCCCCGCGGCCGGGTCGACCGTCACGAACAGCTGCATCATGAACGGCATGCACCCGAGTGCGGTCTCACCGACATCGGCGCGTTCAGGGTCGACGGGCAGGTCGCGCCAGCCGAGGATGGTGACGCCCTCGGCGTCGGCGAGGGCGCTGACCCGTTCGATGGCGCGTTCGCGCAGAACGGGATCCGCGGGCAGGAAGCAGACACCTGCCGCATACGTGTTGGCGCCGTCTGCGGTCGGGGCGGGCAGGTCGAAATCGACTACTGCCCTGAGTAATTCGTCGGGCAGCTGAATGAGGATGCCCGCGCCGTCACCACTGTTGGCCTCGGCACCGGCCGCACCGCGGTGTTCGAGGTTCTCCAGCGCGAGGAGACCGTCGGCGACGATCGAATGGGAGCGCCGGCCATGGACGTCGGCGACCATCGCAACACCGCACGAGTCGACCTCGGCCTCGGGGTCGTACAGGCCCTGTTTGGCCGGGAGAGCAGAAAACAACATCTCGAACCTCCACTCGACTCGTACGAATCGCATTGCTCGATGTCCGCTGGGACAGCGCTGGCCCGTGGAGCAGTGCCGGTGCCCGAAATCCGATGGTTGACCTCGCGCACCGTGAGGCTTAACTCTATCCGAACCCTGCGGCCACTGCCGCGTACTCCATGCTGCCGCAGGCGATGACGCTTGTGATTCCCACGACCCGGTGTCGGTGGGTTCTCAGTGCTTCGAGTCGGATTCGGGGGTGCCGTCGGCGGAATTCGAGGTGCCGTCGGCGGGATCCGGGGTGCCGTCGGCGGGATTCGAGGTGCCATCGGCGGGATCCGGGGTGCCGTCGGCGGGATTCGAGGTGCCGTCGGCGAGCTCTGCGTCGAGCTCCGCGGCACGCTGCGGGTGGTAGATCTCCAGGCCCTGCTCCCGGCCGCGCGGCGCGATCATGAAGTAGGCGGCCGCGCAGGCGAACACGATCACCGCGGTGAATACGTTGACGCGCACGCCCAAGATGTGCGAGGCGTGGTCGGAGCGCATCAGCTCGATGGCGAATCGGCCGACGCAGTAACCCGCCACGTACAGGGCGAACAGGCGACCGTGCCCGATCCGGAAGCGCCGGTCCACGACGACGAGCGCGACGACCACCGCGATGTTCCAGAGCATCTCGTAGAGGAACGTCGGGTGCACGATCGCGACCACGGTGCCGTTCGAGGTCCCGGTGATCAGTCCGGGATCGGCGTAGCCGCTCGAATCCACCCGCTCGTAGATCTTCAGGCCCCACGGCACGGTGGTCTCGCGACCGTAGAGTTCCTGGTTGAAGTAGTTGCCGAGTCGGCCGATCGCCTGCGCGAGCAGGATGGCCGGTGCAATCGCGTCGCCGAACGGCGGCAGCTTGATGCCGTGTCGTCGGGCACCGATCCACGCGCCGAGCGCGCCGAACGCCACCGCACCCCAGATGCCCAGGCCGCCGTCCCAGATCTTCAGGGCGTCGACCGGGGTCTTCGGGCCGTCACCGAAATAGGTGGTCCAGTCGGTCGCGAGGTGATAGAGCCGGCCGCCCAGCAGGCCGAACGGTACCGCCCAGATCGCCACGTCGAGGACCTCGCCGGGTCGGCCGCCGCGGGCCTGCCAACGCCGATCGCCCCACCAGACGGCGACGATGATGCCGGCGATGATGCACAGCGCGTAAGCCCTGATCGGGAACGGGCCGAGATACCAGACACCCTGGGGCGGGCTGGGGATATAGGCGAGGACCGTTGTCACGCTGCCACACTAGTGGGAGGGCCGCGCCGGGGCGGCCCGGACTCCCTCGGCGAGTTCGCCGACCAGTGCCGCCAGCTCGCCATTGCCGGACTTCGCCGCGCTGACCAGCGCAGATCCGACGATGACCCCGTCGGCGTAGGCGGCGATCTCCGCCGCCTGGGCACCGCTGCGCACGCCGAGACCGACACCGATCGGAATGTCGGAGTACGCCCGGACGCGGGCACACAGATCCGGGGCCATATCCGACACCGCATCCCGCGCGCCGGTCACACCCATCGTCGAGGCCGCATAGATGAAGCCCCGCGACGCGTCGATCGTCATGGCCAGCCGCTCGTTGGTCGACGACGGCGCAACCAGGTAGATCCGGTCGAGTCCGTAGGTGTCGGAGGCGGCCTGCCATGCGCCGCCCTCCTCCGGGATCAGGTTCGGGGTGATCATGCCGGCGCCACCGGCGGCCGCGAGGTCGCGGGAGAACTTCTCGACGCCGTACTGCAGCACGGGGTTCCAGTAGCTCATCACCACCGACTGTCCGCCGGCCTCGGCGATGGCCTCCACCGCGGTGAAGACGTCACGGACCCGCACGCCGTTGCGCAACGCGACGTCGGCGGCGTCCTGGATGGTCGGGCCGTCCATGACGGGGTCGGAGTACGGGATGCCGACCTCGATGATGTCGCAGCCGGCGGCCACCATCGTGCGGAAGTGCTCGACCGACGCGTCCACGGTCGGGTACCCGACCGGCAGGTAGCCGATGAGGGCGGCCCGTCCCTCCTCGCGACAGCGGGCGAAGGTGGGCCCGAGCTTCGACGGCGCGCTCATGCGGATGCTCCCGTCGCCTCGCCCTGCGACGGCGGCGGATCGAACAGATGGAACCACCGCGCGGCGGTGTCGACGTCCTTGTCGCCACGGCCCGACAAGCTGACGACGATGATCGCCCCGTCGCCGAGTTCCCGGCCGAGTTTGCAGGCGCCGGCCACCGCATGCGCGGATTCGATGGCGGGGATGATGCCCTCGCGGCGGCTCAGCAGCGCCAGGGCGTCCATCGCCTCGGTGTCGGTGATCGGCTCGTACTCGGTGCGGCCGATGTCCTTGAGGTAGGCGTGCTCGGGCCCCACCCCCGGATAGTCCAGACCGGCCGAGATCGAATGCGATTCGATCGTCTGCCCGTCGGCGTCCTGCAGCAGATAGGAGTAGGCGCCCTGGAATGCCCCCGGCGTCCCGCCGGTGAAGGTCGCGGCATGCCGACCGGTCTCGACGCCGTCACCGGCCGCCTCGTAGCCGACGAGCCGGACGCCGGGATCGTCGAGGAACGGATGGAAGATGCCGATCGCGTTGGAGCCGCCGCCGACGCACGCCACCACCGCGTCGGGCAGCCGACCCGCCTGCTCCAGGATCTGCGCGCGCGCCTCGAGTCCGACGACACGCTGGAAGTCGCGCACCATCATCGGGAACGGATGCGGGCCGGCGGCCGTACCGAAGCAGTAGTAGGTGTTGTGGGCGTTGGTCACCCAGTCGCGCAGCGCCTCGTTGATGGCGTCCTTGAGGGTCGCCGATCCGTTGTCGACGGCGATGACCTCGGCACCGAGAAGCCGCATCCGGGCGACGTTGAGCGCCTGCCGGTCGGTGTCCACCCGGCCCATGTAGATGACGCACTCGAGATCGAGCAGGGCGCAGGCGGTCGCGGTGGCGACGCCGTGCTGTCCGGCGCCGGTTTCGGCGATGACCCGCGATTTGCCCATCCGCTTGGCCAGCAACGCCTGACCTAGCACGTTGTTGATCTTGTGCGAGCCGGTGTGGTTGAGGTCCTCGCGCTTGAGGAAGATCCGCGCGCCGCCGGCCGCCTCGCGTAGCCGGGTCGCCTCGTAGAGCGGTGACGGCCGGCCGGTGTAGTCGCGCTGCAGGCGATCGAGTTCGCCGAGGTAGTCCTCGTCGGAGCGCATCTTCTGGTAGGTCGTGGTGACCTCGTCGATGACGGCCATCAGGGCCTCGGGGACGTGGCGTCCGCCGTAGACGCCGAAGTGTCCGGTGTCGTCGGGCTCGAGCGAGGTGCGTGTCGTGATGCCGGCGCTCGCCGGCGGGTAATGCACGTCAGGGGTGTCGGTGGTCACGGTCCCTCATCGGAAGCGGCGGGTCAGCGAACGGGTTTCGGGCAGGACGGGTGCGTCCCGGCGGTGACGAGCTCGGACACCGCCGCACGGGGATCTCCGCTGGTGACCAGCCCCTCCCCGACCAGTACGGCATCGGCGCCGGCACCGGCGTAGGCCAGCAGGTCGGCGGTCCCGCGGACACCGGACTCGGCGACCCGGATGACCTTGGTGGGCAGTCCGGGGGCGATGCGTGCGAAGCAGTCGCGGTCGACCTCGAGGGTCTTCAGGTTGCGCGCGTTGACCCCGACGACCGACGCACCGGCCTCGAGGGCACGGTTGGCCTCTTCCTCGGTGTGGACCTCGACGAGCGCGGTCATGCCGAGGCTCTCGGTGCGGTCGAGCAGCGCAGCGAGAACGTTCTGCTCGAGGGCCGCGACGATGAGCAGGATGACGTCGGCGCCGTGCGCCCGCGCCTCGTGGATCTGATACGGCCCGACGATGAAGTCCTTGCGCAGTACCGGAATGTTCACCGCGGCCCGCACGCTGTCGAGGTCGGCCAGGGACCCGTGGAAGCGTCGTTCCTCGGTGAGCACGCTGATGATCCGCGCGCCGCCCGCCTCATACGCACTGGCCAGTTCGGCGGGATCGGGGATGTCGGCGAGTTCCCCCTTGGACGGGCTGGCCCGCTTCACCTCGGCGATCACCCCGATGCCGGGTTGGCGGAGCGCTGCCATCGCGTCCTTCGGCTCGGGGGCCTGCGCGGACGCCGCCTTGATCGCCGCGTAATCGACCACGGCCTCACGTGCGGCGACGTCGGCTTTGACTCCCTCGATGATGGAGTCGAGGACAGACGGCGTACTCACTTCCGCAGGGCCCCTTTCGGTATACGTGTGGTGTTCAGGGTAGCCCGCGGGCCCGCGGACACCGATTCCGGGTCAGTCGCGCTTGTCGTCGGGCAGATCGGTGGGATCGATGCCGGTGTCGAGCGCGTCCCACATCATCCGTTCGTTGGCGGGCTTGGCGTCGTCGGCCGCCTTCCGCTTCTCGTGGTCGGCGAAGATCTGGCGCTCCAACTCCTCTCGCCGCGCGCCCGGTGTGGTGTACTTCGACGACATCCGGGCGCCGCCCGCCACGCGCATCAGGAACACGCCCGCGCCGATGGCGCACACCGACCCGACCAGCACGACCACCGCCGCCCACGCGTTCGTGGTGATGAGCAGGACCTGGAACCGGTCGGGGATGGTGCCGGCCTTGGACGCGTATTCGGAGTCGGCGCCACCGGTGAGCAGTGAGATCGCCGGCAGCGCCGCGATCACCCCGGCGGCCGCGACGAGGATCGCGATCAGGCGCAGTCCCCACCCGCGCACCGAGAACGCGGCGAGGATCGCCGCGAGCAGTACCAGCGCCACCGGGGTCAGCCACGGACTCCAGTCGGAGCCCGCGACGTCGAAGGTCCGCGCCGGCGCCAACCCGTCGGCGGCCAGCACATCCGCCCAGACCAGTCGCGACGCGGACCAGAACGCCACCGCCGCCAGCGCCAGCAGGATCGCGGCGTAGATCTGGCGGCGACGCAGGAACGTTTTGGCGGCCGCCGCGGGGTCGACCTCCGACGGTGGGTGCGCGGTCATCACGATCCCGACTCCCCTGTGTCGTCGGCGCCGACCCGGCGCATCGTGCCCGCCGCGGCGACCGCGTTGAGCACCGCGGTGGCCTTGTTCCGGGCCTCGTTGTACTCGTATTCGGGTTCGCTGTCGGCGACCACCCCGCCACCGGCCTGCACGTACGCCTTGCCGTCTGCGATCACCGCGGTGCGAATCGCGATCGCGGTGTCGGCGTCGCCGGCGAAGTCGAGGTAGCCGACGATGCCGCCGTAGAGGCCGCGGCGGGTCAGCTCGCGTTCCTCGATCAGTTCCATCGCTCGCACCTTCGGCGCACCGGTGAGCGTGCCGGCAGGGAAGCAGGCGGTGACCGCGTCGAGCGCCTGCTTGTCGTCGCGCAGGGTGCCCGACACCGTGGACACCAGGTGCATCACATGGCTGTAGCGCTCGACGTGGCGGTAGTCGCTGACCTTGACGGTGCCCGGACGGCAGACGCGTCCGAGATCGTTGCGGCCGAGATCGACGAGCATGAGGTGCTCGGCGTTCTCCTTCTCGTCCTCGACGAGAGCCTTGGCGAGCAGGTGGTCCTCTTCCTCGGTCTTGCCGCGCCAGCGGGTGCCGGCGATCGGGTGGGTCGTCGCGATCCGGTCGGTGACGGTGACCAGGGCCTCGGGGCTGCTCCCCACGATCGTGAACGGCGCGCGCCCACCCACCGCGGGTATCCGCAGCAGGTACATGTACGGGCTCGGGTTGGACGCCCGCAGGACGCGGTAGACGTCGATGGGGTCGGCATCGGTATCCATCTCGAACCGCTGCGACGGCACCACCTGGAACGCCTCGCCGGCCTCGATCTCGCCGACCAGGCTGGTGACGATCTCGCCGTACTCGGCCAGCGTCCGCTGGGCGCGATACCGCGGGGCCGGGCGGTCGAAATGGGACACCGTCGACGGCGCCGGGGCAGCCAGGGCCTCGGTCATCCGGTCGAGGCGGGCCACCGCGTCGGCGTAGGCCTGCTCGGCGCGTTCCGCCGACCCGTCCCAGTTGACGGCGTTGGCGATGAGCGTGATGGTGCCCTCGTGGTGGTCGACCGCGGCCAGGTCGGTGGCCAGCAGCATCATCATGTCCGGGAGACCGAGATCATCGGCCGTCGTCTCCGGGAGCCGTTCGAGGCGGCGCACCATGTCGTAGGCCATGAAGCCCACGAAACCGCCGGTCAGCGGCGGCATGTCCGGGAACGGGTCGGTGGCGAGCAGCCGCAGCGACTCGGCGAGCGCCGCGAGCGGGTCGCCGCCCTCGGGCGCCCCGGTCGGCACCTCACCCCACCATCGCGCCTCGCCGTCGACGACGGTGAGCGCCGACGGCGACCGCGCGCCGATGAACGACCACCGCGACCAGGATCGCCCGTTCTCCGCCGATTCCAGCAGGAAGGTCCCGTCACGATCGCCGGCGAGCTTGCGGTAGGCCGACAGCGGGGTCTCCGAGTCGGCAAGCACCTTGCGGGTGACCGGGACGACCCGGTGGTCGGCCGCGAGGTCGAGGAAGTCCGCGAGGCTGGTCGTCGTCGAATCGGTCATCCGTGCGCCGGTGCTCATCCGAGCGGCTCGCCGCCGACGCCCCACTGGGTGCGCGGGACCTCGGTGATGGTGACCCACACCGAATCGGGATTCTTGCCGGTGGCCTTCGCATACGCCTCGGTGACTGCCGCGATGGTCTCGCGCTTGACGCGATCGGACAGCCCGGGGGTTTGCGAGATCTGGATCAGCGGCATGGGCGTCGCCCGCCTTTCATCGTTGGTTCCCGTCCGCGAACGGCAGCGACGGGGTGTCGAAGCAGCTGTGGTTGCCGGTGTGGCACGCGGCCCCCACCTGGTCGACGACGAGTAGCACCGTGTCGCCGTCGCAGTCGAGGCGGGCGTCGTGGACGTACTGGGTGTGGCCGCTGGTGTCGCCTTTCACCCAGTACTCCCCGCGCGACCGCGACCAGTAGGTGGCCCGCCGGGTGGCCAGTGTCCGTTCCAGCGCGGTGTCGTCCATCCACGCCACCATGAGCACGGTGCCGGAGTCGCGTTCCTGGGCGACCGCGGTGAAAAGCCCGTCGGCGTTGCGTTTGAGCCGGGCGGCGATGCCGGGGTCGAGCGTCATCGTCAGATCCTCGCTTCGGTGTCGCGCTCGGTGCGCACGATGATCCCGTCGGCCGACATCGCGGCCTTCACCTCGGGGATGGTCAACTCGCCGAAGTGGAACACCGACGCGGCGAGCACCGCGTCGGCACCGGCCTGCACCGCCGGGGCGAAGTCGTCGACGGCACCGGCGCCGCCGCTCGCGATCACCGGGACGTGGACCGCCGCGCGAACCGCCTTCAGCATCCGCAGGTCGAATCCCTGCTTCGTCCCGTCGGCGTCCATCGAGTTCAGCAGGATTTCGCCGACACCGAGATCCTGGCCGCGGCGGGCCCATTCGACGGCGTCGATACCGGTGCCCTCACGCCCGCCGTGGGTGGTGACCTCCCACCCCGACGGCGTCGGCGGCGAACCCTCGGGAACTGTGCGGGCGTCGACCGACAGCACGATGCATTGGGACCCGAACCGGCGGCTCATCTCGGCGAGCACGTCGGGCCGGGCGATGGCGGCGGTGTTCACGCTGACCTTGTCCGCGCCGGCGCGCAGCATCGTGTCCACGTCGTCGACGGTCCGGATGCCGCCGCCCACGGTGAGCGGGATGAAGATCTGGTCGGCGGTCCGCTTGACCACGTCGATCATCGTGGAGCGACCCGAACTCGACGCGGTCACGTCGAGGAAGGTCAGTTCGTCGGCGCCCTCCTTGTCGTAGCGGGCGGCGAGTTCGACCGGATCCCCGGCATCGCGCAGGTTCTGGAAGTTGACACCCTTCACCACCCGCCCGTCATCGACATCCAGACACGGGATGACACGGACCGCGACTGTCATGGGTGACCTCCGAGTTCTGTGGGGCGGGTGGACCATTCGTCGCCGACGACCTCACCGATGACGTCCATCAGCTCGTCGTGCAGGCCGGGCGCACCGGTCACGATCGACGTCGCCGTGGCGCGCCACGGCGTGCCACCGAGATCGGTGGCGACGCCACCGGCTGCACGCACAAGGGCCGCCCCGGGCGCGTTGTCCCACGCGTGGCGACCGAACACGACGGCGCCGCCGAAGATCCCGGCCGCCGTGTAGGCGAGGTCGACGCCGGTGCTGCCCGTCATCCGCAGGCGCGCCACCCGCGCACTCAGCGCACGGATCACGTCGGCGCGTCGATGACCCGCATAGCGGCCACCGTGGGAGGCGTTGAACGGGCCGTAGGCGACCGCGGCCGAGGAGAGCTCAGTCGGTGCGAGTCGATCGGCGGGCCGGCCGTCGACCAGCAGCGGACCGTCGACGTGTCCGGCGTAGCGGCGGTGTTGCAGCGGCAGCCAGGTGAGGCCGAGAGTCGGTGCCCCGTCGACGAGCAGGCCGAGCAGGATCCCGGTCAGCGGCATGCCGGTCGAGTAGTTGTACGTGCCGTCGACCGGGTCGAGGACCCAGACCACGCCCTCGTCGACCGGCGGGCCGCCGAACTCCTCCCCGTGCACGGCGATCTGAGTGCGGTCGGCGAGTTCGGCGGTGATGCGGCGTTCCAGATCCAGGTCGACCTGGGTGGCGAAGTCCGTGGCGCTCTTGGCTACCGCGCTCGGCGCACCTAGCCCGGCCACGAACTCGTCGACCACGGAGTCGAGGACCTGGCCCGCGGTGTGCAGCAGCCGGGGGAAGTCGAGGGTGGAGGCAGAGGTCATGGGCTCGCTGTCAGGCTCCCGACACCGCGGACAGCGCCTCGGGGAGCGTGAACCGGCCCGCGTAGAGCGCCTTACCGACGATCGCGCCCTCCACCCCGCGGTCCACCAGGCCGGCGATGGCGACAAGGTCCTCGAGGGCCGACACGCCGCCGGAGGCGACGATCGGCGCCGACGTCGCGGCGGCCACCTCGGCGAGCAACTCGAGGTTGGGTCCGGCCAGGGTGCCGTCCTTCGACACGTCGGTGACCACGTAGCGGGCGCAGCCGTCACCGTTGAGACGTGTGAGCACCTCCCACAGGTCACCGCCGTCGGTCACCCAGCCGCGGCCGCGCAGCCGGTAGGAGTCGCCGTCACGGATGACGTCGAGGCCGACGGCGATGCGGTCGCCGTAGCGGTCGATGGCGCGGGCACACCAGTCCGGGTTCTCCAGGGCGGCGGTGCCGAGGTTGACCCGGGTGCAGCCGGTGCCCAGCGCCGCGGCGAGCGAATCGTCGTCGCGGATGCCGCCGGAGAGCTCGACCTTGACGTCGAGTTCGCCGACCACGTCGGCGAGCAGCTCCCGGTTGTTGCCGCGGCCGAACGCGGCGTCGAGGTCGACGAGGTGAATCCACTCGGCGCCGTCGGTCTGCCAGGCGAGCGCGGCCTCGCGCGGGGAGCCGTAGGAGGTCTCGGTGCCCGCGGCGCCCTGGACCAGGCGGACGGCCTGCCCGTCGGCGACGTCGACGGCGGGAAGGAGTTCAAGGGTGTTACCCATCGGTGGAGCGGTTCCTGTCTGTCGGGTGGGGATTGGGTCGGTCGGGGTCGGTGTCTGTGTTGGTGGCGCTTTCGGCGGCGCGTGCGGCGAGGATCTCACGTTCGGCGGTGGCGACCATCCGTGTGGAGACCGTACCGATCGCCGCGATCATCGCCACCACCGCGGCGAGTGCCACGATCAGCCCGGCGACCGGTGACCAGGCCGCGATGAGCAGGATCACCGGCACCGCCACCACCAAGACCACGACGCCGGCGCCCAGCGAGAAGAGCACCAGCTTGGCGAAGGAGAAGCGGACGGGCGGCGGCGCGCCGGGCGAGGTCACGACACCGACCGCACCCAGTTGCGCAGCAGGTGTGCGCCCGCGTCTCCGGACTTCTCCGGATGGAACTGCGTCGCCGACAACGCGCCGTTCTCGATGGCGGCGAGGAACCGTCCGCCATGGGTGGCCCAGGTCAGCTTCGGCGCCTCCAGAGGCGTGCCGTCGTTGTCCATGTCCCATGTCTGCGCGGCATAGGAGTGCACGAAGTAGAAGCGGGTGTCGGCGTCGAGACCGTCGAACAGAACCGAATCCTGTGCCGCCTCGACTGTGTTCCAGCCCATATGCGGCAGCACCTGCGCCGGCAGCTGGGTGACGGTGCCCGGCCACTCCCCGCAGCCGTCGGCCTCCACGCCGAACTCCACGCCGCGTTCGAACAGGATCTGCATGCCGACGCAGATACCGAGGACCGGCCGTCCGCCGGCGAGGCGCTGCCCGATGATGCGATGTCCCTTGACGGCCTTGAGGCCTTCCATGCACGCGGCGAACGCGCCGACACCGGGTACGACGAGACCGTCGCAGTTGGTCGCGGCGTCCCGGTCGTGGGTGACCGTCACCTCTGCGCCGGCCCGCTCGAGGGCGCGTTGCGCCGAGCGCAGGTTGCCCGACCCGTAGTCGAGGACGGTGATCGCGGGTTTGCTCACAGCGCACCCTTCGTCGACGGCACTCCGGTGACACGCGGATCACGTTCGGTGGCCACGCGCAATGCCCGCGCCACCGCCTTGAACTCCGCCTCGGTGATGTGGTGCTGGTCGCGCCCGTACAGCACCCGCACGTGCAGGGCGATGCGGGCGTTGAGGGCGATGGACTCGAAGACATGCCGGTTGATCACCGTCGAGTACGGCACGCCGGGATAGCCGCCGATCACCGCGGTCAGCAGATGCTCGGGTTCGCCGGTGTGCACACAGTAGGGGCGCCCGGAGACGTCGACGACGGCGTGCGCGAGGGTCTCGTCCATCGGGATGAAGCAGTCGCCGAAGCGGCGGATGCCCTTCTTGTCGCCGAGAGCCTGTCCGAGGGCCTGACCCAGCACGATCGCGGTGTCCTCGATGGTGTGGTGTCCCTCGACGTCCACGTCACCGGTCGCGGCGACGGTGAGGTCGAAGCTGCCGTGCTGACCGAATGCGGTCAGCATGTGGTCGAAGAAGGCGATGCCCGTGGAGATCTCGGTGACGCCGGTGCCGTCGAGGTTGAGTTCGACGGTGATCGAGGACTCCTTGGTGGTCCGCTCGACGCGGGCGATGCGCGGCTCGAACTCTTCGGTGGTCACTTAACCATTCTCCAGATCGGTGGATGCGAGCTTGCGGCTGACGTCGAGGAACGCGTCGTTCTCGGCCGTGAGGCCGATGGTGACACGCAGGTGGCGCGGGATGCCGACGTCACGGATCAACACCCCGTCGTCGAGGTAGCGCTGCCAGGACGCCGGCGCATCCCGGAACCGCCCGAACAGTACGAAGTTCGCGTCGGAGTCGACGACGGAAAAACCCATCGCCGCGAGCTCGGCGACGACACGTTTACGTTCGGCGATGATCGCGGCGACTCCGGCGAGGGTTTCGTCGCTGTGCCGCAACGCCGCGCGTGCCGCGGCCTGCGTCAACACCGACAGGTGATACGGGAGCCGGACCAGCAGCAGCGCCTCGACGATGGCCGGTGCCGCCGCCAAATAGCCGAGGCGGCCGCCCGCGAAGGCGAATGCCTTGCTCATGGTGCGGCTCACGACCACCTTCGCCGGGAACTCGTCGATCAGTTCGACCGCGCTGGGGCGTTCGGAGAACTCACCGTAGGCCTCGTCGACGATGACGATGCCGGGCGCCGCCTCGACGATGCGCCGCAGATCGTCGAGCCCGATCGACCCGCCGGTCGGGTTGTTCGGCGACGTGACGAACACGACGTCGGGGCAACGGTTGCTCACCTCGGCCACCGCGTAGTCGACGTCGAGCGAGAAGTCCGACGCACGGACCGCGTGCAGCCAGGTGGTGTCGGTGCCGTCGGAGATGATCGGGTGCATCGAGTACGACGGCACGAAGCCCAGGGCGGCCCGGCCCGGTCCGGCGAAGGCCTGCAGCAGCTGTTGCAGGATCTCGTTGGACCCGTTGGCCGCCCAGAGATTCTCGACGGACAACGCGACCCCGGTGGCCTTCGTCAGGTAGGCCGCGAGGTCGGTGCGCAACGCGACCGCATCGCGGTCGGGATAGCGGTGCAGTTCGGCGGCGGCGGCCCGTGCGGACTCCGCGACGTCGTCGATCAGTGCCGCCGACGGCGGGTGCGGGTTCTCGTTGGTGTTGAGCACCACCGGAACCTTCAGTTGCGGTGCGCCGTAGGCACTCTTGCCGCGCAGGTTGTCGCGCAGCGGGAGGTCGGCGACGGTGATCCGGCCACCCGGGATCACCGTGTCGGATGTGCTCACGAACCGGCACCCCCGACGAACCGCTGCTTGATCGCATCGCCGTGACCGGGCAGGTCTTCGGCGTCGGCGAGGGTGACGACCTTGTCCGCGACGTCGCGCAACGCCGCCTCGTCGTAGTCGATGACGTGCACTCCCCGCAGGAAGGTCTGCACCGACAGACCCGACGCGAACCGCGCCGAACCCGACGTCGGGAGAACGTGATTGGAACCCGCGCAGTAGTCGCCGAGGCTGACCGGCGCATACGGGCCGACGAAGATCGCGCCGGCGTTGTGCACACGGTCAGCCACCGCGGCCGCGTCGCGGGTCTGGATCTCGAGGTGTTCGGCCGCATACGCGTCGACGACGGCGAGACCGGCCTCGAGGTCGTCGACGAGGACGATGCCCGACTGGCGGCCCGACAGCGCGGTCGACACGCGTTCGCGGTGCTTGGTCGCTGCGACCTGCGCCTCGAGCGCGGCATCCACCGCGTCGGCGAGCTCCGCGCTGTCGGTGACGAGCACCGACGCCGCGAGCACGTCGTGTTCGGCCTGGCTGATCAGGTCGGAGGCGAGGATGCCCGCGTCGGCCGAGTCGTCGGCAAGGATCGCGATCTCGGTGGGGCCGGCCTCGGCGTCGATGCCGACGACACCCCGGCACAGTCGCTTGGCGGCGGTCACGTAGATGTTGCCGGGACCGGTGATGAGGTCGACGGGATCGAGGACGCCGCCGGGCTCGTCCGCGTCGTCGGTGTCGGCGCCGCCATAGGTCAGCAGCGCGACACCCTGGGCACCGCCGACCGCCCACACCTCGTCGACGCCGAGCAGTGCACACGCCGCGAGGATCGTCGGGTGCGGCCAGCCGCCGAAGTCCTTCTGCGGCGGGGATGCGACGACGAGGGACCCGACGCCGGCCTCCTGGGCCGGAACGACGTTCATGATCACCGACGACGGGTAGACGGCGTTTCCGCCGGGGACGTAGAGCCCCACGCGCCGGACCGGGATCCACTTCTCGCTGACCACACCGCCGTCGACGACCTGGGTTCGGGTGGTCTCGCGGCGCTGGTCGGCATGCACGGTACGCGCCCGCGTGATCGATTCGCGCAGGGCATCGGCGACGGCGGGGTCGAGCCGTTCGAGCGCGTCGGCGATCACGGCGGCGGGTACCCGGACCGAGGCCGGCCGGATGCCGTCGAACTTCTCCCCGAACTCCAGCGCCGCCTCGACACCGCGGTCGGCGACGGCATGGACCACCGGCGTCACCGTGTCGAGGACGGCATTGACGTCGGTGCCCCCGCGGGGCAGCGCACGTCGCAGTTCTGCGAGCGTGGGCCGGGCACCGCGCAGGTCGGTTCGGGCGAGCATGGTTCTCTCCTGTGTGGGCTGGGGTTTTCTCATCCAGGATATGGGGTCGGGCCACTCGATTTCACATGCGGTCGGGTGGCCGTCCGAACCGAGGCTCTTCGCCGTGGCGCCGCCGGTCCGGGGTCGGATCGGGTCATGATGGGGAGATGACGCGCACGAGTTGCATCGCCGCGACGCGCGGAGTCGCCGTAGGGTTCGGCGCTCTCTCTTCGGTTGTCGCACTGGCCGCCTGTTCCGGCGGGACCTCGACCTCCGCCGACACCACGACGGCACCGTCGTCGGCGACCGGCCCGGTGGTCCCCACGACGACCACAGAGGTGGCACCGACGACGTCCGCCGCGTCGACCCCCGCGTCCACACCGACATCCACACCGGCCGCTCCGACACGCTGCGCGACGAGCGAACTGGCCGGATCGGTCGCGCAATCCGCCGGTGGCGGCACGGCCGGCGGATACGGTCTCACCATCACCCTCGTCAACACGGGTGCACGCGAGTGCACCCTGACCGGCTACCCGGGTGTCTCCTTCGTCGGGGACGGCAACGGCACCCAGATCGGCGCGGCTGCCCGCCGCACCTCGACCGGAACACCGCCATCCGTTGTCCGGTTGTTGCCGGGCGGCACGGCGACCGCTGCGGTGCAGGTCACCGAGGCCGGCAACTACGACGCGGCGACGTGCGAACCGTCTCCCGTGGACGGATTCCGGGTGTATCCGCCGGACAACACCGCAGCGCTGTTCATCAGCTACCCGAACGCCACCGGCTGCCGCTCCCCGCAGGCCCCGCTGCTGACGGTCGGCCCGATGTCGGGGTGAGCGCCGGGCACCCAAGGTGTCCCCGGCCGGACCTCGCGATTGCACGAGCCCCGACCTCTATACAGGGATGTCGAGACCGAGGTCGAGCACCGTGACCGAATGGGTCAGCGCACCGACCGCGAGGTAGTCGACCCCGGTGCGGGCGTAGTCGGCGGCCATGTCCAGAGTCAGCCCACCCGAGCTCTCCAGCTTCGTCTGCGGCGAGCGCGTATTGCGCCGCTGGACCGCCATCTGGGTCTCCCACAAGGCGAAGTTGTCCAGCAGCACCAGCTGCGGTTCGAGGGCCAGCACCTCGTCGAGCTGGTCGAGCGAATCGACCTCGACCTCGACCGGGAGGTCCGGCGACGCGGCACGCACGGCCGCGAGCGCGGCACTGACCGAGCCGGCCGCCGCGACGTGGTTGTCCTTGATGAGGGCCGCATCGCCGAGCCCCATCCGGTGATTGACCCCGCCGCCCGCACGCACTGCGTATTTCTGCAGGTAGCGCAGGCCGGGCAGGGTCTTGCGGGAGTCACGTACCCGGGCGTTCGTGCCGTCGACGGCTTCGACCCATCGGGCGGTCGCGGTGGCGATGCCCGAGAGGTGACAGAGGAGGTTCAGGGCGGTGCGCTCGGCGGTCAGGAGTGCCGCCGTGGGCGCACGGACGGCGAGGACGACGTCGCCGGGTGCGACCCGTGTACCGTCGGCCACCGACGACGTGACCTGGTAGGCCTGCGCACCGATCACCTCGTCGAACACCGCGAGCACGACCGGCAGACCCGCGATGACACCGTCGGCACGGGAGACGATGGCCGCGTCGGTGACGGCGTCGGCGGGCACCGTCGCGGCCGTGGTGACGTCGGGCCCGTATCGCAGGTCCTCGTCGAGGGCCGTGCGGATCAGGGCCCGGACCTCGTCGGTGACGGCGAGGTCCGCGGTGGTATCCGCGACCGCCTGGCCGACAAAGCCGGTCGACACTTCCTTACTCACCCGAACCTGGGTTGCCGATGGCGATCATTCGCTCGACACTCTTGCGGGCGCGTTCGGCGACGTCGGGCTCCACGAAGACCTCATCGCGTCCCTCGCGCAGCGACCGCAACAACGCGGCCGGGGTGATCATCTTCATGTAGGGGCACGACGCGCGGTCGTTGACCGCCTGGAAGTCGATCCCGGGTGCGGCCTTGCGCAGCTGGTGCAGCATGCCGATCTCGGTGGCCACCAGCACCTGCTTGGCGCCGGTCGTCTTCGCGGCGTCGATCATTCCGCCGGTGGACAGGATCTTGACCCGGTCGTCCGGCACGGCGCCCTCACCGGCGAGGTACAGGGCCGAAGTGGCGCAACCACATTCGGGGTGGATGAACAGGTCCGCGTCGGGGTGCGCCGCCGCCTGCTCGGTCAGCTCGTCACCGTTGATGCCGGCGTGGACGTGGCATTCGCCGGCCCAGATGTGGATGTTGTCGCGACCGGTCTCGCGCTTGACGTGCGCGCCGAGGAACTGGTCGGGCAGGAACAGCACCTCACGGTCGGGATCGATGGATGCGACGACGTCCACCGCGTTCGACGACGTGCAGCAGATGTCGGTGAGACCCTTCACCTCCGCGGTCGTGTTGACGTAGGAGACGACGACGGCGTCGGGGTGATCGGCCTTCCACTCGCGCAGATCGTCGGCGGTGATGGAGTCGGCCAGGGAGCAGCCGGCGCGCGCGTCGGGAATCAGCACCCGCTTCTCGGGACTGAGGATCTTCGCGGTCTCTGCCATGAAGTGCACGCCACAGAAGATGATCTCGTCGGCGTCGACCTCGGCGGCGATCCGCGAAAGTGCGAGCGAGTCGCCGACATGGTCGGCGACATCCTGGATCGCGGGCAGCTGATAATTGTGTGCCAACAGCGTCGCATTGCGTGCGCGTGCCAGGCGCCGGACCTCGTCGGCCCATTCCTGCGTGGGTTCGACACCGGTGTACCCGCCGGGCCCGTCGACCCACACGGCATCGGTCAGACCGGGGCCGGTCACCGGACGGTCGGTGGTGATACTCATCTGCCACTCCCTCGAGAGGTCCTGCTCGGGGTCGCGGTACATGTGCCGCGACCAGGTTTTCGACTCGTGATCGAAAACGCTGTCCATCGTAACACCGGTCACTTACGCGGCATTCCCGAGGCAATTCGAGTAGTCGACTACGCATTTCTTTTCTCACGCGCCGCCCTAGCGTCGAATTCGTCCCGAACAACCGCCGGTCCCGCACCCCCCGGGGCCGCCGAGAAGAATGTGAGCGAGCGATGACCGTCTCCCCTGCCGGCGGTTTTCTTCCCTACGCGGGTCCGCACGACTCGATGGACCCGATGGCTGCGGCACGGGTCCGCCGCCGCGACGCCGCGCTGGCGCGACTCGCGGCGCGCCGCATGCCCCTGCCCGGACTCCCGTCCCAACCCGTGACCAGTCCCGAGGAGAACCGGACCGATCCGGTCGGCCACCGAGAACCGATTGGCCACCGAGAACCGATGGGCATTCATCTCGTCGTAGCAGACGTCGCAACTCACCGTCCGCCGCGGCCGTCCGGTTCCATCCCGCCGCCTCCGCCGGTCGTGGTACCTCCGGCGGCCCGCCTGAACCGGGTCCGCCCGGACCTCACCGACCGCGAGGTCCAGGTACTGCGCACCTGGCTGCTCACCGACTCGAAGATCGTCGTGGCCGAGGAACTGAACATCGCGATGGGAACCGTCAACACGCATCTGACCCGAATTCGCGCGAAGTACGCCTCGGTCAACCGCCTGGCCCGCACCAAGGCCGCGCTCGCCGCGCGGGCGATCCAGGACGGCATCCTGTCGCTCGACGAGCTCTGAGGACTCGGCCCTACGGCATCGAGCGCGATCAGAAAATGGATACATGACACAACCCGCCGATGGCGCCGGAACCGAACTGGAACTCCTGGCCGACGCGGACCGACGGGCCCGCCGCTGGACCGAGGGCATCGGTAGTCCCGGGCGGGCGGTGTTCCCAGCGGAGGATGCGCTGGCGACGCTGCGGCGCCGTGTCGACGAGCCATTGTCTGACCGTGGTCATGCGCCCGCCGACACCCTCGCCATGCTCGACGAGGTGGTCGGTGCGGGTGTCGTGGCTTCGAACGATCCGCGGTACTTCGGATTCGTCGTCGGCTCGACCCTGCCCGTCGCGGCGGCCGCCGAACGACTGGTTCTTGCGTGGGATCAGTGTGCGCCGGCGTTCGACAATTCGCCGGCCGCTCATGTCGTCGAGAAACAGGCCGGGCGTTGGGCGTTGGAGGCGCTCGATCTCCCGCGGTCGGCCGCGGTCGGATTCACCACCAGCTCCGGTAGCGGAGCGGTGGTCGCACTGACCGCGGCGCGGCGCGATCTGCTCGCCCGCCAGGGCTGGGATGTGGATCGTCGCGGGCTGATCGGGACGCCCCACATCCGGGTGGTGATGTCGGAGCTGGCCCACGTCGCGATCGTCCGCGCCGTGCGCGTACTCGGGTTCGGCCTCGACACCGTTGAGCGCATCCCGGTCGACGAGCACGGACGGGTGCGCACCGAATCGGTTCCGCCTCTTGATGAGCGCACGATCCTGATCCTGCAGGCCGGCGAGGTGAACACCGGGGAGTTCGACCCGTTCGCCGACGTGTTGCCGGTGGCGCGGGCAGCCGGCGCGTGGGTGCACATCGACGGCGCGTTCGGACTCTGGGCACGCGCGTCTCGCTCGCACCGGTATCTCACCGACGCGGTCGATCTGGCCGACAGCTGGACCACGGACGGGCACAAGTGGCTCAACACGCCGTACGACGCGGCGATGCTGATCCTCCGCGACGCACAAGCACTCTCGTCGACGATGAATTCGGACACGGCGTACCTGTCCGGAGACGAGGATGCCCAGAAGAACCTCACTCTCGAGCTGTCGCGGCGTGCCCGGGGCATCAGCGTCTGGGCCGCGTTGCGCACACTGGGGTCCGCCGGCGTGGAAGATCTGGTCGACCGGTGCATATCCCTTGCCCAGTACGCGGCTGAGGGCCTGCGTGCCGGCGGTTTCACCGTGCTCAATCGGGTCGTCCTGAATCAGGTACTGGTACGGGCAGACACCCCCGAACAGACGATCGCCGTCCGGGAGCATGCGGCAACGGCAGCCGCTCGAACGAATGGCTGCTCAACACCGCCGACAACCGCCTCGGACCAGCCGGAGACCTGGACGGCGACGGCCGAGAGGAGGTCATCATCCGAAGCCCGTCGGGGATCGGCGTCCTGGGCCTGAACGGCACGGCACTCACCTGCCAGACCATGACGCCTCACGGTGCCGTCTAGGCCGAAGTTACGACCGGTTTTTGGTCATTTCTGGTCCGTGACCTGCCGATGGGCGCATGTTTGTACCGTGATTTGTAGCCACTAAAATGGTGTGTCGTTCTCTGATGTCGGCGGGAAAGCGTTCTAAAATATGGTTATGTCGACCCACCGCGACGCGATGCATGTAGCCCGCAACAAGCGCAGTTATGTGACCAAGTCCGGGGAAGAACGCGTGTATGAGTCGGTGTTGCTGCGGCGCACGTTCCGCGAGGGCGGCAAGGTGCGCCACGAAACCCTGGCCAACCTCAAGGCCCTGCCCGACGCCGCGGTCGCCGCGATCGAGGCCACCCTCAAGGGTGACACGCTGGTGCCGGCCGGTCAGGCGGTCACCATCGAGCGGTCCCTGCCGCATGGGCATGTGGCCGCGGTCTGGGCCCAGGCCACCGCGCTGGGTCTGCCCGGGATGGTGGGGCCGGCGGGGCGGATGCGGGATGTGGCGATGGCGTTGATCACCGCCCGGGCGGTGGCGCCGGCGTCGAAACTGGCCACCGCCGCCTGGTTCGCCGACACCACCCTCGGCGCCGACCTCGATCTGGCCGACATCGAGACCGACGAGATCTACGCGGCGATGGACTGGCTGCTGGCCCGCCAGGACCGCATCGAAAAACGCCTGGCCACAACCCATCTGAATCCGGAGGTGAATCCGAAGCGGATCGCCATGTTCGACCTGTCCTCCTCGTGGA
The DNA here is from genome assembly GCF_000298195.1 of Gordonia rhizosphera NBRC 16068. GTDB lineage: Bacteria > Actinomycetota > Actinomycetes > Mycobacteriales > Mycobacteriaceae > Gordonia > Gordonia rhizosphera. Next base: position 2,964 of record NZ_BAHC01000158.1, on the reverse strand, counting down.
TGACCGGCCGGCACTGCGAGTTGGCGGCTCGCGGCTACTCCCGCGACGGCAAAAAGGGGTGCGAACAAATCGAATACGGGCTGCTCACCGACCCGGTCGGACGGCCGGTCGCGGTGCGGGTGTTTCCCGGCAACACCGCCGACCCGACCGCCTTCACCCACGCGGTCACTGCGGTGCGTGAGACGTTCGGGCTGTCCGGCATGCTGATGGTCGGTGATCGCGGCATGATCACCAACGCGCGGATCACCGCGCTGAAAGAACTCGGCGGGATCGGCTGGCTGACCGCGCTGCGCGCCCCGCAGATCGCCGCCCTGGCCGCCGACAACGGACCCCTGCAGATGAGTCTGTTCGACGAACAGAACTTCGCCGAGATCACCCACCCCGACTACCCCGGGGAACGGCTGATCTGTTGCCGCAACCCGGCATTGGCCGCCGAACGGGCCCGCAAACGCAACGAACTGCTCGACGCCACCGACACCGCCCTGGGCGCCATCGTCGACGCCGTGGCCGCCGGACGCCTCACCGACGCCGGCAAGATCGGTATCCGCGTCGGGAAGGTCGTGGGAAAACACAAGATGGGCAAACACTTTCAGATCACCATCACCGAGGGCAGCATCACCGTGGCCCGCGACGAGGACCACATCGCCGCCGAAGCCGCCCTCGACGGCATCTACACCCTGCGCACCACCGCCACCACCGAGGTCCTCGACACCACCGCGGTGATCGAGACCTACAAAAACCTCGCCCACGTCGAACGTGACTTCCGCAGCCTCAAAGCCATCGACATCGACCTGCGCCCCATCCACCACCGCCTCGACGACCGGGTCCGCGCCCACGTGCTGATCTGCATGCTCGCCGGCTACCTCACCTGGCACCTGCGCCACGCGTGGGCCCCGTTGACCTACACCGACGAACACCCCCCGCACCGCGACGATCCCGTCGCTCCCGCCCACCGCTCCGCCGCCGCCACCGAGAAAGCCGCCCGCAAAACCACCGACGGCGGCCTACCCGTGCGCTCCTACCAAGGTTTGCTGACCCACCTGGCCACCCTGACCCGCAACGACCTGCGCTACACCGACACCAGTCCCACCGTGGCCACCCTGACCGTGCCCACCGACACTCAACGACACGCGTTCGACCTCCTCAACACCCCCATCCCGGTCACCCTGACCTGACCGTAGCCAGAACCAACCCCACCAAAGAACACAAATCCCCAGGTCAAGCCAAGAAAAGCCACCCACACGGCCGTAACTTCGGTCTAGGGGACTGGCTCCTGCAACCCGGCGATCGAATCGTCGGCGTCGGCAACTTCTCCGGCGCAGGTGATCGCCAGGAGCTGCTTCTGCAGGCGGTACATAGACGAGCCGTGCCTCCCCGCCGAAATCTCGATCGAAGGCACACTGAACCTCCCCAGTTTGAGTGGACACCCGAGATAGCGGGACGAAGGGTCCTGCTGGAAGGATGTCGACATGTCCAGGACGCGTCGGTCGTTTACACCTGAGTTCAAGGTGGAGGCTGCTCGTCGGGTGATTGATGGTGGCCGGCCGGTCACCGAGGTGGCACGTTGAACTTGACGTGCACGAGAACTTGTTGGGCAAATGGGTTCGCGCCGAACGAGTTCGCGACGGCGTCACCGACGATCTGCGCAACGCTCCACCGGATAGAGATCTGTCAGCCAGCGAGCGTGCGGAGTTGACGCGGCTGCGCGCTGAGGTCGCCGAGAAGGACCGCGACATCATGTTCCTGAAAAAAGTATCGGCGTACTTTGCGGCCCAGCAGCATCGGTGAGCAAGTTCGAGCTCATCGCCGCGGAGTGCGCCGACCACGACGTGACACGGCTCGCTGAGCTGATCGGGGTATCGCGGTCGGGGTTCTACGCCTGGGCGGCCCGCCAACGGCGTACCGAGGTGACCCCGCGCCAGCAGCGGCGCCGCGATCTCGAGGTCAAGATCGCCGCGCATTGGAAGGCCTCGCAGCGTACCTACGGTTCACCGCGCATCACCGCTGACCTGCACGCTGAGGGTGTGGCGGTCTCGGAGAACACCGTCGCCAAGATCATGGCCGAGATGGGCATCGAGGGCATCAGCCCGCGCACCTTCAAGGTCAAGACCACCCAGGTCGATCCGACGGCGTCATTTCCGCCGGATCGGGTCGGACGCCAGTTCGACCGTGGCCGTCTCGACGTCGTCTGGACGTCGGACATCACATATCTGACCTGCGGTGACGGTGACGCGTACCTGTGTGCGATCCGCGATGAGCACTCCCGTCGGGTGCTGGGCTGGTCACTGGCCGATCACATGCGCACCGAGCTGGTCGAGGACGCCGTCAACGCCGCCGTGCTCACCCGCGGCGGGCCGGTGGCTGGCACCATCATGCACAGCGACAGGGGCAGCCAGTACACCAGCCATGACATGGCCGCGGCATGCTCGCGGCACGGGCTGCTGCGCTCGATGGGCGAAACCGGGATCTGCTGGGATAACGCCGGCTCCGAGTCGCTGTGGTCGACGGTCAAGCACGAGTACTACAAGCGTCACGCTTTCACCAGCTACGCGAATCTTACTGCAGGACTTGACAATTACCTCAGATACTACAATCATGACAGGAGACACAGCTCGCTGGGAATGATCTCACCTATCGCCTTCGAGATCAGCTCACGAATAAGTCAGCAATCACGCTAACCGTGTCCACTTTTTCGGGGGAGCCCCACACTGTTGATGGGTCTGGGGCTTGGTAGCTCATCCCGTCGCGGAACGGCTGGCCGCGGTGTTCCAGCCAGTCGGCGTAGACCTGCCCCGACGGGCTGGGGCCACCCGAATCTCCGATGAGCCGCGGTGACGTTGACTAGGAGCCTGCTGAATAAGGGTCCGAGTCGACCTGTGGTTTCTACTGTGCGGATTTGTCCACCTGGACTGTGCCTCGGCGGGCCCAGCTTACGTTGTGGCCAGTGTCCAGGTGCCGTTGGTA
>NZ_BAHC01000159.1 GCF_000298195.1 Gordonia rhizosphera NBRC 16068 | reverse complement strand
CTCAAGAAGTCCCGACAGGGGCTGGCCCTACGGGCGATCGGCGTCGACGCGGAGGTCAGCGAGGGCATGGGCGTGAACCGCAACGGCCTCGCCCTGGGCACAATGGCGATGGCCGGCGCGCTCGCCGGCCTGGCCGGTGTACTGCTCACCCTGCAACTGGGAGCGATCGCCCCCGAATCGGGAGATCCCCTGCTCATCAAGGCGTTCGCGATCATCGTGCTCGGCGGTCTCGGATCGATGGGCGGCGCCGTGCTGGGTGCCTACATCCTCGCGGCGGCCGAAACCCTGCTCATCCACCTGCATTTCGGAACCTGGGTGGACGCGGTGTCGTTCGGTCTGATCTTCCTGGTACTGCTCCTGCGGCCCCAGGGACTCTTCGGCCGCAAGGAGGTACGACGGACATGACCACCTGGATCGATGCCAACACCGTTCTGCTGCAACAGACGATGACGACGCTGTTGCTGGCCCTCAGCATCCAGATCCCGATGCGCATGGGAGTGTTCTCCTTCGCCGGCATCGGCGCGTTCGGAATCGGCGGCTACAGCGCTGCGGCCGCGATGATCCACTTCGGCTGGGGTACCGCGCCGGCCATCGCGCTGGGTGTCCTCATCGCGGGCGTCGTCGTCTACCTACTCGGCCTGGTGGTCCAGCGCCTCAGCGGCCTGTACCTCGGCATGGCCACCATCGCGTTCACGCTGATCGTCGCGGTGGTCGCGGTCAACGGCGGCGAGCTCACCGGTGGGGCCTCCGGACTGTTCGGAGCACTCGGCGATCTGACGCTCGGCGGGATCTTCGTCGTCGCACTGGTCGTCGTGGCGCTGACCCAGCTGACCGAGTCGGGTGGCCTGGGGCGGCGGATCGATGCGGTGCGCGAGGACCCGGAGCTGGCCAACGCTATGGGGATCGACGTCGGCCACTACCGGCGGCTCAGCTTTCTGGTCTCGGGCATGATCGGCGGACTCGCCGGCGGTCTCACCACACTGCTGCGCAGCACCATCACGCCCGAGGAGGTGAACTTCCACCTCGTCGTGCTCGCCTTGACCGTGATCGTGGTGGGTGGTGCCCGCTCCTGGGTCGGTGTGCTCATCGGATCGGTCGTCTTCGTCTGGCTGCCGACGTGGGTGGCGTTCGTGGGCGAATGGGAGGAGTTCATCTACGGCCTGCTGGTGGTTCTGGCCGCCGTCCTGCTGCCCGACGGAATCCTCGGGATTCTGCGCTCCGGTTGGCATCGGGTCCGCACAATGAACATCCGCTCCGGCACCACACCAAGACCCGACGGCGCGGCACAGGACGAATCCGACAGAACCGCAGAACAATTGGAAGAGGCGGGAACATGACACCCGACGACACGACGAAACCCGAAGACGCTTCGGCGCCGCTGCTGGAACTCGACGACGTGGCCGTCCACTTCGGCGGAGTACGCGCCGTCGACGGGGTGTCGCTGCACCTGCGCGAAGGTCTCATCTACGGCATCCTCGGCGCCAACGGTTCCGGGAAGTCGACGCTCCTCGGCGCGGTGACGCGGCTGAATCCTTTGACGCGCGGACATCTGCGGTTCGACGGACGGCCGTATGAGAACGTTCCGGCCCACCGGGTGGCCCACCTCGGTGTGGCACGGACGTTCCAGACCGTGCGGTTGATCGACGACCGCTCGGTCCTCGACAACGTACTCCTCGGGCTCGATACCGCCGATCGCAGCAAGCGCAAGCACGCCCGCGGCCGGGCCGACGAGGTGATGGAGCGCGTCGGCATCACCCATCTGCAACGCATGCGGCCCAGCGAACTGTCCTACGGTATGCAACGGCGCACCGAAATCGCGCGCGCCATCGTCGGTACGCCGCGGCTGCTGCTGCTCGACGAACCGACGGCCGGCATGAACACCGAAGAGCGCGACGAGATCAGCGACCTGCTGCGGTCACTACAACAGGAGGGTTACACCCAACTCCTGGTCGAGCACGATGTGCAGATGATGGTCACGGTGTGCGACTACCTGTTCGCCATGAACTTCGGCAAGCTGATCGCGCAGGGCCTGCCCGACGATGTGGTCGCCGACCAGGGCGTGCGCGAATCGTATCTGGGAAGGCAGGCAGCAGATGCTTGAGGTGAACGATCTGCACGTGAGCTACGGAGCGGTCAACGCGGTCCAGGGCGTGTCGATGAAGGCCGACGCCGGCCGCGTAACCGTGGTCCTCGGCGCCAACGGCGCCGGCAAGACCACGAGCCTGCGCGCCATCGCCGGCTACCACCGGCCCAAGTCGGGATCGGTGACGATCGGCGGCCAGGATGTCGCGGGGCGCCGTGCCCATACGATGGTGCGCCACGGTCTGGTGCTCGTACCGGAAGGGCGGCGGGTCTTTTCGACCCTCACCGTCGAGGAGAATCTGCGGGTGGGCGGCTACCGCGCCCCACGCTCCCGGGTTGCGAAGACCCTGGCCGAGGTGTATGAGCAGTTCCCCATCCTGGCGGAGCGGCGCAACGGTGCGGCCGGGCTGCTCAGCGGCGGCGAGCAGCAGATGCTGGCGTTCGGCCGGGCCGTGATGTCACAGCCGAAGGTGATCCTGATGGACGAACCGTCGATGGGCCTGGCGCCGACAATGGTCGACACCGTCATGGGCAAGGTCCGCGACATCGCCGACACCGGTATCGCGGTACTCATCGTCGAGCAGAACGCCGATGCGGCGCTACGGATCGCCGACGAGGTTTCGGTCATCACCCGCGGCCGGACGGTTTGGACGGGCCCCGCTGCCGACGCCAGCCTCGCCGCGGTTCATGCGGTGCTCGGCGAAACCGCTCTTGAAGGCGCGACAGACTGACCCCCGCCGCTGACCCCTTTCCGCTGATCGAGTAGGGGTGACCCAACCGCTGATCGAGTAGCCCGCGAGAGCCTCAACCGCTGATCGAGTAGCGCGCGGGAGCCTCAACCGCTGATCGAGTAGCGCGCGAGGAACGAGCGGGCGTATCGAGATCACCCCGTTGCCGCTGATCGATCGTCGTGATGGGCCAGTATCCGTCGTGCGCGGGCTTCGACGGGTGCGTCGATGAACTCTCCGTCGGAGGTTGTGGTGGGCCGACCGTCGCTGATTTCGAGAGCGTGCATGATCGTTGTGGCCCAGGTGATGTCGTTGGCCGACGGCATGAATACCCGGTGGATCGTGTCGAGCTGTTTGGGGTGGATGGCCGACTTGGCGCCGAACCCGAGTTCGCGAGCGATGCGGGCCTCCTCGGCGAGCGCGGCGGGGTCGTTGACGTGCGCGAAGACGGAGTCGATCGGGGACGCGAGGCCGTGCGCACGCGACGCGATGACCAGTGCGCTGCGGGCGTAGTCGAGTGCGTGAGGTGATGTGCCGCAGCGAAGGTCGGCGCGCAGGTCGATTCCACCCAGCGCAAGTCGCTCCACACCCGGAAGCGAGGCGATCTCGGGTGCGGCGAGGACCCCTCGCGCGGTCTCGATGGCACACAAGAGTTTTGTGCCCTTGGGGAGCCTGCTCGCCACCCAGGCGACGTCGCGAGGTGAATCCACCTTGGGGATACGCACGCCGTAGGCGTGCCCCGCAACGGCGTTGAGGTCGGCGACTGCGTCGGCACTGCCGACCGCGTTGATACGAACCCATCCGCGGCGGCGGCCCAGGATTTCTCGTGCGTTGGTACGGGCGGTCTGCTTGTCGGCGGCGGGGACGGCGTCTTCGAGGTCGATGATGACCTCGTCCGCCCCGCGGGTGAAGGCCTTGTCGGCCATCTGGTGTCGGTGGCCGGGCACGAACAGGTAGCTGCGGGCGCTGCTCACAGCACACCGTCCTCGGCGAGCTCGGCGAGCCGGGCGGAGTCGACGCCGAGGAGATCACGGTAGAGCTGTTCGTTGTCCTGGCCGAGGCCACGGCCGGCGAACTCGATCGTTCCGGGGGTCTCGGAGAAGCGGCACATGACGTTTTGCATGCGAATCCGGCCGAGGTCGTCGTCGTCGACAGTGGTGATGACGTCGCGGTCGATCACGTGTGGGTCCGAGAGTAGTTGCCGTGCATCGTAGATGGGGGCCAGCGCGGCGCCTGCGGCGACGAACCGGGCTTCGACCTCGTCGAAGCCACGGTCCGCGATCCACGCCGAGACGACCGTATCGATCATGTCGGCGCGGCGGCTGCGTTCTCCAGCGTTGCCGAACCAGGGTTCGGCGGCGATGTCGGGTCGACCGACCAGACACATGACGCGTTCGGCCACCGACGTAGCGCTGGCCGAGATGGCGACCCAGCGGCCGTCCCGAGTTCGGTAGGTGTTGCGGGGAGCGTTGTTGGGGGAGCGATTGCCGTGGCGTTGGGCGATTTCACCGAGTTGATCCCACACGGTGGGGCCTGGCCCAAGGATGCCCAAGAGAGGTTCGAGCAGGGACATGTCGATGACCTGACCGTGGCCGCCGTTGCGGTCGCGGTCGTAGAGAGCGGAAATCACCGCGAAGGCCCCGGTGATGCCGGCGACGCCGTCCGCGAGGCCGAAGGGTGGCAGGGTGGGCGGGCCGTCGGGTTGGCCGGTCTGGTGCGCGAATCCACTCATGGCCTCGACGAGGGTGCCAAAGGCGCGGCGATCTGCGTATGGGCCGGTCTGTCCGAAACCGGTGACTCGCAACATGACCAGGCCGGGGTTGAGGTCGAGGAGGGTGTCGGCGCCGATGCCCCATTTCTCCAGGACACCGGGTCGGAAGTTCTCGACGAGGACATCAGCCTCGGCGACGATCTCGCGCAGGAAGTCCTGGCCCGTGGGGTGGCCGAGGTTGAGGGTCATCGTTCGCTTGTTGCGGGCGATGACTTTCCACCACAGACCGTGGCCGTTACGGTGCCAGCCGTGGGTGCGTGCCGGGTCACCGCGTGGATGTTCGACCTTGATGACATCGGCACCGAAGTCGCCGAGCAGCATAGCGGTGATGGGAGCGGCGTAGACCGTGCTGATGTCGAGGACCTTGATGCCTCGCAATGGTCCTTTGCGTTCGGTGGTCGGGGTCCAGCCCTGGTGATCGGTGGTTGAGTCGGTGGTGGGGTCTGTGCCGATCGGATTCATTTCGTGCGCTCCGTCATACCGAAGCCGAGTGCTACCACCATTGTCTGCTCATTTCTGGGTATCGGGCCGACCGTGCGGAGGGTCATGGCGTTCTATGTCGGCCGTTACATGAGCATCCTTCTGACTTGTCGCATCACAGTCACGCTTGCGCTCATTTGTCGTCTTTCGCGCATATTGCTCACCGGGGCGCGGCCGTCAGGCGTTCGTTGTCGTGGCCGCTGCCGTGGATCTCGCCAATGATCGGCGACCGAGAGACCCGCCAGACAATCTGGCACCCTGAATTTCTGGTGTATTCCGGGCCGTCAGGCGTGATCGACGTCAACGGGTCACGCCTACTCACGAGGGAGTGCGTGACCGTATTCCGGCCCCAGATTGCCCTGACTGCGCGTATGGTTTGCGCCATGGCGCGGGTGAATCCAGGCCGGTGGACCGCGGAGATCGAAGGCGACTTCGTCGTCTTCATCATCGGCGCGCGCCTCAACTCGCCCCTGAAGGCGATCCGCTCGTTCGCCGACCTCGGCGGCCGTCGTGGAATGCCCTATATGCTGAAGCATCTGATTCAGCACCCCGACAAGGGGTTGCTCGGCTACCAGAACTTCGGGCTCACCAATGTCCAGTATTGGCGCTCCTTTGAGCACCTCGAGGCCTTCGCGAAGGACCCCAACGATCCGCACTCCGCCGCTTGGCGGCAGTACTGGAAGCGGGTCGGCAACAGCACCCGCAGCGGCATCTGGCACGAGACGTTCCTGGTCCGTGCCGGAGAGTACGAAGCGATCTACGGCAACATGCCAGCGACAGGGCTGGGTCGCGCCGGTCGCCTGGTACCGATATCGGGATCTACGTCCGCGCGGAAACGGCTGCATCGCAAAGCTGGCTGACTCACTGAGCCTGCCCGCGATCTCCGCAATTGGTGGCCCGCGAGGAACGAGCCGGGGTATCCGCCGGATCGAGCTTGTCGAGAGCGATATCGCCGGCGGCTTCGGCGGTTGGGCTACTTCACGTAGGCGCCGGCATCGACGGGGAGTGTCACGCCGGTGACGTAGCGGGCCTCGTCGCTGGCCAGGAACAGCACCGCGTTGCTGATGTCGGAGGGGTCGACCCACGGGATCGGCAGGGTGTTGAGCGACATGAATCCCGCCATCGCCTTGTCCTGGGTGGGTTCCGGATCGTCCGGCGCGAACATCCCATAGGTGCCGGGGTTCTGGATCATCGTCGTGTCGACATTCGTCGGATGAATGGTGTTGACCCGAATGCTGTAGGGGCCGAGCTCATTCGCCATCGTCCGCATCAGGCCGACGATGCCGTGTTTCGCGGCCACGTAGTCGCCGACCTGCTGGATGCCCTTGAGTCCGCCGATGGACGAGGTGAACATGATCGACCCACCGCGGCCGGCGTCGATCATGGTGGGGATTGCGGCGACCGCGGTGTTGTACACACCGGTGAGATTGACCGCGATCATGTCGTCCCACTGCTCGCGGGTCAGCTCCCAGGACCGTCCGTACGAGGCGATTCCGGCATTGGCCACCACGATGTCGACGCCACCGAACTCCGCCGTCCCGGCGTCCAACGCCTTCTGGAGTGCGTCGCGGTCGCGGACGTCGGCGACCCGCGTGATGATCCGCCGGTCCAGTTTCTCGACCAGCGCCGCCGTCTCCTGCAGGTCCTCCTCGGACGCCAGATCGTAGAACGGTGTCACCGTGGAGATGTTCTCGCAGATGTCGACGGCGATGATGTCGGCGCCCTCCTCGGCCAGACGCAGCGCGTGGCTGCGTCCCTGACCGCGGGCGGCACCGGTGATGAAAGCGACCTTTCCTTCGACACGACCGGCCATGGTCGTACTCCTCTCATTTGAGCTCTGTGACGAAATCGTCTGTCACCGAATGCGAACGGTCGCCGAGCCTGCCAGGACGCGCGCACCGTCGATCACCTCGAGGAACAGGTCGCACTGCGCGACCCGTCCGTTGGCGGTTTCGTCGACCGCGGTGACAGTGCCTCCAGTGCGCAACCTGTCACCGGCGAAGACGTTGCCGAGGAACCGAAACCGATACTCGACGATGTTCTCGACCCCACCGGCCCAAGCGGCCACCGCAGACACCACATAGGCGACGTTCGTCGGCCCCTGGTTGACGGTTCTCGTGCCCAATCCGACTGCCACAACGGCCTTCTCGTCGAAGTGAATGGGATTCGGATCTCGCATCAACGCCGACAGCGTCTTCATCCGTGCCGGGTCGACCGACTCGATGACGGTTGCGGGCAGGGCGTCGCCCACCGCCACGGTGTGGGTATCCGAGGTTGTCATGCGCCACCTCGCCGTCGGGGGAAGATGATCGAGTTCGTCGTCGAGGCGTCGACATCGCCGGTCTCGCCGATGAGGTCGAGCCGGTAGGACACGATGTCGAAGACACCCACGCTACGCCCCTCTTTCCTTCGCGCGGAGATGATCTCGCCCGCCACCCGGTACGTCGTGCCGAACTGCAGGGGCGTGTGCACGGTGGTCGCGGTCTCCCCCGCCATCGGCCCATCCTGCTCGTCGGCATCGAACACCGCGAACAGATCTGCCCAGTCCCAGCCCATCGCACCGGTGGCGACGAGGAACACCAGCGCCGGGTGTCCCGGACCGTCGGCCGGGTCGGCACCGATCGCGTCCAGCGCTAGGTGCACCCACCACGGCTCGAGACGGACCTCACCGCCCGGAAAGGTGGTACCCACCCGGGCGGCGAGGTCTGTTTCGCTCAGCAGCGCGGTGCTCATGCCGGCTGCACCGCCAGATATGGTTCGCGCAGGTCGCGTTTCATGATCTTGCCGGTCGGCGCCTTCGGCAGCGCGTCGACGAAGTCGACCGACCGTGGCTTCTGGTACGACGCCAGGTTCTGCCGCGCGGTGTCGATGATCTCGGCCTCGCTTGCCGTCGTGCCGGGCTTCAGGACGACGACGGCCTTGACGACCTCGCCCCACTCGTCGTCGGGAATGCCGATCACCGCACACTCGAGCACCGACGGATGCATGGCGATCGCCTCCTCCACCTGGATGGAGTAGATGTTCTCGCCTCCGGAGATGATCATGTCCTTCGCGCGATCGACGATGAAGACGTAGCGATCGGAGTCCCAGGTGGCGATGTCGCCGGTGTGCATCCACCCGTCCCGCAGGGTCTGTGCGGTGAGGTCGGGCTTGTTCCAGTAGCCGAGCATGTTCGCCTCGGAGCGGACGATCACCTCGCCGGGGGTCTTCCCGTCGCGGGGGACCTCGTTGCCGTCCATGTCGACCACCCGGATCGTGGTGCCGAATCCCTCACGGCCACAGGATTTGAGCCGCTGCTCGTTGATGCCTCGGATCGCGTCGTGATGGTCTTCCTGCGAGAGGAACGACATCGTCGTGCCTTCGGTCTGCCCGTAGCCCTGGATGAGGGTGCACGGGAAGGAGTCGAGGGCGTTGCGGACCACCGCCGACGGCATCGGACCGCCACCGTACTGGATGTTGCGGAGACTCGAGAGATCGTAGGAGGAGAAGTTCTCGACCGCCATCATCCAGTTGAGCATGGTGGTGATGCCGAGGAACGCCGACACCCGTTCGGCCTCGATGATCTCCAGGGCCTGCTTGGCCTCGAAGTTGACCAACACGACGGGGCATCCGTGCTTCATGTAGTTCATCGAGAGCACCACCGGGATGTGGTACATCTGCCCGGTCAGCATGTAGACGTCGGTCGGGACGACCCGCTCGGCGACGGTCTGATTGAGCATGCCCGCCGCAGCGCTGGTGTGGGAGTGCAAGGCGCCCTTGGACTCTCCGGTGGTACCCCCGGTGTAAAGGATGAAGAACGGATCGTCGCCGCCGATGTCGGGGGTCCAGATCGGTTCGTCGTCGCTGGAACGTGCAAGCAGATCCTCGTAGGTACCGTCGCCGTTCGGCCCGAACTCCAGCCAGTTCTCGATGTCCACGGTTCGCTTGAGTTCGTCTGCAACCGAACGGAACTCATGTGCGGTGATGACGACCTTCGGTTCCGCGTCATCGAGGAGCTTGGCCAGCGACGGCGTCGCCAGTCGCCAGTTGAGTGGTTGCAGGATGAGGCCGGCGCGGCCGACGGCGAAGAAGAGTTCCTGGAACTCGATGCTGTTCTTGGCGAGGACCGCGACGCGGTCGCCCTTGCGCAGGCCAAAGGACCGCAGTCCGTTGGCCAGGCGCCGCACCCGGGAATCGAGGTCGGCGAACGAGATACGCCGGTCGTTGGGCACGTCGTAGACGGCCTGGGCGTTCGGTGTCAGAGCCGCCCATTTGGTGGGGATGAGTCCTTGGTTCAGTGTCATGGTGCCAGCCTGAGATGGGTTGAGTGGGATCAGTACGGGCGGTCGAGCTCGATGTGGCGCTTGGTGAGCTGCCAGCTGTCTCCGCCGCGGGCCCACTCGTCGATGTAGATGCCGGTCGTGACCGGGGAGAGCTCGCCACCGGCGACGTTCATGACCAGCAGGTAGGCGGTGGACTTCACGGTGCCGTCCTCGCGCGGCTCGACGTAGACGTTGGTGGTGATGTGGCGGCCCTGGCCGGTGTGGGAGTCGCTCGCTCCCCGGTAGAGGCCCATGATCTCTTCGGCGCCGTTGAGCGGGCCGACCTCGGCACCGTCGGCGATGTTCATGGTGAACACGGCGTCGGGCGCGAAGATCTTCTCGACCGCACCCAGGTCACCGCTGTCGTAGGCGATGGCGTACTGCGCGAGGACGTTCTCGATCTCGTGGCGAACAGACATGACCAACCTCCGGTGAGTTTTCGTGTGATGTGGATTACCATAGCAATCATGACCATGATTAGGATGGTTTTTCAAGACCTGGAAGGAAAGCAGAGATGACTTTGTCGGTCGAAGAGCAGGCCAGAGTGAATGCGCCTACGCAACAACGCTTTGCGCTGTCCTACGGCGACTGCGACGCGCTGGGGATCTCGTACTTCGCGATCAACTACCCGTGGATGGAACGCACCTACAGCGTCTGGCTGCATGGGCTGGGGCTGGACAGCGACACCATGCTCGACCGCATCGGCGCGTACACGGTCGGGCTGAAGTCGGAGTGCCAGTACTTCACCAGCTGCCGGGTGTTTGACGAACTGGTGTGCACGGTGGTCCTGGAGAAGCTCGGCAACACCTCGTACGTCCTGGGATTCGACTTCACCCGCGGCGACGAATTGGTCGCGCACGGCGCGATCACCTACGCGGTACGCGGGGCGGACGGGGCGAAGGCGCCGATTCCGCCGGCGCTGCTGGAGGCGCTGCAGACCCTGGGAGCACCCCGGGCCGCCTAGAGTCGGGCCGACCCTGGAAACCTCACGTCCAGGCTGGACCGTTGGCACTATGGCTTCCGCGGCTTGCACGCACGGGGTTTTCGGGTCGGCCTTCTCCCGGTTCGGGGAGGCGCCGCGTTCTCCGGAACGCTGCGTACCAAGGCTGTGCTACGCTGTGCGACATGGAGACGATCACCCACCGCGAGATGCGCAATCACAGCGCAGACGTCCTCCGACGCGTGGAAGCCGGAGAATCGATCATCGTCACCAACAACGGCAGGCCGGTTGCTGTGGTCAGTCCCATTGAGCGCTGCGTACTCGACGCACTTCTCGACCAAGGCCAGGTTCGTCGCGCGATTCGCGACCCGGCTGACCTCCGCTCCATCCAACGATCGCGCTCCTCGGTAACCACCGCCGAGATCCTCGACGACACGCGCGGCCGCTGGTGATCATCACCTACGTCGACACGTCAGCGGCCATGAAGCTCGTGGTTGACGAGCCCGAAACCGAGCCACTGCTGCAGTGGCTCACATCCGGGCCGCGCCGGCGCTTGGTCGCGTCCTGGCTGCTTCACACCGAACTGCATTGCGCGGCCGGACGCCATCCCGACCTCATCGCCGCCGACGCGATCACGAGGATTCTCGAGACCGTTGATCTCGTCGACCTCACGCGGGGAGACATGATCGCCGCCGGCACCCACACACCTCTCCGATCCCACGACGCCCTACACCTGGCGGTCGCGATCCGAATCGGCGTCGACGAACTGCTGACCTATGACACCGAACTCGCCAACACCGCCGGTCGCGCCGGACTGAGAGCCCTCTCCCCGCGCTGAGCGAAGTCAGGTCGGCTCAGCTTCCCCCACGCCCATCCCCCGGCAGCCGGGTTGAGTCGTGGCTGACCGGGATTCGCACGATCTCCACCTGCACGACAACACGATCGGGGCTGTCGAGCAGCCGGGCGAACGCCACCGGATCGTTGGGCCGCATCCGTTCGACGAACCGCGGGAAGAACCAGTCGCGGGTCTCCCGGTCCCGGTGCACTGTCGCACGGCCGCGCATCGTCACCATCTGGCGTCCGGGGAGCACGGTCCCGTTGTTGGAGACGACGACACTGACCCGCGGTTCGTCGTTGAGGGCTCGGATGTGCAGTCGGGATGCGGCCGCGGTGAACCACAACGAGTCACCGTCGACGAGGTAGGAGACCACGACTCCCGCCGGCCAGCCTTGCGGCGTCGCGAACACGAAGGTGCACTCGGTCTGCGCGGCGAACAGCGCCGCCCGAGACTCGTCGTCCAGAGTGATCGGACGCATGTTCTCCAGGTCGTCGACGCCGGTGCGGCTCATCGATATGTCTCCCATGTGGGTAGTGATTCCGGGAAGTCGGCCGGCGAAGGTGGTGCGTCCGGCCAACGAATGCGGTTGCGGTCCACCATCGATGCGGACATGGCCTCGGCCGGAACCACGTAGAGGAAGTCGAGCTTCCGGCGTGCGTAGCGCCAGCGTCCGTCGTCGAGGCGACACGTGTCGTGATAGCGGTAGGCCGCACGCATCAGGGTGTCGCCGTACAGCAGTTCGGCACTGCCGGTGGTCAGCGACACCACCTCGGTGTCGTCAGCATCGCGGATCACCAGCGTCTCCGGGACGTGGCGGGTGAACCGATAGCGGTCCATCATCGCGATGTAGAAGCTACGCAGCGTGTATCGTCCGGTATGCACCGAACCCGCCCGTTCGAAACTGCCGTCGTCGGTGAAGCAGTCGAGAACGCACTCGATGTCGTGGTCGTCGACCGCGATGGAGTACTCCGCGCCGAGCCGAGTGAGCTCGGACTGGATCACCATGCGCTGCAGCGCCTCCGCGGACAGCAGATCAGATGCCATTCTTGATCAGCTGCTTGGCCAGCGAATCGAAGATGACCTCGGTCGACCCCTCGTAAATCCGCATCGGGCGGGACTCCCGGTAGAGACGCTCGATCGCGGTGTCGCGGGTGATGCCGAAGCGTCCCATGATCTGCACGCACCGGTCGACGACGCGGCCGCACATCTCGGTGGCCGATACCTTCGCCATCGACGACAGGTGCAGGTTGGCGCGCGGGTCGCGCGCCGAGGCGGCCGCCGCCCGGTAGGTGAGCGAACGGGCGGCCTCGATGTCGGTCCAGCAGGAGGCGAGATGTTCGGGCACCGAACCCAGCCGCGACAGCGACGTCCCGAACTGCTGGCGATTATTGGCGTGCTCGAGCGCGAGACGCAATGCGGCCTCGGCCATCCCGACCGACGCACCCGCGACGGACACCCGGAAGGTGGCCAGTGTCGCCAGGACGAGGCCGAAACCCTTTCCGGCCTCGCCGATCCGGTGATCGGCAGGTACCCGGACGTTCTCCAGAACGACGTCGGACAGCACATGCGGCGCGATGATCTGATGCGGGCGGTGGGTGCTCACCCCGGGGGTGTCGGCGGGCACCAGGACCAGCGAGTAGCCGTCGCCCTCCTTGGCCAGGATGCTGTAGAAATCGGCGTCGCCGCCGTTGGTGATGAACGACTTGTGTCCGTTGAGCACCAGCTCGTCACCGTCGGCGACGACGGTGGTGGTCAGCGCCTTGAGGTCCGACCCGACGTGCGGCTCGGTGAGACCGAGGGCGGCCATCGCGTCGAGCGTCGCGACCTTCGGCAACCAACGGTCGCGCACCGCGTCCGACCCCGCCACGGCGAGGCCGTAGCTGCCGATGCCCTGCATCACGAACATCGAATCGAGATGAGCGCTCTCGGCGGCCAGCTGCTCGCGGACGATGGTCACCGCGAGCGAGTCGACCTTCTCGAAGCGGCCACCCCACTGTGCGGGTACCGCGAGTTCGGTGAGACCGGAGGCGGCCAGGCGCTTGCGGACATCGGGGTCGGTGGAGCTCGATTCGTCGGCGCGGGCTGCGATGTCGCGCATCGAGACGGCCAACTCACGGGCCTGGGCCTGTAGGTCCCGGTAGGTCTGGGGCAGTTCGAACAGTCCGGTTTCGCTTGTGGTCATTGTTGTCTCCGTCGTCGTCGGCGCTCGCCATGGCGCTCGTCACATTCCGTAATCTATGATTACCATACTAAGGAATTACGTCCATGGACAGAGGAGATTCGATGGCAGGCCAGTTTCGCCCCGATCAGGCGTTCGACCTCACCGACCGCGTAGCACTCATCACCGGCGGCAGCCGGGGCCTCGGCCGGGCGATGGCCTTCGGTCTGGCCCGCTCGGGCGCCGACGTCATCATCGCGAGCCGCGACGGCGCATCGTGCGAGGTCACCGCGAAGGAGATCGAGGAGGAGACCGGGCGGACCGCTTTTCCCGTCGCCGCGCACGTCGGCCGCTGGGATGATCTCGAGGGACTGGTCGACAAGAGCTACGAGCGTTTCGGCAAGGTCGACGTGCTGATCAACAACGCCGGCATGTCCCCCCTCTACGACGGTGTCGCCGGCGTCTCGGAGGCGTTGTTCGACAAGGTGATCGGAGTCAACCTCAAGGGCCCGTTCCGGCTCGCGGCCCTGGTCGGGACGCGGATGGCCGACGGCGACGGTGGGTCGATCATCAACATCTCCAGCGCCGCGTCGATGCGGCCGCGTCCCGACGTGCTGCCCTATGCGGCTGCCAAGGCCGGCCTGAACGCGCTGACGATGGGGCTCGCCAAGACCTTCGGGCCAAACGTGCGGGTCAACGCGATCATGGCCGGCACCTTCCTGACAGATGTCTCTACCGCGTGGGACATGGAGGCATTCGCCAAGCGCGCCGACACGTTCGCGGCCAAGCGCGGTGGTGATCCCAGCGAGATCGTCGGTGCCGCAGTCTATCTCGCCAGTCAGGCGTCGAGCTACACCACTGGGTCGATCCTCACCGTCGACGGCGGTATGTGACCCGACGACAAACTCGGCCGACACCGCGTGGGTGTCGGCCGAGTTTTGCGTCAGATCAGCTTCGCCAGCGCGTAGGCCTGTCTGCTCGCGAACACCAGCCGGCGGGGCGCGTAGGCGTCGCCGAGGATGTGGACTTCACGTCCGTTCGCGTTGGCCGGACCCGATTTGAGGCTCTCATACAGGCCGGCATCCCCGATACCGCCGCACGCCAGCACCACCGAGTCGAACCCGTCGAGCTCTCGCGTCCTGCCCGAGTAGACGTTTCGCGTCACCACACCGGTCTGCGTGATCTCCACGACGTCTTCGGAGAAGCGATACTCCACACCCTTCGCGTCTAGCCGGCCGAGGATGCCGCCGACGATGTAGCGGCCGAGTAGTTGGCCCGCGACCTGAGTGGCATACACGATCGTCACGTCGTGTCCACGGTCGGTGAGGAAGTCGGCGAGCGACAACGGCGGCATGTGATCGTCCTGCGCTACGACCAGCACCCGGTTGCCGACGGACACGTCGCCGTTGAGTACATCCCTGATGTCGGCGACATTGTCGCCGTATGCCCCAGGGATATCCGGGATGCGTCTGGTCGAGCCGGTCGCGACGGCCACCACGTCGAATCCCGATTCCTCGATCTCCTGCTTGGTCGCACAATGGCCCAGGTCCACCTTCACCCCGGCCCTGTCGACGCGGCGCCGCTGCCAATCCAGGTACTTCTCGAACATGTCGTAGGTCGGCGCATTGACGGCGGTGAGCAGCTGTCCGCCGAGCGTGTCGGACGCCTCCCACAACTGCACATCGTGGCCCTTCTCCCCGGCCAGGGCGGCGAGCTCCATTCCCGCGGGACCACCCCCGACGACGAGGACGCGCTTCGGATCGGTCACCACCGGCCAGGGACCATCGATCTCGTTGCTGGTGTGCGGGTTGACCGCACACCCGAACGGCAGCCCTTCCACGTAGCGGCGGCTGATGCACTCATTGCCGCCGACACAGGGCCGGATCTCGTCGACCCTGCCCGCCTGGACCTTCGCGACGATGTCGGGTTCGGCGATATGGGCCCGGGCCATGCCGACGACATCCGCATTTCCGGAGGCCAGCACACGTTCCGCGACATCCGGATGATTGATCCGTCCGGTGTGGACGACCGGCAGCGAGATGGCGCGCCGCAACTGCCCTGCCAGATCCTGCCACTGCGCGGGTTCGTAGAAGTGCGGCTGAATGTAGCTCGGATTTCCCCAAGGACTACCGACCACACCGTGGAAGTAGTCGACCAGCCCGGTGCTCTCGAGGTACTGCGCGATCTCGATCGCCCCGCCGATGTCGTAGCCGCCGGGCACCTCCTCGCGGAGATTGAGCCGGATGCCGATCACCATCGATGATCCGATCACCTCCCGGATCTCGCGCAACACCTCGACCGGAAAGCGGCACCGGTTCTCGATGGACCCGCCGTACTCGTCGTCGCGACGGTTGGTCAGCGGCGACAGGAAGTACTCGAGCAGGTCGTCGTGATTCATGTGCAACTCGACACCGTCGAGACGCGCTCGCTGAGCCTGCTCGGCGCAGAACTTGTACTGGCCGACGAAATAGGCGATCTCGTCATGATTGAGCTGATGGGGGACATTGTTGATGACCGGGGCACTGAGCACCGGTGAGGCGCCGTGTGGCATCCCACCCTGGTGCACCATCTGCCCGGTGACCACCGCACCCTCGGCATGCAGGGCATCCGAATATGCCTGCACGCGTTCGACGAAAAAGGGCAGACTGTAATGGCCCTCCACGGTGGCGCCGACCCCGGTGGGCTCGAATCCCGGGATCACCCCGGTGTTCGGCACCCAGGCACTGAGGCTGTCGAACCAGGCCGCGCCGCCCCGGGCGCGCGACACGTAGTAGGCGAGATTGCGTTCGGCGTCCGCGTCGGTGCCGAAGATGTTGCCGATCGCCGACGCATGCGGTGGCAGCATCACGCGGTTGCGCAGCTTCAGTGGCCCTATCTCGAACGGGGACAACAGATGTGCGTACGGCTGGGTGGATTCGGTGGTCAAGGTCATCTCTCTTTCGGCGTGATGGGCGGCATCTCCCCGGTCGCGACCACGGCGGGCTGATCAGCCATGCGGACCTCGAGCGGGAAGGTCTGTTGCACGTCGATGGCCTTTACCGCGATCCGATAGCGGCCGGTGTCGTCGCGGACCACCTGATCGTGGTACTCGGCGAGGACCATCATGCCGGTGTCGGCGGTGCGCGAGATCGCCTGGACGTAGGCGTCGACGTCGTAGCCGTGTGGCGTCACCGTGCAGGTCAGATTGGTGACGAGATGTTTGCTCCAGATCGTCGGGCCGTCGAAGACGGTCCGGTAGAACGCCAGCACGGCATCGGCGCCTTCGCGGGCCCCGTCGACGCGATGCAGCACCACGTCGTCGGTCAGGACCGCAGCGAGCAGTGATTCATCGGAGCTGTCCACCGCGTAGGCGTATTGGTGCAGAAGCGCACGGACGCCCTCCAGTTCCTCGGGGCTGACGAGCAGGCGTTGCTGGTCGTGAATATTCGACAACGGGCCCTCCGTTTCGGCGTGGCCGGTCACGCGACCAGGGCGTCGAAGCCCACCGCCCGCAGATCCTTCAGCGGCGCGACGACCTCACGTCCCACCCGCTCCAGGTAGCGTGCCGACTGCTCCGCGTCCATACCCGGCCAATGCGGTCGGATCAGCAACGGACCGATCGGAATTCGGTCGGCGATCGCGGCGATCTGGTCACACACCTGAGCGCCCGTCCCCAGCAGGACGTGGTCGGCGACGTTCGCCAGGAACTCGCGCTCGACCCGCTCCTGATCCAGCAGACCCATCCCCTGACTCGCATACGACACGTACTTACCGCGAGCGACGGCCGCGAAGTCGCGTAGGGCGTCGTCATAGCTGTCGGCGACCTGCAGTTCTCGGCGAAGGGGGAAGGGATTGAGTGGCAGCCCACGAGCCCGGCGCTCCTCGACGTAGATCTGCACGAGCTGCGCCACCTCGTCGACGGTCTGCTGTGGGGTGATCGTCCAGACATCACCGCTGCGTGCGGCCCGACGTACCCCGACCTTCTTCATCGCGCCCAACCAGATCGGCGGACGCGGTTTCTGGATCGGGTGGACGTGGGTCGTGACGTCATCCAGCTGCCAGAACTGTCCGTCGAAGGTGACGCGATCCTGCGTCCAGAGGGCGGTGAGGATCTCGATCTGCTCCTCGAGCATGCCGTAGCGTTTGCTGTACGGCTTGTCGAAGGCCGCGTATTCGCGCTCCAGATACCCGGTGCCCAGCCCGACGATCAGCTTGCCGCCGGTGATGATGTCGAGGGTGGCCAGGTCCTCGGCAAGCTGGACGGGATGCTGCAGCGGGCCCACCAGGACCGTCGTTCCGATCCGGACGTGATCGTCTATCTCCGCGGCCAGCCTGGCCAGGATGGGGATGGGCTGCAGCCAACGGAAGTCCGAGTACAGGAAATGCTGGCCGATCGTGAAGTGAGTAAAACCGGCACGCTGACCGGCCTCGACGTTGCGCAGCAGCAGGTCCAGGTGCTCCTCGGGAGGCGTCGACAGGGGCTGGTCGCCCAGTAGGAATCCGAACTCCATGAGCTTCTTTCGTGATCAGACGGGATGGATGGGGGAGCGGCCGACCGGCCGGTTCGTGGCCGATCAGGTAGGCGAGGGTCAACCCGCGCCTGAGCGCGATGTGATCATCGCCGGCCTCCTAGGGTGCAGCCCACACTTCTCAATCTATGATTATCATTAATGTGATCCCTACCGCAACTGCGCCGGGGTCTGCCCCGCGCCACACTTGCCGGTGTGTCGGGCGTCACGTATATATGCATATAGTTATAAGCTATTAGCCGACGGGTGACGGGCCGAGTGCCCGGCGTTGGTCTTCGGATACGGGCCGGACGATGGGTGGCCGGACAGCGGTCCGACGAGGCGCCGGCGGCGGCCGCGACCTCGCTGAACCACGGGTGACGGCGCACCACGGTTTGCGCCGTGGTCATCCGCCGACAGCACCCGGAATCCCGCCGACAGCAACGCAATCGACAGCGACAGAACCAGAGAATCCGCCGACGGCACCTCCTGTGGGTTGCCGTCGGCGATTATCCGGTGCTGTCGACGCAGCTCAGAGCGACTCTATTGGTGCCGGATTGAAGCCCGGCATGATCGTGTGGCCGGCGTCGACGACGATGTTCTGACCGGTCACCGCATACGCGCCGTCCGACGCCAGCCAGGCGGCGGCGTTCGCGATCGTCTCGGGCGGCAGGGCACCCTGGCCGGCGAGAATCCCGAAGTGCCGGGCCGCTTTGTCGTAGTCCGAGCGGTCGGCACCCGGGTGCCCCGCCATCTGGTCGTACATGCCCTGGAAGTTGGTCATCGGCGTGTCGATCAACCCGGGAGCCACCGCGTTCACCCGGATGCCCAGCGGGCCCAGCGATTGCGCGGCACTTCGCATCAATCCCAACACCCCGTGTTTGGCCGCCGCGTAGTGCGCCGCTTTCGGGTTTCCGATGATCCCGTTCACCGACGAGGTCAGCACAATGGATCCGCGCTTGCGTTCGATCATGTGCGGCACAACGGCTTTCATCGTGCGCCAGACACCCTTGAGGTTGACGTCCTGGACGTCGTCCCACATCTTCTCGTCCATCTCCCAGAACGGGGCCTGGGTGTAGATACCCGCGTTGGCGACGACGATGTCGATCTTCCCGAAGGTCTCGAGTCCTTCGGCGACAACAGAATCGAGCGCTTCGCTGGACCGCACGTCGGCGTTTGTGGCCAGGATTCGCCGGTCGAGTGTTTCGACCAGCTTCGCCGTCTGGGCGAGATCGTCCGCGGTGGCGTGCGCGTAGGCGACGTTCTCGATCGGCTCGTCGATATCAATCGCGATGATCTCGGCGCCCTCGGCCGCCAGCGTGACCGCGTGTGCACGCCCCTGCCCGCGAGCGGCACCGGTGACGAAGGCGACCTTGCCCTCGAGAATGCCCATCATTGTGTCCTGTCGGGTTTGTGATCTCGATACGCCCACTCGCCTGGCGGCTCGCGCACTACTCGATCAGCGGTTGGGGTGGAAGCGGAAGTGGGGGTCCGGCGCGACCCGCGGGGGGTCAGCGGGTCGCGCCGGAAGTGGGTCAGCCCGCGATCACGCCGGCGTCGGCGAGGCGGGTGAGCTCGCCGTCGTCGAGGTTCAGCCGCGACGTCAGCACCTCGCGGGTGTGTTCGCCGACGGTCGGGACCCCGTCG
The DNA here is from genome assembly GCF_000298195.1 of Gordonia rhizosphera NBRC 16068. Taxonomy (GTDB): domain Bacteria; phylum Actinomycetota; class Actinomycetes; order Mycobacteriales; family Mycobacteriaceae; genus Gordonia; species Gordonia rhizosphera. The sequence continues at coordinate 21,005 of NZ_BAHC01000159.1, read as the reverse complement.
TAGATCGGGCCGTCGTAGCCACCCATGTGCAGCACCGGGCCCGGCATGAGTGTGTTCTGCAAGATCTCGTTGCCGGTGATCTCGACGAGGGTCCGCTCCCGGAAGTGCGGGTCGGCGACGACGTCGGCGGCGTCGTTGACCGGCGCACACACCACCTCGAACTTCTCCAGCGTCTCCAGGATCTCCTCGCGGGGCAGCGACTTACACCAGTCGATCACCATGGCCTGCACCTCGTCGTTGTGCTCGAGGCGTGCGGCGTTGGTGGCGTAGCGGGGGTCCTCGATGACCTCCGCACGTCCCATCGCGGCGAACAGCCGAGTGGCGATCGCCTGATTGGATGCCGCGATCGACAGGAACTTGCCGTCGGCGGACTCGTAGATACCGCGCGGTGACGCGGCGCCGGTGCTGTTGCCGATCCGCTGCTGGATCTCGCCGAGCGCGGTGTACTTGAGGAACATGTCGCCGACGATGAACATCAGCGGTTCGTACAGCGCGACATCGACGACCTCGCCCTCGCCGGTCCGGCTGCGGTTGAACAGCGCCATGGACACACCCATCGCGGCCGACAGTCCGGCGATGGAATCGGCGAACCCGAAGGGCGGCGAGGTCGGCGGGCTGTCCGGCCAGCCGTTGACATTGGCGAAACCGCTGGCGGTTTCGGCGACGGTACCGAACCCCGGCAGCAGCCGGTTCGGGCCGGTCTGACCGAAGCCCGACACCCGCGCGATCACCAGCCCGGGGTTGATCTCGTGCAGTTCCGCCGGACCCAGACCCCAGCTCTCCAGCCGACCGGGTCGGAAGGACTCGACGACGACGTCCGCGTCGGCGATCAGCCGCTTGACGAGTTCGCGCCCTTCCGGGTTGCGCAGGTCGATGCCGACCGAACGCTTCCCCGCATTCAACCGCGAGAATCCGAGCGAGAGGCCGTCTTTCTGCGGAATCCACTGTCGCGCATAATCGCCGGTGGTCGGGTCCTCCACCTTCAGCACGTCCGCGCCGAAGTCGCGGAGCATCCGCCCCGCGGTCGGGGCGGCATACATGGTGCCGAGTTCGATGACCTTGACGCCGTTCAGGGGTGCTGACTCACTCATCTTCAGATTCTCCACTGGATGTGCTTGACCTCGAGGTACTCACGCATACCCCATTCTCCGAGCTCGCGTCCGACACCGGATTTGCCGTAGCCGCCGAACGGGGCGTCGGGGCGCATCGCGCCACCGCCGTTGATCCACACGGTGCCGGCCCGGATCTGCTCGGCCACGCGGCGCGCCTCGACCGGGTCGTCGCACCATACGTTGGCGGCGAGGCCGTAGGGGGTGTCGTTGGCGAGCCGGATGGCCTCCTCGGTGTCACGGAACGGCAGGATCACCGCGACCGGACCGAAGATCTCGTTCTGCACTGCACGTGCATCGTGCGGAAGATTTCCCAGCAGAACAGGATTGACGAACCAACCCTTCTCGGGCAGCGGCTTGGTCACCTCCAGCAGCTTCTTGCCGCCCTCGGCGACCGAGTCGTCGATGAAGCCCTGCACGCGGGCCTGGTGATCGGGCCGGATCATCGGACCGATGTTGGTCGCCCGATCCCATGGGTCGCCGACGACCATCTGGTCGAACGCCGTCGCACCGGCCTCGAGGAACTCGTCATAGACGCTGTCGTGCACCAGCAGTCGGGCCAGCGCCGCGCAGCCCTGGCCGCCGTTGCGCGACCAGCGCAGGTGCATCTCGACGGCGATCTTCTGCACATCGACACCCTCGAGCACGATGTTCGGCGACTTGCCGCCGAGTTCGAGGGTCACGCCGGCGAGGTTGGCGGCGGCCTGCTCCATGATCTTGGCGCCGACGCCGTCGGAACCGGTGAACGACACGCGATCCACCCCCGGGTGCGAGGAGAGCTGCTTGCCCACCTCGGTGCCGCCGACGATGACGTTCATGACGCCCGGCGGCAGGCCCGCCTCCTTGATGAGGTCACCGAGGAACAGCGTGGTGAGCGGCGTGCGCGGGGACGGGAAGAGCACCACGGTGCACCCGGCGGCCAGCGCGGCGCCGAACTTGAAGATCGCCAGGTTGAGCGGGTAGTTGTACCCGGTGATCGCCGCGACGACGCCGACCGGGTCGTGGACCACGTCGCTCATCGTCGGCACCGGCTTGTCGTATTCGCCGAGATGTACTGTGCGGTCGGTCTTCGCAGCCTCCGCAGCCCAGCGCAGGTGCTCGTCGACGGCCATCTTCACCTGCAGGTACTCGGCAAGCGAGACCGGGGTGCCCACCTCGTTGACGATCGACGGCAGCAGCCGGTCCGCGGCCCGCTCGAGCGCGTCGGCGAAGCGGTGGATGTGGGCGGAGCGCTGCTCACCGCTCAGTGCAGCCCACGCCGGAAAGGCCCTGCGCGCGGCGGCGACCGCGGCGTCGACCTGCTCGGCGGAGGCACCGCCGACGGTGGCGATCACCTGCTCGGTGGCCGGGTTGTAGACATCCCACGTCTCACCGCCCGGTTCGACGTCCTGATCGCCGATGAGCAGGGTCCGGGTTTCCGGGACCCAGTTCTTGTCGATGGTGGTCGCGTCGTTGACTGCGGTCATGTCAGGCACCTTCTTTCAACTCGGCCGGCATCTTGGCCATCAGGCCCACCCGCTTGAGCAGGCAGACGAGTTCGTCTTTCTGGTTGTATCCGCGGTGTTCGAACCAGACGATGCCGGAGTCGTCGCGGCTCTTGGATTCCCGCTTGTCGAGGATCGTGGTCTCGGCACGCAGGGTGTCGCCGTGGAAAACGGGGTGGGGGAAACGGATCTCGTCGTAGCCGAGATTGCCGAGGGTGGTCCCCATGGTCAGTTCGGGGACGTGGAACGCACCGATGAGGGCCACGGTGAACAAGCTGTTGAAGACGCGCTGCCCGTGGATGGTGCCCTTGCAGAACTCCTCGTCGAGGTGCAGGGGCTGGATGTTCATGGTCAGCGAGGTGAACATGACGTTGTCCATCTCGGTGACTGTGCGGGTCATGGCGTGCTTGTAGTGCTTACCGACCTCGAACTCCTCGAAGTACAGCCCTCTCATCGGTTCGCCTTTCCGGCAATGATGGCGGCGGTGGTATTCCCCGTCGCTTCGCTCGCCCCTGAACGGGCCAGCCATCCGATCGCCTTGTCGTAGTGTGCTTTGTCGATGTGCAGCCCCCGGTAACGCAGAGCACCGGTGCCGTCGGCCGCGGCCGCCTCGTAGGCCTTGACCATGCCTTCGTAGAACGCGATGTCCTCCTCGGAGGGACTGAACACGTCGTTGACCGTCGCGACGTGGCTCGGGTGGATCGCGATCATGCCGCGGAACCCGAGTTGGCGTCCGCGGACCGCGAATTCCTTGAGACCGTCCAGGTTTTCGAGGTCCTCCCACAGCCCGGTCAGCGCATGCAGGCCATGCTCACGGCAGGCCAGCAGCACCCGGCTGCGGAGGTAGAGGGTCTCCAGACCCTCCGGGGTCCACTCGTAGCCGACCTCGCGGGCGATGTCGGCGTGTTCGGCCGACGGCCCGATCATCGCGCCCACCCGGGGTGACGCCCCGGCCACCTCGCGGCAGTTCTGGATCGCCTTCACGGTCTCGACGGGGACGATGTACTCGAGTCCCTCGACACCATTGCGCATCTCGAAGTGATCCAAGAGCGCGTCGTATTGCTTGACGTCGACGGCCTCCTCGATCTTCGGGGCGAAGATGCCGGTGAGTCCGGGGACGACGACGGCTTCCAGGTCACCGCCGGTCAGCCGGGTCGCGAGGGGGTTCACCCGGACGAACAGTCCGACGTCGGGGTTGGTCTGGCGCACCCGGGTGATCGCCTCGGCGACGGTGGCCCGGGCGGGCTCTTTCTGCTCGGCCGGGACCGAGTCCTCCAGATCCAGGACGATGCAGTCGGCGCCGGCGGCGATGGCCTTGTCGACCCACGCCGGCCGGTGGCCGGGGACGAAGAGGATGGAGCGGTATGGCTGCACAATATGCCTCTCAGTAGCTGCGGGGCAGGCCCAGGACGTGCTCGGCGGTGTAGTTGAGCACCATCTCCTGGCTGATCGGTGCGATGCGCATCAGCCGGGCCTCCCGGAAGTAGCGTTCCACGTGAAACTCCTTGCCGAACCCGAACCCACCGTGCACCTGCAGCGCGGCGTCGGCGGCGAAGAAGCCGGCCTCGGCGCACAGGTACTTGGCCGCGTTGGCCTCCCGTCCGCACGGCAGACCCTGATCCACCATCCAGGCGGCCTTGTCGAGCACTGCCTGGGCGGCATCGAGTTTGATGCGTGCCTCGGCGAGCTGGAAGGCGATGCCCTGGTTCCGGCCGATCGGGCGGCCGAAGACCTCGCGGTCCTTGGCGTACTGGACGCCGCGACGCAGCGCCGCCTCGCCGATGCCCAGCGCGGCATTCGCGGAGATGACACGTTCGGCGTTCAGCCCGCCGAGGATGGTTCGGAAACCATGACCGACCTCGCCGACCACGTCGGAGTCGGCGACGAACAGTTCGTCGATGAACAGCTCGTTGGTGTCGACGGCGTTGCGGCCCATCTTGGGGATCTCGCGGATCTGCACCTTGTCACGGTCCACGTCGGCGAACAGCAGCGTCATGCCTGCGGTGCGCTTGGCGTTCTCGTCGCGCGGGCTGGTCCGGCACAGCAGGAGCATCTTTTCCGCCTCCTGCGCCTTGGTGATCCAGACCTTCTTGCCGGTGACGAGCCACCCACCGTCGACCTTCTTCGCGAAGGTCTTGATGTTGGTGGTGTCGGTGCCGGCGTCGGGTTCGGTCACCGCGAACGAGGTGTGCAGCTCGCCGGTCACCACGCGCGGCAGGTATTTGCGCTTCATCTCCTCGCTGCCGTGGTGGATGATCGGCTCGAAGCCGAAGATGCCGATGTGTACGGCACTGCATCCGCCCATGCCGGCGCCCGACGCCGAGATCTCGCGTTCGACGATGGCGGCCTCGGTGACGCCGAGCCCGCCGCCCCCGTACTCCTCGGGGACGGTCAGGCCGAGCCAGCCGCCCTCGGCGATCGCGTTGTAGAACTCCCACGGAAACTCGTGTGAGTTGTCGTGCTCCATCCAGTACTCGTCCGGGAACGCCTTGCACAGCGTGCGCACGGCGTGCCGGATGTCGTCATGTGTCGGGTCGGTCGAGTAGTCCACGATGTTCCTTCAGGTGTGCGGCAGGCTGACTTCAGTGTGCTCCGGCCGGAGCGGTGGCAGGCGCGGTGGCGTCGAAGGTGTCCGGAGTGATCCCTTCGTCGCGGAGCACCGATTTGCGGACCTTCTCCGACGGCGTCTTGGGCAGTTCTCCGACGACCCGGACGAATCGGGGCCGCGCGAACGCCGGGATGCGTCCGTCGCAGAACGCGAGCAGTTCGGCCGGATCGACTTCTTCGCGGACCACGATCGCGGCCAGCACCTCGTCCTCACCGGCCTCGACGTCGGCCGGGACACCGATCACCGCGCACTCCACGACCGCCGGATGGGCCAGCACCACCTGCTCGACCTCGTAGGACGAGATGTTCTCGCCGCGCCGGCGCAGTGCGTCCTTGTAGCGGTCGACGAAGTAGAACCAGCCGTCCGCGTCGCGTCGCAGCGCGTCGCCGGTGTGGAACCACAGGTTGCGCCACGCCTCGACGGTCTTCTCCGGCATCCCGTAGTAGCCCATGCTGCACGTCCACGGGGCGATCGGCCGCACCACCAGTTCACCGACCTCGCCGACGGCAACCTCCCGGTCCGTCTCGGGGTCGACGAGCCGGATGTCGAACCAGTCGGTGGCCTGCAGGCCCGCGGCACCCGGCGGGATGTCCACACCGTAGGGCGACAGGATCGGTGCGGAGGTCTCGGTGAGGCCGAACGCGTTGACGAAGGCCTCGATGCCGTAGCGCGCCTTGAACTCCTCGACGATCGTCGACGCGATCGGGGCGGCGTAGATGCAACGCAGTTTGTTGTCGAGGTCGTCCGGGCGGGGAGCCTGCTTCCAGGCGAAGTCCATCATCACGCCGACGAAATTGGTGACCGTCACACCCGAGTCGCGGACGTGATCGATCCAGCGGCTGGCACTGAACTTCGGCCGGATGACCGCGCTGGCACCGGCCACCAGCGCCGGGAACACCGCCATGAACTGGGCGTTGCCGTGGAACAGCGGAGTCGTGGTGAGGTAGCGGTCGTCGGCGGTGAGCCGCGTCAGCGACACCACCGACTGCGCGAAGAAGTAGAGCTGCGAATGCGGCATCGCGACACCCTTGGACGGGCCGGTGGTGCCCGAGGTAAAGAAGATCGCGCCCAGCTCGTCGGCACGCGGGGCCGGCGCCTCCAGTGGCTCACCGCTGCGCAGCTCATCCCAAGCCGCGGCGGCAAAACCGTTGTCGCGCAGGGTGGCCAGCGCCGCGTCGAGCTGTCCGTTGTCGATGACCCAGAACTTCTCGATACCCCGCGCCTTGTCGCCGAGGGCGACGAAGCGCTGCGCGAACGCATCGTCGATGACCGCCCAGCGGGCGTTCACCACATCGAGCTGATGACGCAGGAACTCGCCCTCGTAGTTGGTGTTCACCGGCACCTGCACCGTCCCGCCGACGGCGGTCGCCCACCAGCTCAGCACCAGACGCGAGGAGTTCAGCGCCATGATCACCACCCGGTCGCCGCGCTTGGCACCCGCGGTATCCCAGGAGCCGGCGATCTTCTCTGCGTCGAGAAGTGCTTCGGCGTAGCTAAACTCGACGTCCTCCTCCGGCGCGAGCAGGCACGATGCGTTGGGGGTGTCGGCGGCGTGGATGCGCAGCACCGCGGCGAGCGTCCAGTCCTCCGGATTGGGGAAGTTGGGTTTCAAGTCGGTGTAGACGGTCATGAGACGAGTTCCTCGGAGTCGATGTGGTCAGAACGCGCTGGGCGGCAGCATCACTGGGCGGTGAGTCCGCCGTCGACGGGGATCGTCGTGCCGGTGACATAGCTGGCGTCATCGCTGTTGAGGAACGCGATGACCGACGCGATCTCCTCCGGTTCGGCGCCACGGCCGAGCGGGATGGTCTTGACGAAGTCGGCCGTCAGTGCCGACACGTCCGCACCCGGCTCACGTCCGAAGAACTGGGCCAGCATCGGAGTTTTGACCTGACCCGGGCAGATGACGTTGACGCGGATACCGTCCTTGGCGCCGTTGAGCGCCAGTGCACGGCCGAAGGGCACCAGCGACCCCTTGGTCATCGAGTAGATCGGGCTGAACGGCGAACCGATGAGGGCCGACGTCGACGAGGTCAGCGTGACCGAGCCCTTGCCGTTCGCCTTGCGCAGCAACGGGAATGCCATCGTCGTCGAGTAATACGCGGTCTTCACGTTGACGTCGATGTTGCGCTGCCACGCGGCATCGTCGAGCTCGAGCCCGCCGGGACCGGGCATACCGACCTGGGCGTGCAGCACGTGCAGGACACCGTGTTCGGCCTCGATGGTGTCGAACAGCGCCTGGAGCGAGGCGGTGTCGGTGGCGTCGACCCGGACGGCCTTGCCCTTGCCGCCCTTCTCCTCGATCTCGGCGGTGACCTTCTCGGCCGCCTCCTCGCTCAGGTCGGTGACGTAGACGAAGGCGCCCTCGGCGGCCAGGCGATGGCTGATTGCGCGGCCCATTCCGGAGCCGCCTCCGATGACGGCGGCGATGCGATTTTCGAAGCGGTTCATGCTGGTTCCTTTCACTTGCGCTGGTCGAAGGAACGACCGAGCATCTCGGAGACGATTCGGGTGCGTTGCATGGTCGGGGTGCCGCCGGCGAGCGCCCAGCCGTGGGCGTCGCGGTGCATCCGCTCGAGGCCGAACTCCTCGGTGTACCCGTTGCCGCCGTGCAGTTGCATGGCCAGATCGGTGACCTTCTTGGCCATCTCGTTGGCGGTGCACTTCGCGAGCGACACGTGCAGCGGGTTCGGGAGGTCGTCGCCGGTGACCACCGCGGATGCGGCACGTTCGAGCAGAAGGCGCGCCGCCTCAACCTGCAGGGCCATGTCGGCGACGGTCATCTGCACTGCCTGGAACTCGATCAGCGGCTTGCCGAACTGGGTCCGTTCCTGCACGTAGCGCATGGTCAGATCCAGCGCCCGCTGGCCGAGCGCAAGACTCATCGTGGTGTTGCCGAGGCGCTCGATGGAGAAGGTGGTGAACAGTTTTCGGAAACCACCCGGTTCGACGACGATGTTCTTCTTCGGCACCGATACGTCGTCGAAGTAGATGTCGGCCGACGGGATGCCACGGAAGCCCATGAGCTTTTCGCGGGCGCCGAAGCTGACGCCCTCCCGGTCGGCCTCGACGAGCACCGCGCCGATCCCCTTCGCTCCGGGGGCGTCGCTCATGCGGGCGTAGACGAGGTAGACGTCGGCCTCACTGCCGTTGGAGATCCAGCGCTTGTTGCCGTTGACCCGCACGGTGTCACCGTCGACGACGGCCTTGGTGGTCAGATCGGTGGCCGCCGATCCGGCGTCGGGCTCGGAGATGGCCACGGCCATGGTGATGTCGCCGGCAATGATGCCCGGCAGGAAGCGTTCCTTCTGCTCCTCGGTCCCGAGCCGCGCGACCACCTGCGCCGGCCCGGTGTTGGCCTCGAAGATCTGGAAGGCGGCCGGGCGGCAGTGGTAGGCGAACTGCTCGATGACGGTGAGCGCGTGCGACAGCGGGGCGGCCGAGCCGCCGAAACGCTCCGGCAGCGCGATCCCCAGAAACCCGAGCGACCCGAGGAACTGACGCTCGGCCAGCGGCACCGGAGTGCGGTCGGCGTCCCACTGTGCAGCCAGCGGAGCGTAGCGCTCTTCGGCCACCTGTGCGGCGAGGTCCCGGATGGCGGTCAGGTCATCGAGATCGTCGGAAACCGAGGTAGACGACATTGTGATCCCTTTCATGCTCATGATTATACTAATATGGCGTGGGTCCCAGTCAACTGGACTCGTGACGCCATTCACTTCGATCTGTGGTAAACATAATCATAGTTTACGTCACAGCGCATCATCTTTCTGAAAGACGGAGGTCAGACATGCCACGTGCGGTCATCGTGGACGCGATTCGGACGCCGATGGGCAAGGGCAAGGCCGGTGGAGCCCTCGCCGACGTTCATCCCGTCGACCTGCTCGCCCAGGTCCTCACCGCCCTCGTCGAACGCTCCGACATCGACCCGGGCACCGTCGACGACATCCTGATCGGCTGTGTCGGCCAGAACCTCGAACAGTCCGCGACCCCGGGACGCCAGGCCGCTCTGGCCGCCGGATTCCCCGTCCACGTGCCGGCGAGCACCATCGAACGCAAGTGCGGCTCGGGCCAGCAGGCCGTCGACTTCGCCGTGCAGGGTGTGATGGCCGGTGCGTACGACATCGTGATCGCCGGCGGCGTGGAGTCGATGAGCCGCGTGCCGATGGGTAGCGCGCGCGGGGACACCGACCCCTTCGGGCCCGCGGTGACCGCGCGGTTCGGTCCCCTCGTCTCCCAGGGTGTCGCCGCCGAGCTGGTGGCCGACAAGTGGAAGATCGATCGCGCCTCGCTCGACCGGTACTCGGCGCGCTCCCACGAACGGGCCGCCGCGGCGGCCGCGCGTGGTGCGTTCGCCGACCAGATCGTCCCGATCACCACGCCGACCGGGGTGGTGGACGCCGACGAGTCGATCCGTCCCGGCACCACCGCCGAGAAGCTCGGCGGGCTGCGCGCGGTCTTCGGCACCGACGCGAACCGCGAACGGTTCGGCGACATCGACTGGAAGGTGACCGCCGGCAACTCGTCGCAGATCACCGACGGTGCGTCGGCGCTGCTGATCATGAGCGAGGACAAGGCCACCGCCCTCGGAGTGACGCCCCGTGCACGAATCGTGGCGTCCGCGGTCCTCGGCGACGATCCGATGATGATGCTGACCGCGCCGATCCCGGCGACCCGCAAGGTCCTCGGCAAGGCTGGGCTCACCGTCGACGACATCGCCACCTTCGAGGTCAACGAGGCGTTCGCCTCGGTGCCGCTGGCGTGGCAGCACGAACTCGGCGTCGCCGACGACGTGCTCAACCCGGTCGGCGGCGCGATCGCCCTCGGACATCCGCTCGGCGCCTCGGGCGCACGGATCATGACCACGATGATCCACCACCTCGTCGGCACCGGCGGGCGTTACGGCCTGCAGACGATGTGCGAGGCCGGTGGGATGGCGAACGCGACCATCGTCGAGTCACTCGCCTGACCCTCTGTTCAAGCAACCCAAGATCACTCATCAGAGAAGGGATTTCACAGACATGGAGTTGACCAACTCGTCGGCGATCGTCACCGGCGGCGCGTCCGGCCTCGGCCTGGCCACCGTCAAACGGCTGATCGCCGCCGGAACCCACGTCGTCATCGTCGATCTGCCGCAGTCGCAGGGCAAGGACGTCGCGCAGGAACTCGGTGACCTCGTCCAGTTCGGCCCCGCCGACGTCGCCGACCCGGACGCGGTGAACGCCGCCCTCGACCTCGCCGAATCCCGCGCACCGCTACGCACCGCCGTGCACTGCGCGGGCCGCGGCGGCACCGTCCGGGTCGTCGAGCGCGACGGCAACCCGGGGTCTCTGGAGATGTACTCGTCGTTGATCGAGACCAATCTGATCGGCAGCTTCAACGTGTTGCGGCTCGCCGCGGCGCGCATGGTCGGCAACGATCCTGTCGACGGCGAACGCGGTGTGGTCGTCATGACCGCCTCGGTTGCCGCGTGGGAGGGTCAGATCGGCCAGATCCCCTACGCTTCGGCGAAGGCCGGCGTGGTCGGCATGACGCTGGTCGCGGCCCGCGACCTGGCCCGGAAGCTGGTGCGGGTCAACAGCATCGCGCCCGGCATCTTCGACACCCCGATCCTGTCGCGGTTCTCCCAGGACATCAAGGACGGTCTGGCCGCACAGATCCCTCACCCGGCTCGGCTCGGTGAGCCGGACGAATACGCCCGACTCGCGATGGCCATCATCGACAACCCGATGCTCAACGGTGAGGTCATCCGGCTCGACGGAGCGATCAGGATGGCACCGAAATGACCGTGACGACCGAGACCAAGGACGGCGTGCTGATCGTCACCATCGATCGCCCCGAGGTCAAAAACGCCATCAACACCGCGACCGCACAGGCGATCGCCGACGCGATGGACACCCTCGACAACACGCCGGAGCTGACCGCCGGGGTGCTCACCGGCGCGGGCGGAACCTTCTGCACCGGCATGGATCTGAAGGCCTTCCTGGCCGGCGAACGGCCATCGATCGAGGGACGCGGGTTCGCCGGCGTCGCCCAGACCCCGCCCGCGAAACCGCTCATCGCCGCCGTCGAGGGCCACGCGATCGCGGGCGGCTTCGAGATCGTGCTCGCCTGCGACCTCGTCGTCGCCTCGCAGACCGCGAAATTCGGTCTGCCCGAGGTCAAACGAGGCCTGCTCGCCGGCGGCGGCGGACTTCTCCGGCTGCCCGAACGTGTCTCGTACGCCCTGGCCATGGAGTGGGCGCTGACCGGTGACTTCGTCGGCGCCGAGGAGGCCCGCGCGGCCGGGCTCGTCAGCCGGGTCACCGAACCCGGTGAAGCCCTCGCCGGTGCGGTCGAACTCGCGCTGCGGATCGCCCGCAACGGACCGCTCGCGGTGCGCGGCACCAAGGAGATCATGACGAAGGCGCGTGACTGGTCCAACGAGGAGCGGTTCGCCAAGATGTGGGAGATCTACGAACCCATCCGGTCGTCGGAGGATGCCCGTGAGGGCGCCACCGCGTTCCGCGAGAAGCGCGCCCCGAACTGGAAGGGCCGGTGACCCGATGACCCACATCATCACCCAGCCCTGCTGCAACGACGCGAGCTGTGTCCCGGTCTGCCCGGTCAACTGCATCCACCCGACCCCGGCCGAACCCGAGTTCCTCACCGCCGAGATGCTCTACATCGACCCGGAGGCCTGCATCGACTGCGGAGCCTGCATCGAGGAGTGCCCGGTCTCGGCGATCCTCCCCGACGATCAGCTCACCGAGCGCGACGAACCGTATTTGCAGATCAATGCCGACTACTACACCGACCACGACGGTGACGGCGGTCTGCTGCGCCCGGCGAAGTCCGAACCACTTCCCGACGGCGAGCTGCACGTCGCCATCGTCGGCGCCGGTCCGGCCGCCTTCTACGCGGCCGAGGAGCTCGTCCGGCGCGGGCCATCGGTCCGTGTCGACATGTTCGAACGTCTGCCCACCCCATACGGATTGGTCCGCGCCGGCGTCGCTCCCGACCACGCCTCGACCAAGGGCGTCGAACGGGCGTTCCTGTCGGTGGCGCACAAGAAGAACTTCGAGTACTTCTTGTCCGTCGAGGTCGGCCCGCGCGAATCCGGTGCGGCAATCACCCACACGGAGCTCGCCGAGCGCTATCACGCGGTGGTCTACGCGAGCGGCGCGTCGACCGACAAGCGTCTCGGCATCGACGGTGAGGATCTGCCCGGGTCGATCGCCGCGACCGACTTCGTCGCCTGGTACAACGGGCATCCCGATCACGCCGACGCCACCTTCGACCTGTCCTCGGAGCGGGCCGTCATCGTCGGAAACGGGAATGTGGCGCTCGATGTCGCGCGGATCCTGTTGACCGACCCCGACATCCTGGCGAAATCCGACATCGCCGATCACGCACTGGAGGCGTTGCGTGAGTCGAGGATTCGTGAGGTCGTACTCCTCGGCCGGCGGGGCATCGCGCAGGCCGCGTACACCAACTCCGAGTTCCTGGCCATGGGGCTGCTCGATGGTGTCGACGTCGTCATCGACGCCGATGAACTCGTCGTCGACGACGACACACAGAGCGCCGCCGACGCCGGGACCCTCGACTCCACCATCGCCACCAAGATCCGGCTCGCACGGGAGTATTCGGAACAATCCGCGACACCTGGCAACAAACGTGTCGTGTTCCGCTACCTGGTGTCGCCGATGGAGCTCGTCGGCACCGACAAAGTGGACTCAATGCGATGTGTCCGAAACGAATTCGCCGATGGTGACGGCGCGCGGGTGCGACCCACGTCGGAGACCTTCGCCCTCGACACCGCCATGGTCGTGCGGGCCATCGGGTATCGCGGCCTTCCGGTCGACGGCCTGCCTTTCGACGAGGCCCGCGGCATCGTGCCCAACGAGGCCGGACGAGTGGTGACGGCCGACGACCGGCAACCCGTGCCCGGCGTGTACGTGGCCGGCTGGCTCAAACGCGGCGCCACCGGCGGCATCGGGATGAACCGGGTGTGCGGGCACGAAACCGCCGCCGCCGTCCTCGCCGACCACATCGACGGCCGGCTGCCGACGCCGTCGGGTGACCGCGACGAGGTACCCGCGCTGCTCACCGAACGGGGGGCGCGCCGCATCGATGGAGCCGGCTGGAAGAACATCGACAAGGCGGAGAAGTCGGCCGGTCGCGCGGCGGGTCGTCGTAGGGTCAAGCTGGTACGAGTGCCCGAACTCCATCTGGCGGCCGTGGGTTCGGCCTGACGGTTTGGGGCCTCAGAAGGAGAATCATGCGAGCGTGGCGGGTGAAGGATCTCGGCGAGCCCCGGGACGTGCTCGACCACGACGAGGTCGCCGTGCCCAGTCCGGAAGCCGGCCAGATCCTGGTGAAGGTGCGGGCCGCTCCGGCCAACTTCCCGGACGTGCTGATGTGCCGCGGGATCTACCAGGTGCGCCCGGAGTTGCCGTTCACCCCCGGCGTCGAGCTGTGCGGTGAGGTGGTGGAGGTCGGCTCGGGCGTCACCGAACACGCCGTCGCCGATCGCGTCGTCGGGAACTCGGCGATGCCCGACGGCGCCTTCGCCGAGTACGCCCTGATGGATGCCTTCGCCGCCTATCCGGCTCCCGCGGCACTCGACGATGCCGAGGCGTCGTCGCTGACGATCGGGTACCAGACGAGCTGGTTCGCGCTGCATCGTCGGACCCATGTCGCACCGTCGGACGTGGTGCTCGTGCACGCCGCCGCCGGCGGGGTCGGCAGCACGGCAGTGGAACTGGCCAAGGCGGCCGGCGCCACCGTCATCGGGGTCGTCGGCGGCCCGGAGAAAGCCGAGTATTGCCGGGCGCTCGGCGCCGATGTCGTCGTCGACCGCTACACCGCCGACTTCGTCGACGTGGTTCGCGACGTCACCGACGGCCGAGGCGCCGACATCATCTACGACCCGGTCGGTGGTGACACGTTCGACCGGTCGACGAAGTGCATCGCGTTCGAGGGCACGATCCTGGTGATCGGCTTCGCCGGCGGTCGGATCTCGGAGACGAAACTCAACCATGCGCTGCTGAAGAACTACTCGATCGTCGGCCTGCACTGGGGGCTCTACAAACACAAGAACCTGCAGGCCGTCCGCGACTGCCACACCGAGCTCACCCATCTCGCCGACACCGGAGTGATCAAGCCGCTCATCAGCGAGCGCCTCGGCTTTGATCAGGTTGCCGACGGGGTGGCGCGGCTCGGTGACGGGAGCACCGTCGGGCGCGTGGTGTTCGAGATCGCGGTCGGAGATACCGGGACGGGTGGGCGGTTCTGAGACCTCTGGAAACCACGTTCGAAACAGAATTCACCTTCCTAGCATCGGAAGGCGAATTCTCCGTTCCGAGGTGGATTCCCGGCTGTTCTCGACGAGGACAATCGCGGCCGAGCAGTGGCCGGCATCAATCCCAAGGATGTCGTAGCGAGGCCTTCGCCGACGACCAGGCGCCGCCACCCCGATCGACGCCTGGTCCGCCACGCCGAAGTCATCTCCGTCCGCCTGACGGTAAGGCTTGAACGGACCGTAACCCCTGCAGCGGGGTCGCGTGTGCGCACGCGACCCCGGTTGTACTACGCATTCCCGCAGAGCAACCTGAGAAGGTGGCCAGGGACGACAGGCAGGTCCAGAAGCCCACGCTGCTCCATCCGGGTAGACGCCCCAACAGGGCGGCGATACCGGCATGGGCAGGGTCGATCCTCGACGGGTTCTTGGAGACCGAGCGCCGGGTACGGCGGGCTGTGCGATCGTCCCTCGCTACGTTGGACGCGGCAGTCCCCAGCGATCTACACCCCCGGGCAGTCGAAACCCTCCCCTATGTCTTCGCGTTGTCGGCTGCGGTCAGTGTGGTGGTCATTGGTGTTGTCCACCTCACCCTGTGGTGGGCAGTGGGCGCGGTTCCCGTGGTCGTTCAGGTCACCGGCGTCGTGTTCGGAATGTTGCTGGCAGCCCCGAGTCTCATCCTATTGGGATGGGTCTCCTGGCGGATCCGCCTCGATCCGAAGGACGCCAGGCCGTATCTGGTCGGCACTCTGGCATCGGTGACAACAGTCGGAGTGTGCGCGGCAGCGTTCGCCGCCCTGACCACCGTGTTGATCCGACACGGCGTCATCGACACGGTGCAGGGTGAGACACCCGGGCTCTTCGAGGTGGAAGCCTTGTACCTCTGGCACCTCGTTGATGCCGTCCCCATTCTCGGAATCACAGACGCGTTGCACTGGCCTGCCCCGGTCACCCTCTCTGACCCATCAGGCGGCGCCCTACTGCTGTCGTTCAAGATGCTCCTGCTCATCCCGCTGGTCGGAGTGCTGCTCGCCAGTCTTCGGCTGGTTCTCGATACCGTTCCCACCCAATTGGCCGAGCGGTTCGCGCGACAACCTGACAGATGGGAAACCAACGTCGAGGACGATCGGCGCGAGACCTCGGCCGGCGGCCGCGCACTGACAGCGCTGGCCCTGGCCCCATTCATCCTGCTGACGACTGCCGTTGAGCTCGCCCTGCTGGAACTCGTCGTCCGTCGCGCTTCGTTCGTCGAGGAATGGGTGGACACGCACGTGCCCGGGGCGATTCATGGGTTCGGCCACTCGGTGTCCATCTCGTGGCTGCCGCAGGCCATCGACGTGGCCGGGGCAGGCGCGATGATCGCGTTGACGTTCGTCGCGTTCGAAGTGCTGGAGATCGGTGTATTCGTCCGTGAGCACTCACGGACCAGCACGATCGGAGTGGCAGGGCTGGTCCTGTGGCTGTTCTGCCTCTCGTTGTTGGCTGCCACGGCAGTGACGCTAATGCTGCTGCACGCCGGTGTGGCGAAAACAACCACGCCGCTCACCGGCACAAACGAGATCGGGGCAACCCTCGACTGGTTCTCCTGGCATCTAGCCGAGTCCATCCCCGCTCTCGACGTGGCGAATACCCTCGGCTGGACCGTCGAGGTCCAGTACGTCGACCCCTGGACCGGCACCGTGCTCGTCGCGATGCGGGCGATCATGGTGGCCATCCTGCTCTTGCCCCTCATGGTGGTCAGCCGGCTCCTCCTCGCGCGGGCGGCGCGGCGCCTACCCCGCTACCCCCAAGTAAATGCCGCCCGCGAATTCTCTCGCCGAGTCGGAGATGTGCAGACCACCCTCGACGCGAGCGAGTCTCACCTACGAGGCAATCTCAAGGCGACGTTTCCCGAGCTGGGTCCCTCCTACGGTGAGGCTCAGGAACTGCTCGAGGGTCTCGATCGTGCTCTCGCTCCTGTAGCGGCGCTTCTGGGCGAGGGCCGGGCCTATGAGGCCGGCAAACATACGATCGCGGCCCTCAACGCGAGGGCCGCCACGCTGGCTTCAGCAAGAAGAGAACTGCCGCATGCGAATGGGCACAAGAAGCGGCTGCGCACCATCCTCGCGAACCTGGAATCGGCACGGGTCGACGTGGAGATCGCGCGAACTGCGTATCAGAGTCTGGTCACCAAGGAATTGGCTCAAGCAAGTGACATGTCGGGAGAGCCTCTCACCGAACCGAAGAGACAACACAGTTCGCCTCCACCTGCGGGGCCGTTGACTCCGTTCCCGCGAGCGCGTTGAATTTGAATATGGTGCTTCGGGTTGCCGTACTCGGAGACTCGGCGATGTGGGGTCAGGGTCTTGCCGAGCGAGACCGGTTTGCACATCTCGCAGCGACCAAGATCGCCCAGGAAATGCACGAAGATCTGGAGGTCGTTCCCGGCCCCGGCTCGGCGCCGGCGCGCGGCGCGGCACGATCGGGTTCGAAGCTTAAGGCAGCCAGCGCCGACGGTACCGCGGACATACTCTTGCCATCCGGGGGCACCACCAGGATTCAGAACGGCAATCGTGCCGGTTTCGCGATGACCTTCCGTTCCCTTTTCACCTCCGACGCGCAGATGCAAGCCTTTCTCTCCGGTCAGAACGAGACCCCCGCGGCGGCATTGTTCGGGGAGAATCCAGCCACCTTCCCCACCGTCACCGACCAGATCCGCGACATCTCCTCGAGGGCGGTCGGCCCGGTCCACCTCGTGTTGATGGACGGAGGAGTCAACGACGCTGAATTCGAGGAGGTGCTGGACCCGGAGGGCCCCGACATCAACAAGATCGACGAGACCATCGAACGGGTATTCGGTCACGATTTGCCCGATGTCGTGGGGCTGGCGCGGAAGGCATTTCCGGAGGCCCTGATCCTCGTGACCGGCTACTACTCGGCCCTTTCCCCACTCTCCGATCGGGCCAGACTGAAGGACCTCTTCGAGTTCCTTTCGAAGAAGCCCGAGTGGCAACTCGCGCTCAACGACGGGGTCCAGGACTTGTACGGGATCCGAGACTTCTTGAACGGCCTCGGATTCACCAAGGACGTCGATGCGCTCGTCGAGAAGGCGATCCGCCGATCTGTTGCCGCGGCCGCCCACGCCCACCACTGGTCGCGGCGCGCGCTTGGCGCGCTGCCGTCGAGTGTCCGCGGTCCGGGCGTGGCCTTTGTCTACCCGGATTTCCGGCCCGAGCACGCTCTGTTCGCCGGTGTGCACTCGCTTGTGCACAGTGGCTACAAACCTCCCACGTTGCCTCCACCGGGCAGCCACGACCATCGCGGTGAACTCGGCGGCGGAGTGCGTGACCACAGAACCTCCGCCCACGTCGTCGACGATGACATGCTTCGCGACCGCCTGGCCAGCATCCCTCGCTTGCGATTGCTGAACACCTACCGGAGGCTGCACTTACTGGTGTCAGAGACGATCCTCGCCGCGGCCATCCCTGAAACCCCCGCGAGCAGATCGGATATCGTCACGCAAATCGCTCCCGTGTTGCGTGAGACGGACTTGCCCAGTCAGATCCTCGCTGCCGCCGACGAGCTTGAGCACGGGACGCAGCTCAGCGTTGCGTTGCGTCACCTCGCCGATGCGCTCGGCTCGGAGATCGGCCGTATCGAGACTGCAATGATCGCCTCATTCATCCACCCCAACCCGGCCGGGGCGCGGCGGTACGCCGATCGGATCGTGACCGCGCACCGACTCCACGAAAACTTCTCCCTGCGTGCGGCTCTTCGAGGACTCGCCTCTGGAAATACGACAGGCGTGGCTATATCCGCACTGCGACAACATGGTGTTGATCTATCCCGCGGACTCCGCCAACTCGAGTTGATCGCCTACATCGACTCGGTCGCGTTGCAGCTCACCGGGCTCGAAGAGATACCTGGGGGTCTGGTGGTCGCATCGAATGTGTTCTTTCGCCGCGCGCACCTGACGCTGGGGCCGCGACTCTCTTTCGACGTGGCGATCCCGTTGGGGGTCCCCGAGGTTCTACGTGCCTTCGACACGAACGCCGACGTCCGACTCGCCGACATCACCACGGTGTCGATAACCGGCGTTGGCCCGTTCGGTGAGCTGGTGCTGTACCTCAACGGCCAGGAATTGCTGCGGGCACCCCGCGCGGCAGGAAAGGAAGTGCACGACACAGTCACCTTCCGTCTCGATGTACCGGTCCGCGACCACCGCGGCGGGCACGCCACCGCGCGCGACCACCGTAGCGGGCAAGGTCGCGTGCGCGATCACCGTAGCGGGCAGGGTCCCGTGCGCGATCACCGTGGCGAGCTGCCGGGAGCGTCCGACCATCGCACGCACTGAGGGTGCACCACGAACGCAGCAGAGCCTTCGCTCTATCGGGAGAGGATCAGAGATGTCCACAAATCTGCGGGTTGAGCAGGCGTTGGAGAAGTTGCAGGCCCAGGCTGTTCAAGACGGTACGGGTGGGTCCAGCCCACTCGCACTGTCTTTGACCGCAGTTGGGATCGGTACGACCAGCCCGTCAGCCCTATTGGCGGTCGGCGGGGATGTCCACCTGGAGAAGAGCGGCAGTCCGAAGCTGAGTATCCGTTCTCGCGGCCACGGTACTCAGCACTACAGCGTGCGTGTGACCAACGCCCGCGACGGGGACGGGGCCGATGCACGATGCTTTGTCGTCAGGAATGAGGACCATGGCCGCGATGAGATCATTCTGGATGCCGCCGGCAACGTCGCCTTCTCCGGCGACGTAGTGCTCAGCGGCGCCGACTGCGCGGAGGACTTTGAGGTCGTCTGCGCTGACGATGTCGCGCCCGGTGACGTGATGGTGATCGACGAAGGTGGCAGGCTGTGCGCCAGCAGTCGCATGTACGACACCCGGGTGGCCGGAATCGTCGCCGGAGCTGGAGAATTTCGGCCCGGAATGGTGTTGGGGCGCAAGGCAGGCGATGGCGCGGAGGGCCGGGTGCCAATCGCGCTCGTCGGCAGGACCAACTGTCGGGTGGATGCAGAGTACGGCGCCGTCCGTGTAGGTGACCTGCTCACCACCTCACCTACACGTGGCCACGCGATGAGGGCCGGCGACCCGCTGCGTGCGTTCGGTGCGGTCGTGGGCAAGGCGATGGTCGCAATCACGGAGGGCAGGTCGTTGATCCCCGTGCTCATCGCACTGCAATAGCGCACGGAAGTCGGGCAGGACGCGGCGACGATGTCAAAGTGGGACTGTGAGGATGGCGGCAATGGGCCGACAGCGCGGTCAGCACTGGACCGGCCTCGCCCCCGGACGTACTCGATCGGTCGGCTCAGCGAGCGGCGTTCTTGACGAACTCGTCCGCTGCACCGACCGCGGGGCGCGCGCCGGCGAAAAATCCGCCGCGCACGTGACGGCGTGAGGTGTCGTCGTCGGTGGCCCGGGCGGCCGAATGCCACAGATAGCCGTCATGCAGAAGGACGTCGCCGCGTTCGAGGTAGACACCGATCTCGCCGGGCACCTTATCGAAGCCCAGCGGCATGGCGAACGGTGGCGGTTCGTCGGTCCAGCCGCGGGCCGGTACCGCGGTGTCGGGAACGGGGACGTCGTTGATATTGTGGAACGGCGCCGGCGTCGACCAGAGATGACTTCCGGGTACCACCCGCAGGAAGCCGTTCGCCGGTGAAGTCGCGTCGATATGGATGGTAAACGCCGTCGACGGCCAGATGTCGAGGCTCGGACTCGACTGCCAGTCCGAATGCCATCCGATCCGCGAGTAGCCGGACTCCCGTCCCGGTCGCGCGTCCTGATAGACGACGCCGAATCCATCACCGTCGCGTAACCAGGCCGTCTCGCCGATCAGTGCCCGGATGACAGCGCGCAGCCGCGGGTCGGCGAGGGCCTCTCTGACCGACGGTGCGAGCTCGTTCACGTATTCGACGTAGTTGCCGAATTTCTGCGCCTTGGCCGCATCGTCGAGGAACACCACCGAGCCATACCGAGAAGGCAACTCGCCTGCCACGACACGGTGTTGCGCCTCGACGCACTCACGTTCGATCGCCGCGATTGTCGACTCGTCGAGCAGTCCCCGGACGGTCGCGAAACCATTGCTGCGATAGAACCCGGCGAGGGCCTCCGCCTCGTCGACGGTGAACACTCCGATGTCCGGCTGGAACGATGAGTTCATGCAGACCGACGCTAGCGCCGGAAGCCGGGCCCCGCGCGCCGAGTTCCTGATCGTCGACGAGACCGACTCGGGCTCAGCCTGGCGGCATCGACCGCGATGCACAACATCTGGACCTCGCGGCGGCGAGAGTAATCCACTTTCATAGATCGACCAGTGGCTCGTCATCGTGCCGGGTCACCGGGTCGCTCACCCGATCAGCCCGCATACACCGAATGCGCGATGAGCTCGTCCACGAGTTCCTCGGCGCGCGGCCACGGGCCGTAGCCGACGGCGGGGTTGAGATGACCGACCTCGCCCAGGTCGACCAGACGACTTCCCCATCCCTCCGCCATACCGCTGATGCGTCGGAATCGTCCGAGCTCGTCGTTGCGGCTGGCCGC
>NZ_BAHC01000160.1 GCF_000298195.1 Gordonia rhizosphera NBRC 16068 | reverse complement strand
GGCGGCCTCCACCATCGCCGCCAGCCGCGCCCCGAGCGCGAACCCGCGCAGATCCGCCGTCCGCACCAGGTACTCCTCGGCGACGAGCGAGTTCAGCAGCCGGTACGTGGTCGCCGGCGGCACCCCGAGTTGTTCGGCGATCTCCTTGGCGGTGGTACCGATACCCATGTCCGCGACGACCTCGATGATCTGCAGCGACCGCGCCACCGCGTCCGGCCGCTCTCCCCTGCCTATGGCCATCGCGTCACCGCAGAGTCGACAGGGTCAGCACGTCGGAGCGACGCGTCTCGTCGAACACCCCGACCCGGCGGAGTCGGTCCGGCGCGACCCTCGCGACCACCACGACCGCCGCGACGACAACGGCCATACTCGCGATGTAGACGACGAACAGCACGGTGGAATGCCCGATGTCGGCGAACGCCGCACCGATCAGCAACCCGCCCAGGACCAGCCCCGCGATCGCGCCGAGCCAAACGATCCGGCGGCTGGGTTCGCCGATGTCGCGCAGGAAGACCGGCGCCGCCAGGCTCGCGGTGAGGTAGCTGCCCATGTAACCGAGCGCGCTCAGGGTGAGGAAGGCGCGGATGCCGGCCTCCGGGTCGCCGCCCGACCAGAGGAACACCAGCGGCACCACGGCGACCACCGTCATCGCGGCCACGATCGCCACCGCGGGGGTGCGGAAACGCGGATGCGCGCGTCCGAGCGGACCCGGTGCCACCCGCTCGCGGGCGAGGCAGAACAGGACACGCACCAGGGCGTTGACCGACGCGAGGGTGCAGGCGAAGAACGAGGTCGCGATCCCGACGTCGAGGACGACCGAAGCGGCGCGGGAGCCCTCCGACAGGAACAGGGCCGCGAGCGGGGTACTGCTCGACCGCACGTCATCCGGTGCGCCGAACATTGCGACGGACTGTGACACCACGGCCAACAGATAGATCGCGCCGGCCGCGACCGGCGTCCACCGCAGGGTCCGCGGCACGGTCAGGAACGGTTTCTGCGCCTCCGACGACAGGGTGGTCGCGCTCTCGAAACCGACGAAGGCGCTCACCGCGACCACGGTGCCGATCCCCAAGGCCCCCTCGCCGTGCGGCGCGAACACCTCCGACCACGGTGCATCGCGGTGCACGATCGCCACCGCGACCATCAGCCCGACCATGATCACCACCGAGACCACCTCGATGACGAGGGTCGCGGTCGCGGAGACCTTGATCCCGCGCACCATCAGCACACAGGTGATCACCGCGGCCAGGGCGACGATCACGGACATCGACACGACCGGAACGGTCGCCGACACGCCGACACTGACCGCGATGTGGGTGAGATAGAGTCCGACGGCCAACAGTCCCGCCATGCTCACCGAGCCGTATCCGACGATCGCCGACCAGGCGGTCGGCAGCGCAAATCGAGCCCCCAGTCCTTGGGCCACATACGAATACAGACCGCCGACCACCGCGACCCGTTGCGCCATCGGTCGGATGCAGGCCGCGACCAGCATGGCCACCGCGAGCGCCACGACGAAGGCCACCAGACCGCCGAAGCCACCGAGCGCCGCGATGACGAACAGCGGGGTCACCGCCGAGGTGCCGGCGGGCGCGATCGCGGCGACCGACTGAGCGAACACCGGGATGAACGGCAGCTGTCGGCGGTTGAGCCCGTCGACCGAGGATTCGTCGACGTAGAGCTTCGGCTGCGATGATCGGCGGGGGGATGGCATAGCCTGTTCAGCGTGACCGATGGTTCCCGCCCACGGCACCTCATTGTGTTTCATCCGTGTTAACCCGCGTGATAAATCCGCCCGCGGAAGTTCTCAGGCCGTGATACGTGACGGCGATCACGGCGTCATCTGCGATTCCTAGTCTCTCCTTCGTCAGCTACTCGTCGCGCCCACGGCGGCCGCGTCAGCACCGACCGAACCCAAGGAGAGCCACGATGACATCCACCCCTACGTCAGCCCCCTCGGCGGCCCCACCCGCATCCGACTACCTGGACAAACGCCGACTCAAGACCGGCACCGCCGGCTGGCTGCTGCTCGCCGGACTCGGCATCAGCTACGTCATCAGCGGCGACTATTCGGGCTGGAACTTCGGCCTCGGCCAGGGCGGCTTCGGCGGCCTCGCGATCGCCGCCGTCGTCATCGCGGCGATGTACATCGCGATGGTGCTGGGCATGGCCGAGCTATCGTCGTCGATGCCGGCCGCGGGCGGCGGCTACACCTTCGCCCGCCGGGCGCTGGGCCCCTGGGGAGGGTTCGCCACCGGCACCGCGGTCCTCATCGAGTACGCGATCGCGCCGGCCGCGATCGCGACCTTCATCGGCTCGTATGTGGAATCGCTGGGCCTGTTCGGCATCACCGACGGGTGGATGGTCTATCTCGCGGTCTACGCGATCTTCATCGGCATCCACATCGCGGGGGTCGGCGAAGCACTGCGGGTGATGTTCGTGATCACCGCGATCGCGCTGGTCGGACTGCTCATCTTCGGCTTCGCGGCCCTCGGCGATTTCTCGTGGGCGAACCTGACGAACATCGCACCGACCGACGCCGCCGGCGCAAGCGCCTTCCTGCCGCACGGCTACCTCGGCATCTGGGCCGCCATCCCGTTCGCGATCTGGTTCTTCCTCGCCGTTGAAGGTGTGCCGCTGGCCGCCGAGGAGGCCAAGGACCCGGCTCGCAACGTCCCCCGTGGCATCATCGCCGCGATCTCGGTCCTCGTGATGACCTGTGCGCTGGTGCTGTTCCTGGTCACCGGAACCGGTGGGGCCGCGGCGATGCAGGAGTCCGGCAACCCGCTCGTGGAGGCGTTGGGTAACGGCCTGGCCTCGACCGTCGTCAACTACATCGGCCTGGCCGGTCTGATCGCCAGTTTCTTCTCCATCATCTACGCCTACTCGCGGCAGCTCTTCGCGCTCTCCCGCGCCGGCTACCTGCCGAAGTCGCTCTCGGTCACCAACTCCCGCAAGTCTCCCACCATGGCGCTGATCGTCCCCGGGATCGTCGGCTTCGTCCTGTCGCTGACCGGGCAGGGTGCGATGCTGCTGAACATGGCCGTGTTCGGTGCGGCGCTGTCGTACGTGCTGATGATGGTGAGCCACATCGTGCTGCGGGTCCGTGAGCCCGAAATGGCACGCCCGTACCGCACCCCCGGCGGGATCGTCACCACCGGTTTCGCGCTGGTCATCGCCGTGCTCGCGGTGATCGCCACCTTCCTGGTGGACATCAAGGCCGCCGTCGGCTGCGTCATCGTCTTCGCAGGTTTCATGGCATACTTCGGCTTCTACAGCCGCAAGCGGCTGGTCTTCGCCAGCGCCGACGAGGAGTTCGCCGCCATCGCCGACGCCGAGGAGACGTTGTCGTGAGCTTCACCCAATCCGTGCGCGGCCACACCTACGAGTTCGCCAATCTGGTCGACCTGATGGCCAAGGCCACGCCGGCCCGGTCCGGTGACCAGTTGGCCGGGTGCGCAGCGCAATCCGATGCGGAACGCGCCGCCGCCGCCTGGGTGCTCGCCGATCTCCCGCTGACCCGATTCCTCGAGGAGATGGTCGTCCCCTACGAGACCGACGAGATCACCCGCCTGATCATCGACACCCACGACCGGCAGGCGTTCGCCGCGATCTCGCATCTGACCGTCGGCGGGCTGCGCGACTGGCTGCTCGAACGGGCCGTCGAACCGCTGGGCGGAGAGCACATCCGGTCGATCTCTCCTGGCCTCACCCCGGAGATGGTGGCGGCGGTCAGCAAGCTGATGCGCAACCAGGACCTGATCGCGGTCGCCAAGAAGATCGAGGTGACCGCCGGGTTCCGCACCACCATCGGCCTGCCCGGCCGACTGGCCACCCGCCTGCAGCCCAATCATCCCACCGACGATCCGCGCGGGATCGCGGCCGGGCTGCTCGACGGGTTGCTGCTCGGCTCCGGGGATGCGGTGGTGGGGATCAACCCGGCCACCGACTCCCCGCAGGCCACCGCCACCCTGCTCGAGTTGCTCGACGAGGTGCGCGTGCGGTTCGACATACCGATGCAGTCGTGCGTGCTCTCGCATGTGACCACGACCATGGACCTCATCGAGCGGGATGTGCCGGTGGACCTGGTGTTCCAGTCGATCGCCGGCACCGAGGGCGCCAACCGCGGGTTCGGGGTCGACGTGGCGATGCTGACCGAGGCCAACGAGGCGGGCCGCTCGTTGCGGCGCGGCACCGTCGGCGACAACGTCATGTACCTGGAGACAGGCCAGGGGTCGGCGCTCTCGTCGGGCGCTCACCTGGGCACCGGCGGTCGGCCGGTCGATCAGCAGACGCTGGAGACGCGGGCTTACGGCCTGGCCCGCGCCCTCGACCCTCTCCTGGTCAACACCGTGGTCGGATTCATCGGACCCGAGTACCTCTACGACGGCAAGCAGATCATCCGCGCCGGACTGGAGGATCACTTCTGCGGCAAGCTCCTCGGGCTGCCGATGGGTGTCGACGTCTGCTACACCAACCACGCCGAAGCCGACCAGAACGACATGGACACTTTGCTGAGCCTGCTGGGCCTGGCCGGTGTCGCCTTCGTGATCACCGTCCCGGGCGCCGACGACATCATGCTCGGCTACCAGAGCCTGTCCTTTCACGACGTCCTCTATCTGCGTGACGTCCTCGGGCTGCGCGCCGCACCGGAGTTCGAGTCCTGGATGCAGCGGGTCGGCATGGCCGACGCGGCCGGGCGCGTCCTGCCCATGGATCCGACGTCCTCACCCCTACGGAGCCTCGCATCATGAATCACCGTCCCATCCCCATCGCCGACGACCCCTGGCACACGCTGCGGCGCTCCACCCAGGCGCGGATCGGATTGCAGCGCAGCGGCAGTGCGGTCTCGACGCGCGAGGTGCTGGAATTCCAGTCCGCACACGCCGCGGCCCGCGACGCCGTGCACACCCCGATGGCCGTCGTTTCTTTGGTCGAGGGATTGACCGGACTTGGTCTCGGCGCACCCACACTGGTGGCGAGCCGCGCGTCGACGCGGGCCGAGTATCTCCGCCGACCGGATCTCGGTCGCGAGCCCGACGACCTGTCGGCGCTGGGGCACTCCGGCGCCGACGTCGGGATCGTCATCGCCGACGGCCTGTCGGCGACCGCCGTCGACGCCCACGCGGTCGATCTCGTCCGCGCACTCGTCGACGCTCTCGCACCGACGTTCTCGGTGGCGCCCCCGGTCGTCGCGACGAATGCGCGGGTTGCACTCGGTGATCACATCGGCGACGCGCTCGGGGTCGAGACGATGGTGGTCATCATCGGCGAGCGGCCGGGACTGTCGGTGGCCGACAGTCTGGGCATCTACCTCACCTATCGGCCGCGGCCGGGTCGTCGGGACTCCGAGCGCAACTGCATCTCCAACATCCATCCGCCCGACGGTCTCGGGTACGCCGACGCGGCACGGATCGTCGCTGGTCTCAGCGCCGGCGCACGAGCGCTGGGCGCTTCGGGTGTGGCGCTGAAGGACACCTCCGCACCCACGCTTCAGCTCGCCGACTGAGCAGGTCCGAGCTCAGGATTGCGACGCGTTCGGCACCCAGTACGCCTGGGATTTGACCGACTTCTTGCCGAGGCCGTAGTCGTTGCGGAACGAGGCGGCGACGGCCCGCGTGGACTTGGTGTCGAGCGCGACCCACCCGAACTGCCCGGTGGCGTCGACCGCGGCCGCGCGCACGGCCTCGACGAGGGCCGCGCCGTCACGCTCGCGCCGGACCCAGGTGATGGTGTCGTGGTCGCGTAGCCGGATCGGCAGCGACCGGTCGGAGTCGTGGGTGTACTCGAGCCATATCGTGGCCGGCGCGCCGTGCCCGGCCGACGAGATCTCGTCGAGCAACGAGTTGATCGCCGGCAGGGATGCCGTGTCACCGGCGATCAGCCAGCCCGACGGCGCCGGCTCCGGAATCGCGAATCTGGACCCGAGAAAGGACGCCCCGATCGTGTCGCCCGGGCAGGCGTCGCGGGCCCACCGGGTCGCCGCGCCGTCGTGCATCGCGAACTCGATCGAGAAGGAATCGGTCGCGGTGTCCGGATCGACCAGCGTGTAGCCGCGCTGGTGCAGTTTGCCGTGGTTGTTCTCGAACCACAGTCGCAGCCACATCGTCGGGTGCAGCGGACGATCGGTGAGCAGCCCTCCACCGGTGAACCCGATCCGGAGAAACTCGTCGGTGACCCGTTCGGAGCCCGTGACCGTCAGTTCGTAGTCGTCGGCGCCGAAGAGTTTGAGCATCGCGCCCTGCCACCCGCGCGATGCGGCCTTCGTCGGCCCCGTTTGATCGAGCCTGTCGAAATCCGCCATCCGCGCACCTTCCCCTCATCGACTCTGCGAGTCAGGGTAGCCTACGCTAAATCAACGGTCTGTCCGAGGGTCACGCGGGGACGAGCGGCACGACTCCCGGATGGGAGTCGAGGTAGCTCCTGGTGAACGAGCACACCGGGCGCAACCGCGCACCCTGCTGCTGCACATAGTCGAGAGCGCCTTGCACCAGGCGGGTGCCGAGCCCGTGGCCGGTGTACTCGTCGTAGAGCACCGTGTGCAGGATGGTCACGGTCGTGACGCCGTCGACGGTCGTCTCGGTGCTGTATCCGAGGACCCCGACGAGTTCGCCGGCCACCCAGAGCTCGAACCGATCCCGGTCCGGGTTGTGGACGACCTCCGCGATCTGTTGCAGGATGGCCTGGGCGGACTGCGGTGGCCGGTGGCGGTGTTTGCGATGCATGGTGCGTGATCCCCTCACGATGGCAGTGACGATCGTCCGTCGCCGAGACTCCCCTTCCCGGGCGACAGGCGGGGGACCGGTTGTGATCCCGATCACAAGGTACCTTACGTTGCCGTAGGTCGCTGCGCGCCGGCACCCGCCTGTGGATAACGCGGCCGATCCCACGTACGCTCGTGTGCGCCGGTCTCCGGCAACAACTCAACAACGCGGGGGCTCCCACGATCACCGGGGGCTGAGATGGCGACGGGCGGTCGCCGACCGCCTGAACCTGTCCGGGTAATGCCGGCGAAGGGAGCCCCTCATGGGAACAGCTGTATCCGAATCTGCCGTCACCACCGGTCCGATCGAGGGCAGCCGCAAGCACTACCTCGAACACGATCATCTGCGTGTCCCGCAGCGGCGTATCGAACTCACCAACGGCGAGCATCTCGACGTCTACGACACGTCGGGCCCCTACACCGACGCCACCGCGACGATCGATGTCGAACGCGGGCTGTCGGCCACGCGGGATTCGTGGCAGCGTCCGGAACCGGTCGACGGTGCCGCGACACAGCTGGCGTGGGCGCGGGCCGGGATCATCACCGACGAGATGCGCTTCATCGCCGCTCGCGAGGGTGTCGACGTCGAACTCGTGCGCGACGAGGTCGCGGCGGGTCGTGCGGTCATCCCGGCCAATCACCGTCACCCGGAGTCGGAGCCGATGATCATCGGCAAGCGTTTCGCGGTGAAGGTGAACGCCAACATCGGCAATTCCGCGGTGACCAGTTCGATTGCCGAGGAGGTCGAGAAGATGGTGTGGGCCACCCGGTGGGGCGCGGACACCATCATGGACCTGTCCACCGGCCGCGACATCCACATGACCCGGGAGTGGATCCTGCGCAACTCCCCAGTCCCGGTCGGGACGGTGCCGATCTATCAGGCGCTGGAGAAGGTGAAGGGCGACCCGACCGCGCTGACGTGGGAGATCTACCGCGACACCGTGATCGAGCAGGCCGAGCAGGGTGTCGACTACATGACGGTGCACGCGGGAGTGCTGCTGCGGTATGTCCCGCTGACCGCACGCCGCGTCACCGGCATCGTGTCGCGCGGCGGCTCCATCATGGCCGCCTGGTGTCTGGCCCATCACGAGGAATCGTTCCTCTACACCCACTTCGACGAACTGTGTGAGATCTTCCGTCGCTACGACATCACCTTCTCGCTGGGCGACGGCCTGCGTCCCGGGTCGATCGCCGACGCCAACGACGAGGCGCAGTTCGCCGAACTGCGCACCCTCGGCGAACTGACCAAGATCGCCAAATCCCATGGGGTGCAGGTGATGATCGAGGGTCCGGGCCACGTGCCAATGCACAAGATCGCGGAGAACGTGCGGCTCGAGGAGGAGCTCTGCGAGGAGGCGCCCTTCTACACGCTGGGCCCGCTGGCCACCGACATCGCGCCGGCCTACGACCACATCACCTCGGCCATCGGTGCGGCGATGATCGCGGCGGCCGGGACCGCGATGCTGTGTTACGTGACGCCCAAGGAGCACCTCGGACTGCCCAACCGTGACGATGTGAAGGTCGGGGTGATCACCTACAAGATCGCCGCGCATGCCGCCGATCTGGCCAAGGCCCACCCGCGCGCGCAGGAGCGTGATGATGCATTGTCGAAGGCGCGCTTCGAGTTCCGCTGGACCGACCAGTTCAATCTCTCACTCGATCCGGATACCGCCCGCGAGTATCACGACGAGACGATGCCCGCCGAGCCGGCCAAGACCGCGCATTTCTGCTCGATGTGCGGGCCGAAGTTCTGCTCGATGCGGATCTCCGCGGATGTGCGCGCCTACGCCGAGGAGAACAACCTGGTGACCACTGAGGACATCGACCGCAAGATCGCCGAGGAGATGGCCGCGAAGTCGGCGGAATTCGTCGAGGCTGGTGGCCGGGTCTATCTGCCATTGGAAGCTCATAGGTGAGCACAGAGCTCGGATTACCCACCGCCGCACCGGGCGTGACCCCGGTTCGGGTGATGACGATCGCCGGGTCGGACTCGGGCGGCGGTGCGGGCATCCAGGCCGACCTGCGCACCTTCGCGCTGCTCGGCGTGCACGGGTGTGTCGCCGTGACCGCGGTGACCGTCCAGAATTCGTTGGGCGTACAGGGGTTTGCGGAGATCCCGCCGGACACCGTGGCCGCGCAGATCCGCAGCGTGGTCTCCGACATCGGCATCGGTGCCGCCAAGACGGGCATGCTCGCCTCGGCGCCGATCATCGAATCCGTCGCCGAGACGTGTGTCGAGTTGGGGATCGGCCGCAACGGCGGCACCCCCCTCGTCGTCGACCCCGTGTGCGCATCGATGCACGGCGATGCCCTACTCGCGGTCGACGCCCTGGACACGTTGCGCAGCACGCTGATTCCTCTTGCCACGCTGGTCACCCCGAATCTCGACGAGGTGCGGTTGATCACCGGGATCGACGTCGTCGACGCGGATTCGCAACGGGCGGCCGCGCGCGCCCTGCACGACCTCGGAGCGCGGTGGGCACTGGTGAAGGGCGGACATCTCCGGACCAGCGACCACAGTCCGGACCTGCTGTTCGACGGCGCCGACTTCCACGAGTTCGATCAGGCGCGGATCGACACCCCGCACGATCACGGCGCCGGGGACACCCTCGCCGCCGCCACCGCTTGCGCGCTGGCCCACGGCTATTCGGTACCCGACGCCGTGGCCTTCGCGAAACGCTGGGTGACCCGCGGCCTGCAGGCGGCCTATCCGCTCGGCGCCGGCCACGGCCCGGTCAATCCGCTCTGGCGGGTGGCGTCGAATGGAGGACAGTCCCCTCACTCCAGGTAGCCACCGCCATGGGGGAAGAACGCGGTACCGGCATGTTCGACCTCGTCGTCGGTACGGAGGCGCTCGATCACAAGGCCCCGGTTGCGCCCGAGATGTGCGTCAGCGCCGGCGACGATGACCATACCGTCGCCCTCGTGAATAAACACACGTCCAGGGGTGCCGCCGTAGACGCACTCCGACACCGACGCCTTGGTGATACGCAGACGCTGCCCACGGAAATGCGTGTATGCGTTGGGATACGGGTCGGACTGTGCACGCACCAGCCGCTCGATCTGTTCGGCTGGCCAGTTCCAGTCGATCCGGGAGTCGATCTCGGAACGCTTGTGAAAGAAGGTCCGGTCGGCCAGGTTCTGCGGCGTCCATACGGCCGTGCCCGATTCGATCGCGGCCAGTGCTTCGGTGAGCACTTCAGGAATGATGTCGATGGTGGCGCGCACCAGTTCGGTCGCCGTGGACGTCGGCGCGATCGGGATCGCCTTCTGTACGACGATGTCGCCGGTGTCGAGGCCGTCATCCATCCGGTGGGCGGTCAGCCCGACCTCGGATTGGCCACTGATGAGCGCCCAGATGACCGGTGAGAACCCAGTGAATTTGGGCAGGAGCGAATCGTGCAGGTTCAGGGTGCCATGCGGGGGGAGGTCGTAGAGTTCACGCGGTAGCCACGTCCGCCAATTGTTGGCGACGATGATATCCGGCTCGGCCAACTTGACCCGATCGATCAGGGCGTCGTCCGGACGTTGTGCCAGGTGGATGGGGATGCCGTGTGCGTGCGCCAGTTCCTCGACCGAATCCGACCAGATCGTCTCGTATGAGTGCTCGCTCGGTGGGTGTGTCACCGTGAGCACGACTTCGTGATTGGACTCGATCAGCGCCTGCAGGGTCTTGTGACCCCAGGTCTGGTAGCCGAATGTCACGACGCGCATGCGTTCAATCCTCGCTCAGGTCAGCACGTAGCACACGGTGTGGAGTGAGTGGCCGGGACGTGAATCCCCCTTTGCCTCATCCAACAGGGGTATGCAACTCTGTTGTTTTCGACAACTGTGAGCAACATCCTATTTCATGATCGCTAGTGCCGCCGACCACCCCGACCGAGGATTCCCCCATGAGATCTGGATCGACCGATCGGCCGATCGTAGACGGACTCGAATCGGCCACCGATCTCGCGCCGTTCCCACTCACGTCCGCGCAACAGGGTCTCTGGTTCGCTCAGCAGTTGCTGACAGACACGCCAATCGTGATCGCGAATTTCATCGAGTTCACCGGCGAAGTGGATGTCGATCTACTCGACGAAGTGTGTCGGCGAGGGCTCCACGAAGTCGGTAGCGGCATGCTCCGGCTCGTCGAAGTGGACGGCAAACCCCACCAGGTCGTCGATCATGCCCAAACCGACACGATCACCCGGATCGACCTCCGCGATGCGGACGATCCGGTCACCGCCGCCTGGGAGTGGATGGTCGCCGACTACACCCTCCCCTTCGACCTGCTGGCCGACCGCCTCATCCGCGGAGCGATCCTGCGCCTCGGCAACGAGCACTACTACTGGTACTCATGTATCCACCACATCGCCATCGACGGCTACGGCGCGATCCGCTTCATGAATCGCGCAGCCGGACTGTATTCGACCCTGCTGGCCGGCGACGATGATGCGGCCGACTCCTACTCGGTGCCCGCGCTGACCGAACTGGTCACGACAGAGCAGGAATACGTCGGCTCCAAGCGGTTCGAAACCGATCGCGCCTACTGGGCGGAGAAGGCGCGAGGCCTACCGGAACCGATCTCACTGGCCGAGGGAGCCGCGCCTGCCGATCTGGTTCCGATTCATGCGGGCGGTCAGATCGACGCAGACCTGTCCGATCGCCTGTCGAAGGCCGCCAAACGTCACGGCAGCATCGACACCGCGTTCATCATCGCCGCTCTGGCGACGTATTTCGCCCTCGTCGCCGACACCGACGACGTCGTGATGAGTCTGCCGGTTTCTGCGCGGACCAACGCAGTGCTCCGACGTTCCGCGGGCATGGTCTCCAACGTCGTGCCGATCCGGATGCGGTTCGACCGCGAGACCACCGTCGCCGAGCTCATCCGGATGGTCGGACTCGAACTCACCGGCGCACTGCGCCATCAGCGATACCGCAGCGAGGACTTGCACCGAGATCTCGGTCTCGGGTCGGATGGCCTGGAACTCGGTGGCATCTACGGCCCCACCATCAACGTGATGAACTTCCCCACCGATATCCGTCTCGGACCCGTTGACGGACATTTCACGGTGTTGTCGACGGGGCCGATCAACGACATCGCAGTGAATCTCTACCCAGGTTCGGGCGGCGCGATGCGGATTGACATCCACGCCAATCACCATCTGTACGAACAAGATTCACTCGACAAACACTATCAGCGCCTGGTCACCGTGCTCAGCGCACTGGTGGACGCGGCGCCCGACGATCGACCGCTCGACATCGACATCCTCACCGACACCGAGCGGCAGTCGCTCGTGCCTGCCATCGGTCGGCCCGACGCGGCCCCGACGACGCTCGCCGCGCTGATCGCCGATGCGGTGGACCGGGCCCCCGATGCGATGGCGATTTCGCACCACGACGGTGCGGGGGAAGTCGCACGGTTCACGTACCGCGAGGCGTATCGCTGGGCACAGGCCCTCGCACATCGCCTGGTCGAGGCAGGGGCCGCCCCCGAGAAATTCGTCGCCTTGGCGCTGCCGCGCTCCGCCGATTCGGTCCGGACGCTGTGGGCGATCGTCGCGACGGGCGCGGCAGTCCTGCCGATCGATCCCGACTATCCCGCCGACCGCATCTCCTACATGCTGAGCGACAGCGGCACGACGCTCGGCGTGACCACCGCCGCCCTACGACCGGGACTCCCCGACGACATCCGGTGGATAGTCCTCAATGACATCGGTTCGCAGGCGGATCCGGTCACATCACCCGCACCCCTCGCTGCACCGATCCATCTCGACAGCCCGGCTTACGTGATCTACACGTCCGGATCGACCGGTCAGCCCAAGGGCGTGGTGGTCACCCATCGTGGATTGGCCAACCTGGCGGCCGAACGGAGAATCACCTACCGCATCGACACCGGCTCGAGGTTCCTGCACAACACCTCGCCGAGCTTCGACATGGCGATCGGTGAGCAGGTGTCCGCACTGTCCGCCGCCGCCGGGCTCGTCGTCAGCGCTCCGGGGCTGTCCCCGTCCGAGCTCGCCGGCGTGATCCGAGCCGCCGGCGTCACCCATGCATTGCTGACACCGACGGTGCTGGCCACGCTCGGACGCACCGATCTGGACGGCGTGCAGGTACTGGGTGTCGGCGGCGAGGCCGTGACCGCCGATCTGGTCCGCAGGTGGTCCCCGGATCGACTGATGCTCAACGGGTATGGTCCGAGCGAAGCCACCGACATCGCCACGGTCGCCGAACTCCGCGCGGACCGCCCGGTCACGATCGGCCGTCCTGTCCACGGATTCGAACTACTGGTCCTCGATTCCGACCTACGACCCGTCCCGCCGGGCGTGAAGGGCGCATTGTATGTCTCCGGGCCGGGTCTGGCCCGGGGATATCACGCGCGCTCCGCGCTCACCGCGTCGCGCTTCGTCGCGCATCCATGGAGCGCCGGGGCCCGGATGTACCGAACCGGCGATATCGTCAGCTGGACAACCGGCTCCGACGACGGCCCGATCCCCGAACTCCGCTACCATGGCCGTGACGACAACCAGGTGAAGATCCGCGGGCGCCGGGTCGAACTCGGCGAGATCGAATCCGCCGTCGCGCAGGCACCCAGCGTTGCACAGAGCGTGGTGGCGGTGCGCGACACCACGCTCGGAGCACGTCTCGTGGCCTATGTTGTGTCCGACGTCCCGAATCCGGATGTCGGTGTGATCCGCCGGCATTGCGAATCCCGACTCCCGGCGGGAATGCTCCCCGCCGCCTACGTGATCCTCGAGGAACTCCCCCGCACTGCCAACGGCAAACTCGACCACAAGCGGCTCCCACAGCCGGATTTCGCCGCCGACACTCCCTACCGAGCACCATCCGACGACAAAGAACGGCGGCTGGCAGCCGCGTATGCCGAGGTACTCGGCCGTGATCGGGTCGGCGCCGACGACTCCTTCTTCGTCCTGGGCGGAGACAGCATCGCGGCATTGACCCTCGTCTCGAGCGCACGCGCCGCCGGACTGCACTTCTCGCCGAGGGATGTGTTCGAACGCAAAACCGTCGCCGGTGTCGCCGCGGTCGCCACTACCGATGACAATCGATCACGTCTCGACGAATTGCCTGGCGGCGGAGAAGGATTCCTCCCTCTGACACCGATCATGCGTTGGCTGACCGGGCGGTCGGGCGGATTCAACCGCTATTCCCAGCACCTCGTTCTCGAGCTCCCCGAGGGAATCGGACACGACGGCATCGTGGCGACACTGGACGCCGTTGTGGCCCATCATGATGCGCTGCGGGCCCGACTCGTGGCGGAACCGGGGATGGGTCCGGGTCTGCGGGTGTCGGCCACGCCGCCACACTCGACGGCCGATCTGCTGACCTCGGTTGATGTCTCCGACGCGGATGATCTCCGTGACGTCGCGGAGCAGGCACTCGACACCGCACTCGGCCTGCTCGATCCGCGATCGGGTGTGATGGCACGTTTCGTGTGGCTGCGCCGCGACAGCGAACGAGACCTGCTCATCGTCGCAATCCACCACCTTGTGATCGATGGT
Organism: Gordonia rhizosphera NBRC 16068; assembly: GCF_000298195.1. Taxonomy (GTDB): domain Bacteria; phylum Actinomycetota; class Actinomycetes; order Mycobacteriales; family Mycobacteriaceae; genus Gordonia; species Gordonia rhizosphera. The sequence continues at coordinate 5,061 of NZ_BAHC01000160.1, read as the reverse complement.
GTCTCGTGGCGCGTCCTCGTCCCTGACCTCATGGCGGCGTGGACGGCGGTCGCCGCGGGTCGTCCACCCGCCCTGCCGCCCACGGGGACTTCGCTGCGACGCTGGGCCCACGCCCTGGTGGAGCAGGCCGATCAGATCGCCGCCGACGAACGCGACTACTGGACAACCCATCTGGAAGCCATCCCGGGCGATGCAGATCTGTGCCCGGACCCCGACCGTGACAGCGCAGCCACGGTCGAGCGCCTCACCGTCGATCTGGACGCTGATCTCACCCGAGCGGTGATCGACACAGTGCCCACCGCACTGCGAGCAACCGCCGAGGAGATCCTGCTGGCGACCTTGTCGTTGGCATTGATCGAGTCAGGCTTGTCGCACGACGGCATGGTCGTGGCGCAACTCGAGGGACATGGCCGCGAAGAGGACCTCGTCGAGGGCGCTGACCTCTCGCGCACCATCGGATGGTTCACCACTGCTTACCCGGTCCGCGTCGACCTCGCCGATGTGTCGACCACGTCCGCAGACCGTACGGTCGCAGCCGTCAAGTGTGTCAAGGAGGCGATCCGCGGGATTCCTTCCCGCGGAGCCGGATTCGGCATCGCGAGCCATTTGTCCCGTGTGGTCGACATTCCGGCGGTCCATCCGGTCGTCGCCATCAACTACCTCGGCCGTGTCTCGACCTCGATGCTTCCCCGAGGGGTTGCCGAGGTCGGTTGGGTGCCAACCGATATCGTCGGGTCGCTAACAGCGAGACCAGATGACGACATGCCGGCCGCGGTGCCGTTCGACGTCAACGCCATCGTCATCGACTCGAAGACCACCGGGATGACGCTGCACGTGACGGTGGATCACGTTGTGCGGCTCATCGATGCCGCGACCACATCGTCGATCGTTGATCGCTGGCGAGTGGCGTTGGCAACACTTGTCGATGCGGTGGCGGCAGGTGCTCACGGCTGGACACCGTCGGACGTGCGTGCGGCGCGCGTCGAGCAGACCGATCTCGACCGTCTCGCGCTCCGCTTCCCCGCGATGACCGATGTCTGGCCGACATCTCCCCTGCAACGCGGTTTCGCATACCACGCGGCGTTGGCCGCAGGGTCTGGAACAGCAACCGGCCGCCATGACGTCTACGTCTCACAAGCCACTGTGGTCCTCGAGGGTCGTGTCGATTTCGATCGCCTCCACCAGGCCGCGGAGACGGTCGTGGGGCGACATCCTGCGCTGCGGTCGGCCTTCGTCCCATCAGGACGAGGTGAACTCATCGCGGTGATCTGCCGCGACGCCAGGCCGGACTGGCAGTTCGTGGACCTGACCACCGTCACCGACGACACCGACGCCGCGTGCGCCCGTTTCCGTTCGGGCGAGCTGTCCCGACCGTTCCCGCTCGACCACCCGCCGCTGATCCGGTTCGCCCTCGTGCGTCGGGAATCGGACCGGTTCGACCTGGTCGTCACGGTCCACCACATCGTGGTGGACGGCTGGTCGATGCCGTTGCTCCTGCGGGACCTGTTGACCTGCTATGCCGCAGGACCCGCTGCGCCGGCGCTGCTGCCGCCCGCCCCGTCCTACCGTGCGTTCCTGGAATGGCTCAAACGCCAGGACACTGCCGCGGCAGCGGCGGCATGGCGTGATGCATTCGCGGACAGCGATGCACCGACCTACATCGCCGGCGATCATCTCGAGGTTCCCTCCACGGTCAAATCGGGTCACATCACCCTCGATATCGACTCCGCCACCTGGCGATCGATCACGCAACACGCCAACGAGTCCGGAATCACCGCCAACACGGTGATCCAGTCGTTGTGGGGACTCCTACTGTCCCGCCTGACCGAGTCGCAAGGCGCGAACCGCACCTCGGACGTCACCTTCGGCGCCACAGTCAACGGTCGCCCCGCCGAACTGGACGACGTCGCCGACATCGTCGGTCTGTTCATCAATACGGTCCCGGTGCGTATCCGTTCGATGCCCGGAGACCGGATCGTCGATATCTGGCAACGACTCCAGGACGATCAGACCAGGCTGCTCGAGCATCAACACATCGGCCTCACCGACATTCAGCATGCCGCCGGGGACGGCACGCGATTCGACACGCTCGCCGTCTTCGAGTCCTATCCGATCGACGCGGCGACGATCAGCGCCGCCGATCCGGTCGACGGCGTCCGCATCGTGGACATCGTCACCGACGAGCGCACGCATTACCCCCTCACCCTCACGGTCACACTGCATCCGTGCCCGCGGATCACGTTCACCCACCGTCTCGATGCGATCCCGGAGGACACCGCCACCGCGATTGCCGCACGTTTCGATCAGATGCTCCGCGCGGTCGCGGCGGACCCGCTGCTGCCAGTCAAGGAACTCCCCATTCTCCTCGACCATGAGCGCCGACACGTGGTACCTGCCCGCGGTCCGGCCGCCCAGCCGGAACGGTCCCTGGCCCAGATCATCCGGGCTGCAGTCGAATCCGCGCCCGACCGGACGGCACTGATCGACGACCGCGTGACGCTCACCTACCGTGAGGCCGACACTCGGTCCGCAGGGCTGGCGGCCGCGCTGATGTCCGCCGGCGCAGCCCCGGAGCAGTTCGTCGCGATCGCCTTGCCGCGGTCGGCCGATTCGGTCCTGGCGGTGTGGGCGGTGGCGAAGACGGGCGCGGCCTTCCTCCCCATCGATCCGCGTTACCCCGCTGACCGCGTCGATTACATGCTCGCCGATTCCGGTGTTGCCCTGGGCGTCACCGACCGCGCACATCGCGCGTCATTGCCGGACTCGGTGCACTGGATATTGCTCGAGGACCTGCAGATCGGGGACGGCGAGGCACCTGCTGACCGTTCCTCGGCAGTCGCGTGGCGGGGAGAGTCCGTCGACATTGCCCACCCCGCCTACATGATCTACACATCCGGCTCCACCGGGCGTCCCAAAGGGGTGGTAGTGCCCCATCGGGGCTTGGCCAACATGGTCGCGGATCTTCACCGGACCTTCCGCGTGACCGCCGATTCCCGGTTCCTGCACGCCGCCTCGCCGAGCTTCGACATGGCTTTTCTCGAACAGGCCGCCGCCCTCTCCGCCGCGGCCACACTCGTCATCAGCTCACCCGACGACGGCCCGACACGCCTACCGGAGTTCGCTGCGCGGCACCATGTCACCAGTGTCCTCGTCACGCCCACCGTGCTCGCCACCCTCGATCCCGGAAAGTTCGGCGACCTGCGGACGCTCGTGGTCGGGGGCGAGGCGGTCGGACCCGATCTTGTGTCGCAATGGTCGGCTGACTGCACGATGCTCAACGGCTACGGCCCCACCGAGACCACCGTCATCGCGACGGCGGCGGTTCTCCGTGCCGGAGCCCGGGTCGGTATCGGCAAACCCCTCTCCGGTTTCGAGCTGATGGTGCTCGACGCGGCGCTCCGGCCGGTGCCGGTCGGCGTGGTGGGCGAGCTCTACATTGCCGGCCCCTGCCTGGCGCGCGGATACCACCGACGCCCAGGGCTCACCGCTGCGCGGTTCGTCGCCCACCCGTACGGCGCACCGGGTGAACGCATCTACCGCACCGGTGATCTGGTCGCCTGGGGTGATGACGACAGTCTCGTGTACATCGGTCGCAACGATCGACAGGTCAAGGTCCGAGGGCACCGGATCGAACTCGGCGAGATCGATCACACGCTCAACAGGCACCCGCAGGTGCGCCACGCCATCACTGTCGGCCGAAGCACACCGGCCGGTGACACCGCCCTCGTCTCGTATGTCGTGGTTGCTGACGGCTCCCGACCCGACCCGCGACAGATCCGGGCATTTGCCGCTGAATTCCTCGCGGCGCATCAGGTTCCGACAGAAGTCATGATCATCGACGCAATCCCGGCATCCCCGTCGGGCAAGGTCGACGAGGCCGCACTGCCGGCGCCCCAGTGGAGTTCCGGACGGCCGTATGCCGCGCCGACCACCGAATCCGAACATCTTGTCGCCGCGGCATTCGCCGAGGAACTGTCCTGCGACCGGGTTGGAGTGGATGAGGACTTCTTCCTCATGGGCGGCTCGTCCCTGTCGGCATTCGCCATGGTGGCGCGCCTGCGTGAGCGCACCGGCGTGGCACTGCCAATCGCGGCACTGCTTGAGAACCCTACACCTCGAGCTCTGGCCCGACTTCTCGACGAGCCGACTCGGTCCGCCGACCTGGAAGCATTCGACGTCATCCTCCCAATACGCGAAACTACCAGTGGCACACCACTTCTCTGTATCCATCCGGCTATCGGCCTGGCCTGGGGTTACGGCGGTCTGACCCGATATGTTCATGATCGGTCGATCTACGGTGTGCAAGTTCCCGGCATCACCGACGACAGGTCCATCGCGCCGATCGATTCCATCGACTCGCTCGCCGCGTTCTATCTCGACGAGATCCGTCGGGTCGTGGGACCGGGTCCCTATCACCTGCTCGGCTGGTCACTTGGTGGGGTGATCGCCCAGTCGATGGCCGCGCAATTGCAGACTGCGGGTGAGCACGTCGCATCCTTGACGCTGCTGGACAGCACGCCCGATCCGGGCGTGCTGCCAGTACTGGACGAGACGCTGCGGATGCGTGATCTGATCAGTGCGCTGGGGCTGGACGACCAGCTGCTCGCCGGACTCGCCCAGTCCGACGACACGCCGGTGTCCGAGTCTTCGGTGGCCTCACTCTTGGCCCACATCGAGGATGCTCCCCCCGGCCTCGACGACGGGGTCGTCGGACGGTTGCTCGAGGGCGCCACCCACACCACCGCACTGTTGCGTGCCCATCGTCCGCCGACGGTTGCCGGCGACGTCTTCCTGGTGACGGCCGACCCTGACGGCACCACACCGCGGTCGGTTCACAACAGCTGGGTCCCCTACGTCCAAGGCACCATCGAGGACAGCTACACGTACGCCTCGCACTGGCAACTCTGCTCATTCGAGGCGTTGAGTGTGATCGGACCGCAGATCGACGACCACCTTCGCCGATCCGATCGGGCCGACCGACATTCCGACGCGGTCGACGAAGTGGAGCGCTGATGGACACCCGCGACCTGGGAAATCGCCAACGCGGCCCGCGAACCCCCG
>NZ_BAHC01000161.1 GCF_000298195.1 Gordonia rhizosphera NBRC 16068 | reverse complement strand
GGGGAGGGTCTGGTGGTACCCCCATCCGGGTTCGACACGGTCGGTTGTGGAATCTCGCGATCAGGCGATCGCCATCTCCGGTTGCTGTGCGACCGGCTGCCGCCGCGACAGGAACGGGACCACGGCGACGAGGGCCGCGCCGATGACCGCCGGGATCGCGAAGGCGTAGAAGCTCCACTGCACGCCCAGCCCGGCGTCGAGGATGAAGCCGGCCATGGCCGGTCCGGCCATGGCGCCGATCCGTCCGATACCCATCACGACGCCGAGCGCAGATCCACGGAATGCCGCCGGGAAGTTGTCGGCGACGAATCCGTAGAGCACGCAGTTGGTGCCGGTGCCACCGATGCCGGCGCCGAGAATCGCGAGCATGACCCAGCCGGTGTCCATTTTGTTGCTCAGCGCCAGCAGCGACAGGACGCCGACCAAGAACAGCGCGCCGACGACCCGTGCGCAGCCGACCCGGTCGGCGAAGTAAGCACCCGCGACAGCGCCGATCACGCCGCCCGCCTGCAGGAGCAGCATGAACGTCAGCGCCGAGTCGAGTGCGTAGCCCTGTTCGCGCATCAGAGCCGGTGCCCACGTGTTGAGTCCGTACACCACGACGTTCACACAGATGCTGATCATCATGAAGGTGAGCAGTCGTGCCACCAACGGACGTCGGAACAGTCGACGGATGCCTGGTGCGTCCGAGCTTGATTCGGCTTCCGCCCGGGCAGTTGCCGCGATGCTGTCGTAGTCGAACCCATACGACTCGGCGAGCGCCCGACCTTCGGCGTCACGGCCACGGACCGCGAGATATCCGGCCGACTCCGGGAGACGGAAATACATGATGGGGATCAGCACCGCGAATACGATGCCGATGCCGAACAGCATGCGCCAGTCGTGATGCGGGAGAAGCCACATCGCCGACAGCGCGGCCAGGATACCGCCGAAGGAGAAGCCGGTGAGCATGGACGCGTTGTACAGCTGTCGACGATTCCGGGGCGCGTACTCCATCGTCAGGGCGACCGCAGAGGGTACGACGCTACCGATGCCGACGCCGGTGAGGAATCGTGCGACCCCGAACATCTCGACGTTCAGCGCGACTGCGGAGAGCAGAGAACCCGCCGAGATCCACGCAACGCCGATCAACATGAGCTTGCGGCGCCCGATCCGATCGGTCAGCGGTCCGGCCGTGAGGAACCCGACCATCAGTCCGCCGAGGGTCCACGTGCCGATGAGGCCGGCCGTGCTGTGGCTGAGGTTCCAGTCCGGTTCGTCGAGGATCTTGGGGAGTGCTGCCCCGTAGATCACCATGTCGTAGCCGTCGGCGACGATCGTCAAGAAGCACAGGATCGCTACGGTGAGGCCGCTGCGAGATCGAGTCTGGGTCATGGTCACGACATTTCCTCCGGGGATGTTGGGTGGCCGTGTGATGTTTTGCGCAACTCGTGCGGGCTGCGACGTGGCTCACATTATATGTTGTGCATAATGCTGGCAACGGACGCGTCGGGAGATTATCGGTGACCGAGAAGCGCCCTGGGGCCCGCTACTCGACC
>NZ_BAHC01000162.1 GCF_000298195.1 Gordonia rhizosphera NBRC 16068 | reverse complement strand
CCACCGAGGTCCTCGAGTCGTCGGTGCATCGCGTGGAGCCGGTGTGCGATGCCGCGCGTCACGGCGCGGGGTGCTGTGACCTCGGGTTCATCGAGCAGGCGCACGCACGGATGCTCAAGGGTCGCATCCTGGTCGATGCGCTGGCCAGGATCGGGAAACTCACCGCCGACGATCTCGATGCCGCTGGTGCCGGCGAGGATCTCATGAGATCGCTCGGCGACGACGGCACGCGCTGGCGGGTGCGCACCCGGCTCGGCGTCGACGCGCAGGGTCGTCCCGGCATGCATGCCCTGGGCGGTTCGGCGATCGTCGCCGGCCACCGGTGCGCCGCCCCCGTCGCCGGGATGACCGACGGCCTCGACGCGTTCGCATTCACCCCGGGTGCCGACCTGGCGGTTGCCGCGGACATGGACGGTCGCCGACACATCGTCGAACTGGCCCCGCCCCGTCCCCCCAAGCGCGGGCGGGCACGCGATCGGCGGGGACGGGCACAGGCGGCCCGGCGGAGCCGCGACGCACCGCGCGCCGAACGGGTGATCGACGGGGAGCCGGTCGCCACCCACCAGGTCGGGAACCGGATCTGGCACATCCCGGTCACCGGGTTCTGGCAGGCGCACCGCGAGGCGCCGACGGCCTACGCGCACGCGGTCGTCGACATGCTCGCCGCCGCGAGCCTTCCGCGGCATGACGCCGGGATGGTCGCCTGGGACCTGTACGGCGGCGCCGGCGTGTTCGCGGCCGCACTGCTCGACGCGGCGACCCTCGGGCCGGTGCGGTCGGTGCACGTGGTCGAGTCCGACGCGACGGCGCTGGCGGCGGCTGCACAGACCTTCGACGGTGACGACCGCCCCGTTCTGCATCGCGGGGAGGTGACTGCGGTGGTGGGTGACCTCCCGTCGCCGGATGTGGTGGTGCTCGATCCGCCGCGCACCGGCGCCGGCCCGGCGGTCATCGACGCGATCGCGGACGCCGATCCCGCCGCGATCGTCCATGTCGGGTGTGATGTCGGTCGGTTCGCGCGTGATCTCGCACTCTTCGCCGAACACGGTTACCGGCCCCGCGAGATCAGGGCGTTCGATGCGTTTCCGCAGACACATCACGTGGAGGCCGTCGCATGTCTCGTGCCGGAACGCCGTCGCGGGTGACCCGCGCGTCCGGGCAGGGTGTGCGCCCGGCCGATCAGTGTCGGCAAGGTCCGTAGACTGTCCGGAAAGGCAAGGCACCGCGCCCGCACCCCGGGCGCCCCCGGTGCACCGATCGGCCGGACCCGGCACGGTCGTGGTCCGGCGGACTGGATGATGGAGGACTCGATGGGGCTGCTGGACACGATCGGTTCGCCGGCCGACCTGCGGACGCTGTCGGACGCCGAGATGGTCACCCTGGCGGACGAGATCAGGGAGTTCCTGATCGAGAAGGTGTCGGCCACCGGTGGGCATCTCGGGCCGAATCTCGGTGTGGTGGAACTGACCTTGGCGTTGCACCGCGTCTTCGACTCGCCGCATGACCCGATCCTCTTCGACACCGGCCACCAGTGTTACGTGCACAAGATCGTCACCGGCCGCAAGGACGGTTTCGACAAACTGCGGCAGAAGGACGGCCTGACCGGCTATCAGGAACGCTCGGAGAGCGAACACGACTGGGTCGAGTCCTCGCACGCCTCGGCGGCGCTGTCGTATGCCGACGGGCTGTCGAAGGCGTTCGAACTCGACGGGCGCGACGACCGGACCGTGGTCGCCGTCGTCGGCGACGGCGCACTGACCGGTGGCATGTGCTGGGAGGCGCTCAACAACATCGCCGCCGAGGATCGTCCCGTGGTCATCGTCGTCAACGACAACGGGCGCTCCTACGCCCCGACCATCGGAGGTCTGGCCAGCCACCTGTCGGGGCTGCGCCTGCAGCCCGGCTACGAACGCTTCCTCGACGAGAGCCGCAAGGTGGTCAAGCAGGTACCGGTGGTCGGCCCGCCGACCTACGCCGTCCTGCACGGCGTGAAGAGCGGTCTGAAGGACCTGCTCGCGCCACAGGCCATGTTCACCGATCTCGGACTCAAGTACGTCGGTCCCGTCGATGGTCACGACATCGGGGCGCTCGAGGCGGCCTTGCGTCGGGCGCACGCGTTCGGTGGACCGGTGATCGTGCACACCGTCACCCGCAAGGGGATGGGCTACGCACCCGCGGAGAACCACGAAGCCGACCAGATGCACTCGACCGGCATCATCGACCCGCGTACCGGCCGGGCCACCAGCGTCGCACCGCAGGACTGGACATCGGTGTTCTCGGCGGCGCTGGTGGAGGCCGGCGGTCGCCGCGGCGACGTCGTCGCGATCACCGCGGCGATGCCCGGACCCACCGGTCTGAGCGCCTTCGGTGAGCGTTTCCCGGATCGCCTGTTCGACGTGGGCATCGCCGAGCAGCACGCGATGACGTCGGCGGCGGGCCTCGCCCTCGGCGGCAAACATCCGGTGGTCGCGATCTATTCGACGTTCCTCAACCGGGCGTTCGACCAGCTGCTGATGGATGTGGCGCTGCTGCGGCTGCCGGTGACCCTGGTCCTGGACCGGTCGGGAATCACCGGCCCGGACGGTCCCAGTCACCACGGCATGTGGGATCTGTCGCTGCTGTCGCTGGTCCCCGGCATGCGGGTGGCCGCGCCTCGCGACATCGTGCGGCTGCGTGAGGAGTTCGGCGAGGCGCTCGCCGTGGACGACGGACCCACCGCGCTGCGCTTCTCCAAGGGCGCCGTGCCCGAAGACATCCGGGCGGTGGAACGGCTCGACGACGGTGTCGACGTGTTGTTCCGGGCGGCACCCGGGATGGGCCCGGCGGCCGGCGACGTGCTCATCGTGGCGGTCGGCGCGTTCTGCGGGCTCGCGATGGACACCGCCGAACGGCTCGGCCGTCAGGGGATCGACGCGACGGTCATCGACCCCCGGTGGGTGCTGCCCGTCCCTGAATCGGTGGCGGCGCTCGCTGCCCGGCACCGGCTGGTGGTGACCCTCGAGGACAACGGCGTACGCGGCGGTGTCGGCGCGGCGGTCAGCGATGCGCTGTCGGCGGCCGACGTGCTGGTGCCGGTGCAGCATCGGGGCATCCCGCAGCGGTTCGTCGAGCACGCCTCGCGAGGCGAACTGCTCGCCGAATTCGGTTTGACCGCACAGGATCTCGCGCGGACCATCACCGCGACCGTCGCGGGTATGGAGTCGGCGCCGGGCCTCGACACGACGGGGTTGTCGTCGGGCGAGGCCGATGTGTCGCCGACGGATGATGTGACCAGCACACCCGAATCAGACTGAGTTCACCCTCCACCCTCCACACTCCGATCAGCCGGAGGCGGGGGATCACTCGGGGTCGGATCACTCGGTGCCGGGTTGCTCGACGGTGTTGAGCGCCTCGGCGATGGCGCCGGCGACCAGATCCCGCTGCCACGGACGGGCCCCACCGGCCGCGAGGCGGCGGCCCACCGATTCGGGGTTCGCCGGCAACTCGACTCCCTCCCAGCACAGCTGCCGCACGAGATCGGGCGCGAGGAGATTCTCCACCGGGACCCGTTGGGTGTCGGCGACGTCGCGGATCACCGGACGAACCTTCGCGGCGCGTGCGGCGGCCTCCGGGTTGCGCTGATCCCACCGGTTGAAAGGGGGCAGACCCACCGTCGGTGCCTTGCGGGAGGGTAGCTCGCTTTCCTCGAGTTCCCGGGCCCGCTGCAGGGCGGCGAGCCACACCCGCGCCTGGCGACGTTGACGCGGGCCACCGTAGATCGGGAGACGGGTCAGTTCGTCGGCCGACTTCGGGTTCGCCGTCGCCGCCGTGACGATCGCCGAGTCCGGCAGGATCCGTCCCGGCGCCACATCGCGACGCTGCGCGAGCTCCTCGCGCGCCGTCCACAGTTCCCGGACCGCTGCGAGCGCCCGCGAGCTCTTGACGGCGTGGATGTTCGACGTCTTGCGCCAGCGGTCGGGGCGCGGCGGGGTCGGTGGACGGTCGAGGATGTAGGCGAACTCCTGGCGCGCCCACTCGTCCTTGCCGGCCTCGGTCAGTGCCGCGTGCACCGCGTGGCGCAGATCGACGAGCACCTCGACGTCGAGCGCCGCATAGTTCAGCCACTCGTCGGGGAGCGGGCGCCGGGACCAGTCGGCGGCCCCGTGACCCTTGACCAGGCCGAAACCGAGGAAGTCGGCGACCATCGCGGCGAGGTTGACCTTGCCCGCCCCCAGCAGGCGGCCGGCGAGTTCGGTGTCGAACAGGGTGTCGCAAACGAAGCCGAGTTCCCGCAGGCAGGGCAGGTCCTGGTCGGCGGCGTGCAGCACCCATTCGGGGCCCTTGAGCGCCTCGATGACCGGTGCGAGTCCTTCGGGTTCGGCGATCGGGTCCAGCAGAAAGGTGCCGGCGCCGGTGCGACGGATCTGGATGAGGTAGGCGCGCTGGGAGTAGCGATAGCCCGACGCGCGTTCGGTGTCCACCGCGATCGGACCCTCGCCACCCGCGATCTGCATCGCGGCCTCGTCGAACTCGGTGGTCGTCGTCAGGACCGGTGGCACCCCGCCGGCAGGGTGCAGGAGAGGAACGGTGGCCGGCTCGGCCGCGTCGTCGTCGGCGGTGGGTGATCCCCGCCTCGGATCGTCACCGCTGGTCATGATCGGTCCGTATCCCGCTCAGGCCGGACCCAGTTCGGTGACGCCGACGGGAGGCAGGCCGGAGGCCGACGACAACACGTCGCAGAAGGCCTCCAGATGTCCGGCGAGTTCGGGTCCGGTGGCCGTCCAGGACGCCCGCAGCTCCAGCTGGTGGGCGCGCGGCGGGCCGGCGATGTCGCCGTAGCGCACCGACGTCGTGGAGGTGACGGTGCCGCCCAGCGCGGTGACCTCGATGGAACGTCCCGACGACGACACGTCGGGTTCGCTCGCGGTCTTGCCCGGGGGTACCCCCAGCGCATCCGAGAGCCAGCTCCACGCCACCTCGGGCAGCAGCGGATCCATCGCGAGGGCGGCCTCGACCTCGGCCTGGACGTAGGCAACCAGCCGCATCGTGCCGTTCCAGGCGTCCTGACCGGCCGGGTCGTAGAGCAGGATCAGGCGGCCGAACGAACTGCCGGTCGAATCCACGGGGATCTCGTCGGTATCGTCGCCGGTGCGGACCTCGGCGCCGACGGCATAGCTGTAGGGAGCCAGCCGCTGCGGCGGACGGATAGGCCCGACCTCGATCTCCGGCCGGATCCGCGCGGCGTGCAGCGATGCGACTGCGGCGCGGAAGTCAGCAGGCTCCGTCGGAGCTCCAGAAGAGGTCACCACTCGACGGTAGGACCGGCCACCCCACCGACGTCGGAGGCGCGCCGACACATGGCAGAGTATGGACTGATGTCCGAGACAACCCGATCCCGAAGCCGCCGCGCCCACCATCGCCCGCTGGTAGCCGCCGCGACCGGTGAGACGCCCAGCCGCAGGCCGGTGTGGTTCATGCGTCAGGCCGGCCGTTCCCTGCCCGAATACCGCGCCATCCGCGCCGACCACGGCATGCTCGAGTCGTGTTTCGATCCGGAACTCGTCTGCGAGATCACCATGCAGCCGGTCCGCCGGCACGATGTGGATGCCGCCATCCTGTTCTCCGATATCGTGGTGCCGCTCAAGGCTGCAGGTGTGGATCTCGACATCGTCGCGGGTACCGGGCCGGTCATCGCGCACCCGGTGCGCTCGAGCGCCGACGTCGCAGCGTTGCCGCGGCTGGAGGCGGAGTCGGTGGGCGCGATCGCCCGGGCGATCGAGCTCCTGCTGGCCGAACTCGCCGAGACGACCGCGCTGATCGGGTTCTGCGGAGCCCCGTTCACCCTGGCGTCCTACCTCATCGAGGGCGGGCCCAGCCGCAACTACGAGCGCACCAAAGCGCTGATGCACGGCGATCCCGACACCTGGCATGCGTTGATGGGTCGGCTCACCGACATCACGATCACCTTCCTGCGCACGCAGCTCGATGCCGGGGTCGACGCCGTCCAGGTGTTCGATTCGTGGGCGGGCATGCTGTCGCGGGACGACTACCGGACCTACGTGGCGCGTCACAGTGCCCGGGTGTTCGCCGAGGTGGCGTCCTATCGGGTGCCCCGCATCCACTTCGGGGTGGGCACCGGTGAACTGCTCGGCGCGATGTCGGAGGTGGGTGCCGACGTCGTCGGCGTCGACTGGAGGGTGCCGCTCGACGAGGCGGCGCACCGCATCGGGCCGGGCAAGGCGGTACAGGGCAACCTCGACCCGACGCTGCTGTTCGCCGGTCCCGACGTCGTCGACCGCGAGGTCCGTCGCGTCGTCGCCGACGGGGAACGCGCGATCGGTGTGGGGGCCGTGGGACACATCTTCAACCTCGGCCACGGGGTCCTGCCGGGCACCGACCCGGATGTGCTGACGCGCGTCGTCGAACTCGTCCACAGCCTCTGATGTCGGTGCGGGTCACCGTCGTCGGCGGAGGAGTCTCCGGTCTGACCGCCGCGTACCGGCTGCGGCAGGCATTGGGACCCGACGCGCAGATCGACCTCTACGAGGCGGATGACCGTCTCGGCGGAATCCTCTACACCCGGACCGTCGGTGACCGGGCGGTCGACGTCGGTGCCGAGGCGTTCATCGTGCGACGGCCCGAGGCGCTGGACCTGGTGACCGAACTCGGTCTCGCCGACCGGGTCGTCTCGCCGACGAACCGCCGTCCCGCGGTGTGGGCCGGCGGTCGGCTGCACCCGCTACCCGCCCCCGCGCTGATGGGTATCCCGGCCTGCCCGGAAGCCGTTGCCGGACTCGCAGATCCACGTGATGTGCAGCGGATCGCGACCGAACCCGACCGACCCTGGCGCTGGGACCCGGGCGCGGACCCGTCGGTGGGCGAACTCGTCGCCGACCGGTTCGGGCCCTCGGTCGTGGCGCGCAGTGTGGACCCCATGCTCGGCGGGGTGTACTCGAGCCTGGCCGACGACATCGGTCTGCGCGAGGCGCTGCCGGCGCTGGCGGTCCGCCTGGACGCCGGCGCCGCCGGTCTGACGGCCGCGGTAGGGGAGCTGACCTCGGCCGGGGCCGGTGGCGGGCCGGTGTTCGGGACGCTCGTGGGCGGCTACCGGGTGCTCGTCGACGCGCTCGTCGACGCCGCGCGGATCGTCCCGCGGCGCTCGAGGCGCGTCGTCGGGCTGGCGGCGCGCCCCGGCGGGTGGACGGTGGACGTCGCCGGCGTCGGGACCACCGACTACGACGGCGTGGTGGTGGCGCTGCCGGCCCCGCAGGCCGCTCTGCTCCTGCGGGGCGTGGCACCCGATATCGCGGCTCCGCTGGCGGCGGTACAGCCGGCGTCGTCGCTGGTCGTGTCCATCGCGCTGGCCCCCGGCACACCGCTTCCGGACCACTCAGGAGTGCTGGTGGCGACCGGAGAGGACCTGCGCGCCAAGGCGTTCACGTTCAGCTCTCAGAAGTGGGCCCATCTGAGCGGCGGTGGTTCGGTGTCGGTGCGGGCCTCCTTCGGCCGGTACGGCGCACCCGTCCCCGACGACACGGCCGAGCCCGCCGTCGAGGACCGCATCCGCACCGAGGCCCTCGAGGATCTCGACGAGGTGTGCCGTGCGGCGGGTGTGCCGGCGCCGTCGGGGCGGGTGACCGACCTGGTCGTGCAGCGCTGGACAGGTGGCCTGCCGGTGTACGCGCCCGGTCACCTCGCGGTGATGGACGACCTGCTCGGCGTCCACCCGGCCCGCCTCGCGCTGGTCGGTTCGACCTACGCCGGTGTCGGTGTCCCGGCGTGTATCGGCCACGCCGGCCGCGCGGTGACCGCGCTGGTCGCCGACCTGACCTGACTGACCACCCACGCGATGCCGGTGGCACGATGAACACATGAGCCGCTTGGACTACGCAGAACTCAACGCCACCATCCGCTACCTGATGTTCTCGGTGTTCGCCGTGCGTGCCGGAGAATTGCCCGCCGACCGCGACGAGGCGAAGTCGGATGCCACCGATTTCTTCAAGTCGCTCGAGGATTCGGGTGTGGTGGTCCGCGGTGTCTATGACGTGTCGGGTCTGCGCGCGGACGCCGATTTCATGATCTGGTGGCATGCGGAGACCGTCGAGCAACTGCAGGCCGCCTATGCGCGGTTCCGCCGCGAGACGATCCTCGGCGGCGCTTGCGACCCGGTCTGGAGCAACGTCGCGCTGCATCGTCCCGCCGAGTTCAACAAGAGTCACATCCCGGCGTTCCTCGCCGGTGAGGAACCGGGCAACTACATCTGCGTCTACCCGTTCGTGCGGTCCTATGAGTGGTATCTGCTCCCCGACGAGGAGCGCCGCAAGATGCTCGCCGACCACGGCAAGGCCGCCCGCGCCTACAAGGACGTCCGCGCCAACACCGTGTCGTCCTTCGCGCTCGGCGACTACGAGTGGCTGCTGGCCTTCGAGGCGCCGGAACTGCATCGCATCGTCGACCTGATGCGCGATCTGCGCGCGACCGAGGCGCGGCTGCACGTGCGTGAGGAGACCCCGTTCTTCACCGGTCCGCGGGTGGAGCCGACGGCGCTGATCGACGCGTTGCCCTGAGTTCGCGTCTCGGATCGGGATCTCGATACGCCCTCGCCCGACGG
>NZ_BAHC01000163.1 GCF_000298195.1 Gordonia rhizosphera NBRC 16068 | reverse complement strand
GAGGTCGAACACCGGCACCAGCAGTCCGTGGGTGCGGAACGAACCGGCGAATCGAGAACCCTCGCCCAGGGTCAGATGTCCCGCGGCGTGCAACCGCGCGAGCGCGTTCATAAGGTCGTCCTCCGCCTCGGGACGCACCCAGCGCAGGTGGGCACGCTCGCCGGAATCGACCCACCACGGTGCGCCGACGCCGCTCTTCGGGGTCAGGCGCGCGGTCGGCATGATCGAGTCGTTCGCCCGCTGCAGCATGTCGGCGATCTCTGCCGGGACATCGGTCCCGGGCGGGAACCACCACGAGAAATCGTCGTGGACGACGATGTCGAGCGCCGAGTCGGGCGCGATGAGTTCGGCGAGCGTCTTGTCGGTGCCGGCCGGGGCATAGTCGGCGCCCGGCGCGGACCTGGTCGCCCAGTCGATCGCCTCGGCCAGTCCGGCGGCGAGATCCTCCGGGTCGGGATCGGTCTGCATCGCCACGAGTCCCTCGGGACCGCCGTCGACGTCGCGGACCAGCGCCGGCACAGCACCCGGCAGGATCGTCGCAAGGCTCACGT
This sequence comes from Gordonia rhizosphera NBRC 16068, assembly GCF_000298195.1. GTDB lineage: Bacteria > Actinomycetota > Actinomycetes > Mycobacteriales > Mycobacteriaceae > Gordonia > Gordonia rhizosphera. Next base: position 1,314 of record NZ_BAHC01000163.1, on the reverse strand, counting down.
CGTTGCGGTCGGTCCCCGACTCGACGAGGTCGAGGCGCGCCGTCGCCGATGCGACGAACGACCGCAGCGCGACGAGATCGCATTCGGCGGCCAATCCGGCGAACGGCCGCGGCGGCGGCGCCATCGCGGCGGCCTGCCGCTCTTTGCGTGCGGCCACCCGCTCGGCCCGGTTACTCCCGGGGCGCGGCCCACTGCCCCGCTTGCTCTTCTTGCCCATGGGTTCACCTTCTCACGGCGAGTTCAGGGCACGGCATTGGCCTCGTGATGACGGAATGTGCGCACGGTCGACGCCGCGTCAGGGGCTCCAGGGCGTTCGCTATTGAGCTGGCGCGATTGAGCCGGCGTGGCGAGTCAGTCGATGGTGACGAGCCAGTCGCGGACCTTGGCCGGGCGGTTGGTGGCGACCCAGCGGACGCCGCGGTCGGCGCAGAACTGCACGTCGGAGAGTTCGTCGACGGTCCAGCAATAGGTGACGCGGCCCGAGGCGGCGGCGCGGTCGACGAGATCCGGGTATTGCCGCAGCGTCTCGACCGACGGCCCGATCCCGGTCGCCCCCGCCGCAGTCGCCGCGCTGCCGCCCAGCACCCGGGCGGTCTCGCCGAGCAGGATGGTCGGCAGCATCGGCGCGTGCCGGCGGATGCGCCACACCCCCGCCGACGAGAACGAGATCACCACCGCCCGGCTGTGGTCGGCCGACGGCGGGCTCGCCACCCCGAACTCGTGGAGCATCGCGAGCAGTTTCTGCTCCACCAGGCTGCCGTACCGGACCGGGTGCTTGGTCTCCACGAACAGCCGCACCGGCCGGCGCCAGTCGAGTGTGAGCGTCAGCAGTTCGCGCAACGTGAGCACCGAGGCCTGCTTCCCACCCGGATGCCAGCTGCCGAAATCCAGTTCGCGTAGCTGCGCGAGCGACATCTCGCTGACCACACCGGTGCCGTCGGAGGTGCGGTCCACGGTGCGGTCGTGGATGCAGACCAACTCGTGGTCGCTGGTCAGACGGACATCGCATTCGAGACCGTCGGCACCCTCGGCCAGTGCCCGCTCGTATGCGCCGATCGTGTGCTCGGGGAGGTCCTCGGACGCACCGCGGTGGGCGACCACCGCGGGCTTGCCCGACCGGGAGATCTGTTCACCGTTTGTCATGCGACCGCGACCCATCGTCGTGCCGGCACCACGTCCTCCTGCGTCTCACCGAAGACCACCTGCAACCGCTCACCCAATCGCCACGCGAACAACGCGGAGATCGCCGAGGAGAGCACCACTGCCGCGAGTCCGTTCGCACCCGTCTGGATCGAGCCCGAGAGCACCCCGACG
>NZ_BAHC01000164.1 GCF_000298195.1 Gordonia rhizosphera NBRC 16068 | reverse complement strand
CAGTTCAACGCATCCCTGATGGAGGCCTGGGATGGCCCCGCGTGCGTCACCTTCACCGACGGAACGGTCGTCGGCGCCGTCCTCGACCGCAACGGTCTGCGGCCCGGACGGTGGTGGCAGACCCGCGACGGCCGGGTGATCCTCGCCTCCGAGTCGGGTGTGCTCGAGGTGCCCGTCGACGATGTGGTCTCCAAGGGCCGACTCGAGCCGGGCCGGATGTTCCTGGTCGACACCGCCGCGGGTCGGATCATCCCCGACGAGGAGATCAAGGGCGATCTCATGGGGGACGAGGCCTACGACGAATGGCTGCACGCCGGCCTGCTCGACATCGCCACCCTGCCGATCCGCCCGGTGTACACGCCGAACCACGACACGGTGGTGCGTCGTCAGGTCTCTTTCGGTTACACCGAGGAGGATATGCGGGTGTTGCTCACCCCGATGGCCGCCTCGGGTTACGAGCCGCTCGGTTCGATGGGCACCGACACCCCGATCGCGGTGCTCTCCCAGCGATCACGCCTGCTCTACGACTACTTCGTCGAGTTGTTCGCGCAGGTCACCAATCCGCCGCTGGACGCGATCCGCGAGGAGATCGTGACGTCGATGGCCCGTGTGATGGGACCCGAGCAGAATCTGCTCGCCCCCACCGCCGCCTCGTGCCGGCAGATCATGCTGCACTGGCCGGTCATCGACAACGACGACCTCGCCAAGCTCGTGCACATCAACGACGACGGGGACAACCCCGGCCTGTCGGCCACGGTGTTGCACGGTCTGTACCCCGTCGCCGAGGGCGGCGCGGGGCTGGCCGCCGCGCTCGAGGACCTACGGACCCGGGCGAGTCAGGCTATCGCCGAAGGGCATACGACGCTGGTCATCTCCGACCGGCACACCGATCGCGACCGCGCACCCATCCCGTCACTGCTCGCCATCTCGGCGGTGCACCACCACCTGGTGCGGACCAAGGAACGCACCAAGGTGGCGCTCGTCGTCGAGTCCGGTGACGCCCGCGAGGTACACCACATCGCCCTGCTGATTGGTTTCGGCGCGGCCGCTGTCAACCCGTATCTGGCCCTGGAGTCGATCGTCGACCTGATCGCCGAGGGCGAGCTGATCGGTGTGTCGCCGTCGAAGGCGAGCCGCAACTACATCGAGGCCCTCGGCAAGGGCGTGCTCAAGGTGATGAGCAAGATGGGCATCTCGACCATCAGCTCCTACACCGCGTCGCAGGCCTTCGAGGCCGTCGGACTCTCCTCGGAGGTCGTCAAGGAGTACTTCACCCGCACGGTCTCGCGTATCGAGGGCGTCGGACTTGACGAACTCGCCGAAGAGGTCCGGATGCGTCACCACCGGGCCTTCCCGGAGAACCCGACCGAACAGGTCTATCGGCGACTCGAGGTGGGCGGCGAGTACCAGTACCGCCGCGAGGGCGAACTGCACCTGTTCACCCCGGAGACGATCTTCCTGCTGCAGCATGCGACGCGCACCGGGCGCGACGAGGTCTTCGAGAAGTACTCGGCGGAGGTCGACAATCTCTCCCGCGAGGGTGGCACCATCCGCGGATTGTTCGACTTCGACTTCTCCGGACGCGATCGGATCCCACTCGAGGAGGTTGAGCCGGCCGAGGAGATCATGAAGCGGTTCAACACCGGAGCCATGAGCTATGGGTCCATCTCGGCCGAGGCACACGAGACCATCGCGATCGCGATGAACCGCATCGGTGCCCGTTCCAACTCCGGCGAGGGCGGCGAGGACGTCGACCGCCTCTACGATCCGGAACGGCGCAGCGCCGTCAAGCAGGTGGCGTCGGGCCGCTTCGGTGTCACCAGCGACTATCTGATCAACGCCACCGACATCCAGATCAAGATGGCCCAGGGCGCGAAGCCCGGCGAGGGCGGCCAGCTACCGGCCTACAAGGTGTATCCGTGGATCGCCAAGACAAGGCATTCCACCCCGGGCGTCGCGCTGATCTCGCCGCCGCCGCATCACGACATCTACTCGATCGAGGACCTCGCCCAGCTCATCCACGACCTGAAGAACGCGAACAAAGACGCCCGCATCCACGTGAAGCTGGTCAGCGCGGTCGGCGTGGGTACGGTCGCGACCGGCGTCTCCAAGGCGCACGCCGACGTGGTACTCATCTCCGGGCACGACGGTGGTACGGGTGCGTCCCCGCTGACCTCGCTCAAACACGCGGGCACCCCCTGGGAGATCGGGCTGGCCGACGCCCAGCAGACGTTGATGCTCAACGGGTTACGCGACCGCATCACGGTGCAGTGCGACGGCGCGCTGCGCACCGGCCGTGACGTCATCATGGCGGCGCTGCTCGGTGCCGAGGAGTACGGCTTCTCGACCGCGCCGCTGATCGTCGCGGGCTGCATCATGATGCGCGTGTGTCACCTCGACACCTGCCCGGTGGGTGTGGCGACCCAGAACCCGCAGCTGCGGGCCCGGTTCACTGGACAGGCCGAACACCTGGTGAATTTCTTCCGGTTCGTCGCCGAGGACGTGCGCAAGTACCTGGCGCAGTTGGGCTACCGCACCCTCGACGAGGCGATCGGCCAGAGCCAGCGCCTGCACACCGACGATGCGGTTGCGCACTGGAAGAGCAAGGGACTCGACCTGAGCCCGATCTTCCGCCGGTATGAGGACAAGGGCGCCACCCGCCGGCTGCGCGGCCAGGACCACGGACTCGACCGGGCCCTCGACCAGACGTTCATCCAGCTCGCCGAGGGTGCGCTCGAGGATGCGCATCCGGTCACCCTCGAACTGCCGGTACGCAACGTCAACCGGACCGTGGGCACGCTGCTCGGCTCCGAGGTGACCCGACGCTACGGCGCGGCAGGTCTCGCCGAGGACACCATCACGGTGAAGCTGACCGGTTCGGCCGGGCAGTCGCTCGGGGCGTTCCTGCCGCCGGGCGTGACGATCAAGCTCAGCGGTGACACCAACGACTACGTCGGAAAGGGGTTGTGCGGCGGCAAGATCGTCGTCGCACCCGACCCCGACGCGTGGTTCATCGCGGAAGATCAGGTGATCGCAGGCAACACCATTCTGTACGGCGCGACCTCGGGTGAGGTGTTCCTGCGCGGCAAGGTCGGCGAACGCTTCTCGGTCCGGAACTCCGGTGCCACCGCGGTCGTGGAGGGCGTCGGCGACCACGCCTGCGAGTACATGACCGGTGGCCGTGTGGTGATTCTCGGACCGACCGGCCGCAACCTGGCCGCGGGCATGTCCGGCGGTATCGCGTACGTCTACGACCTCGACGCCGCGAAGGTGAACAAGGCGATGGTCGAACTGCTACGACCGGACCCCGACGATCTGAGCTTCCTGCACGACACCATCGCCAAGCACACCGAACTGACCGGCTCGGCGATCGGCGCGTCGATGCTGGCCGACTGGCCACGTCGATGCCTGGGCTTCACCAAGGTCATGCCCAGCGATTACAAGCGCGTGCTCGACGCGGCCCGCATGGCCGAGGCGGAAGGGCGCGACGTCGATTCAGCGATCATGGAGGCGGCTCGTGGCTGACCCACGCGGATTCCTGGAAATCCAGAAGAAGGAAGCGAAGTACCGCCCGGTCGCCGAGCGGGTCGAGGACTGGGGTGATGTCTACGCGCACCCCGACAACCCGCTGCTGGAACTCGCGGAGGTGTCCCAGCAGGCCCGCCGATGCATGGACTGCGGAATTCCGTTCTGCCACTCCGGCACCGCGGGCTGCCCGCTGGGCAATCTGATCCCGGAGTGGAACGATCTGGTCCGGCGGGGACGCTGGGACGCGGCGAGCAGCCGGCTGCACGCGACCAACAACTTCCCCGAGTTCACCGGCATGATCTGCCCGGCGCCGTGTGAGGCGGCGTGTGTCCTGTCGATCGCCGAACGCACCACCGGCGGCAGCGTCACGATCAAACGGATCGAGAAGACCATCGCCTACGAGTCGTGGGCGGAGGGCATCATCGGTCCGGAACCGCCCGCGTTGAAGACCGGCAAGTCGGTCGGCGTCGTCGGGTCGGGACCGGCAGGACTCGCCGCCGCGCAGCAGCTGACCCGCGCGGGCCACGACGTGACGGTGTACGAACGCGACGATCGTCTCGGCGGTCTACTGCGCTACGGCATCCCCGAGTACAAGCTGCAGAAATCCGACGTCGACCGGCGCATCGCCCAGATGCGAGCGGAGGGAACCGAATTCGTCACGAGCTGCGACGTGGGTACCGATCTGACAGTGGCGGACCTCAAGGCACGTCACGATGCGGTGGTCCTCGCGATCGGCGCGATGCAGGCCCGCGACAACCCGGTGCCCGGACGCGACCTGAACGGCGTCCACCTCGCGATGGAACACCTCGTCCCGGCCAACAAGGAGTGCGAGGGCGACGGCCCGTCGCCGATCACCGCCAAGGGAAAGAATGTCGTCATCATCGGCGGCGGTGACACCGGCGCCGACTGTCTGGGCACCGCACACCGGCAGGGTGCGGTCTCGGTGGTGCAACTCGACTACAACCCCGAACTGCCCGGCGACCGCGACGACTCCAGGTCGCCATGGCCGACCTGGCCGTTGATCATGCGCACCTCCTCGGCGCACGCCGAGGGCGGCGAACGCAAGTATCAGGTCGCGGTGCAGCGTTTCGTGGGTGACGACAACGGCAACGTGACCACGATGGTGCTCGCCGAGGTGCAGGTGGTTCGGGAACCCGACGGCCGCCGGGTGGTCACCCCGGTCAGCGAGGAGTTCGAGATCCCGTGTGACATGGCGCTGTTCGCCATCGGTTTCGCCGGTGTGCAGCCCGGTCCGCTGCTCACCGATCTGGAACTCGAACCGAACCGGCGCGGGGTGCTGTCCTGCGGCAGCGACTGGCAGACCGACGCGCCCGGAGTGTTCGTGTGCGGGGACGCGCACCGCGGTGCGTCCCTGGTGGTGTGGGCGATCGCCGAAGGGCGCTCGACCGCACGGGCCGTCGACGAGTTCCTGATGGGCGCATCGGACCTGCCGTCACCCGTACGTCCCGCCGCGCTGCCGCTGTCGGTGCGCTGACCGGCTCGCCGGGTAAGCCGCAAAACGGACGTGCCGACAAGGGTTTCATTCTGTTCACGACGCCTCCGGCTAGTCCGTTGACCTGCGCGGACGCAAGATGGCCAGCAGATGACGAATCGCCGCTGCGATAGAGATGGCGTATCAAGGGGACTAAGGTGAACACAGTGACACGACGAACGAAGATTGTCTGCACCCTGGGTCCGGCCACCAGCTCCGACGAAAAGCTCAAGGAGCTCGTCGCGGCCGGTATGGACGTGGCCCGGATGAACATGAGTCACGGCACCCATGAGGTGCATCGTGAGGTCTACCAGCGGGTGCGCAAGGCGGGTGATGCCACCGAGAAAGCGGTGGGCATCCTCGCCGACCTGCAGGGTCCGAAGATCCGCCTCGGCAAGTTCGAGGACACCGGCGCCCCCAACGGCCAGGTGATGTGGGCCAACGGTGAAGAGGTGCGAATCACCGTCGACGACATCGTCGGCACCCACGACCGGGTGTCGACCACCTACGCCCACCTCGCCTCCGACGCCAAGCCGGGTGATCGGCTGTTGGTCGACGACGGCAAGGTCGGTCTGGTGGTTACCGGGGTCGAGGGCAACGACGTCGTGTGCCGGGTGACCGAGGGCGGTCCGGTCTCCAACAACAAGGGACTGTCGCTGCCTGGGATGAACGTGTCGGTGCCCGCGATGTCGGAGAAGGACATCGCCGACCTGGAGTTCGCGCTCGACCTGGGCGTGGACATGATCGCGCTGTCCTTTGTGCGCAGCCCCGCCGACATCGAACTCGTGCACGAGGTGATGGATCGTAAGGGTCGTCGGGTGCCGGTGATCGCGAAGCTGGAGAAGCCCGAGGCGATCGACAACCTCGAGGCGATCGTGTTGGCGTTCGACGCGATCATGGTGGCCCGCGGTGACCTCGGCGTCGAGCTTCCGCTCGAGCAGGTGCCGCTGGTGCAGAAGCGCGCCATCCAGATGGCCCGGGAGAACGCCAAGCCGGTGATCGTGGCCACCCAGATGCTCGACTCGATGATCGAGAACTCGCGGCCGACCCGCGCGGAGGCCTCCGATGTGGCCAACGCGGTGCTCGACGGCGCGGACGCGGTGATGTTGTCCGGTGAGACGTCGGTGGGCAAGTTCCCCATCGAGGCGGTGCTGACGATGGACAAGATCGCGCAGGCCGTCGAGTCGGGTCCGCGCGATGTGCCTCCGCTGTCGCATGTGCCGCGCACCAAGCGCGGCATCATCTCGTATGCAGCCCGCGACATCGGGGAGCGGCTCGAGGTCAAGGCGATGGTCGCGTTCACCCAGTCCGGCGACACCGTGCGCCGACTGGCGCGGTTGCATTCGCGGCTGCCGCTGCTGGCGTTCACCCCGTTGCCCGAGGTGCGGTCGCAACTCGCGCTCAGCTGGGGGACGGAGACGTTCATCGTCGACCACGTCGACACCACCGACCACATGATCGATCAGGTCGACCACCAGCTGATGCGGATCGGGCGCCTCAAGGAAGGCGACGTCGTCGTCATCGTCGCGGGTGCGCCACCCGGAACGGTCGGTTCCACCAACATGATCCACGTCCACCGCATCGGCGAACAGGACCACTGAGTGGTCCTGAACGGCAGGCGATCACACCACCCTTATGCCCCGGCTCGACCGGGGCATAAGGTGTGCTCTCATGACCGGTCAATCGGAGGATCTCGGTAAACTGCTCGCGCTGCTCGACGTCGAGCGCAGCGACGACGATCTGTTCATCGGGCACCACCCCGAGCAGAAGACCGCCCGGACCTTCGGAGGGCAGCTGTTGGGACAGGGCGTCGTCGCCGCGGCGCGCACCCTCACCCGCGGAACCCCGCCGGTACACGCGCTGCACGCCCACTTCATCCGCGGGGGCGACGTGAACAAGCCGATGGAGTATCACGTCGCACGGTTCCGGGACGGCAAGTCGTTCGCCAACCGTCAGGTCACCGCGATGCAGAACGGTGCCGAGATCTTCACCATGCTCGTGGCGTTCCAGGACAACGCGGCCGGCCTCGAACATGCCGTGGACATCCCTCAAGTGCCCTACCCGGAGGAACTGCCGCCGCTCGGCGAACACTTCAAGGGATACGAGGAACAGATCGCCACGTTCGTCAATGCGTTGCACCCCATCGACATCCGTTTCGCGAACGACCCGACGTGGAAGGTCCGTCAGGCGGGCGAGAAGCTGAAGGACAACCGGGTCTGGATGAAGGCCGACGGCGCGATGCCCGACGACCCGATCATGCACGTGGCCGCCATGTGCTACGCGTCGGACACGACGGTCCTCGACTCGATCATCACCACGCACGGATTGTCGTGGGGGATCGATCGGCTGTTCGCGGCGACGGTGAACCATTCGATGTGGTTCCACCGTGAGTTCCGGTTCGACGACTGGATGCTGTACGCGACCCGTTCCCCGGTCGCCACCGGATCACGCGGGATGGGGTCGGGCCGATTCTGGATGCGCGACGGCACGCTGGCGACCTCCGTCGTCCAGGAGGCGCTCATCAAATACTTCCCGCCCAAGGAGTGAGGCGCGCCATGACCGGTGGTCATCACGGTTCCCGGCCGCAGTACTGGCTGGAGTCGGGACCGATGCTGCCGCGACGCCGATGGCAGCGCACCACCCGATCACCGGTCATCGTGATCAGTGTGCTGGCCGCTCTGGCGCTGACCGCGGTGGCCGGCGCGGCATTGGTGGTCGGATTGATCAACAGCGCGAATTTCACCGCACAGGGAACGGTGGTCTGTCCGACGAACGCGGCGCAGGCATCGCGCATCGTCCCGGGTGCCGCCGTCGTCATCTACGACCTCGCCGGTGATCAGCTGGCGTCGACGACGCTGGGGCCGCGCAGCACCGTCGCCGGACGGTGCGAGATGGCGTTCACCGCCGAGTCGGTCGACGCGGGACGCGGGGAGTACCTGGTCCGGGTCGGTGACAGCTTCCAGGAGACCGTGAGCGAATCGGCGCTCGTGTCGGGAGCGGTGTTGCGGCCCCTGGGTTAAGATTCGGCGACCCACAACCGGTTTCACGCGCCGAATGTTCGCGGAGGGGGCTTGATGGAATACAGCATCGACTGGGCCGGCGAGATCTGGACCTCGTTGCGATGGCTGGGAATGGTCTCCGCGATCTGTCTGGTGGGCTTGGTCGTCGTCGGCTACCTCCTCGCGCGATTCACGCGGTGGGGACGTCAGTTCTGGAACGTCACCGGATCGTTCTTCCTCGGCCGCGAGACGCGAGTCATGGCCTGGGGATTCATCATCCTGCTACTGCTGCTGTCGCTGTTGGGCGTCCGGTTGTCGGTGCTGTTCTCCTACTTCAGCAACGATCTCTACACCTCACTGCAGACGGTCGCGCAGGGGCTCACCGGCCAGGGGCCGGAAGGTCAGTCGCTCCTGGAGGCGGGCAAGTCCGGCTTCTGGCACTCGATGGCCGTCTTCGGCATCCTCGCCACCATCCACGTCGGCCGCACGCTGATCGAGATCTACGTGGGCAGCGCCTTCGAGATCAAGTGGCGGTGGTGGCTGACCCAGAGTGCCAGCTCCAACTGGATGGAGGGGCGCGCGTTCTACCGGAACCGCTTCGTCGACCTGAGCCACCAGGGGAAGGACGCCGGTATCCAGCCCGGAGTCGACAACCCCGACCAGCGCATCGAGTCCGACATCACCAATCTCGCGTCGTCGAGCCGCACCCTGGTCTTCAGTTCGGGCGGCTCGTCGACCAGCGGCGTCATCCCGGCAGTCGTCACGATCGTGTCGTTCACCAAGATCCTCTGGGATCTGTCCGGGCCGATGACCCTTGGTGGCGTCGAGATTCCGCGTCTGATGGTCTGGCTGGTCCTGATGTACGTGCTCGTCGCGACCGTGGTCGCGTTCTGGATCGGCCGCCCGCTCATCCGGCTGAACTTCCTGCGGGAGCGGCTCACCGCGAACTTCCGCTACGCCCTGGTGCGCATCCGCGACGGCGCGGAGAACGTCGCGTTCTACCGCGGCGAGGGTGTGGAGCAACGCGGACTGATGACCAGATTCAAGGCGGTCGTCGACAACTTCTGGCAGATCGTCTACCGGATGCTGAAGTTCGTCGGATGGAACTTCAGCGTCAGCCAGCTGTCGGTGGTCTTCCCGTTCATCGTGCAGGCCCCGCGATTCTTCGAGGGTTCGATCCAACTCGGCGACATGACGCAGACCGCCACCGCATTCGGCAACGTGCACGACGCGCTGTCCTTCTTCCGAAACTCCTACGACGACTTCGCCTCCCTGCGGGCATCGATCATCCGTCTCGACGGACTCGAATCCGCAGACGACAAGTCCCGCAAACTGCCGCAGATCGACACCGTTGATCGCGACCGTGCGGTCCGGCTTGCCAACGTCTCCATCACCACCCCGGACGGGAACCAACTCATCCGCAGCCTGAACCTGTCGCTCGACCCCGGTGACGCGGTCGTCGTGAAGGGACGCTCCGGGGCGGGCAAGACCACCTTGCTGCGCGGACTCGCCGGGCTCTGGCCGTTCGTGGACGGCGAGTTCTCCCGACCGTCGGGCAACCGAACCCTGTTCCTGTCCCAGATGCCATACATCCCGCTGGGCGATCTACGCACCGCGGTCGCCTACCCGGCACACCCCGACGACGTAGGTGACGAGGCCATCAAGGCCGCGCTGCGCCAGGTTTTCCTCCCGCACCTCACCGAGCGTCTCGACGAGGAGGAGGACTGGGCCAAGGTGCTGTCGCCGGGCGAGCAGCAACGGGTTGCGTTCGCGCGCATCCTGCTGACCCGGCCCGAGGTCGTGTTCATGGACGAGGCCACCTCGGCGGTCGACGAAGGCCTGGAGTACTCGCTCTACTCCCTGATCCGCACCGAACTCCCCGGCACCATCCTGGTGTCGGTCAGCCACCGCAGCACCACCGATCAGCACCACACGGAGGTCCTCGAGATCACCGGCGAAGGGGACTGGAATCTGCGTCCGGTCGCGACCTGACGGGGCTTCTTTACTGTTTCATTAACAATCCGACCGTTCCTCGTCGCGAGGCTTCGACTCCCCTATACGGTGATCCCGACCACATTTCTGTCGAGATCGAGGTGCAGGATCATGGCCCCAGACGAGCGGATCACTTTTCCCCACGAGAGCGGCGTCGACGTCGCGACACTCCCCGAGGCATTCCAGCAGACGGTGAAGGTGCGGCCCGGTGCGGTGGCACTCCGTACCGTCGGCGGGATCACCGAGATCACCTGGGCGGAGTACGGCAAACGGGTGCGGGCCATCGCCGCCGGGCTCGCCTCGCTCGGGGTCTCCCACGGCGACACGGTGGGCATCATGCTCACCAACCGTCCCGAGTTCCATCTCGTGGACACCGCGGCGCTGCACCTCGGTGCGATCCCGTTCTCGATCTACAACACGAGCTCACCGGATCAGATCGAGTACCTCTTCGGCAACGCCGAGAACCGGATCGTCATCACCGAGCAGGTGTTCGTCCCGCTGATCCGGGCGGCGAACACCGTCGTCGAGACGATCGTCGTGGTCGACGGCGCGGCGAGCGATGCCATGACCCTGACCAACCTGGAGGAGGCGGGCTCACCCGACTTCGATTTCGACGCCACCTGGCGGGCGGTGGAGCCGGCGGATCTGGCCACGCTGATCTACACCTCGGGTACCACCGGACCGCCCAAGGGCGTGGAGATCACCCACCGCAACATCATCGCCGAGCTCGCGGCCCTCGCCGAGGTCGTCGACGTCGGGTTCGACGACCGGGTGATCTCCTACCTGCCGGCGGCCCACATCGCCGACCGGGTGTCCTCGCACGCCGCCAATATGGTGCGCGGCCTGCAGGTCACCACCGTCGCCGATCCCCGCGAGATCGCGGCCGCGCTCCCCGAGGTGCATCCGACGTTCTTCTTCGGGGTGCCCAGGGTGTGGCAGAAGCTCCGCGCCGGAATCGAGGCGAAGCTGGCCGAGGAGACCAGTCCGGTCAAGAAGAACCTGGGATCGTGGGCACTCGGGATCGGCGCGAAGGCCGCCCGGGCCCAGACCAACGGTACGGAGCTCGGATTCGCGGACCGGATACAACACGACCTGGCCGACAGACTCGTGCTGAGCAAGGTGCGTGCCGCGATCGGCATGGATTCCATCACCTTCGCCGGGTCCGGTGCCGCCGCGATCCCCGCCGAGGTGCTCGAGTTCTTCCTCGGACTCGGTGTCCCGGTCCTCGAGGTCTGGGGGATGTCGGAGACGACGGGGGTCGCAACGATGACCACCGCCGACAACCTGAAGATCGGTACCGTCGGGAAACCGGTCGAAGGGGTGGAGGCCAAACTCGCACCCGACGGTGAACTCCTGATCCGCGGTCCGGTGGTGATGCACGGCTACCGCAAGATGCCGGAGAAGACCGCGGAGACCATCGACGCCGACGGCTGGCTCGAGACCGGGGACATCGCGACGATCGACGACGACGGCAACGTCACCATCGTCGACCGCAAGAAGGAACTGATCATCAACGAGGCCGGCAAGAACATGTCGCCGACCAACATCGAGAACGCGATGAAGGCGGCGTCGTCGCTGATCGGTCAGGTTGTCGCGATCGGCGATGCTCGTCCGTATGTCGCCGCCCTGGTGGTGCTCGACCCGGATGCCGCTGCGGCGCGGGCGAAGATGCTCGACATGCCCGAGGCGGACATGGCCGCCCTGTGTACCCACGACGCCGTGGTCGAGGAGGTAACCCTCGCCATCCGCAGCGGTAACGAACGGCTCTCACGAGTCGAGCAGGTCAAGCGGTTCACCATCGTGCCGGCGGCGTGGGACCCCGGCGGGGATGAACTGACCCCGACGATGAAGTTGCGCCGCAAGCCGATTGGGGAGAAATACGCGGAAGCCATCGTGGGTCTGTATGAAGAACAGGCCGGTACCGCGGTAGTCGATCTCCGATAGTCCAGCGCACCGGACGTAGCGCCGGGGTTGCCAGCGCCACCCCCCAGATCACCAGCCACACCGTCATCCCACCGACCTGGATACGTTGTGCCAGCCCGAGCACGAAGTCGCCACCCAGATTGTCGGCAGCCAGCATCCATGCCGTCGACACTCCGATCACCCCCAATGCGACGGTGCCGACCATCTTGAGCTGCGGCCAGATCCGGTCTCGGAAGGCCGAGACCGTCGCGGCGATCATCACCGCGAAGATCGAGACGACGGCCAGCGTGCTGGTCAGGGCGTGGATGTGATGAAGCTGCGGGAACAGCCCGCTGGGTTCGCTGGGGCAGCCCGGGTCCACTCCCGGGATGCACTCGATGGGCAACAGGGCGTCGGAGATCGTCGACACCCCGAACATGGCAAGGGCGATCACCGCGGTGATCGCGGGAAACCCGCGGAAGTGCGGTCGCGGCAGCAGCAAGAGGGCGGCTGCCAGCATGGCGCAGCAGGCCGCGATCACGTCCCCGGCGACGTAGACGTCGCGATGCGGGCGGTGGAGGGCGTCGAGTTCGGAGAGGAAGCTGCGGAGAGGGTCGAGCGGGCTGGACCAGAGGAACTCGAGCACCCACGACGAGTAGCTGATGCCTGCCAGCGCCACCAGGGCGGCGGCGATGACAACACGCGGGGACCCGGTTCGTTCAGACTGCATCCCGCCAGCGTAGCCGCGGATTCTCACGGCAATCTGAGGAGATCTGGCCTATGCGCCGGTGTCGGCACCCGGCCGCACTAGGATCGGTGGCGAGCGGTCGGTCACTCGTGATCATCGATACCGACCGTGATCCCACAGCCGCCACGCAGCGAGGTTCATAGATGACCGAAGACACTGACATCGAGATCGGCCCCATCGACTACATCGTGCTCGAATGGACGGACAAACAGCCCAATGGTGAGGCGATCCCGCATCTGATCGACCTGGTCGACCGCGGCATCATCCGGATCATCGACCTCGTGTTCGCGACCAAGGGCGAGGACGGCACCGTCGCCCAACTCACCGTCGACGAACTGGGTGCAGAGTTCGACGTACTCGAGGGCGCGGCAACGAATCTGATCGGCGACGACGATATCGCGGAGGCGACGGCGGTTCTCGAGCCGGGCACCTCGGCCGCGATCATCGTCTACGAGAACGCCTGGGCGGCACCGTTCGCGACGGCGCTGCGACGCAACGGCGCGCAGCTGGTCGCGTCGGGACGCATCCCGATCAACGCTCTGCTGCAGGCCCTCGACGACGCCGAGGCCTGACCCCCGGCCGACCGCTTTTCACCCGATCACGAAGGAGAACACCATGCCAGGACTCATCCGCGCGGCCGCTCGTACCGCGGTCATCGCCGGTACCGCGACGTCGGTGAGCAACCGCGTTTCTCGCCGCCAGTCCAATCGCTGGGCCAAGCAGGAGTACGAAAACCAGCAGCGTTACGCCCAGCCGCCTCAGCAGCAGTACTACGAGCAGCCGGCCCCGGCTCCCGCTCCGGCCGCTGCGGCACCGGCTGCCGGCGGGATGTCCGCCGACGCGATCGAGGAGCTCAAGCAGCTCGGCGCGCTCTTCCAGCAGGGCATCCTCACCGAGCAGGAGTTCGCCGCGCAGAAGGCGAAGATTCTCGGTAGCTGACGGTTAGGGCTGCGCCCCGAGTTCCGCGCCGGGGACTCGGGGCAGACGCCGTGCGATCACCAGGCCGATCGCGGCCAGGAAGATCGCCAGCAGGATCGCCTCCTTGATCGCCTCGATCTGGGCCTGCGCGTAGTCGTCGGAGAGCGCGGTCGCCTCGTCGGGGGACAGACCGGCCCGCTGCGCGGCGGCCTCGATCTCGTCGCGGCTCACGATGTCGACTCCGTCGGCGGACAATTGGGCCACTTGTAGTTTGGTCGCCGTCGACAGATCCGGGTTGGTCTGGGCGGCGCTGTTGAAGCCGGAGCTCAGGGCGGCGACGAGCAGCGCGCCGAGCAGTGCCACACCGACCGACGTGCCGATGTTCTGCGCGGTGCCCTGCAGCCCGCCCGCCTCGCCGCGGTCACGGTCGCCGACCGACGACATGATCACATTGCCCAGCTGGGATGCGATCAGGCCGAATCCGGCTCCGAAGATTGCCATGCCGACGGCGAACAGGAAGCCGTTCAGTTCCACGTCTATCGTCGTGATCAACAACAGCGATCCCACCATCACACCGACGAGACCGGTCGAGACCATCCGGCGGGGTGACTGTGTCGCAGCGAGTTTCGGGCTGGAGAAGGCGGCCAGCAGCATCGCGATCGACATCGGTGCCAGCTTCACCCCGGTCTCGAAGGCGTTCTTCAGCAGCACGTATTGCAGGTAGATCGGGATGACGAAGAACATGCCGCCGATGATGGTCTGCTGTGCCATCAGCATGACCAGGCCGTTGCGCAGCTGCAGCATCTTGAGGAGTCCGGGATGCATGAGGGGGGTGTGTCCCCGTTCGATCGTCCTGCGCTCGAAGGCGAAGAAGCCGATGAGCACGAAGATGCCCGCCGCGATCATGAACGGCACCATGGAGAAACCGAACGGCGTGATCTGGGTGTCGCCGATGGTGAGCGCTCCGGTCGGTTTGATGAAACCCCAACTGCCGGACTGCAGGAAGCCGAGGACGATCAAGCCGAGACCGAGCGCGGACAGGACCGTCCCGCCCCAGTCCATCCGACGCGACGCGGACTTCTGCCCGATGTCGGCGATCACCTTCACCGAGGCGATGATCGCCAGACACACAACCGTTTCCGCCGCGAACACGACGCGCCAGGTCAGTGCCTCGGTGACCCACCCACCGATGAGGGGGCCCGCCGCCGCCCCGGCCGCCGCGATCCCGCCCAGTGCGCTGTAGGCGGTGGCTCGGTCGCGGCCGTCGTAGTTGCTCGCGGTCAGCGAGATGATCGCGGGCATGACCATGACCGCGCCGGCGCCCTCCACGAATGACCAGCCGAACAGCAGCACACCGATATTCGGGCTGAGCGCGGTGATGAGCGATCCGGTGCCGTAGATCCCGAGTCCGATCGCGAACACGCGTCGACGCCCGAACATGTCGCCGAGTCGCCCGCCGAAGAGCATGAATGACCCCATCACCAGTGTGTAGAGGGTGATGGCCAGCTGAACCTGGGTGAGGGTCGTGCCCAGATCCTCGACGACCGCCGATACGGAGACGTTCATGACAGTGGTGTCGAGGACCATGATGAATTGTGCGGCGCACAGGATGAGCAGAACGCTCCAGCGTTTCATGCGTGAAGCGTAAACGGGGATCCGGCGAATGCGCGGAATCCCCACCGTGATGTCGACATAGTGGAGACAGGAGTCGCCAACCCGGGTGGCTCCGACGAGGAAGGACGATCGATGGCGATCAACGACGACGACATCACCACCTCGACGGGCGGCGGTGAGGGTACCGCCGACGGCGGTTCGAATCCGGGCGGCCACGACGGCGGTGCCGATGGCACAGCGGGTGCCGGTGAGGGACCCGCCGACGGCGGCTCGAACCCCGAAGGCCATGACGGCGGTGCCGATGGCACAGCGGGTGCCGGTGAGGGAACGGCCGACGGCGGCTCGAACCCCGAAGGCCACGACGGCGGAGCGGACGGAACCGCCTGAGCGGCAGGCGATGCTGAGCCGCTGTATCTCGACCGATCCGGAGACCTTCGCGGGACGGCACTGGGGACGACGACCGATGCTCAGCCGGTCGCACGAGTTGCCCCGGGACTTCGACGACCTGCTCTCCGGAGAATCGGTCGACGAACTCCTCACCTCCCGGGGTGTGCGGATCCCCTTCATCCGGATGGCCAAGGAGGGCGCCCTCGTTGGCCGCGAGTGTTTCGTGGGGCCGGCGGGTTTCGGGGCGGAGGTCGCCGACCAGGTGGATTCGGCGATGGTCCTCGCGCAGTTCGCCGACGGTGCGACGATCGTGCTGCAGGGCCTGCACCGGTTGTGGCCACCGGTCATCGATTTCGTGCGGGACATGGTCGACGATCTCGGACATCCCGTGCAGGCCAATGCATACATCACCCCACCGAGCAATCGGGGCTTCGACCCGCACTACGATGTGCACGACGTATTCGTCCTGCAGGTGACCGGACGCAAACACTGGCGGGTGCACGAACCGGTGTACACCGATCCGCTGCCGTCGCAGCCGTGGACCGACCACCGGGCTGCGATCGTGCGACGTGCCGACGACGCACCCGTCATCGACACGATCCTCGAACCGGGAGACGCGCTCTATCTGCCCCGCGGGTGGATTCATTCGGCGCAGGCGCTGGGGGAGACCTCGATCCACCTGACCGTCGGGGTCGAGCCGCTCACCGCGCGCGATGTCATGGCGGCGGTCCTCGATGAGTTGGCCACCGTCGCGGAGTTCCGGGCGTCGCTACCGATGCGTGCCGACCCCGCCGACGCGATCGCCGGCACGATCGCCACCGCGATCGACGTGTTGCGTGAGCGGGCAGGGGAATTCGGCACGACTGCGGCGACACGGCTCGCGACCCGGCATGCCCGGCGGACCCGGCCGGTGGCCGTTGCACCACTCGCCACGCTCGAGGCGATCGACAATCTCACCGCCGACACCGCGGTGCGCTGGCGACACGGTCTGCACGCGACCCGGCACCGATGCGGTGAGCGCGTGGAGCTGCGCCTGCCCGACCGCACGGTGAGCTTCCCGGCGGTCTGCGCCGACGCACTCGCACAGATCCGGCGCGGCGATACGGTATCCGCCCGTACCCTTCCCGGTCTCGACGCGGCCGACGGGGAGGTGGTCATCCGCAGGCTGCTGCGCGAGGCGGTCGTCATCGTCGTGGGGACAGACCGATGACGGATCGGCGTCCCTGCAGCGACGAGGCCGCCGGCCGCGACGACCCGATGTACGGGACCGCGTCGGCCGGCTATTCCTGGGTGCTGCTGGAACTGTCGGGGCCATGGGGGCCGTCCGTGTTCCTCAACTCGCCCACCGTCATCGACCCCGCACTGGGTCGCGCCATCGTGCGCCGGGTGGAGAGTGCGGGGATGCGCATCGTCGCGATCCGTCGCCCCGGGCGCCGGCCGTCGACGCGCCGCTGGCGGTGGTTCGTGGTCGACGCCCGGCCCGGCGAGGAGAGCATCCACCACGGGGAGGTCGATGATCCCGCCGGTTACCTCGACCTCGCGCTCGACGGCACCGACGGTGAGGTGTCGCCCGATCCGCTGATCGCGGTCTGCGCCCACGGCAAACACGATCAGTGTTGTGCGGTCCGCGGCCGACGGGTCGCCGCGGCCATCGCCGCCGAGTTCGGTGACTGGACGTGGGAGTGTTCGCATCTCGGCGGTGACCGGTTCGCTGCGACGATGCTCGTGTTGCCGCACGGACTCTGCTACGGCCGGGTCGACTCGCATGACGACCCCGCCGCGATCGTCCGCCGCTATCGCGAGGGCCGCCTCGACGATGCGTTGCTGCGCGGGCGGACCGCGCTGCCACACGCCGTGCAGGCCGCACAGCACTTCGCGCGGCAGGCGATCGGGGAGGACCGGATCGACGCCCTCGCGCCGCTCGACCTCAGGCGTGAGGAGCACACGATCCGCGTGCTCCTCACAGGGTCGGCCGGTCCGATCGAAGTCGTACTGGCCGAACACCTGTCGGACCCGCTGTACTCCACCTGCGGGGCCACCGCCGCCGGGCGGGTGCGGCAGTTCGTGCTCGTCTCGCTGGCGGCGCCGTAGCTCAGGCGCTCGGCTTCGCCTTGGCCTTCGCCTCCACGGCGATGACCGGCACCCCGACCTTGACCTCGCCGTCGGCGATCTTCTCGACGGAGGCGAACTTCTTCGTGTTCATGATCACCACCGGCGTGATGAGCGGGTAACCGGCATCCTCGATGGC
The DNA here is from genome assembly GCF_000298195.1 of Gordonia rhizosphera NBRC 16068. Lineage (GTDB taxonomy): Bacteria > Actinomycetota > Actinomycetes > Mycobacteriales > Mycobacteriaceae > Gordonia > Gordonia rhizosphera. Next base: position 49,119 of record NZ_BAHC01000164.1, on the reverse strand, counting down.
CTTGCGGCTGAAGGTGCCCAACGGCGTTCCGGCCGTGACCTTCTGCCCTTGCTTGACCTTGACCTCGAAACCATCGCCCTTCATCTGGACGGTGTCGATGCCCACGTGGATCAGCAGTTCGATACCGCCGTCGAGGACAAGTCCGTAGGCGTGTCCGGTGGGCTGCGCGGCCACCACCATCCCCGACGCGGGCGCATAGACGGTGTCACCGGACGGCAGGATCGCGACGCCGCCGCCCATCGTCCCCGCGGCGAACACCGGATCGGGTACGGCACTCAGTGCGACGACCGTACCGTCGAGCGGCGCACCGATCTCGGTCACCGCACCTCGCTCACCCTGGGCCTCCGCGGTGGTTTCCCTGGCGGCCAACGTCTTCGCCGCAGTGGCTGTGGCGGTGAACCGCTCGGCCGCCTCGACCTGTTCGGCGGTCGCGTGCACCGCCGACGCGGTGTCCTCGATGGGGATCGGGCCGGGCTCTTCGGCCCCCGCCGCCCGTGCCTCCTCGAACTCCGCCTGCTGCTCGGGCGTGCGGTAGCCGGAGAGGAGCACGAGGGCCATGGCGGTGAAGAACGCCGCGGCGACGGCGATCCCGTACAGCACGATGCTGTCGAACGCGGGGATCGTCAGCAGCGAGGTGAAGACGAACGCGTTGGTCGTGACACCACCACCGATGCCGATGATCAGGCCGCCGACGAAGCAGCCCACGAGCATTCGTGGATAGATCCGTTTGAAGCGCAGGTGGATACCGTAAAGGGATGGCTCGGAGATCCCACCCAGCAGGCCGGCGGCAAGGGCGCCGGTCGCCGTTTGTTCCATCTGCTTTTCACGTTCCCGCCAGGAGAGGATCAGCACGGCCGCGGTCGCACCGAAGCACGCGAAGTTCCACGCGCCCATCGGGCCCTGGATGAAGTCGTAACCCAGGGTCTGGATGTTCAACAGCATGATGGCGTTGATCGGCCAGTGCAGGCCCAGCGGCACCATGAACGGGTAGGCGAGTGGGATGACGATGGCGAAGATGAACGGTGAGAAGTCGTTGATGGACTTCAACAGGTCGGCGAGGCCGGCGCCGACATAGACGCCGATCGGGCCGATGACGAAGGCGGTCAACGGGATCATGATCAGCATCGCCACGAACGGGACGAAGATCAGTTGGACGTTCTCGGGGATGAGTTTCTTGAGCAGTTTGTAGAGCGGGCCGAGCACGGCGGCCATCAGCAACGGCGGGAAGACCTGCGAGCTGTAGTCGAAGAGGGTCAGCGGTACGCCGAAGATGTCGATGGTCTGGACCTCGAAACCGAAGACCGAGCGTGTCTGCACCTGGTCCGAGGACATGAGCGCCTGGAACCCGGGCAGCATGACCACAGCCATGATCGCGAAGCCGACCCATGGGTCGGCGTCGAGTTTCTTCGATGCGTTGTAGGCGATCATCAGTGGCAGGAAGGTGAACACGCACTGCCAGCAGAAGTTCACGAACTGCCACGACGGCGACAGTTCGGTACGCGGATCGGCCCAGTTGCCGATCACGTCGAGGGTGCTCATCAGCGACATGAAAGTGATGAACAGCGACGCGCCGAGCAGGGCGCCGAGGATGGGGCGGAACGAATCCGAGAGGTACTCGAACAGGGAGTCCAGCCAGGCGGACTTGCCCCGCGGGCCCTTCGCGCGGGCGGCCGCCTTGATGGCGGCAGCGTCGGTGGGCCCGCCTCCGGCCATCCCGGGCAGGGCCATGATGTCGTTGTAGACCGTCTGGACTCCACCACCGATAACAACCTGATAGCGGTTCCCGGCCTGCGGGACGGCGCCCATGACAGCAGGGATCGCGTCGAGATCGGATTCCTTGACCCCGGAGGAGTCGATCAGCTGGAATCGCAGTCGGGTCGCACAGTGTGTGAGACTTTCGATGTTGCCGGGTCCGCCGACCGCCTCGACAATGTCGGCTGCATCCTTCGTCGCCATGACTCTCCCTTGAGTGAGGGCCGCCTGTTCAGTTATGTGGTACGTACCGGCCCGTCATCAATACGACGTCCCCGACATGATCGACAGGCCCGACAAAATGGATGCTAGCGCGCGCGCACCTCTCGCGGGCCCAGATGGCGAAGGCTCTCCAGGATCATGCGACCCGGCGGTCGGCGGAGTCGATGTCGGCGAGGAGACCACCCGGGTCGACGATCATGATGACCGATCCGAGGGTGTCGGCGGCACGTTCGATGACCCGCTCGATCTGGGCCGGATCGGAGGGATCGCTGACGACGGTCAGGACGTGATCGTGGATGGACGCATCGTTGTAGGGCACCAGTGCTCGCTGTGACGGACCGGTGATAACCACGTTGCGGCCGGAAGCAAGGATCTGCGCCACGATCGAGTGGGCGCGCCGGCCGCCGTCCATGACGACGAGGATGGTGTCGGTGCTGTTGTCGTTGGGTTTCATGAGGTCATCTCACCGCGCCGCACTGCGACGGCCATGTGCTCTTGCTGTCAGTCGGCTGGACGCCGTGCGACCAGGACGCAGTAGGCCGGAGCATAAGCTGACGACGATGACCAGACGACCGCGCGACGGGGTTCGCCCGGACCGATGCCCATGCCTGTCCGGCCTGACCTTCGATGACTGCTGCGCTCCGATCTTGTCCGGACAGCGCAGGGCCGGTACCGCCGAGGCCCTGATGCGGTCGCGGTTCACGGCCTTCGCCCTCGGAGATCGCGACCATCTGCTGGCGAGCTGGCATCCACGCACCCGACCGGAGAGCCTCGACCTCGACGACGGCCTGCAGTGGTACCGACTCGACGTCGAGGAGATTTCCGGGGGGTCACCTTTCGATACCACCGGTGAGGTGACCTTCACGGCCTACTACCGGACCGGCGCGGCCCGCGGAACGCTGCACGAGTGCAGCAGATTCGAGCGTTACGACGGACGCTGGGTCTACGTCGACGGCGTCGTGTCCTGAGCCGATGGTTGAGGCAACCGCCTCACGCGACGGCGGTCGACCCGGGCCGACACTGGCCTCATGAACACGACAACACCCCTGCAGGTCGTCACCGCCCTGCGCGCAGATCCCCAGCTACCCCACGGCACCGACGAGCGACTGACCGGCTACGGCGTCATGGGTATCCCGTTCGCATCGGGTCACGTCCTCGCACTGCGAGACATGCTGGCCAACTCGGTCGGGCCACCCTACCGCGCCATCTGGCATCGCGATCCCGAGGGCCGGTGGACAATCCACACGACCACGGATCCGGACTGCAGTTGCCCACGGTGGTTCGGCGCCGGCGCCGCCGTCGACCGGGTCGACAGCATCGACGTCTCGTGGGTGGACGACTCGACACTCGAGGTCACCCTCGGGGACCTGTTGCACTGGCGGGTCGCACTGGTGGCGTCGCCGTCGACGCGGATCATGACCACGATGGGCGGCGCGATGCCCGCGGCCGCCTGGACCAGCAACACGGTGCTGGCCTCGATGGGACCGATGGCGCGCGCCATGCTCGGCGTGGGCCGCGTCCGACTGCGCGGCCGAACCCCGAACGGTCAGTGGTTCAAAGCAGCTCCACTACATGTGTGGCGGGTCGGCACGAGCGAGGCCACTCTCGCCGGGGAGGACCTTGGTGATCCTGCCCCGCTCGATTCGCAGGCCCGCCTGGGTGACTTCTGGCTGCCCCAGCGGGGCATCTTCTTCGCCGGGGACGCCCGCTTCATCCCGGTGACGCCGTCGTCCGAGGACGAGGCGCCGGTCGATGTCGAGGTGGCCCGATGACCACCATCGAACGGACCGCGCACACACCGACGATCGGCCGGGTCGCCGGTGTCGTCTACGGCACGGCCGCCTACCTGTTGTTCCTCATCGTCTTCTTGTGGGCCATCGCATTCGTCGAGAACGCCACCATCGTTCTCGGCGGCACCGACATCGTGCCGAACACCATCGACAGCGGTGGTCCGACCTCGTCGACCGCGATCGCGCTGCTCGTGAACCTGGCATTGCTCACTGCCTTCGCCACCCAGCACAGCGTGATGGCCCGGGCCGGCTTCAAGCGATGGTGGACCCGTTTCGTGCCCGCCCCGATCGAACGAAGCACCTACGTGTTCGCCGCCACGACGTGTCTCGCCGCGCTGATGTGGTGGTGGCACCCGATCACCGCCACAGTCTGGGATGTGTCGGGCACAGTGACCCGAGACCTGCTGATCGGGGTGTCACTGGCGGGATGGCTGTTCGTGCTCGCCTCGACCTTCCTGATCAACCACTTCGATCTGTTCGGACTGCGGCAGGTCGTCGCCAATGCCCGCGGCGTCACGTTGCCGCCGTACCGCTTCGTCGTGCCACTCTGGTACGGATTCGTGCGCCACCCCATCTACCTCGGGTTCCTGGTCGCCTTCTGGGTGGCCCCGACGATGACCGTCGGGCACCTCGTGTTTGCCAGTGCCACAACCGGTTTCGTACTCTTGGGCATTCAGCTCGAGGAACGGGATCTGGTGCGCTCCTTCGGGGCCGACTACGTGGCCTATCGTCGGCGGGCGCCGATGCTGATCCCGGGGGTGCGGCGCCGTGCCTGATGGGGTCGCGGTGATGCGCGACAATGGACCGATGACCGGGTCACCCCCGCTGCCGCGACGCGTGGAGGTCTTGGCCGGGCTGTCCATCGCCATCGATCTGGGGTTGGGTCAGCCGGCCGAGCACATGCTGCGGTCGGCAGTCGTCGCGTGCAGGCTCGCGGATCGTCTGGGTCTCGCACGGGAGCAACGCGCCACCATCTACTACGCGACCCTGGTGATGTGGATCGGATGTCACGCCGATTCCCAGGAATACGCCCGGTGGTTCGGTGACGACATCGCGGTCCGGCGGGATTCCTACCTCGTCGACTGGTCGGGACTGCCCTACCTCCGTTTCCTCCTCGGCAACGTCGGTCGGGGAGAGCCGGTGGGACAGCGGGTGAAGACGATGTCGGCGTTGTTCCGGGACGCGCGCGGGAACATCGCCACTCTGGTGCATTCGCATTGCCTGTCGGCTGCCGCGCTGGCCCGTCACATCGGTCTCGGCCCCGATGTCGAACAGGCGATCGCCTTCACCTTCGAGCGTTACGACGGTGGCGGGTTGCCGACGGGTGCCGCCGGCGACGCCATCCCGATCGAGATGCGGGTGGCCCAACTGGCCGACATGGCCGAGGTACACGAACGTCTCTACGGCGCCGACGGTGCGATGGCGATGGTCCGCAGCCGGCGGGGCGGACACTTCGACCCGGCGGTCGTCGACGCATTCTGCGCCCACTGCGCCGACCTCTTCCCGGCTCCCGACGACGACCCGTGGCAACAGGCGCTGGACCTCGCACCCGATGCGGAGATCCGACTCGACGGCGCCGGACTCGACGTCCTGCTGACCGCGATCGGGGATTTCGTCGACCTCAAATGTCCCTTTGCGCTGGGCCATTCGCGATCGGTGGCGAAGCTGGCCGACTCCGCCGCCCGACAAGTCGGCCTCTCGGCGGCCGACACCGATGCGATCCGCCGGGCCGGCTTCGTCCACGACGTGGGGCGCCTCGGGGTCTCCAACCAGATCTGGTCGAAGCCGGCCGAGCTCACCGGTGCCGAATGGGAGCGGGTCCGGATGCATCCGTACCTGACCGACCGGGTCCTGACTCGCATCTCCGGCCTGGGCACCATCGCGGCGATCGCGCGCGCCCACCACGAGCACGTCGACGGCACCGGCTATCCGCTCGGTATCGGCGGTGCGGCGCTGGGGCGATCCGAGAGATTGCTGGCCGCTGCCGTCGCCTACCAGTCGGCGCTCGAACCGCGCCCGTACCGGGAGCCGATGTCTGCGGAGGATGCCGCGGCCCGGTTGCGCCGGCGCGCCCAACGTGGCGCCCTCGACGGCGATTGCGTCGCGGCGGTGCTCACTGCTGCCGGACACGCCCGGTCGCGGATGCACCGCGACGACACCTTGACACCGCGTGAGACCGAAATCCTCGGCCTCGTCGCACGCGGCCTGTCCAACCGGGAGATCGCCGAGCGGCTGGTGTTGAGCGAGAAGACCGTCCGCAATCACGTCGAACGGACCTACACCAAGATCGGCGCCTCCAACCGGGTGGGTGCAAGCCTGTACGCGCTGCAGAACGGTCTGGCCGGTCCGCCCGACTAGGCCCCGCCGTGCCGGACGACCCAGTCGACGAGCGGAGTCGTCTCGCGCCAGTCCGTCCTGATCTTGTCCACGAGTTCGGGGGAGTGGATGACCTCGTCGAAGCCATAGTCGCGCATCACGGTCAGGGACTTGTGCCGGAGCAACCCGATCCGCGGGTGGTCGGCGGGCCAGCCGCGCGGAGCGGTCTTGAGCCTCTCGCCGCCGATCTCCCAGCCCGCGGCCTCGAGAACATCGATGATCCGCACGAGTTCGGCGCCATGGAGCTGTTCGTCGATGGCCTGGCGGATCGCGGTGAGGCGTTCGGCGGAAGCGTCGTAGAACCCGGCCCCGACCCGCACCCCGGGCGCGCCGATCTGGACGTAGTAGCCGGTCGCCGGGGCGACCGCGACGTAGGCACCCTGATGGGTCTTGTAGGGCGTCTTGTCCTTGGAAAAACGCACATCGCGGTAAGGACGAAAGATCTTCGCGGCGCCGAACTCGTCGGCCAGCGCGTCGGTGAGTTCGGCCATCGGCTCGGCAACAGCGGTGCGGTAGAGGTCTTTGTGCGCCTCCCAGAACACCTTGGAATTGTCGATCTCCAGATCGTCGTAGAAATCGAGCGCCGCCTCGGGAAATCCCTGGAACGTCATGGGACGAGATTATCGATTTCACAAGTGAACATTCGGTACAAGACACCGATTGGCCGGGTGGGTGGCCACGAATCGTTCTAGGCTCGGGCCCACACTTGTATGTCCGATTCGGGAGTTCGTCATGAAACTCGTTGTCGTCGGCGGCGTGGCCGCCGGAGCGTCGGTCGCGGCGAGGGCTCGTCGTCTCGACGAGTCCGCCGAGATCATCGTCTTCGAGCGGGGCCACCACGTCTCGTTCGCCAACTGCGGTCTGCCCTACCACGTCGGCGAGGTCATCGCCGAGCGCGACCGCCTGCTGCTGCAGACCCCGCAGAGCCTGCGTGAGTCGCTCAACATCGACGTTCGCATCGCGACCGAGGTGATCGCGATCGACCCGGCGGCGCACACCATCTCGGTGCGCGAGGTCGACACCGGAACCGAGTACACCGAGAGCTACGGCAAGCTCGCGCTGTGCCCCGGTGCCTCACCGGTTCGTCCGCCGCTTCCGGGGATCGATCACCCGGCCATCGACGTGCTGCGCCGCATCGGTGACATGGACCGCATCAAGGCGCGGTTGGACGGTGCGCTGGCCAAGCAAAAGGCCGGACGACGCGACCCGGTCCACGCCGTGGTCATCGGCGCCGGCTACATCGGGCTGGAGATGGCCGAGAACCTGCACCACCGCGGCGTCACGGTGGATGTGGTGGAGATGGCCGATCAGATCCTCCCGCCGGTGGACCGCGACATGTCCATTCCCGTCGAGCAGCATCTGCGCGGGCGGGGCATCCACGTGCACCTGTCCACCGCGGCGGCGGCATTCGCGCCGCTGCCCGACGAGCGGGTCAGCGTCGAACTCAAGAGCGGCACGACCCTGCCCGCCGATCTCGTGGTGCTGGCCGCCGGGGTGCGACCGGACACCAAGCTGGCGACGGAGGCCGGACTCGCCCTCGGCGAGCACGGCGGTATCGCGGTCGACACGCACATGCGCACCTCCGACCCCGACATCTGGGCGGCCGGCGACGCCGTCGAGACCCCGCACACGGTCCTGCCCGGGAGTTACCTGTCGCCGCTGGCCGGACCCGCGAACCGCGAGGCCCGGGTTGCCGCGGAGAACATCTGCGGCCGCGAGACCGAATACCTCTCCACTCAGGGCACCTCGATCGTCAAGGTGTTCGACATGGTCGCCGGTGGCACCGGCGCCACCGAGCGGCAGCTCAAGGCCGCGGGGGTCGCCTACAAGGCGGCCCATGTCCACCCCTCGGGCCACGCCGGCTACTACCCGGGCACCGCGATGATGCACCTCAAGGTGCTCTTCGCGCCCGACGACGGCCGCCTTCTCGGCGCGCAGGCCTGCGGCTTCGACGGCATCGACAAGCGCCTGGACCTGATGGCCATGGCGATTCGCCAACAGATGACCGTCTACGACCTCGAACATCAGGAACTGGCCTACGCACCGCCGTTCGGGTCGGCGAAGGACCCGATCAACATGGCCGGGTTCGTCGCCTCCAACGTGCTGCGCGGAGATCTGACCCTTTGGTACGCCGAGGACTTCCCGGCGGCGACCGAGGGTGCCGCCCTCGTCGACGTCCGCACCCCCGAGGAATACGACATCTGGCACATCCCCGGGGCGGTGAACGTCCCACTGCCGACGCTGCGCAAGACCATCGAGGCAGGGGAATGGGACCGCGCGCAGCCGCTGCGGCTGTACTGCGCGGTCGGGTTCCGCTCCTACCTGGCCCATCGCGTGCTCGTGCAGTCCGGCTTCACCGACGTCGCGACCCTCTCCGGCGGTTCGACCACCTTCAAGGCGGTGCACGAGAAGCCCGAGGACACCTACGAGGCGATGCCGCCGATGGAGTCCTACGCCGAGGCCGCCTCGATCGCAGCCGCGCCGGCTGAGGCGACCGGCACACTCATCAACCTGGACTGCACGGGTCTGGCCTGCCCGGGGCCGATCATGAAGCTGTCCAAGGCGATGGAGGACATCGAGGTCGGCGACGAGGTGCGGGTGACCGTGTCCGACCCGGGATTCGCCCTCGACGCGCCCGCGTGGGCCTCCAAGAACGGTCACCGCCTGGTGGACATCGAGCCCGAGGGGCCGGGCTACGTCGCGACCATGCGCAAGGGTGGCGCCGGCGTGGCCACCGTCCCGTCGGGGCCGGTGAAGGACAAGACGACGATGGTGGTGTTCTCGGGCGACCTCGACAAGCTCGTCGCCGCCTTCATCATCGCCAACGGCGCGTTGTCGATGGGTCAGGACGTGTCGATCTTCTTCACCTTCTGGGGCCTCAACGCGCTGAAGCGCGAGGACGCACCGTCGCGCGACAAGTCGGCGATGGAACGGATGATGTCGATGATGATGCCGTCGGGTGCGGGACACCTGCCGCTGTCGACGATGAACTTCGGCGGCGCCGGCGCGGGCATGATCAAGAAGGTGATGAGCGACCACGGCGTTCCCACCCTGCCCGAACTGATCGCCTCGGCACAGGAGGGTGGAGCACGCCTCATCGGCTGCACGATGACCATGGAACTGCTCGGTATCGCCGAGTCCGATCTCATCGACGGGGTCGAATTCGGTGGTGTCGCGACGATGCTCGGCGATTCGCAGGATTCGAGCAGCACCCTGTTCATCTGACGGCTGTTCATCTGACGGTTGTTGATCTGACGGCTGTTCATCTGAGGACGGGTCGATGGTCCCTATGCGCCCGACCGCTACCATGACAGCCTGGACTGACAACCGGCGTTCTCAGAATTGCCGGGGTCGGCGAGTCCGGCGGTGTTCGGGGGCCGCCGGACCCGCCGGAGGATGAGCGAGGGGGAGGCGTGTCCGCGGAAGCGACTATGGCCCAGAGGGATACGCGGCGTCGGGTCGAGATGCCGATGGTGTATCGCTACCTCGGTGATCGGCGGTTCGCCTACGCGCTGCCGCGGGCGATCAGTCTGCAGATCCTGCACCCGAGCAACGCGGCGAGCCTGGTCTCCCACGTACCCGGTGGACTGTGGGTGCACAAGAGCCGCGCGGTCTCCCAGATGGTGTACGTTGCCTACAGCAACCGGGATCTGCGAGCTCTACCTCGAATGCTGCCGCTGGTATTCGAAATACGGCATCTCGGATCGTCGGATGCCGCGCACGCGTGGCGAGTTCGACGAGTACTTCGACGACTTCTGCGCGACCCGGCTCGAGGTGTCGCCAGAGGCGCAGGCGCTGCGTGACGAGGCCGTGCAACCGCGGACCTGGCTGCCCGGCAAGGTCCCCACCCCCGCGATCCGCGCCATGCTGCACGAACGGGCGCGGGATCTGCTCGGCGTGGAGGTCAGCGATTCCGATCGGCGGGCGTTGCGGGCATTCGCCGCCCGGGCGAAGATGGGTGCGGCGCTGCGACCACCGCAGCTGCGGCTCATCCCGTCGGCACGCCACAACCCGGACGACTGAACCGGCCGTGACAGCGTCACGTTAGCCGGCCGCGAGTCCGGTCCTCGACGATCAGGGGGATCCCGACGAGCGAGGAGGACATCATGATCGAGCAAACCGCCACCGTGGCAGAACTCGGCACGATCTTGGGGATCTGGGCGCATCCCGACGACGAGGCGTATCTGTCCGGTGGTCTGATGGCACTGGCGCGCGATCAGGGCTCACGCGTCGTCTGTGTCACGGCGACCCGGGGAGAACTGGGCACCGACGACCCGGACACCTGGCCACCGGCCAGGCTTGCTCGCACGCGTACCGAGGAACTGGCGGCGAGCCTCGAGATCCTCGGGGTTGCCGAACACGTCTGGCTCGACCACGCCGACGGGGAATGCGCGACCGCCGACCATGCGGCCACGATCGGCCGGCTGTCCGAGATCATCGACGACGTGCGGCCGGACACCGTGATCACCTTCGGGCCGGACGGGGTGACCGGACATCCCGACCACCGGATGGTGTCGGCTTGGGCCACAACGGCATTCGATCGTGCCGCGCCGGCCGGCGCTCGCATCTTGCAGCCGACCTCCGCACTGCGTCGGGTGGCCGCCTGGCGTGAGCTCAACGACAGCCTTGGGATCTACCCACCCGGACTTCCGGTCACCACCCCGCCCGAGCGGCTCGCCCTCGACCTGGTTCTGGACCCGCCCACGGCGGCACGCAAGGTCCGTGCGCTCGCGGCACAGGAATCCCAGACCGCGCCGCTGATCGCCGCGATGGGCGTGGCGACCTACACCGCGTGGGTGGCCGACGAATCGTTCGTCGGCCGTCGTCGCCGGATCACCGCTGCGTGAGGTGCCGGTCGATGGCCTCGCGCGCGGCGCCCAGCACCTCAGCGCGGCCGGCCGCGGCGCCATCGTCGGCGCCGGCGCCCGCCGACGCACCTGCGAGGGCCGGTGCGTCGGGGGCGTGGTCGGCGGCGGTGTCGATGAGTGCCGCGGTGTCGTCGTCACCAAGCCGGCGCAACAGCATCGCGAGGTTGCGCAGCGCGGTCCACTGATGGGTCCAGTTGCCCGTCCGGGTGAAGTAGTCGAGCACCTCGCGGTACCCACGTAGTGCCTCGTCGAATCGCCCGGCCGCAGTCCGCGCGGTCAATAGCCCGACCGTCGCCACCCCCGCGAAGAATGTCGCACCGGATTCGTGTGCCAGGTCGATCGCCCGAAGATAGTGGCGCTCGGCGGCCGCGGCGTCGCCGGCGATGTTCTCGATCTCCCCGTCCACGTAGGCCGCCCATGACCGCATCGACGGCGACACCGCAGCCGCCGACCCGCGCGCATTGAGGTCGCGCGCCGTCGCCACATCGCCCGCGTACACGCGGGCCAGGGCAGCGATGCCGAGATTGTCGCGCTGTGGTGCCAGCTCGGCCGCGGCCAGGGAGTGGTCGACGCACCGATCCCACTCACCGCGGGCGAGGTCGGCCACCGACAGCACCGACAGTCCGTACCACCGGTCGGGCCCGTCGGCCAGGTCCAGTCCCACACCTGCCAGGCGTTCGGCCTGCCGGTAATCACCGTCGTGATACCAGGCCTCGCCGGCCATCGCGAACACCGCCCCCGCGCGGGCGTGGCCGGCCAGGGCCGGGTCCGCGGCGAGTTCCTCGGCCCAGTGCCGGATCTCGATCAGATCCCGGTAGGCGATCGCGTTGTACAGGCCCAGGACGATGGCGGCCGTGACATCGACCGCCCCGACGGTGCGTGCCGAGCGCCACGCCGCTCGCAGGTTCGGCATCTCCCGGCGCAGCAACGTGTCGGCGTCGGCCTCGGCCACCGATTCCATACCTGTGCCGATCCGGTCGGCGAGAGCGGACGCCCAGCTCAGCATCCGATCCGTCGCCGCAGCCTGTTCGCCGGCGGCCGCGAGCCGATCGAGGCCGAACGCGCGCAGCGTCTCGAGCATGCGGTACCGGGTGGCGCCGCGGAACGACGCGTCGACCATGGACGCGTCGACGAGCCGGGCCAGCGCCTCGCCGGGCTCGGTGGCCAGGTTCAGTTCGGCGGCGACTCGCTCGGCGGTGTCGAGGTCGACGCCATCGGGAAATACTGACAGACTCCGGAACAGCGCCTGCTCGTCGTCGGACAGCAGCCGATAGGACCATTCGATGGTGGCGCGCAGCGTACGGTGCCGCGCGTCGGTGCTCGACCGCCCGCCGCCGAAGAGATCCAGCGAACGATCCAGCCGCGCATGCAGATCGCGGAGCGAGAACGTGGACAGCCGACCCGCGGCGAGCTCGATCGCCAGTGGCATGCCGTCGAGCCGGGAGACGATGTCGGCGACCGTGGCCAGTTGATCCGGCGTCGGTCGGGCGGCGGGTCGAACCCGTTGTGCGCGTTCGAGAAACAACGCCACCGACGGGAATCCGGCGGGATCGTCGCCGGCCGCCGGAACCGGCAGCGGTGCCAGCCGAAAGACGAACTCGACCGGCAGCCCGAGTGATTCGCGGCTCGTCGCCAGCACTCTCACGTCGGGGCATGCCGCGAGAATGCGGGTCACCGTGTCGCGGGCGGCGTCGGCGAGGTGCTCGCAATTGTCGATGACCAGCGTCGCGGGTTGCTGTCCCAGCACGGCCACACATGCCGCCAGCACGTCGCCGTGTTCCACGCGAAGGTTCAGCGCCGCGGCCAGGGTGTGCGCGATGGCGGCGGCCTCGGTGATGGGGGCGAGCGACACCAGCGTCGTGTTCGGGGTCGCGCGCGCGACCGCGAGCGCGACGCTGGTCTTGCCGACGCCGCCGGGCCCGACGATCGTGACCAGACGCTCGGTTTCCAGTGTTCGCCGCACAGAGGCGATCTGGGTTTCGCGTCCGATCAGTCTCGGAGATCCCGAGAATATCTGCGGCCCAACCGTATCGGGGACCGACGCGGCGATCTCGCGTTCGGTCTCGCTCAGTGCGGCGGACGGGTCGAGGCCGGTCTCGTCGGCCAGTCGCCGGCGAAACTCGCGGGCCACGCGCAGCGCCTCGGGTACGCGTCCGGTGGCGGCGAGTGCGCGCATGTGACCGAGAACCGCCTGTTCGCGCAGCGGATCGGCGGCCCACGACGACGCGGCGAGGTCGGCCACCTGGCCGGCGTGCCCCTCGGTTACCCCGACGGCGACCAGGGCATCGGCGATCTCGCGGTGCAACCGCGCGTATCCCTCGACGGCGGTGGCGATCTGGTCCACCTCGGTGAGGTCGGGAAGCTCCGGGCCGCGCCACAGGTCGTAGGCCTCCCGGAGTGTCTCGAAAGACCCGGGCGACCCGGTTTGCGCGGCCGCCAGCCGGGTGCGGGCCGCGATGACGTCGAGCTCGTCGGGTTCGAGGGCCAGCCGGTACCCGCCCGGCAGCGTCTCGAGCCGGTCCGCGGCGGAACCGAGTTGGGCACGTAGCCGCGAGATGTGGTTCTGCAGCGCCTGCCGTCCGGTGTCCGGGATCCCCGCCGGCCACAACGCGTCGAGGAGTGCATCGACGGGTACGACCGCCCCTTCGGCGATCGCGAGTAGTACCAGCAGGGCCCGACGCTTGGAGCCGGGCACGTCGACGATCTCGCCATCGACGACGAGCCGCAACGGTCCGAGCACCTCGATACGCAGTGTCGATGGTCTGCGCTGGGTGGGCATGGCTGCTCCCGTGTGCTCGTGTCAGCACGACGATAGCCGACGGCAGTGCCGTGACAGCGCGTTCGGCGACTCTTCGGTGGTGGCCGGCATCGTGCCGGTCGACGACACGAAGGAGTACTGAGATGGACCCCGAGAAGGTAACCGAATTCATGGGACAGGTCGTGGCGGACATGGCCGCCACCGACGCGGCGGGTTCGGTGGTGATTGGTGAGCGGCTCGGCCTGTACCGTTCGCTCGCCGAAGGACCGGCGACGCCGGCCGAGTTCGCCACCCGAACCGGTTGTCACGAGCGGTATCTGACCGAGTGGCTGCGCGGTCAGGCCGCGGGTGGGTACGTCACCTACGACCCTGCGACGGGGCGGTTCTCGCTCACCGAGGAGCAGGCGTTCTGCCTCGCCGATCCGGACGGGCCGAACGTCCCCGCGGCCTTCTGCATCGGGCTCGGGACACTGCGCGCGGAACCGAAGATCACCGAGGCCTTCCGCACCGGCGCCGGCGTCGGCTGGCATGAACACGACGAGGATGTCTTCGTCGGGTGCGACGCCTTCTATCGCCCCGGCTACGTCGCGGACCTGGTACCCACCTGGATCCCGGCGCTCGACGGGGTCGAAGACAAGCTGCACGCCGGAGCGCGCGTGGCCGACGTCGGTTGCGGGCTCGGGTCGTCGACACGGCTGATCGCGGCCGCCTACCCGAACAGCTCGGTCGTCGGCGTCGACTACCACGAGGAGTCGATCACCCTGGCGCGCAAGCGGACTGCCGAGGCCGGCCTCGGCGATCGGGTGGGTTTCGAGGTCGCGACGGCGCAGACGTTCCCCGGATCCGACTATGACCTGATCGCGATGTTCGACTGCCTGCACGACATGGGGGATCCGCTGGGCGCGGCCCGCCGGATTCGCGAGGCGTTGACCGACGACGGCACCTGGTTGCTGGTGGAACCGCTCGCCTCCGACGTCGTGGAGGAGAACTTCAATCCGGTGGGACGGCTGTTCTACAGCGCGTCGGTGTTCCTGTGTCTGCCGAACAGCCTGTCGCAGCCGGGTGGCTACACGCTCGGTGCTCAGGCCGGCGAGGCCGCGGTCCGCGAAATCGCCGCCGACGCCGGGTTCACTCGGTTCCGGATGGCCGCCCAGACCGGGTTCAACGCGGTATTCGAGATCCGGCCGTAGTCCGGTCTCGCCACGGCGGTTCCGTCAGACGATGTCTCGGCGGAACGTCGTGGCGCGGCCGAGCACCGCGAAGACCGCGATGTAGGCGAGCATGATGATCACACCCGCCCACCGCGGCAGCAGTTCGACGGTGCCGCTGCCCACCGACGAGTAGAAGCTCGACCCGACGACCGCGTCGGCGGCCGCGCCGGGGAGATACAGCGCGACCGACGATGTCGCGTCGAAGGAGGCGAGCGCCACCCGCGCGATGGGTTCGACCAGCTGTGTGAAGGCGAGCAGGATCACGATGGCCGCCACCTGATTGGAGACCACCGATCCGAATGCGACACCCATGGCGGTCCACAGGACCATCACGAGCATCGACGCCACGATGACCTCCACTGTCCTGCCGTCGGTGAGGTAGGCGCCGTCTCCCTGCCAGGCGAGCACCGGAGCAGCGGTGACCACCACCGCTGCGGTGCCGAGAATCCCGTACAGCAGTCCGATCGGAATGCCCGCGACCAGTTTGGCCGACAGCAGGACAGTGCGGCGCGGCTCCACCAGGAGACTGGTCGTGATGGTCTGGTGGCGGAATTCGCCGGTCACCGCCAAACTGCCGATCACCAGCGCGAATACGTATCCGATCGGGCTGGTGAGCGCATAGATGGAGCGTGCGAGTTCAGCTCCGCTGAGTTGCGTCTGTGGCGGCCGGCCCTCGACTTCGACGGTCAACGAGACGCTGAGCACCAGGCCGATGAATCCGAGGTACAGGACCAGGGCGACCAGCAGGATCCACCACATCCGGGTGGACACGAACTTGCGGTACTCGGCGATCAGCGCGGCCGTCACCGGCGGTCCTCCGACGTGAGCCTCAGGAACACTGATTCGAGATCGGCACCTATATCGACCAGCTGATGCAGTTCGATGCCCGCGGCAAAGGCGGCCGATCCGACGGTGGCACCATCTTGTCCGTCGACCCGGAACCCGCCCGGTCCCTCACTGACGGCCCAGCCGCGGTCGTGGGCCAGTACGGCGAATGCGTCGGGCACGGGTGTGCGCACGCCGACGGCGGTTTCGGCCAGCGATTCGAATTCCGCGAGTGTGGACGCCTGGATGAGCTTGCCACCGCTGATCACGACGACGTCGTCGACGGTGTTGCGCACCTCGGCGAGCACGTGGCTCGAGACCAGCACCGTCCGGCCCTCGTGCGCCAGGGAGCGCAGCAGTTCCCGCAACCACACGATGCCCTGTGGGTCCAGACCGTTGGCCGGTTCGTCGAGAACGATGATCTGCGGGTCGCCCAGCAGTGCGACGGCCAGCCCTAGCCGTTGCCGCATGCCCGTCGAGTACCCGCCCACCCGGCGATCGGCGGCAGGGCCGAGACCGACGAACTCGAGAACCTCGCGGCAGCGTGCAGTCGAGACACCGGTCTGGGGTGCCAGTGTCTTGAGGTGGCCGAGGGCGGTCCGTCCGGGATGGAAACTGGACGCCTCGAGCGCGGCCCCGACCAGCCGCATCGGCCGCGGGATCTCGCGGTACGGCCGGCCGCCGATCACCGCGCGGCCCGCGGTGGGCTCGATGAGACCGAGAACCATCCGCAGGGTGGTCGTCTTCCCTGAGCCGTTGGGACCCAGGAATCCGGTCACCCGTCCGGGCGCGACATCGAACGTCAGACCGTCGACCGCGGTGAGGGTGCCGAAGCGTTTGGTCAAACCTTCGATGGAGATCGCCGACGCTGCCATCTCACCTTCCTGTCGATTCCGGTTGGTCTCGGGCAACGCTACCCGAGGTTGTCGTGCCTTCACACTGTCCGCACCTGCCGTCAGACCCGTGTCGCCCGACGGCAGCACTCGACACCTACCTGCGGATTCGATACGGGCACAATGTGATTCCCGGCTGCGGAAGGTGCCGCCGAGCGACGACGATGCCGGCTCGCGGTGAAGGTGCTCAGCCGAGCAGGTTGACCGCGTTGGCCACGACGAGGCTGAGGACGACGATCGACAGGAGTGATTGTGTGGCCATCGCCAGTTTGACCCAACGCGCCAGTGGCATGACGTCGGTCGGGCTGAAGGCGGTGGCGTTGGTCAGCGCGAGGTAGAGGTAGTCGAAGAAGATCGGTCGCCAACCGGGTGCCGCGAGGCGGGGATCGAGCTGCTGCGGGAAGGCCAGATCGGGGTGTTGGCGCGGATGTAGATGTCTGTTGACGGGCCCGCCGTCGTCGAGTTCCCAGTACAGGAACGCGAAAGCGATGATGGTCTGCAGCCAGATGAGCGCCCCGGAGACGAGCAGTTCGTTTGCCACGGTCGTATCCGGGTTGCCGTGCAACAGATCCCAGACCAGTCGCCCGGCCCCCCACGCCGCGCCCGTGGCGATCGCCGCGACGAGAGCGAGCGACAGAGCCCGGACCCACCGGCCGGGCCGATCGATTCGACCCGGATCGACGATGATGAGGGCCACCAGCACCGTCCCTTCGATCGCGGGCAGCAACCAGTCGGTGCCCGGTGAATAGCGGGCGGGCAGCAGGAACGGCACCGCCATCGAGACGACGACGAATGCTGATGCGGTCCAGCGCCGCTCGGCGCGCGGCCCGTCATCTGTCATTCGGTACCGAGGTCTCGGGTCTCGCCCAATGCCAGAACCTCCAGCGGTGTTTTGGTGAGCGAGTTCTCGCCGAGGAACATGTCGGCCGTGGCCTTGCCTGTGTCGTTGAGCATGATGTCGTGGATCGCGATGCAGCTGCGGGGGGACAGGGCGCGGACGTAGTCGATGGCCTGTTCGGTCGAGATCCACGGTCCGCTGATCGGCAGGAGCAGCGTCTCTACCGGGCGTCCCGGATTCAGGTATGCATCGCCTGGATGAAACAGCTGCCGGTCGATGAGGTAGCCGACGTTGTCGACCAACGGGATCTCGGGATGGATCACCGCGTGATCGGCGACGAAGGTCTCGACGGAGAAGCCGACGATATCGAAGGACTCACCCGTCGAGACCGCATGCACCCGGTCGGAGACCTCGGAGATCGCGCCGGCAATCGACGCGGGCCCGTAGAGGTGCAGATCGTCGTGCGCCTTCATGGCCGCCACGATCTTCTCGGTGTCGAAGTGGTCGAAATGTTCGTGCGTGATCAGCACGGCATCCGCGGCGTCGAGGAGCTCGGCCGCGTCGGGGGTGAACGCCCCGGGATCGATGAGGAGCGTCTTGTCGTCCTTGGTCAGTGTGACGGTGGCGTGTGTGTGCTTGGTGAGGAGCATGAGACCTCCGATGTGCAAGTGATCGCCCGACAAGACCAGGGTAGTTGCAGCGGGCACCTACCCTCCGAAGATCATCAACAATCCCCGGCAAGCGCGAGATCGCCCGACGTGATAGTCGGTAGATCATGGGGTTGGTGGTCGCGGTGGCGGCGATGGTGGCCGGTTTCGCGGTGGCGGTGCTGGCCTCGCGGGTGGCCGTCACCGGCGCGAACAGCCTCGTCGCGCGCACCCGGTTGCCACCCTTCATCGTGGGTATGACCCTCGTGGCGCTGGGCACCGACCTGCCCGAGATGGTCAACTCGATCGCCGCCTCGGTGCAGGGATTGGGCGACGTCAACGTCGGCGACTCGATCGGTTCCGTGGTCACCCAGATCACGCTCGTCCTCGGGTTGATGCCGCTGCTCGGGGGTGCGCTGCTGCTTCCGCGTCGGCGCAGCACGATCGTCGGCGTGGGTATCGTCGGGGCGCTGCTGGTCGGTGCGGCCCTCATGCGTGACGGCGACCTCTCCCGGTTCGACGGGGCCGTGCTCGTCGGTTCCTGGGTGTTGTTGTCGTTCATCGTGTGGCGGTTCGGTGGCGACACGGAGACAGACCCACCGGAGCCGGACGACGGCAGTCACCTCCGTGCGCTCGCACAGCTCGCGGTCGGCCTAGCGATCATCACCGTCGGCGTCATGGCGGCGATCTGGGGTGTCGTCAGGCTCGCCGACGCGGCCGGGGTCCCGGTGTTCCTCGTCAGCTTCTTCGGCGCCTCGCTGGGCACATCGCTACCCGAGTTGCTGTTCAGCGTGACCGCGCTGCGCCGCGGTCACTCGGATATGGCCGTCGGCGACGCCCTCGGCGCATCGATGGTCGACGCGACCCTGTCGATCGGCATCGGCCCGCTCGTCGCGCCCACCCTCGTCTCGACGTCGCTGGTCGAGCGCGGGGTCCTGGTGGCGACGGCATCCGTCGTGTTCGCCGTCGCATTGCTACTGGCGCGGGGCCGGCACACCCGGGTCACCGGCGCGATTCTCGTCGGCATGTACCTGGCCGTCTACGTTGTGCTGCTCGCCTGATCGTTCGACAGGAAGGCCTCGACCTCGGTGCGCACCCGCTCGGTCTGACCCAGTTGGAGGTGGCCGCCCGATTCCAGACTCACGAGCCGGGCGATGGGGATGCGGTCGGCGGCCCGGGCGGCGGCGTCGTAGGACGCCAGCGGATCGTCGGCGGCGTGCACGATCAGCGTCGGGACGCGGGTTCCTCGAGCGGATAGGTGTTGATCTCGGGGTTCGCCACATATGCGTCGAACACTGCGCCGGCGGCACGCAGGCGCACCGGGAAGATGGTGTCGAGCAGCTGCGCCAGCATCCGGCCATCGTCGTCGCCTCGCGGGAACCCCTCGGGGACACCCATCATGCGGGCGAACGCCGGCCGGGCGAACGTCTTGAGCGCCCAGAGCGGCGGGTCGGAGTAGAACGCCTTCGCCCACGCCGGAGGTGCCTGCGCGGTGCCGCTGCCGGGGAAGTTCCCGGAACTGATGATCAGGTGCCGCACCCGATCGGGATGGCGCAGCGCGAACTGCACCGCGGCACTCGTGCCCGCCGAGATCCCGATGACATCAACCGCGGTCAAACCCAGTGTGTCCAGCAACTCGGCGAACGCGTCGGCCTGGCCGGCGACCGACGGGTCGTCGGGAATGTCCGACCCCAGGTAGCCGAACCGGGACGGAGCGATGATCCGCCGGCCTCTGACCGTGTCCCGCACCGACAGCAGCCCGCCGTCGCAGCCGTGGAAGATGCCGTGGCTGACCAGGATCGGATAACCCGAGCCGTATTCGGTGTACTCCACGGCGCCGAACCGGGTGGTGACTGCACGGCGATCCATCGCCTCGACGCGGGCGCGGGCGTCTGCGATGTCGCGGCGGTAGCGCAGTGCGGTGGCACCGCCGGCCGCCGAGAGCGCCGCCACAAGGATCGGGAGGAGGCGGCTCATGGGCGCACCGAGTCGGACTCGAGTCGCTCACCCAGGCGGGCGACCTCGTTGCGGAGCTCTTCGATCTGCAGGGCGGTGGCGGCCTGGTGTGCCGCGTCGCCCTCGGAGACCTGTTCGACGATCCACGACGCGATCGTGGCGGTCACGACACCGATCAGGCTGATACCGCCGATCATCAGACCTGCGGCGACGAACCGCCCGGTGGTGGTCACCGGCGAGAAGTCGCCGTAGCCCACGGTGGTGACGGTGGCCATCGACCACCAGAGGGCCTCGCCGAAGGTGGTCACGGTGGAGTCCGGATGTCCGCGTTCGGCCTCCAGCATCGCCAGCGAGGCGACATAGATCAGCAGCACCGACGAGGCGATCGTGTACATCATCACCTTGCCCCGGATCGCGCCGCCGACCGCCCGATGCATGACGGACAGCATCGCCAGCAGACGCAGAAGTTGCAGCGGCCGAATGGCCGGTAGCAGCACCACCGCGAAGTCGAACAGATGATGGGCGAACCAGCGTAATCGTTGATCGGCGAGTATCAGGCGGGCTGTGTAATCGACGAAGAAGAGGACCCAGGACCCCAGGATGACGACGGCACAGACCGCCTGCCACGTTCCGGTCAGGTCAAGGAGCACCTGGCAGCTGTAGGCCACCAGGAAGCAGAGAGCCACCCCGGCCATCGGCCACTGGGTCCGTCGTTCCCACTGTTGCTGCGAAACCATATCCGACCACAGTAACGGTGAGCGTCGGCCACTGCGCGACCTCGGGGCCACCTCCAGGTCACCGAAACTTCTGATAACCGACAGGTGGTAGCGCGGAGATGATGTGCCGACGTACGTTGAATTAGGTCCCCGACAGCGTCTCCGGCGCTGTGCCGAATGAAGGCGGGTGGCGCGCTGTGGAATTCGTACATTCTGTGGCCGAAGGAGCTGGCAAATACGTCGAATGGGGCGTAATTCAGATATCGGTCACGAACCTGGCGATCATTGCCGTGATGGTCGTCGTGTTCATCCTGGCGCTGATCATTCCGTTTCCGTCCGGACATGGCCCTTCAGCCCATGACCCGTCAGCGCATGGCACGGCCTCCGACGAGGACGGCGGTGAGGATCGATGAGTACCGCCTCGGATCGGATCGGCAAGCAGCACGGGACGGACTCGTCGAACTGGACAGTCCGGGTACGCGGTTGGATCACCCGTCTGGTTCCGCCAGGTGAGGCGCTTCCCGACCGGCAACCCGTCTACGTCGCGTCGTGGATCTACGTCTTCGGTGTGCTCACGATCGCGGCCCTGGTAGTAGTCATCGGTTCGGGCTGTGTCCTGGCGTTGGGCGGCTCAACGTGGTGGCACGTTTCGTCGCTGGGCCATTTCGTCAACTCGGTCCACCTGTGGAGCGTGGAACTGCTCTTCGGGTTCATGGTCATCCACCTGTGGGGGAAGTTCTGGATGGCGGCGTGGCGGGGCGGGCGCTCGATGACCTGGATGACCGGCGTCGTGCTGTTCGTCACGGCGATCGGCGCGTCGTTCACGGGATTCCTGTCGCAGACCAATTTCGACGCGCAATGGATCAGTACCCAGGCCAAGGACGGTCTGAACTCGGTGGGCATCGGGGCGTGGTTCAACGTACTCAATCCGGGACAGATGCTGATGTGGCACATCGTGCTGTTGCCGCTGGGCGTCGGCGCACTCACGCTGATCCACGTGGTGCTGGTGCGGCGTCACGGCGTGGTCCCGCCGATCGGCGCCGACCAGGAGGTCTGAGGTCATGGCCCGTAGGACGCCGGACTCACACGGCTTCCCGACCCGGCCCTACGACCTGGTCAAGGAGTTCACCATCGCCTTGGTGGTCGTTCTCATCCTGAGTGTGGGCCTGGCAGCGATCTTCTCGTCGCCGGATGAGCGACCAATCACGTTGAAGGCGTGGGCACAGGCAGCACCCAATGACGTCATCGCCACTGCCGCCGGTGAACTCGCGGGCACCACGGCAAGTGCCACCTATGGACCTCCGTACAACAACGCCTCGGACGGCCAGAAGCTCGGACCACTGCCGCTGCAGAAGTGGGGCGGAGTCCGCCTGCCGGTCGACTCGGCGGATCTCGTCCTCGATCCGCTCGGAGATGTTCAGAACAACCCACGGCTCGGGGTGGCACTCGCTCGCTGGAAGGCTGCGACACCCGATCAGCGGACCAGGTGGGCAACCGACTATTCGGATGCCATCGGTACCCCGGCAACCGACGGCGAGGCCGCCACCGGGGCGGCCGGCGACCCGGCTGCGGTGGCGCCGGGTGACTACGGACCGGTACCCACCCTGTCGTCAGAGTTCCTCACCTATGCGCTGAGCGGTGGTCTGGAGGGGGCCCTCACCTCGGCCGGCAACTTCTACGGCGGTGACGCCACCCGGTCACTCCTACTGCTGTCCGACGGCGCTTATCTCGAGGACCAGGCGCGGGCAAAGCACCTGGGTGGCGACCAGTGGGGGATGATGAACGAGGTAGGGAACGCCCCGGGCCAGCCGTGGATGTGGCTCTACACCTTCTGGTATCAGGTTCCGCCGTTCTCCACGTCCGACAATGCCGACGCCCTGGTCTGGGGCCTGATGATCCTGCTCACAATTCTGCTGATGCTGGTTCCCTTCATCCCGGGCGTGCGGTCGATTCCGCGATTGATCCCGGTGCACCGGCTGGTGTGGCGGGACTATTACCGGCGCACGACGCGGCCTTGACCTGAGCGTCAGAACAGGCCGACCGCATCGGATGTATCGAGGGCGGCCTCCGCGGTCGCCCATTCTGCCCACATCGATCCGTAGGTCGCCGTTTTGGTGACCGGATTCGACAGCCCGCGCCCGCTCACCCACGCCGCGGCGCGCACGCTCTGGAAGAACAAACCCGTCGCCCGTTGTTCGCCGATCGCGTCGCCGACTATCGAAGCGGTGAACAGTTCGGTCAGGTCGGTGCCGTAATCCTCCTTGATCGACGCGATGATGTCGGGGGTCGCGCTTCCGAGGATCTCTCCATAGTGGTTGAAGTCGGCCCATTGGTCCGCGTCGGTGTGCACCGCGACGATGGCTGCCGGGAGATCGAGAATCAAGTGGGAGTTCATCCCCGAGGTGGCCACCCGGCCACCGCTGTGCCGGCAGTCGGTGGCGAACTGGAAGTGCTGCTGCCATGCGCGGGGCACCTCGCCGCCGGTGACGTGCGCGTTGACGGCCTCGAGGTAGCGATTGACGAAGTTCACCGCGAGACGCTCCGCCCACGGTGTCTCCTGATAGGCGTGTTGCGCGATGGATCGGAGGGTGACGTCGAGGATCGGAGCATAGACGTCGGCGAAGGCGCCGCGAGGGTCTCCCTGACCGGCCCAGATGGAGGCGATCTCATGGACATTGTCGCGGGCCTCGGTCAGTGTGCGGTTCGCCAACGGTGCGGACAGGTCGGCGATGTGCTGACGCTCCGCCGTCGGCAGTGTCGGCCTACAGGTCGTCGTTCCGGAGGTGGCATGCGCGACGGGCGCCGTGAATGCGACCATCGCGAGTGCACCCACGGCGATCATCGCTCGACGGACCGTCGTGCCGGCGATCGTGGTCTTGGGCATGGCCGCGAACTTACTGGTGCGTAAGGTTCGATTCAAACCGAAGTGGCTCACGCCACATCCGCGACAGCTTCAGCGTCCCTTGGTTATTGGTGCCCTGGGATGGGTGTCGCTCAACCGGTGCAGTCTGTGTTCGCCTTCGCGAAGACGTAGCAGTGCAGCGGCGGCGTCGAGACGATAATCAACGTCGGGTCGGATCAACCGGAGCGCCCGGCGTCCCGCTCAATGCGAGCGAAAGTCCTGGTCGGGATCGGCAAGCGGCCTGGTACCGTTTGCCGCAGCCCTGTCCATGCGGTGTCGGACCTCGAACGCGCCGTCGACGATGTACTCGATGTCGTCGGCATCGTGGTTGAGCGGAAGACCGCACCTTCGAGCGGAGCGGCGTATGTCTGACATTGTCGGCGGATCGTCCCACAACGACAGGTTTCCCCGGGCATCCGGGTATAACCCGGATTGGGTCCGTGCAGCAGTCAGCGGGGGAGCGAACTCGCTGTGGCTGACCGAGTGGCTGTGCGAGGCAATGGACCTGCAATCCGGAATGCGCGTCCTCGATCTCGGGGCCGGGCGAGGTGCGTCGTCGGTGTTCCTACATCGCGAGTTCGGCGTCGAGATCTGGTCTGTCGACCTGTGGTTCGGCGTAGACGAACGCGCACAACGGATTCGCGATGCCGGAGTGGCCGCATCGGTGTTCCCCCTACACGCAGACGCACGCGCATTGCCGTTCGCTCGCGACTTCTTCGACGCCATCGTGAGCATCGACTCGTACGTGTACTACGGCACCGACGACCTGTACCTCGGCTATCTCATGCGACTGTTGCGGCCGGGAGGCCGATTTGGGATCGCAGGAGCCGGATTGTTGAGTGAGATCGACGGAGAACCGCCGGCGCATCTGCGGGAGTGGTGGGAACCGGGCATGGCGTGCCTGCATTCCGCGCAGTGGTGGCGTCGGCAATGGACGCGCTCGGGCGTGGTCGACGTCGAGCTATCTGACGCACTCGAAGACGGGTGGCAGTACTGGCTGCAATGGCAGAACGCGATCGCGCCGGACAACGAGACCGAGATCCGAGCTCTGGAAGCCGACGCCGGGCAATACCTCGGCTACGTGCGGGCGGTGGCCCGTCGTCGCGAGGGCGTGATTCCGGATGACCCGATCGGTCTGATCCCGGTCGAGTACGAACGGTATCCGTTGCGGCGCGACGCTGGCTCCGTGAACAACCCTGAGAAATTTACGGGCTGATCGTGGCACCTTCGTCGGCCACCACACCTCCGGTGAACCGGTCGCGGAGGCGCCCATCACGCTTGACCGAAGCCGGTCGCGTCGATCCGCTTTTCACGGCGCTGTCGGACACGTTCGACGCTGATCGCGGGTTGTTCAGGGGCGGGGATCATCGCCGCGGCTGAACGCGATACGGATGAGTTGACGCAGAACGTCGATGTCGATCTGCTCCAGCCGTTTGACGTATACGCACCCCGCTCCCTCGGTGTACGTGCCGAGTTCGGGTAGCAGTGCAGCTCCCTCCGGCAGATCCTTCAGCCCGTAGAAGGTCATCGCGGTCTTACGTGGCGAGAACCCAACCTTGGGCCAATCGCCTTCGGTCCGAGATGTTTTCGACGGCGACACGTAGTGGTAGGAGCCGTAGCCGACGATCGACGGGCCCCACATCACCGGTTGTGCGCCGGTCTCGGTGCGCATGATCTCGTCGACGCGGTGTCCCTCGCCGACCCGACGGGCCGGGGACGCGCCGTCCAGGAAATCCTGCACCGACGCGTCGGTCGGCTGGGTCTTGATCGCCATATGCTCAGCGTAGTGGTGTGCCGGCCGGCCACTCGGAGTCGAAGCGGCCGTCAGCTCCGCGCGCGGGGAAGGCCCCACGAGCGGCCCGACACGTTCGGACAAGGAGTCGAAGCGGCCGTCAGCTCCGCGCGGGGGGAAGGCCCCACGAGCGGCCCGACACGTTCGGACAAAGTCGTTGACTGAGTGAGTCCTGGCGGTACTGTGGTGTCTATCACATAGGCTTGGAGGGAACGCCATGATAACGGCCGAGATGAACGAACTCCATCGCAGCATCGGGGTGCTGCGGCATCACATCGTCACACTGAAAACCAAGTACGGGGATGTCGATGCCGTCCGCCGGATGACCAACGACCTCGATCGGCTCGAGATCGACCTGCACGACTTCGAGCACAAGCCGCCGCCGGTGCTGCGGGCGAAGGGTAAGGAAGACGTGATCTACGTCCCCGACAGCAAGTCAGACGAGGCGGCGTGGCTCGGTGCGCAAGACGAAGGGTTGGGCTTCCACTCGCGTGAGCGCACGAAGTGAGCGCCCCCGCGACTGAGCGGGAGGCTACCGGGGTCTTTTCTCCGGGACGGGCGCGCATTGCGGCGCGAACCCTTCGTGTGGACAGATGGTGGCTGTCGCCACTGCTGACGGTGCTCGGGCTGTCGGTCTTCATCGTCTACGCGACGGTGCGTTCGTTTGTCCGCAGTGCCTACTGGGTTGCGGATTATCACTATCTGACGCCGTTCTATTCGCCGTGCCTGAGTGAATCGTGTGTGCCGGGATCGAGCCATTTCGGGACGCCGTTCCCGGAACTCCCGATGTGGATCCCGCTCGGCTTCGTGGTCCTGCCGTTTCTGCTGGGCTTCCGTGTGACCTGCTACTACTACCGCAGGGCCTATTACCGTTCGTTCTGGTTCTCACCGCCTGCCTGTGCGGTAGCCGAACCCCATGCGCGGTACACGGGGGAGACGCGGCTTCCGCTGATCATTCAGAACGCGCACCGCTACTTCTTCTATGTGGCGGTCATCGTCTCATTGATCAACACCTACGACGCCGTCATCGCGTTCCACGGCAAGGGCGGTGGTTTCGGCTTCGGACTGGGCAACGTGATCCTGGTGGTGAACGTCGTCCTGCTGTGGACCTACACGGTGTCGTGTCATTCGTGTCGGCATGTCACCGGTGGTCGCCTGAAGCACTTCTCGGCGCACCCTGTCCGGTACTGGATTTGGACTCAGGTCTCGAAGCTCAACACCCGACACATGCAGTTCGCCTGGATCACGCTCGGCACGCTGATGCTCACCGATTTCTACATCATGCTGGTGGCCAGCAACACAATCTCTGACCTGCGATTTGTGGGTTGATCCGTCGCCATGCTCGCAATGCCTGTTGCGCAATCGATTTCACGTTTGGGGGGCTTGACCTAGATGACCGAACCGGAACGCCACAAATACGACGTTGTTGTGATCGGTGCCGGCGGTGCCGGTCTGCGGGCGGTAATCGAGGCCCGCGAAAAGGGCTATTCGGTCGCGGTGGTGTGCAAGTCGCTGTTCGGTAAGGCCCACACCGTGATGGCCGAGGGTGGTTGTGCCGCGTCGATGGGCAACGCCAACGAAAAGGACAACTGGCAGACGCATTTCAAGGACACCATGCGTGGCGGCAAGTTCCTGAACAACTGGCGCATGGCCGAACTGCACGCCCGAGAAGCGCCGGATCGGGTGTGGGAACTGGAAACCTATGGTGCGCTGTTCGATCGGACCGCCGACGGGCGCATCGCCCAGCGCAACTTCGGTGGTCACACCTACCCTCGGCTGGCTCATGTCGGTGACCGGACCGGTCTGGAACTGATCCGGACCATGCAGCAGAAGATCGTCTCGCTGCAGCAGGAGGATCACGCGGCCACCGGTGACTACGAGTCACGCATCAAGGTGTTCGCCGAATGCACCATCACCGAACTCCTCAAAGACGGTGGCGCGATCTCGGGAGCGTTCGGCTACTGGCGCGAATCCGGCCGTTTCGTCCTGTTCGAGGCCCCGGCGGTGGTCCTCGCGACCGGTGGTATCGGCAAGTCGTTCAAGGTGACGTCGAACTCGTGGGAGTACACCGGCGACGGACACGCACTCGCGTTGCGTGCCGGGGCGAGCCTGATCAACATGGAGTTCATCCAGTTCCACCCGACCGGGATGGTGTGGCCGCCCAGCGTCAAGGGGATCCTGGTCACCGAGGGTGTTCGAGGCGACGGGGGCGTCCTGAAGAACTCCGACGGCAAGCGATTCATGTTCGACTACATTCCGCCGGTGTTCAAGGGGCAGTACGCGGAGTCGGAAGAAGAGGCCGACAAGTGGCTCGCGGACAACGACAGCGCGCGCCGTACGCCGGACCTCCTGCCACGCGACGAGGTGGCCCGCGCGATCAACGAAGAGGTCAAGGCCGGCCGCGGTACCGAACACGGCGGTGTCTACCTCGATATCGCCTCCCGCATGCCTGCCGACGAGATCATTCGTCGCCTGCCGTCGATGCATCACCAGTTCAAAGAGCTCGCCGACGTCGACATCACGGCCGAACCCATGGAAGTGGGTCCGACCTGCCACTACGTGATGGGTGGGATCGAGGTCGATCCGGACACCGGGGCGTCGCGTGTGCCGGGCCTGTTCGCGGCCGGCGAATGTTCCGGCGGGATGCACGGCTCGAATCGGTTGGGCGGCAACTCGTTGTCCGACCTTCTGGTCTTCGGGCGGCGGGCCGGGCTCGGCGCGGCGTCGTATGTCGAATCCCTGCAGACCCGGCCCCAGGTCTCTGCGGCCGACATCGACCGGGCGGCGGCGTACGCGCTCGCGCCGTTCGATCCTCCCGCCGACGGCAAGCCGGAGAATCCCTACACACTGCACACCGAACTGCAGCAGTTCATGAACGACCTGGTGGGCATCATCCGGAAAGAGGCGGAGGTGCAAGAGGCGATCACGGCCCTCGAAGCCATGCGAAGCCGGCTGGGCGGGATGCAGGTAGAGGGACACCGGCAGTTCAATCCCGGCTGGCACCTCGCCGTCGATCTGCGAAACATGCTGCTGGTCTGCGAATGTGTCGCCAAGGCGGCGCTCCTGCGCACCGAGAGTCGGGGTGGCCACACCCGCGACGACCACCCGGCGATGGACCCGAACTGGCGCAAGACACTGCTGGTGTGCACCGCCGACGCGGGCGACGAGTCGCCGGTGCCGGAGGTCACCGTGGTCAAGGAGGACCAGATCCCGATGCGTCCGGACCTGCTGGAACTGTTCGATTTCCCCGAGATCGAGAAGTACTACACCGCCGGTGAGATCGCCGGTCACCCCGACGCCGGAGCCAACTAGGAGAACTGACATGGGCTACGACGCGAAGTTCCGGGTCTGGCGAGGTGACACCGATTCCGGCGACCTCGAGGACTACACAGTGCTCGTCAACGACGGCGAGGTGGTGCTCGACATCATCCATCGACTCCAGGCCACCCAAGCCCCCGACTTGGCCGTGCGCTGGAACTGCAAGGCCGGTAAGTGCGGATCCTGTTCGGCGGAGGTGAATGGCCGCCCACGACTGATGTGCATGACCCGGATGTCGACGTTCACCGAGGACGAGGTCATCACGGTGACCCCGATGCGGACCTTTCCGGTGATCCGCGATCTGGTCACCGACGTCTCGTTCAACTATGCGAAAGCCCGTGAAATCCAGTCGTTCACGCCACCCGAAGGTCTGAAGCCCGGTGAGTACCGGATGCAACAGGTCGACGTGCAGCGGTCGCAGGAGTTTCGCAAATGCATCGAGTGCTTCCTCTGCCAGAACACCTGTCACGTGGTCCGTGATCACGAGGAGAACAAACAGAACTTTGCCGGACCTCGTTTCCTGATGCGGGTTGCCGAGCTCGACATGCATCCGCTGGACGTGGCCGAGCGACGTGATTCGGCGCAGGCCGAACACGGTTTGGGACTGTGCAACATCACCAAGTGTTGTACCGAGGTGTGTCCCGAGCACATCAAGATCACCGACAACGCGCTGATTCCGATGAAAGAACGCGTCGTGGATCGTCGCTACGACCCGTTGGTGTGGTTGGGTAACAAACTGTTTCGTCGATAGGCCGCGAGGTCATCGCTGCACGAATCTGTTCCCGCTGCATCGATCGAATCCGCGGGAACGAAACGGTGCAGCGGCGACGGACTCGCCATCGTCGGATGGGTTTGGTTAGTCGGATGCCTCACGGAGTCGGCCCGACAGCCGCTCCACGCCGCGGAACAGGGCGCCGTGGTCGAGGCCACCGTCGCCATTTGCGCGCGCCGAGGCCATCAGCGTCGCCATGAGCGAACCGATGGGTGTGATTACCCCCGCATCGCGCGCAGCGGCGGTGACGATACCGAGATCCTTGTGGTGCAGGTCAATTCGGGCGCCCGGCGCGAAGTCACGACGGAGCATCCGGTGGGCCTTGTGATCGAGAACCGACGATCCGGCAAGGCCGCCGGCGAGGACCCGCACCGCGGCCGCGGTGTCCACGTCGTGGGCCTCGAGGAACACCAAGGCCTCCGCGAGGGCCTCGATGTTGGCCGCCACCATGAGCTGATTGGCGGCCTTCACGAGCTGCCCGCTCCCGCTCGGCCCGACATGGGCGACAGTCCCGCCGACCGCTTCGAGTACCGGTGTGGCAGTGGCGAACGCCGCATCGTCACCACCCACCATGATCGAGAGCGTGCCGGCGATCGCACCCTCCTCGCCGCCCGAGACCGGTGCATCGAGAAACGAATGCCCGTGCGCGAGTGCCGCGTCGGCCATCCGTACCGCGACGTCCGGCCGGATGCTGGAGAAGTCGACGATCACCGTGTGCGGTGTCGCGTGCGCGAACACACCGTCGTCGGCGGTGAGCACCTTCTCGACGTCCGTGGAATCGGGGACCATCAGTGCGACGATGTCCGCGTCCGGGACCGCCTGTGCAATCGAAGCGGCAGCGCTGCCGCCGACTTTCACGAGTTCGGCGGATCGGGCGGGTGTCCGGTTGTAGCCGACGACGGTGTGTCCGGCGCGGACCATGTTGATCGACATCGGGCTACCCATGACCCCGAGTCCGATGAATGCGATTGTGGCCACGTGGTGTCCCTTCAGAACTGTGTGGTCACGCGGGGAAGTCCGCGAGCCAGTCGAATGTATCGCGACGAGTTGCCCGGTACTCCAGGCTGATCCAGCCCGCGTACTCGTGGTCGGCGAGAGTCCTGAGATATCGGGCGATGTCCAGGGTTCCGGTCCCGGGTTCCCCGCGTCCCGGCGCGTCGGCCACCTGCACGTGGCCGATGCGATCGGCGAAATCGTCGAGCACGGTGTCGAGATCGTCGCCGTTGGTGGCGAGGTGATAGAGATCGGCCAGAAGCATCACATTGTCGACCCCACACTCCCGCCGTACCCGATCGCAGACGGCCACGGCGTCGGCAGCGAGCGTCAGAGGATATGCGGGCACACCACTGATCGGCTCGACGAGGACATCGGCGCCGATCGCGGCTGCGGCACGTCCGGCGCGCGCGAGGTTCTCTATAGCCAGGTCATCTTGCGCCGACGCGGTGAGGCCGCTGATTCGGTTGCCGTAGAGGGCGTTGAAACCGACTGTGCCCAGACGTCTTCCGATGTCAACAGCCACCGCCACACTGTCCAGGAATTCGTTACTGGTGTGCGGATGTGACAACAGACCGCGGTCTCCGGCCGCGAGGTCGCCGCCTGCGAAGTTCAGGTGGGTGAGTCGAACCCCGGCGTTCTCGATCGCGGTGACGAGTGCGTCGACCTCGCGATCGGCGGGGACGGCGACGTCGAACGGCCACCAGAACTCGACTGCGCCGAAGCCGGCGTCGTAGGCAGCCTGTGGTCGGTGCAGGATCGATATCTCGGTGAGCAGGATCGAGCAGTTGACCGTCAGTCGTCGGGCATCCACCGCCAGCAAGCCTTCCCGGTCGTCACTTCTGTGATGGTGAGCGTAGCCAGCGTTACCCGTTGGGGTCTCGCAGCCCGTGTGATCGCGGGCAGAACCCAGCACATTCACCTGTCAATGCGCTCATATTGCTACGGTTTGCGCCGTACCGTTCTTGGGCATGAGACCTCGAGCGCTGCGTGCCAATTCCTTCCGATTGCTCGGCGCCGTCGCGGCGTTCGGGCTGATCGTCTCTGCCTGCTCGGACTCGGGTGACGAATCCTCGTCGGCGGACATCTCCGCTTCGTCGTCGCCATCGTCCGCCGCCGCGGCAGGGACCGTCAAACCCCTCGACCAGGCCGCGCTGCAGGCAGCCCTGGACGAAGGCGCCCAGGAGTTCCTGCTGCCGGGCGCGGTGGCGCTGCTGCGCACCCCTTCGGGCACGGTCACCGCGACCTACGGCACCACGGAGCGGGACGGTGGCACGCCGGTGTCCCTCGACGACCACGTCCGGATCGGCTCCAACACCAAGACGTGGACGGCGACCGTCACCCTCCAACTCGCGCAGGAGGGCAAGCTGGCGGTCACCGACCCCGTCTCCAAGTACCGCGCCGGTGTGCCCAACGGCGACAACATCACGATCGAGCAGCTGCTGAACATGCGCAGCGGCCTCTATAACTACAGCGAGACACCGCAGGTCAACGAGGCGCTCGACAATGATCCGCAGCGGGTGTGGACCCCGGACGAACTGCTGGCGATCGCTTTCGAGAACCAGCCGTACTTTCCGCCCGGCGAGGGTTATCACTACTCCAACACCAACTACGTGCTACTCGGACTGATCGCCGAGAAACTCGACGACAAGCCCCTCGCCGAGGTCTACCAGGACCGGATTTTCAAGCCGGCCGGACTCACCAGCACGGTGTTCCCCGAGCTGCCCGACACCTCGCTGCCCGATCCGTACTCGCACGGCTACTTCTACGGCACCAACATGCTCACCATCAATGATCCGGCGCTTCCCGAGGACATGCAGGCCGCCGCGAAGAACGGGTCGCTCGCGCCGGCCGACGTCACCAACAACAACCCGTCGTGGACGTGGGCGGCGGGCGGCGGCATCTCGACCGCAAATGACCTCGCCACGTGGGCCGAAGCCCTCGCCGACGGGAAGATGCTCGATCAGCAGATGCAGCAGCAGCGAATGGCCAGTATCCAATCGAGCGACCCATCGAACCCTTCGGCGGCCGGCTACGGCTGGGGGCTCGCGAAGATGGGCCCGATGTACGGGCACACCGGTGAGCTACCCGGCTACAACTCGTTCATGGGTTCGGACCCCGAGAACAAGGTCACGCTCGTCGTCTGGGCGAACCTCGCGCCCGGCGTCAATGGGCAGGACCCGGCCACGACCATCGCCCGGGGCATCATCGAGAAGATGTACGCCGGGTAGGAGTACTCGTAGGCTCGCCGCGATGGCCTGGCCTGTTGCTGAAAGTGGCTCCGTGGGGCAGCTCCGAGGGGATATCCCCTCGGAGCTGCCCCACGGAGCCACTTTCAGCAGGTGAGGGCTGCAGGGCATGTGGCGCTGGAAGAGTGAAATCCCTGCTGAACAGGGGTTTCGTGGTGCCCTCGGTGAGACTCGAACTCACACTGGACGGGTTTTGAATCCGTTGCCTCTGCCAATTGGGCTACGAGGGCCTGTGCAGGTCGCCATCGGCTGTGGCGGCTGCGACAGTCCACTCTAGATGATCGGCCGAGCGGCGGGCCAGCCGGTACTCTGCTCGCATCACAGTGTGACGGATCGTGCTGGTCGTGGCGGGGCCGCGGACGGGGCGGTTCGCTCGGAGGAGGGGATGATGACGGTGGTGGACAGCGTGACGGCTCAGGCCGGCGGGTCGACGACGACCCATCGCGTGCTGGTGGCCGAGGACGACTCGTTGATCCGGATGGACCTCATCGAGATGCTCCGCGAAGAGGGCTACGAGGTCGTGGGCGAGGCGCCCAACGGGCAGGTCGCGGTCGATCTGACCGAGCAGCTGACACCGGATCTGGTGATCATGGACGTGAAGATGCCTGTCCGCGACGGCATCGACGCCGCTATGGAGATCGCGCAGAAGAAGCTGGCGCCGGTCGTCATGCTGACCGCGTTCAGTCAACGTGAGTTCATCGAGAAGGCCCGCGACGCGGGCGCGATGGCCTATCTCGTGAAGCCGTTCACCAAGGCCGACCTGGTGCCGGCGATCGAGGTCGCGGTGAGTCGCTACAACGAACTCAGCGCGCTCGAGAAGGAGGTCGCGACGCTGTCCGACCGCCTCGAGACCCGCAAGCTCGTCGAGCGCGCCAAGGGCCTGCTGATGGAGAAGCAGTCACTCACCGAACCCGAGGCGTTCAAGTGGATCCAGCGTGCCGCGATGGATCGGCGCACGACGATGAAAGCCGTTGCGCAAGTGGTGGTCGAAACCTTGGGACCCACCCCCTGATCCACGAAAACGGACAGCTCGTTAATTCTGTGAAACGCTGCGGACGGGCTTCGTGCGTGTTTGTCGGCAACCGTCGCACGGGCCCCTGTTTGGGTCTATGTTTTCCCAAGGTCTGCTCGGTGGACCTTCCGGCGCTCGCGTCGGGATGGCTGAAACGAGAGGTATGTGAGTATGCATCGTCGTACGACGACCGCTGCTTTTGCCGTGGCGATGGCCGGGGTGTTGGCGGTCTCCGCGTGTAGCAGCAAATCGACGGATTCCGGCTCCGGGGCGAGCGAAGCCGCCGGCACAGGGCTGCAGATCACCGCCCTGGCCCAGATCGACACGCAGGGCAACAAGGTCGAGGCTTCCTCCGAGTCCGACGCGGCCAGCCCCGCCGGTGACGGCACTGCGAAGTGCGATCCGGCGACCATCGCGATGGCGGGTGCGCTGACGGGCGCGGACGCCGCACTCGGCATCAATATCAAGAACGGTGCACAGCTCGCCGTCGACGAGCACAACAATGCGAATCCGGACTGCCAGATCACGCTGAAGACCTTCGACACCGAGGGCGATCCGCAGAAGGCCACCCAGGTCGCCCCGCAGATCGTCAACGACAGCTCGATCATCGGCCTGATCGGACCCGCCTTCTCCGGTGAGACCAAAGCGACCGGCGGCATCTTCAACCAGGCCGGACTGGTGTCGACGACCGCATCGGCGACCAACCCGACCCTCACCGACAACGGGTGGAAGACCTTCTTCCGTGGCCTCGCCAACGACGACGTGCAGGGCCCGGCCCTGGCGAAGTACATCACCGGGACGATGGGCAAGAACAAAGTGTGCGTCATCAAGGACGACACCGACTACGGTATCGGCCTGGCCAACGCGATGACCGCGACCCTGGGTTCGGCCGCCGACGCCGGGTGTGCCGGAGACGTCAAGAAGGGTGAGCGTGATTTCTCGGCGGTCATCTCGAAGGTCACCGGCGCCAACCCCGACGCCGTCTTCTACTCCGGCTACTACGCCGAGGCGGCACCGCTGGCGCAGCAGCTGAAGTCCGCCGACCCCGACGTGACGTTCATCTCCGGTGACGGTTCCAACGATCCGCAGTTCACCGCACAGGCGGGTGACGCGGCCAAGGGTGCGTACCTGTCATGCCCGTGCGGCCCCGCGCCCAGCCAGTTCGACAAGGACTACACCGCGGCCTTCAACCAGGCCCCCGGTGTCTACTCGGTGGAGGCCTACGACCTGGCCACCATCCTCATGAAGGGCATCGCCGAGGGCAACACGACGCGGCCGGAACTGCTCCAGTATGTGAGCAGCTACTCGGGCGACGGCCTGGCGCGCCACTACCAGTGGACGCCGACCGGCGAGCTCACGTCATCGCTCATCTGGGTGTACGAGGTCGAATAGACCACCACGGCACGGTGCGTCCGGGCGTCCGCCCGGGCGCACCGTGCGCTCTGTGGGGTCTTTGACTTGGCGGCGGAAAGGTATGCATGATCGTGCACTCGTTGGCCGAGACGACGGCGGTGGCGGCGACCATCAACTTCGACCTCGGTTCGCTGCGATCGGGCTTCTGGGGCCTCACCATCGAGGGTCTCACCTATGGTTCGATCTATGCGCTCGTGGCGGTGGGCTACACCCTGGTCTACGGCGTGCTGCGGCTGATCAACTTCGCGCATTCCGAGGTGTTCATGCTCGGCATGTTCGGCCAGTACATCGGACTGCTGCTCCTCGGGTTCACCCCGTCGGGCAACACGTATTCCGAGGGTACGGTGATGACGATCATCTACCTGCTGCTGGCCGGGCTGTGCGGCATGGCCGTCTCCGGCAGCGCCGCCGTCGGACTGGAGTTCGTCGCCTACCGGCCACTGCGCAAACGCAACGCCAAACCGCTGGCCTTCCTGATCACCGCCATCGGCATGTCGTTCGTCCTGCAGGAGTTCGTGCACTACGTCTTGCCGAAACTGCCGGTCGACCCGCCGCTGGGTGGGTCGAGTGCGCAGCCCACGATTCGGCTCGTGCAGCCGGAAGTGGAGTTCTCCATCTTCGGGGCGCCGGTCTACAACCTGACGCTGATCATCATTCTCTCGGCGTTGGTGCTCGCGATGGGCACCGACTACATGATCAACAAAACCCGCCTCGGGCGCGGCATCCGCTCGGTGGCCCAGGATCCCGATGCGGCCCTGCTGATGGGTGTGTCGCGTGAGCGCGTGATCATGCTGACGTTCCTCATCGGCGGCCTCCTCGCCGGTGCCGCGGCATTGCTGTACACCCTGCGTGTCCCGACCAACATCGTCTACTACGGCGGATTCGTCCTGGGTATCAAGGCGTTCTCCGCGGCGGTGCTCGGCGGCATCGGCAACGTGCGTGGCGCGCTGCTGGGTGGGCTGCTGCTCGGTGTGATGGAAAACTACGGCTCGGTGGTGCTCGGCAACCAGTGGAAGGACGTCGTCGCATTCGTCTTGCTGATCCTGGTGTTGATGTTCCGTCCGACCGGCATCCTGGGTGAGAAACTGGGGAAGGCGAGGGTATGACCACAAACCGTCCTCCATCCGTCCGCGCCGAACTCGCCGAGATCGAATCCCGTGGTCTCGGCGACCGGCTGCGGACCTGGTGGAATGCCCTGCCGCGTGTCGTCCAGTGGCTGATCGGGATTCCGGCGATCATCCTGATCGCCCTCCTGCCGGTCATCAAACCCCCGCTGCTCACCACCACCGCCACCGACTTCGGCGTGGTGATGGCGACCTTCGCCATGACCGCGCTCATCGCCATCGGCCTCAACGTGGTCGTCGGACAGACCGGACTCCTCGACCTCGGCTACGTCGGCTTCTACGCGGTCGGCGCCTACGTGGTCGCCCTGATGACCAGTCCGGCCAGCCCGCTGTGGAACAGTCCCGACCACGGCATCTTCTCCGGGCCGTGGGCGTGGCTGGCGTGTGTGCCGCTCGCGATCGTGATCACCGGTATCACCGGCGTCATCCTCGGTACGCCGACGCTGCGCGTCCGCGGCGACTACCTCGCCATCGTGACGCTGGGTTTCGGTGAGATCGTGCGCTTGCTCGCGGACAACCTCACCGAGGTCACCAACGGCGCGGCCGGCCTGCAGGGTGTGCTCTACCCCGAGTTCGGCCGATCCGACCAACATCCCACGGGTGTGTTCTCCAACGCCAACAACTCGGGCACGTTCAGCTACGGCGTCTGGTGGTACTGGCTGGGCATCGCGCTGGTCATCATCGTGCTGGTGGTGATCGGCAACCTCGAACGCAGCCGCGTCGGACGCTCCTGGGTTGCCATCCGTGAGGACGAGGACGCCGCGGAGATCATGGGCGTACCGACCTTCAAATACAAACTGTGGGCGTTCGTGATCGGCGCCGGCATCGGCGGACTGTCCGGTGCGGTCTACGCGGGTCAGGTCCAGTACGTCGACCCGAAGGCCTTCACCGTCATCAACTCGATGCTGTTCCTGTGCGCGGTGGTCCTCGGCGGTCAGGGCAACAAGCTCGGGGTGATCGTCGGCGCCTTCGTCATCGTCTACATCCCCGCCCGCGTCCAGGGCGTCGAGATCGGCGGGCAGTCGTTGAGCGAGTTCAAATACCTGTTCTTCGGTCTGTCACTGGTGGTGCTGATGATCTTCCGGCCGCAGGGACTCTTCCCGGCGCGGGCTCGACTGGTCACCTTCGGACGGCAGGTCTATGCCGCGGTGCACCGGGTGGCGCCCCCGCCGACCACACAGCGGGAGGAGGCGAACACATGAGTGAACCCGAGGACCTCACACCCGACGCCGAACTCGCCGAGGCCGAAGCCGACCCGGAGGCGACCCGGATCGTCGATCCCGCCGCCGTCGCCGCCGACCTCGCCGACCCGGAAGCGGTCGCCGAAGTCGTTGCCCCGCACCGTGACATTGCCACCGGTGAAGGCGAGAAACTCCTCGAGGTGTCCGGGCTGAGCGTCGAGTTCGGCGGTCTCGCCGCACTCGACGACGTCACCTTCGACATCAAGCGCGGCGAGATCCTCGGCCTCATCGGTCCCAACGGTGCCGGAAAGACGACCTGCTTCAACGCGATCACCGGCGTGTACCGGCCCAGCGCCGGCACCGTCCGGTTCGACGGTGCCCCGCTGGGTAGGATCAAGCAGCACAAGATCACCCGGCTCGGCATTGCCCGAACCTTCCAGAACGTGCGCCTGTGGGGCGAGATGACCGCCCTGGAGAACGTCTGTGTCGGCACCGACGCGCGACACAAGACCTCGGTCTTCGGTGGCATCTTCCGCACGCCGCGTCACTACCGCGAGGAGCACGACGCCGTCGACCGCGGTATGGCGCTGTTGGAGTTCGTCGGGATCGCTCCGCGCGCCGCGGAGAAGGCCTCAAATCTGCCCTACGGTGATCAGCGCCGTCTGGAGATCGCGCGTGCCCTGGCCACCGAACCGAAGCTCTTGTGCCTCGACGAACCGGCCGCCGGGTTCAATCCCAGCGAGAAGACCGCCCTGATGGGCCTGATCCAGAAGATCCGCGAAGACGGCTACACCGTCCTGCTGATCGAACACGACATGCGCCTGGTGATGGGGGTGACCGACCGTATCGTCGTGCTGGAATTCGGTCGTAAGATTGCCGAGGGCACACCGAGCGAGATCCGCGACAACCCCGCGGTGATCGCCGCCTACCTGGGAGTTCCCGATGACGACACCGCCTGAGCCTGTCCTCGAACTGCGCGACGTGGTGATCCACTACGGGAGAATCCGTGCCCTGCACGGCATCTCCCTGCAGGTCGGCGCCGGTGAGCTGGTCACCTTGCTCGGCGCGAACGGTGCAGGCAAGTCGACGACGATGCGCGGCATCTCCGGTCTCAACCGCCTCACCGAAGGGGAGATCCGGTTCAACGGTGAGGTCATCTCCGGGTTGGCGCCGCACGAGCGGGTCAAGCGCGGCATCATCCAGGTGCCCGAGGGGCGTCGGATCTTCCCCGGCATGACGGTGCTGGAGAACCTCGACATGGGCTGCTACGGAAGGAAATTCGAGTCCAAGAGCTCTTACGACGAGGCGCTCGATCGCGTCTTCGACCTATTCCCACGGCTCGCCGAACGTCGCAAACAATACGGCGGCACCATGTCCGGCGGCGAACAGCAGATGCTCGCGATCGGTCGGGGCCTCATGGCGCGCCCGAAACTCCTGCTCCTCGACGAGCCGTCGATGGGCCTGGCGCCCATGGTGATCCAGCAGATCTTCCGGATCATCGCGCAGATCAACGCCGACGGGACCACAATCCTGCTCGTCGAGCAGAACGCGCAGCAGGCGCTCAGCCGCTCCGACCGCGGCTACATCCTGGAGACCGGCACGATCACCAAGGAGGGCTCCGGCAAGGATCTGCTGGTCGACGACGCCGTCCGAGAGGCGTACCTCGGCGTCGCCTGACTCGGTATCCTCGGCGCCATGCCCACCACCACGGTGACATCGAGTCGCGACCTCGACCTGGTGAGCTCGCTGCTCGCGCGGGCATTCGCCGACGACCCGGTGCTGCGCTGGATGCAGCCCGATCGCGGTCGGGACAAGCAGATCTTCGACGTCCTCATCCGGTGGGTGCACGGCGCGGACGCGGTCATCGACCTCGCCGAACACGACGCCGAACCGATGGGCGCGGCGGTCTGGGACCCGCCCGGCGCCCGGATGTCGGCGTTGCAGCAGATCGGGTCGGTGCAGGGTTTCCTCCGGGCCTGCCGCGGCCGTATCCGGCGAGGTGTGCTCCTCGAGCAGGAGTTCGCCAAGCGTCGGCCCCGCGAACCGCACTGGTATCTCGGTCAGGTTGGTGCGGCCGTGCAAGGCCGTGGTGTCGGCACGGCACTGTTGACCACGGGGATCGAGCGCGTCGACGGCCCCGCCTACCTGGAGAGTTCCAACGAGGCGAACGTGCCGCTCTACGAGCGGTTCGGATTCGAGGTGCGTGAGGCCGTCACCCTGCCGCTGGACGGGCCGACCGTCTGGACGATGTACCGACGGGGCTGACCGGGGCCTCGGCCTCGGGTCTCCACCGCACACCCTCCGGCGCTGTCGGGCCGGATAACTAGACTCGCTGGGGTGAGTCCCGCGAAGAGTTCGACCGCCCCCGCCACGAGGTCCTCCGGCCCGGCCGGCCGCCCGCGTCTGATGCTGCTCGACGGACATTCGCTCGCCTATCGGGCGTTCTTCGCGTTGCCCGCGGAGAACTTCAAGACGGCCACCGGGCAGACCACCAACGCGGTCTACGGCTTCACCTCGATGCTGATCAACCTGCTCCGCGACGAGGAACCCACCCACATCGCCGCCGCCTTCGACGTCTCGCGCAAGACGTTTCGTTCCGAGATGTTTCCGGAGTACAAGGCGCAGCGGTCGAAGTCGCCCGACGAGTTCAACGGCCAGGTCGATCTCACCAAGGAGGTGCTCGACGCGCTCGGCATCCCCGTGCTGGCGATCGAGGGATACGAGGCCGACGACATCATCGCGACCCTGGCCACCCAGGCCGATGCGGAGGGCTACCAGGTGCTGGTCGTCACCGGCGACCGGGATTCGCTGCAGCTCGTCAACGATTCGGTGACCGTGCTCTATCCGCGCAAAGGGGTCTCCGACCTGACCCGGTTCACGCCCGAGGAGGTCGAGAAGAAATACGGCCTGACCCCGGCGCAGTACCCGGATTACGCGGCGCTACGCGGCGACCCGAGCGACAACCTGCCCGGCATCCCCGGGGTGGGGGAGAAGACGGCGTCGAAGTGGATCCGCGAATACGGCTCGCTGGCCTCGCTGGTCGACCACGTGGACGAGGTGAAGGGCAAGGTCGGCGACGCGTTGCGGGCCCACCTGGCGTCGGTGCAGACCAACCGCCGGCTCACCGAGCTGGTCCGCGACATGCAGCTACCGGCGACACCCGACGATCTGGCGATGGTCGGCTGGGACCGGGACCGCATCCACCAGCTTTTCGACGACCTCGAGTTCCGCGTCCTGCGCGACAGGTTGTTCTCGACGTTGAGTTCCGTTGAGCCCGAGGCGGAATCCGGTTTCGACCTGAACGGCACCGTGCTGGCCCCGGGGCAGGTGCGGGCCTGGCTCGCCGAGCACACCGCTACCGGCCGCAGCGGGGTGGCGGTCACCTCGCCGCACCGCGTCGTCGGCGGCGACGCCACCGGCATCGCGATCGCGGCCGCCGACGACACCGCCGCCTTCGTCGACGTCCCCGGGATCGACGCCGACGACGAGCAGGCGCTCGGCGACTGGCTCGCCGACACCGACCGGCCGAAGGCGCTGCACGAGGCGAAGTGGGCCATCCACGGGCTGCGGGCACGCGGGTGGACGTTGGGCGGTGTCACCAGCGACACGTCGCTGGCCGCCTACCTTGTCCGTCCCGGCCAGCGGACCTTCAACCTCGACGACCTCGCGCTGCGCTACCTGCGGCGTGAGCTCCGCGACGACTCCGCGCCCGAGGGCGGTCAGATGTCGTTGCTCGACGACGACGCCACCGACGCGCGCGCCGCCGAGCAGCAGATGCTCGAGGCCCGCGCGGTCGCCGAACTCGCCGACGTCCTCGACACCGAACTCGACCGCATCGACTCCAAACCGCTGCTGACCGAGATGGAGTTGCCGCTCACGTTCGTCCTCGCCGAATTGGAGGCAGCCGGCATCGCCGTCGACGTCGGCCACTTCGCCGAACTCGAAGCCGATTTCGCCCAGCGCATCCGGACGGCCGCCGACTCCGCCTACGAGGTGATCGGCGAACAGATCAACCTCGGCTCACCGAAGCAGTTGCAGACGGTGCTCTTCGACAAGCTCGACATGCCGAAGACCAAAAAGACCAAGACCGGCTACACCACCGACGCCGACGCGCTGCAGAGCCTGTACGAGAAGACCGAACACCCGTTCCTCGCGTACCTGCTCGAGCACCGCGACGCGACCCGGCTGAAGGTGACCGTGGACGGGCTGCTCAAGTCGGTCGCCGACGACGGTCGCGTCCACACCACCTTCAACCAGACCATCGCCGCGACCGGCCGGCTCTCGTCGACCGAACCGAACCTGCAGAACATCCCGGTGCGCACCCCGGCGGGACGACAGATCCGGCACGGATTCGTCGTCGGAGTTGGCTATGACTGTCTGATGACGGTGGACTACAGCCAGATCGAGATGCGCATCATGGCGCACCTGTCCGAGGACGCCGGGCTCATCGAGGCGTTCAACACCGGCGAGGACCTGCACAACTTCGTCGGGTCGCGGGCCTTCGGTGTTCCGATCGACGAGGTCACCCCGGAGATGCGGCACCGCGTCAAGGCCATGTCCTACGGCCTGGCATACGGGCTGAGCGCCTTCGGTCTCGCCGCCCAGCTCAAGATCAGCCGCGACGAGGCCAAGGAACAGATGGAGGCCTACTTCGCGCGGTTCGGGGGCGTCCGCGACTACCTGCATCACGTCGTCGACGAGGCCCGGCGCAACGAGTACACGGCGACGCTGTTCGGCCGCCGGCGCTACCTGCCCGACCTCAACAGCGACAACTGGCAGCGGCGGCAGTCCGCCGAGCGGATGGCGCTCAACGCCCCGATCCAGGGCACCGCCGCCGACATCATCAAGGTCGCGATGATCAACGTGCAGAAACGTCTTGTCGCAGAACAGTTGCGGTCGCGGATGTTGCTGCAGGTCCACGACGAGCTGGTCCTCGAGGTGGCCACCGGTGAGCGTGAGGCCACCGAAGCCGTGGTGCGGGAGGAGATGGGCAACGCCATCACCCTGTCCGTGCCGCTGGAGGTCTCGGTCGGGTTCGGGCGTTCCTGGGACGACGCCGCACACTGACACATCCCGGACCCGACCCGGTTAATCTCTCGTAACTACCCGGTGGATCGGCTTGCCAGCCAGTAAGTTCGAGACAGCGCGCCGACGAGCAGTGGCAGGCGTGCCCGCGATCATGTGCATGCATGTTCCGAAGTCGACGGATGGGGTCTGTGATGCGTTATCTGCGATCGTCTCGGCTGGGTGGGCCGCTGTTGGCGCTCATCGCGGTCCTGGCACTCGCCTTGGCCGGCTGCAGCAACGACGAGTCCGGATCGTCGGGTCCGACGTCCTCGACGGCGAAGGTCGAGGTCTCGAAGGTCGACGAGATCGCCGCGCTTCTACCCCCCGACATCGCACAATCCGGCAAGCTCGTCATCGGTGTGAACGTGCCCTACCAGCCGAACGAATACAGGGATGCGAGCGGCAAGATCGTCGGCTTCGACGTCGATCTGATGGACGCCGTCACCGGTGTGCTCGGGCTGACCCCTGAGTACAGGGAAGCCGACTTCGACAAGATCATTCCCGCCATCCAGCAGGGCACCTTCAACGTCGGCATGTCGTCGTTCACCGACAACAAGGAGCGCGAGAAGCAGGTCGACTTCGTCACGTACTTCAGCGCCGGTGTCCAATGGGCCCAGCAGGCGGGCGGCAGCATCGACCCCAACAACGCCTGCGGCAAGCGGGTTGCAGTGCAGTCGACGACCTACGAGGACACCGAAGAGATCCCGGCCAAGAGCAAGGCCTGCACAGATGCGGGCAAGCCGGCGATCGAGAAACTCAAGTTCGAGTCCCAGGACGAGGCGACCAACGCGCTCGTCCTCGGCAAGGTCGACGCCATGTCGGCGGACTCTCCGGTCACGGCATACGCGATCAAGCGGTCCAACGGGGCACTCGAGCCGGCCGGCCCCATCGCTGATTCGGCACCGTACGGTTATCCGATCGTCAAGGGCTCCGAGTTGGGGCCGGCACTGCAGAAGGCCGTGCAGTACCTGATCGACAATGGTCAGTACCAGCAGATCGCCGAGAACTGGGGTGTCGAGGCCGGCACCATCCCGACCTCGGTGATCAATGGCGCGGTCAGCTGAGGCGAGACGTGACGGCACCCTCAACCGGACCCATCGGCCTCGACCCCGACGAACCCGCCCCCATCAAGGCGGTTCCGCTCCGGCATCCGGGGCAGTGGATCTCGGCAGCCATCGTCCTGATCCTCGTCGCCCTGTTCGTCTACGGTGCGGCCACCAACCCCGCCTACGCGTGGGACACCTACGCGCAGTACCTGTTCGACACCCGGATCCTCTCCGGTGTCTCGTACACGCTGGCGCTCACCGTCCTCTCGATGCTCATCGCGATCGTGCTCGGCATCGTGCTGGCGGTGATGCGGCTCTCATCCAACCGGGTGCTGCGCTACACCGCGTGGGTCTACCTGTGGATCTTCCGCGGCACACCGGTGTACGTGCAACTGGTGTTCTGGGGACTGTTCCCGTCGATCTACAAGCAGATCGACCTGGGCATCCCGTTCGTCGTGCAGTTCGCCCATTTCAACATCCAGGCATGGAACGCGGCATTTCTGTTTGCGATGATCGGACTGGCCCTCAATGAGGCCGCGTACATGGCCGAAATCGTGCGTGCGGGTGTGTCGTCGGTGGGTGAGGGACAGACCGAGGCCTCTGTAGCGCTGGGCATGTCGTGGTGGCAGACGATGCGACGCACGGTGCTGCCGCAGGCGATGCGGGTCATCATCCCGCCCACGGGCAACGAGATCATCAGTATGCTCAAGACGACCAGCCTGGTGGTCGCCGTGCCGTTCAGTCTGGAGCTCTACGGTCGTGCCCGCGACATCTCGGGCGTCAACTTCCAACCGATCCCGCTGCTGATCGTGGCGTCGACCTGGTACCTCATCGTGACGAGTGTGCTCATGGTCGGCCAGTACTACCTCGAGCGGTACTACTCGAAAGGTGCGAGTCGGCAGTTGACCGCCCGTCAGTTGAAGGCGCAGGCCGCGGCAAAGGAAACAGAGTCCACGATCGTCGAGGGGGAGAGCGATGAGCGACGCTGACACCCCGATGGTCCTCGCGGACAAGGTCTGCAAGAGTTTTGGATCGCTCGAGGTGCTGAAGGGCATCACGCTCGAGGTCGGCCGCGGTGAGGTGGCCTGTCTCATCGGCCCGTCCGGATCGGGGAAGTCGACGTTCCTGCGGTGCGTCAACCACCTCGAGGTGGTCAACGCCGGGCGGCTCTACGTCGACGGTGACCTGATCGGCTATCG
Source organism: Gordonia rhizosphera NBRC 16068 (assembly GCF_000298195.1). Classification (GTDB taxonomy): domain Bacteria; phylum Actinomycetota; class Actinomycetes; order Mycobacteriales; family Mycobacteriaceae; genus Gordonia; species Gordonia rhizosphera. The sequence goes on along the minus strand of NZ_BAHC01000164.1, from coordinate 4,199 downwards.
CGAAAAGGGCGACAAGCTCTACGAGATGAGCCCGAAGGACGCCGCGAAGCAGCGCCGCGACATCGGCATGGTGTTCCAGCACTTCAACCTGTTCCCGCATCGGACCGCCCTGGGGAATGTCATCGAGGCGCCCATCCAGGTCAAGAAGCAGAACAAGCGCGAGGCCACCCAACGGGCCCGCAGTCTGCTCGACCGGGTGGGGTTGGCCGACAAGGCCGACACCTACCCGGCGCAGTTGTCGGGTGGGCAGCAGCAGCGCGTGGCGATCGCCAGGGCACTGGCGATGGAACCGAAGCTGATGCTGTTCGACGAACCGACCTCGGCCCTCGACCCCGAACTCGTCGGCGAGGTGCTGAACGTGATGCGGGAACTCGCCGCGAGCGGCATGACGATGCTGGTCGTCACCCACGAGATGGGGTTCGCCCGCGAGGTCGCCGACCAGTTGGTCTTCATGGACGGTGGCGTGGTCGTCGAGAAGGGCGATCCCCGCGAGGTGCTGGCCAACCCGCAGCACGAACGGACCCAGTCGTTCTTGTCGAAGCTGCTCTGAACCCGCGACCGACTCCGCTGGGGCCGTCAGGGCTTATGGCAGCAGAAAATGGCGGTGCCCGGAAAGAACTGGCCACGTAGCGGGCTCCACTGTCCCCAGATCTGGTCGAAACCCTCGGGCCATTCGGGTTCGACGATGTCGTCGAGGATCATTCCCGCCGAACGGATTTCCCGGACACGGTCGCCGATAGTGCGGTGATGCTCGACGTAGGTGACCTCACCGTCGTCGTCGATCTCGGTGTAGGGCGTCCGGTTGAAGTACGGGATCGCGACGGTGAGGCCGTCGGGACCCGGGTCGTCGGGGAACATCCAGCGCATGGGGTGGTTGACCGCGAAGACCCACCGGCCCCCGGGGCGCAGCACACGGGCCACCTCGGCCATCACCCGAGCCGTGTCCGCGACGAAGGGGACCGCACCGAACGCCGAGCACGCCGCGTCGAAGGATTCGTCGGCGAACGGCAACGACTCCGCGGTGGCCTGCACCAGCGGGGTCGGTGTGTCGTCATCGGCCATCGCGGCGAGCCCGATGCCGAGCATGCGCCGCGACAGGTCGATGCCGACCGCCCGCGCACCGTGGGCGGTGAGCCAGCGCGCGCAGGGTGCCGAGCCGCAGCCGATCTCGAGTATGTCGCGGCCGTCGACAGGTCCGAGCAGATGCGCTTCCTCCTCCCGGACGCCCTCAGGGCACCACACGAAATCGCCGCCGGCCACGTAGGTGCCGAGGAACTCGCCGTGCTCGGCGTGATAGTTGTCCGCATCGTGGTCCCACCACCAACGATTGGCCCGCTCGCTCGTCGCGGAATCGGCGTCGGGAAGCAGGCGCGGGGGCCGCACCTGCGCTACCCCGGGGTCGCACTCGTCCTCACTGATCGCCACCCTGCGATGATAGAATGCCGCGTGGTCAGCCTTCTGCTTCTGGGCCCGGTCGACGTACCCGGGCGAACAGGTGGTGATCTCGGCCAGTTCGGCAGCCCGCGACTCCGATGTCTGCTCGCGGCCCTCGCATCTCGCGCTAATACGGTGGCCGACGTCGACTGGCTCGCCGACATCCTGTGGCCCGATCATCCACCCGCCGCCCCCGATGCCGCACTGCAGAACCTGATCTTCCGTCTGCGCGGACAACTCCGCGACCGCGGCGTGTCCGATGCGCTGCGTGTGGTCACCGCCGCGCCTGGCTATTCACTCGTGGTCGACCGGTCGGACGTGGACTCGCTGCTCTTCATGGACCGCTGCCATAATGCCGAGGCGCTCGTCGCGACGGACCCGGCGGCTGCGGTCGAGACCGTCGATGCAGCCGAATCACTCTGGCAGGGAAGGGCATACGGCGAGTTCTCAGACCAGCCATGGGTGCGATCGGAGGTGGAGGCGCTCGGCCAGATGCGCGTGCATACGGCCGAAGTCGCCGCCGAGGCGCAGCTGCGCACCGGGCATGCCGCCGAGGCAGCCACGCGCCTGGCGGCCATCGCCGACGAACACCCATACCGCGAGAGCCTGCACCTATTACTCATGCAGGCGCTGTGGCGAGCCGACCGGGCTGCGGATGCACTCGAGGTCTACCGCACACTACGGCAACGACTCTCGGTCGACCTCGGCACCGAACCGGCGCAGCGAGTCCAGGATCTCCACACGAGAATCCTCTCCGGGGCGCCGTCGCGGTCGGTGGCACAAGCGACACCGGCAGGAGCTGAGGAGGTGACGGGCTCGATCATCGGACGAACCGATGATTTAGCCGAACTCGAACAACGCCTTGGTGATTCGGGGATGGTGACCGTGGTCGGACCGGGTGGCGTGGGAAAGACCGCCCTGGTGCGGCGGTTTGTCCGCGATCGCGACAACGTCTGGTTCACCGAACTGTCCGCGGTCTCGACCCCCGACGCGGTGGTGCACAGCGTGGTGTCCGCGACCGGGGTGACGGTGCGGCGCGATCTGGATGTCCTCGACGCCCTGACCGAATCTCTCGTACCCCGAACGGGTTTGCTGGTTCTCGACAACTGCGAGCACGTCGCGGACACGGCCGCCGAACTCGCGCGGACGGTGCGCGGTCGCTGCCGCGGCGTCACGATCCTCGCGACATCACGTGTGGCACTGGGTATTGACGGCGAACAGGTGTCGGTTCTCGAACCGCTGGACACTCCGTCACCTGGGGCGTCCGCGTCCTCGATCGCGGAATCGCCGTCGGTCCAACTGTTCTGTGCCCGTGCCCACGCCCGCGACCGGCGTTTCGCGCTGACCGACGAGAATGCGTCTGCCGTCGCCGAGATCTGTCGTCGGCTCGACGGACTGCCACTGGGCCTGGAACTCGCGGCGACCAAGGCGCGGGCCATCCCGCCCGAGGTGCTGGTGCAACGACTCCAGTGGCGGTTCCGAATCCTGCGGGGCGCCCGCGCCACGGCGCCGAGGCACCGAAGTCTGCATGCGCTCGTCGACTGGTCCTACGGGCTTCTCAGCGAGGCCTCCCGGAGGCTGTTCGACACGCTCGCCGTGTTCCCGTCACGCTTCGACCTCGACGACGCCGAGGAACTGGCCGAGTCGACCGGTGCCCTGGCGCGGCCCGATGTCGCCGACGCAGTCGCCGAACTGGTCGACACGTCGATGCTGGCGGTCGAATCCGGCGGCTATCACATGCTGGAGACCCTGCGCGCGTTCGGGATTCGACAACTCGAGGACAGCGAGCACCTCGAGGCGGTGCGTGCCGCGCACGCGGCGTGGGTGGCGGACTGGCTGGCGCCGCTCGGCCGCGATCTGTTCGGTCCGGGACATGTCGCCGCGGCGGCCCGGGTGACCACCCGCCTCGACGACATCCGAGCCGCGATCGAATGTGTCACGGACCGGGATCCGCAGGTGGCGAGCAGACTTCTCGAAGGGGTGATCCCCTACCTCGAGCTCAGCATGAGTACAGAGGTGACCGGGTGGGCTCGCCGGGTGATCGCGAGGTTGCCCTCGCCCGATGAGCACGGTGACGGCGCGGCGGCCTGGGCGGTCGCCGCGGGTGGCGCACGGTTCGACGGTGACCTGTCCGCCGCGGAGCGATATGCCCGTACGGGGCTCGCATCGCAGCCGGCACCCGCCGTCGAGGCGTATCTGCTGATGATGCTCGAGGAGGTCGCGCTGTTTCAGGGTGACGCCGACACCGCTCTGCTGCGCGCGCACGCCGTCCAGGACACCGCCGTGGCCGCGCAGATGGCGGGTGTCGCCCACATGGCCGCCGCGACCACGGTACTCATCCGGGTCTACCAGGGACAGGCGTCCGGAGATGGCGGGTGCTCCGGTGACCACTGCACCGTCGCGATCGAACTCGCGGCGACCTGCGACTCGTCGGGTGAGGACGTCGTCGCGGCCTGGTGTCGCTACGTGGCCGGCGAGTGCATCCTCGACTCCGATCCGGTCCGTGCGGCGACGCTGCTCGACTCGTCGATCGCCGAGGCCAAGCGCAACGGCGACCGGTATCTGCTCGGCGTTGCGATGGTGTCACGCGCCTCCATCGAGGCACGGCACGGCAGCCCGGAGATGGCGGCGGAGCTGTTCGTCGACGTCGTGGGTCACTGGCGCGACGCGGGCAACTGGACCCATCAGTGGGTCTCGTTGCGGACGGTCGTCGACATCCTGGCGCGCCTCGACCGGTTCGAGCCGGCGGCGCTGCTGCTAGATGA
>NZ_BAHC01000165.1 GCF_000298195.1 Gordonia rhizosphera NBRC 16068 | reverse complement strand
GCACGCTCGGCGCCGAATGATGCGGGGCGCCGGTGTCGGGTCGCGCGCAGGTGACCGACGACGACACCGTCGTACGGCCGTTCTGGACGGCGTCGACGGTCAT
>NZ_BAHC01000166.1 GCF_000298195.1 Gordonia rhizosphera NBRC 16068 | reverse complement strand
GAGCCCGGTCAGCAGCTGCAGCGCGACCAGGAGCAACAGCAGACCACCCGCGCCCTGCAGCGCCGGAATACCGATGTGCAAATAGTTCAGGACGGCCTTGCCGCCGATTGCGAACGCGCTGATCACCAGCAGACTCACGAGCGGTGCCTGCCATGCCGCGCGGCGGCGGTACTCCGGCGACCGATGACCGACGAGGCTCAGGAACAGCGGAATCTGACCCGGTGGATCCATGATCACGATGAGCGTGATGAGGGTGGTTGTGTAGACCGTCGGGTCGAAGGGCACCCGGTGATCTTACGAGTAGCATCCCACTCGTGCCCTCGATGCCTCACCTGCGACCCGGCGGTTTCGTGACGCCGCGCCGCGAGAAGCGACCGCTGCCCCGGATCCCGGTCCCTGTGGCCCGCGCGGTTGTCGACTGTGCGGTGTACGTCGACGGGATCCGTCAACCCGGTCGCATCAGCTACACCGCGGCGATGGAGCAGGTGCGTTCCACCGGCGAGGGCTTCGTGTGGCTGGGCCTGCACGCCCCCGACGAGGAGCAGATGCAGGGCGTCGGCCGGGTCTTCGGACTGCACGAACTCGTCGTCGAGGACGCCGTCCACGCCCATCAGCGGCCCAAACTCGAGGTCTACGACGAAACCCAGCTGATGGTCCTGCGGACCGTCAAGTACGTCGAACACGAATCCATCGAGCAGGCCAGCGAGGTCGTCGAGACCGGCGAGATCCTCGTCTTCGTCGGCCCGGACTTCGTCATCACCGTGCGGCACGGTGACCACACCCATCTGTCCGGGGTGCGTCGCCGGCTCGAGGCGCGGCCCGAACGTCTGTCGCAGGGGCCGACCGCGGTCCTGCACGCCATCTCCGACCTCGTCGTCGACAGCTATCTGGCGGTGACCGAGCAGATGGAGAGTGACATCGTCGCCATCGAGGCGGCGGTGTTCGGTGTTCAGAAGCGCTGGCTCAACATCGATCCGGTCTATCTGCTCAAGCGGGAGGTCCTCGAACTGCGGCGCGCGGTCACCCCGTTGACCGGACCGCTCGCCCGCCTCACCGCCAACAATGCCCTCGTCCCCAAGGAGGTCCGGCGACATTTCCGCGATGTCGCCGATCACCTGACCACGGTCATCGACCGTGTCGTCGAGTACGACGAGCTACTGACCTCGCTGCTCGGCGCCGCGTCGGCCAAGGTCGGGATCCAGCAGAGCACCGACATGCGCAAGATCTCCGCGTGGGTGGCGATCGCGGCGGTCCCGACGATGGTCGCGGGCATCTACGGGATGAACTTCGAGTACATGCCCGAACTCGACCACCCCATGGCCTACCCGACCTTGCTGGTGGCGCTGCTGATCGCGTGTTCGTCGCTGTGGGTCGTGTTCCGCAGGCACCATTGGCTCTAGAGGTGCCGGCTCAGAGCGTCGCCCCGGCCCGATCGGTGGCCATCACGTCGATCCCGGCTTCCCGCCAGGCCTCGCGCAGGGCGTCGGCGCCCTTGAGTCGCACCCACGCCGCCTCATTCGCCGTGATCGGGACGGCCCGCAGGAAGCGGACCGGGTCCATCGGTGCGGGCAGGTCGAGATCGGCGAGTTCGTCGCGTTCGACGAGCACCGCGGTACACACCGTGCCATCCCACAGGGGTTCGCCGAGGTCGATGAGCGCGTCGTCGGTGACGATCAGACCCTCCACGGCGGGGGCCGCGGCCAACGTGGCCATCCGACGGTGCAGGCCGGGTGTCGGTGCCCCCGCGCGCAGCCGGACGACGAGTTCGGCACGCGGTCCGCGAACGGGGTCGGGGTCGATCTCGTTCGGGTCCGACATGGGGTGCCGCGCGCACCCCACCGTCACGTACACGACGTCCCCGCCGACGACGAACCTCAGAACATCGATCGGTTCGGCACCGAGGAAGGTGACCGACGCCCGCTGTGGCGCGGTCCCGAAGGTCTCGGCGAGATGTTCCTCGATGCGCCCGGTGACACGCTCCTGCACGCCATCAACCGTAGGGCACCGCCAGATCGCCAAACGAGGAGACCCGGCCCCTCAGGCGATAATCTGAACGGATGGTGCGGGTGTTGGCGGTGGCCGACGAGGTCGTGGACTCACTGACCTTCGGCGTCGGTCTGGACGGGCGGCCGGAGCTGATACTTGGGGCCGGCGACCTGCCGTTCTCTTACCTCGAGGTGCTCTCCGGCCTCTGCAACGCGCCGGTCGTCTTCGTCCCCGGCAACCACGACCGCGACCTGAGCGGCTATCGGGCCGGCCGCACCGGGTGGATGCGCGCCGGGCTGCCCAGTGACGACCCCGGCCCCCGGGGCGCGATCAATGCCGACCAGCGCACCGTCACGGTCGCCGGTCTGCGGATCAGCGGTCTGGGCGGATGCCGACGCTACAACGACGGCCCCAACCAGTACACGGAACTGCACCAGCGGATGCGTTCCTGGCGGCTGACCTGTTGGCGCCCGACCCCCGACATACTCCTGACCCACAGTCCGGCTCGCGGCGTCGGTGACGACGACGACCCGCCGCATCGCGGGTTCGACTGCTACCACGGGCTGGTCCGGTCGTTGCGTCCGGCGCTTCTCGTGCACGGTCACGTGCACCCCTTCGGCTCCAAGCCGCCCGACCGGCCGATCGGCGACACCACGGTGTCGATGAATGTGGTCGGCTACTGCGAGTTCGACATCGACCCCGCCACCGGCGAGTTCGAGGTCATCAGGCGGCGTCATGGCGCGTGACACCGGTTTCCCCGACGCGGACGCGGAGAACGATTTCAGCCGCATGCGACGGTCGGCCGAGATGGCAAGGCTGGCAGCGTGGTTCACCCGACAACCCGCGGATGTGAACACCATCCTGCCCTTCGACGAGGTGGTGGCCGCACTCGGACGCACCGGTGAGACCCAGCTGGGGCTGCAACAGGTCGAGGTCGCCTCGATCGTCGGAAGTGTGGATCGCACGAAGGATTTCGACCGATACTTCCGACCGAGGTCCTCGCGCCTCCGCGAACGCTGGCAGCGGCTCGCGGCTGCCCAGCGACGCGGTGAGTCGGTGCCACCGGTTTTGCTATACCGAATCGGCGCAATGCATTTCGTCATCGACGGGCATCATCGCGTGTCCATCGCGATCGCCCGTCACCTGCACATCATCGATGCCTACGTCACCGAGATCCGCACCCGGATTTCGCCGGAGGGCATCAACGCGACGTCGGACCTGATCATGAAGGACCACCGCCGACTGTTCCTGTCCCGGGTGCCGCTGACCGGTGTCCAGGCCGATGCCATTCGTGTCTCCGACCCGTTCGACTACGCCGAACTCGCGGAGAACGTGGAGGCGTGGGGATTCCGGCTCTCCCAGGAGGTCGGCGAATACCTCAGCCGCGTCGAGGTCGCGCGCCGGTGGTTCGGTGAGGAGTTCCTACCGGTCGTGCGCATGGCGCGCCGCGCCGACGTCCGCCCTGACCTCACCAGCGACGCCGAACTCTACCTCTGGCTGTCCTGCGAGCGATATCGACTGGTACGCAAGCACATCTGGGACGACGACATCCTGCGCGAACTCCACGACCAGTCTCGTCGGCGACGGCGGTGAGTCAACACAAAGAGGAGTGATCTCGGAACGCCACTCACTCCGTTCGCGGCTACTCGATCAGCGAGAGGTGGGGGCCACCCGATCAACGAGAGGGTGCGGGCTACGAGATCAACGAGAGGGTGCGGGCCACCCGATCAGCGAGAGGGTGCGGGCCACCCGATCAGCGAGAGGGTGCGGGCCACCCGATCAGCGAGAGGGTGCGGGCCACCCGATCAGCGAGAGGGTGCGGGCCACCCGATCGGCGGGAAACGATTCAGCTCAGTCGCAGATTCGCCCCGGACGACTGGTCGAATACGGCGACCTTGGCCGGGTCGTAGAAGAACTCGGCGTTGCCGCCCCGCGAGATCTGCGACTCCGGTGACACGCGCGCGATCATCTGTCCACCACCGATGTCCACGCCACCCGCGTCGGCCGACAGCTCGGCGAGTGCGTCGCTGGTGGCATGCGGAGTGTCGATGGTGAAGTAGACGTAGTTGTCCGACCCCATCGACTCGATCACGTCGACGTTCGCGGTGAACGTGCCGCCGCCGTCGCGGGCGGTGGCGTCGACGAGCGCCGCGTCCTCGAGGTGTTCGGGACGGATACCGATGAGCAGGTCGCCGCTGCTCTGTGCGCGTTGGGCATTCGCGACGACCTGCTGATGGTCGGGGATGATCACCGTGCCGATCGGTGTCTCGACACCGTCGCTGCCGAGGCGACCGGGTAGGAAGTTCATCGCCGGCGAACCGATGAAGCCGGCGACGAAGAGGTTGGCCGGGTGGTTGTAGAGCTCCTGAGGCTTCCCGACCTGCTGAACGTATCCGCCGCGCAGCACCACCACCCGATCGCCGAGCGTCATCGCCTCCGTCTGGTCGTGGGTGACGTAGACGGTGGTGGTGCCCAGGCGATTCTGCAGCCGAGCGATCTCGGTACGCATCTGAACGCGGAGTTTGGCATCGAGGTTCGACAGCGGCTCGTCCATCAGGAATGCCTTGGGCTGGCGGACGATTGCGCGTCCCATCGCGACGCGCTGACGCTGCCCGCCGGATAGGTTCGCCGGCTTGCGGTCCAGATAGGGGCCCAGGTCGAGGATCTTGGCCGCCTCGTCGACCTTTGCCGCGATCTCAGCCTTCGGCATCTTCGCCAGCGTCAGCGGGAATGCGATGTTCTCCCGCACCGACATGTGTGGGTAGAGCGCGTAGGACTGGAACACCATCGCGATGTCACGGTCCTTGGGAGCGCGCTCGTTGACCCGTTCCCCTCCGATGCGCAGTTCACCCGACGTGATGTCCTCGAGCCCCGCGATCATGTTGAGCGTCGTCGACTTCCCACACCCCGACGGGCCGACGAGGATGATGAACTCGCCGTCGGCGATCTCCACACTGACCTCGTGGACCGCGACCGATCCGTCCGGGTACTGCTTGGTCACCTTGTCCAGAACGATGTCGGCCATGGGCTATCCCTTCACGGCGCCGGAGGTCAGCCCGGCCACGATTCGACGTTGGAAGAAGAGCACGAAGATGATGATCGGAATGGTGATCACCACAGCGGCGGCGGCGATCGACCCGGTGGGTTCCTCGAACTGACTACTACCGGTGAAGTTCGCGATCGCCACCGGCGCGGTGATCGCCCGTTCCGTCGACGTGAGCGACAGGGCCAGGAGCAGGTCGTTCCACGCGAAGATGAAGACGAGGATCGCCGCGGTGACGACGCCGGGCGCGGCCAGCGGCGCGATCACCTTCCGGAAGGCCTGCCACGGTGTGGCGCCATCCATCTTCGCCGCCTTCTCCAGCTCCCACGGGATCTCCCGGAAGAACGCGGACAGGGTGTAGATCGCCAGCGGCAACGCGAAGGTGATGTACGGCAGGATCAGGCCCGGCCAGGTGTCGAACAACCCGATCCTGCGCTCGATGTTGAACAGCGGGGTGATCAGCGAGACCTGCGGGAACATCGCGATCAACAGTGCAGCGCCGATCAGCGCCTTCTTGCCCGGGAAGTCCAGGCGGGCCACCGCATAGGCGGCCATCGTGCCGAGGACCACCGCGATGAAGGTGGTGATCAGGCCGATGCCGAGCGAGTTACGCAGCGCGCTGGTGAATGCGCTGGTGTCGAAGATCCCTTTGTAGTTGTCCCAGGTCCACTCCTGGGGGATGAAGCTGCCGTCCTTGACGCTGCCCGGCGGCTTGAACGACAGGCTGATGATCCACAGGAGCGGGATCACCGCGTACAACACCACGAGAACGTTGGCAACGGTCCACCAGACCCGGCTGGTCGTGCTGCGATTCATACCGGCCCTATCTCCCCTCGTTCTCGGAGCCGGGCGCGGCGGTACCGAAGCCCTTGATGAAGATGAAGGCGATGATCGCCACACAGATGAAGATCAGGATGCTGATCGCTGATCCGACGCCGAGGTTGAATGCCTTGAACAGGTTGTCATACCCCAACATCGACACCGAATACGTGTTGTTCGACCCTCGGGTCAGCACGTAGATGTTGTCGAAGATCCGGAATGCATCGAGGGTGCGGAACAGCAAGGCAACCAGGATGGCCGGCTTCATCAGCGGGATGATGATGCGCCACAACCTGGTCCAGGCACCCGCACCGTCCACCTCGGCGGCCTTGAGCAGATCGTCGGGGACCAGGGCGAGGCCGGCCAGCAACAGCAGGGCCATGAACGGGGTCGTCTTCCACACCTCGGCGAGCACGATGATCGCCAGCGACTGCCACTGGTGGGTCAACGGTGCGCTGCCGTCGGGCAGCAGGTTCGCCAGGTATCCGGTGTCCGGCGTCCAGGCGTAATACCAGGAGAAGGCCGCGACCACGGTGACGATGCCATACGGGATGAGCACCACCGTCCGGATGGTGCCCTTGCCGAAGATGGTGCGGTGCATGACGAGCGCGATCGCCATACCCAGGACGAGCTCGATGACCACCGACACCACGGTGATGCCCAACGTGACGAAGAAGGCCGTCCACCAGTAGTTGGAGGTCAACACCGCCCAGTAGTTGTGGAACCAGACGAACTCTCGCTGTCCCGGAGCCGACAGAGTCATCTTGTTCAGCGACAGCCAGAAGGCATAGACGATGGGGTATCCGGTCACCAGGATCATCATCACTGCCGCCGGGGCGACCAGCCAGAAGGCAAGTCGACGTTCGGCCGCCTTGCCCTCACTCAGCCGGCCCGGTGCACCGCGCGAATCCGGTTTTGCGGGTGGACGGCTCGCGGTTGCCACGGCGGACCCGGACGATGCAGCGGGCGCCGGAGCCGCCGACGCGGCGGACGACGATGGCGGGGTCCACGCCGAGGCATCCGCGGCGGGACTCTGCGCGGGTGTCACGGTGGGCGGACGAACCGACGGTTCCCGTGGCGGGCCGTCGTTTCCCGGCATCGAGTGCCGGCCCGGGCGCGTCCCCGGGTCGTCGTTGTCTCCGGTTGTCATGGGATCAATCCCTCCCCGTCGATCGCCTTCTGCACCTGTTCGGCGAGCTGGTCAACCAGCACCTCCGGATCCCAGGCACCCACCGGACTCAGCTTGGCCGTGAGCAACGTCGAGATCGACTGGTATACCGGCGAAGCCGGCCGCAGCGCGGCGGTCGAGGACTGCAACTGTGCCCGGATGTCGTCGCCCATCGGATACGCGGCCTTGAAGTCGGGATCGTCGTAGAGCGCGGCGATCGTCGGCGGCGTACCACCCTCCACCGAATACACCTTCTGCGCGTCACGGTTCGTCAGACACGCCGCGGCCTTGAACGCGAGATCCTGCTGTTCCGAAGTACTCGCCACCGCGATGTTGACGCCGCCCAGGGTGCTCTTCGTCTGCAGGTCCGGACTGACGCCCGGATACAGCGTGAAGTTGAACCTGGTGCGCACCAGGTCGTTCACCGGACCGAGTTCGCTGTCGGCGGGCGGGTTGTTCGGGTCGGCGAACATCGGACCGTACTTGGTCATCTCCGGGAAGAACTCCACATCCCCGGCCGCGGCGTTGCTCCGGATGGACGAGAACACGAACGGCCAGTTGAGTTCGAAGGCCGCCTTGCCGTTCTCCATCCCGAGTCGGGCCGAGGACTCGTCGGAGTTCGTGATCGACGGATCGTGTCCCGGCGCGGTCGCCACCGCCTTCAGAATGCGAAGCGCCTCAACGGTTGCCGCCCGATGGGCGGGCGTATCGTTCAGGGTGACCTTGTTCGGATCGTCCGGATCAACCACCTGCCCACCGGCGCTGGCGAGTACCGAGTTGAACCACACCATCAGGCCCTCGTACTGCTTGCCCTGCACCATGATGTAGCTCGGTCCGCCCTTGGCCATGATCTTCTCGGTGTCGGAGAGGATCTCGTTCCAGGTGGTCGGCGGGGTGGTCTTACCCAAGTACTCGCGCAGCAGATCCGGCCGATACCAGAGCAACTGGGTGTTGGTCCAGGTCGGGATCGCATAGAGACGCGGCTCGGTGTCGTCGGGGGTCTTCCACATCGCCGTCTCGCGCGGACCGCCGAGGACCTGTGCGGCGACCTGGGCCGACAGATCGTCGGGAACGGGCACCATCCAACCGGCGTTGGCGAATTCGGCGGTCCACACGACATCCATGCCCATGAGATCCAGGCTGTGGTCGTTGCCGGACAGGCGACGCGCCAGCTGCAATCGCTGGTCGTCGGCCGATTTCGGCAGTGGTGTGGTGACGATCGTGTACTCGCCATTGGATTCGGCCGAACACTTCTGACCGACCTTGTCGATGAACGCGGCACCATCGGCCGGTGGGTAGATATTGATGACCCGCGGGGTATATCCCGATCCGCAGGCGCTCACGATCGGCAGCGCGACAGCGATCGCGGCGACCGCCGCCGCGACTTTTCGCTTTCTGCCCCTTGGCGATCGACCGTACTCGGAACTGCCAGCCCGAAACCGCACGCAGCCTCCTCGATGTCGTTCGCGGTGCAAGACAACGAGGCCGCACCGGTCAGCGTCTGCTGCGTAACGTTATATGTCACAGATCGTGACATGCAACACATTCGGCATGGCCGTGCCAGAACGTGGGGGAATCGTGATCTGCGTGGGACCAGGCGCGGAGTACAGGGAGCCGGAGGTGCCGGAGGTGTCAGCTCCTCCCGAGCCTGCTGAGCATGTCGCGGGCACGCTCGGCGCTGCGCGGATCACACAACACGTCGTAGCGACCGGCGACCAGCTGCATCGTCGACGCGAAGTCCCGCTGTCCTCGGGTCGCGGCGTAGGGAATGGTCGTCGAGATCAGACCGAACACGATGCCGCCGACGAGGCCGAAGACGATCGGGACCACCCCGGCCCCCACGACGACCAGCGAGACGAGCAGACCGAAGAACAGGCCCAGCCAGGCCCCCGAGACGACCCCGCCGCCGATCACCTTGCCCCAGGTGAGTCGGCCGATGACCCGCTCCACCTGCATGAGGTCCACCCCGACGATCGTGACGTCCTGGACGGTGAAGTTCTCGTCCGAGAGGTAGTCGACCGCACGCTGGGCCTCCGCGTAGGTGCCGTACGAGCCGATCGGCCAGCCCTTGGGCGGGGTCGGCAGTCCGGGCGTCTCACGGCCGGGCCGCAAGGGGTTGGTCATGTGGAATCCTCACTGGGTTGCCGGCGCCGCGGCACCGGATCGGCCACACCCGGCGCCCGCCGGGATGTACACGGTTGTTCCCAGGATGCCACTACCCTTACTCCCATGGCGGCGGTGAGCAAGGTGTTTGTGGCCAGACTGGTCGGCTTGGCCGTGCTCGGACCCGACGGCGAATCGATCGGCCGCGTACGCGACGTGGTGGTCGCCATCCGAACCTCTGGACAACAGCCCCGTGCGCTCGGGCTCGCCGTCGAACTCACCACCCGTCGACGGATCTTCGTCCCGATGCTGCGGGTGACGTCGATCGAACCCCAGGCGGTCACGCTCAACACCGGAACGGTGAGCCTGCGTCGGCTCCACCTGCGACCGGGCGAGGCCCTCGCGATCGGACAGATCCTCGATTCGCGCGTGCAGGTGGACGATCCCGATCTCCCCGACCTCGCCGGTGTCGACGTCACGGTCATCGACCTGGGGATCGAACGGACGCGCACGCGCGACTGGGTCGTGTCGCGCGTCGCGGTCCGAACCGGCCGAAAAGGTCTCCGGCGCCGGGGCGAAACGCACGTCGTGCAGTGGGAGCAGGTCCGCGGACTCACCCCGAGCGCGTTGGACCTGCCCGGACAAGGGGTCGCCCGGGCGTTGATGCAGTTCGAGAAGATGCGTGCGGCCGACGTCGCGAACGCGCTGCGCGAACTGCCGCCGAAGCGCCGTGACGAGATCGCCGCTGCGCTCGACGACGAGCGACTCGCCGATGTGCTGCAGGAACTCCCACCCGACGACCAGACCGAACTGCTCAACCACCTCGGCCGCGATCGTGCCGTCGACGTCCTCGAGGCCATGGATCCCGACGACGCGGCGGACCTGCTCGGCGAACTCCCCGACGCCGAGGCCGAATCCCTCCTCGAGAGCATGGATCCCGAGGAATCCGAACCGGTCCGGCGCCTCCTCACGCATTCGCCCGACACCGCGGGTGGCCTGATGACATCCGAGCCGATCATCGTCACCGCGTCCACGACCGTCGCCGAAACGCTTGCCCGCGTACGCAATCCGGATGTCCCGCCGGCCGCAGCGAGTCTGGTCTTCGTGGTGCGGCCGCCGACGGCGACCCCCACCGGCAAGTACCTCGGCTGTGCACATCTGCAGGCCCTGTTACGCGAGCCCCCGGCCAACATCGTCGGCGGCATCCTCGACACCGACCTGTCGCATCTGAGCCCGGAGGACTCCCTCGAGTCGGTGACCCGCTACTTCGCCACCTACAACCTGGTTTGTGGGCCCGTTGTCGACGAAGAGGGCCACCTGCTCGGCGCGGTCAGCGTGGACGACCTTCTCGACGAACTACTCCCCCGAGACTGGCGTGAGACCGAACCCGAGGACGAGAGCCCGCAGGACGCGGTCTCCGGCTCCGGCACCTCCGCGGGAGCGGGTGCGTGAGCACCGACCAGCCCGGCCGGCGGTTGGACACCCCCCGGCAGCGCCGAGGACCGTCGTTCAACCTCGACTCGGACATCGTCGGGGTGTATAGCGAGCGTGTCGCTCGTTTCCTGGGCACCGGACGCTATCTCGCCATCCAGACCGTCGTGGTGATCGTCTGGATCGCGCTGAATCTCTTCGCGGTGTCGTTGCGCTGGGACCCGTACCCGTTCATCCTGCTGAATCTGGCGTTCTCCACCCAGGCGGCCTACGCGGCACCGCTGATCCTGCTCGCCCAGAACCGCCAGGAGAACCGCGACCGGATCGCCCTGGACGAGGATCGTATGCGCGCCGCGCAGACCAAGGCCGACACCGAGTTCCTCGCCCGCGAGCTCGCCGCGGTGCGACTCGCCGTGGGCGACACGGTAAGCCGCGACTACCTGCGCAAGGAACTCGACGACCTGATCGACGAACTCTCCGAGCGACTCGGCGGGAACCGGGCCGACGCTCCCGACGACGATACGGACTCCGGTCACCGACACCGGAGATGACCGCGAACACACCGCAAATCCACCGTCATCTGCCCGTCACCGGGTGGTCAGCTGCCGGTCGTGAGGAATTGCCAGGATCCCCTTTGGGACGGTCAGCCCAAATGTATCGTAGGTCACATATCGGCCGTTCACTCCGTTGAGTGCGGCCGATCTGGTGGATCGGGGAGTTCGGGGGGCGGACAGGTGCGCGATCGAGAACGACTGAGCCGGTGATCAGCCTGTGGACACCGGTGGGAGGGCGACCGGCAATGGCGACGACCGTTCGGGTGGGGATCGGCCGGTGAGTCGCTCCGTGTTCCGACGCCCCCGTCTCAACCGTCGTGTGCTATCCGCCGGCACCGGCGGCCTGCTGGTCGGTGCCCTGGTCTTCGGGGCCACCACGGCCAGCGGCGCGAACAGCGCGATCTCCGTCACCCCCACACCCGAGCCGACCGTCATCGCCGCCGCGGCCGACATCGTGCCCGGAGATCCGGTCAGCCTGCTGGGCTTCGCCCCGCCGCCCAAGAAGGTCGCTCCCCCACCACCGCAGCCGCAGTTCCGCATCAGCGCCGATCTGCCGAGCGGTCCTCTGGGTATCCCGGGCGTGGTGCTGCAGGCCTACAAACTCGCCGCGAACCGGATGGGCGCGGAGAGCCCGCAGTGCAAGCTGCCGTGGTTCCTGCTCGCCGGCATCGGACGCATCGAGTCCAACCACGCCTCCAACGGCTCCGTCGACGCATACGGGAACACGATCAACCCGATCCTGGGCCCGGTGCTCGACGGTTCCCTGCCCGGCAACGCGGTGATCAGCGACGGCCAGGGCGGACATGCCCGGGCGATGGGGCCGATGCAGTTCATCCCCGGCACGTGGGCGGCATGGGGATCCGACGCGAACGGGGACGGCAGGTCCGACCCGCACAACATCTTCGACGCCACCTACGCCGCGGGTCGCTACCTGTGCGCCGGGATCACCGACATCACGGTGCACAGCAACGAGGTGAGTGCGGTGTTCCGCTACAACCATTCGATGGAGTACGTCGCGAACGTGCTGGCCTGGGCCGCGGCGTACGCGACCGGCGTGATGCCGACCAACCCGATCCCGGAGCCCAAGCGCAAGGCCGACAAGTCCTCGTCGAGCAAGTCCTCCAAGCCGAAGAAGCCGTCGTCGTCGGCGCCGGAGGAGAGTTCGCCGGAATCGTCGACACCGCAGACGACCACACCGACACCTCGTCAGACCTGTATCGGCGTCATCTGCCTGCCGCCTGACCTGATCCCACCCCAGCTGCTGCCACCGCAACAGAAGCAGCTGCAAACCACACCCAAGAAGAAGGCCCCCACGACCAGCCGGACACCCGCGCCGAAGTCGGGTGCGAGCACCGTCGCACCCACACCCAAGCAGGTACCGGCCCGCAACTAGCCGGCGGCTAAGCTGGCGGTGATGACTACCGGAGCCCTACCCACCGAATCGGCGGTCCGCGCCGCCCTCAGCAAGGTCGATGACCCCGAGATCGGCAAACCCATCACCGACCTGGGGATGGTCAAGTCCGTGGCGGTCAACGACGACGCGAGCGTGGACGTCACCGTCTACCTGACCACCTCCGGCTGCCCGATGCGCACCGAGATCTCGGGGCGTGTCGAACGGGCGATCGCCGATGTCCCGGGCGTCGGCACGGTCCGTGTCGACCTCGACGTCATGAACGACGAACAGCGCACCGAACTACGCAAGAAGCTGCGCGGCGACAAGGCCGAACCGGTGATCCCGTTCGCCCAGCCGGGCTCGCTCACCCGCGTCTACGCGGTCGCCTCCGGAAAGGGCGGCGTCGGTAAATCCAGTGTCACGGTCAACCTGGCGACAGCGCTGGCCGAGCGCGGCCTGAGCGTGGGTGTCCTCGACGCAGACATCTACGGACACTCGGTCCCCCGCATGCTCGGCAGCGACGCGAAACCGACCCAGGTCGAGCGCATGATCATGCCGCCGATCAGCCACGGCGTGCGGTTCATCTCCATCGGCCAGTTCACCGACGGCAACACCCCGGTCACCTGGCGCGGGCCGATGCTGCACCGTGCCCTCCAGCAGTTCCTCGCCGACGTCTACTGGGGTGACCTCGACATCCTGCTGCTCGACCTGCCGCCGGGCACCGGCGACGTCGCGATCTCGATCGCGCAGTTGATCCCGGGCGCAGAGAT
>NZ_BAHC01000167.1 GCF_000298195.1 Gordonia rhizosphera NBRC 16068 | reverse complement strand
AACTCTTTCCGAATCACGCACCCAAGACGGTGGCGAACTTCGTGGGCCTCGGCGAGGGCACAAAGGAGTACAGCCAGCCGAACGCCTCCGGAGGCGACAGCGGACCGTTCTACGACGGTTCGGTCTTCCACCGCGTCATCGAGGGCTTCATGATCCAGGGCGGTGACCCGACGGGCACCGGTCGTGGCGGCCCCGGCTTCCGCTTCGAGGACGAGTTCCATCCGGAGCTGCGATTCGACCGTCCCTATCTGCTGGCCATGGCCAACGCCGGGCCGGGCACCAACGGGTCCCAGTTCTTCATCACCGTGGAGGCCACCCCGCACCTGAATCGGCGCCATACCATCTTCGGTGAGGTCACCGACGAGGAGTCCAAGAAGGTGGTCGACGCCATCGCGACGACGTCGACCGATCGCGCCGATCGCCCGCTGGAGCCGGTCGTCATCGAGAAGATCGACTTCAGCTGACCGGGCCCGCATATCCCGATCCGCGGTACGCCGCCGGGCCTCCGGCGGTCTGTTACCGACACCCCGACCGCCCCACCGGCCTGTCCTGCAGCCGGTGCGGGCGGCCCGCGTGCCCCGAGTGCCTGCGACCGGCCGCGGTCGGCCAGCACTGTCTGGACTGTCTGCGCGCCGACGGGATGCAGCGGACCACCGTTCCGCAGTTCGGGGACCGGGGCATCCGGCCCATGGTCGCCAAACCACTGGTGGCCTCGCGGCCCTACGCCACCTACGGTCTGATCG
The DNA here is from genome assembly GCF_000298195.1 of Gordonia rhizosphera NBRC 16068. Lineage (GTDB taxonomy): Bacteria > Actinomycetota > Actinomycetes > Mycobacteriales > Mycobacteriaceae > Gordonia > Gordonia rhizosphera. The sequence continues at coordinate 22,260 of NZ_BAHC01000167.1, read as the reverse complement.
CGGTCAACGTCGTCATCTTCGTGATCTGCGCACTGCAGGCCCGAGGCGTCGACATGCTCCGGTCGCAGCTGTTCGTCGACTGGGCGCTCTACAAACCGTGGGTCGCCGATGGTGAGTACTGGCGGCTGCTGACCGCCGGATTCCTGCACTTCTCGGTGACCCACATCGCGGTCAACATGCTCTCCCTCTACATCCTGGGACGCGACCTGGAGATCGCCATCGGGATACCGCGTTATCTCGGGGTCTATCTCACGGCACTGCTCGGCGGCAGCGCCGCGGTGATGGTGTTGGGCGCCGACAACGGCGTGAACGCCGGCGCGTCGGGGGCGATCTACGGCCTGATGGGCGCGGTGCTCGTCGTGGTGATCAAGGCCCGGGCCTCACCCACACCGGTGATCACGATCATCGTGCTCAACCTGGTGTTGTCGGTGACGATTCCGGGGATATCGCTGTTCGCCCACGTCGGCGGCCTGGTGTTCGGGGCCGCGGCGACCGCCGGCATCATCTTCGGGCCCCAATGGGTGCTCGCACCCGAACGTCGCACCGCGGCCGCCGCGTCACGGGTCGGGTGGATCGCAATGATCGGGCTCCTCGTCATCGCGGTGGTCATCGGTGTCGGGGCCGGGTTGGCGTTCCCGAGTTCCCGGATCCCGTTGGGCTGAGCGCCCAGGAATCAGGTCCCGGGGATCGGGCCCAAGGGATCAGGCTGAGCACTCAGGGAGCAGGCGGTCAGCGGCGGCGATCCTCGACGGTGAAACCGGCCCGGCGGAGGTCCTCGGCGACCTCGCCGAGGTCGGCGCCGAGGTCCCACCGGCTGAACACCAGCAGTCTCGTGTCCTCGCGTGGGCCGTCGCCGTCGGCGTGCGTGGGCGCGCCCTCGGTCAGGACGTCGATCTCGAGCTGACCGGTGCGACGGCCGATACGTCGGAAATCCAGCACCCGGATGCGGTCGATGCGATCGGCCGGGTAGGTGTGTGTGCCGCCCAGCGTGCGCATCGTCAGCGTCGGCTGGCCTCCGAACGTTCCCTCGCCGGTCGTCGTGTCGTCGAATGACACCGCCAGACGTGGGCGCATCACGAACGCGTAGGCGGAGAATCCCAACAGCAGCAACCCGGCCAGGCCCATCAACAGCAGGCCGACCGGATCCGATGCTGTCAGCACCGCCCCGATCAGCAGGATCACACCACCCACGGCCATCACCGTCGCAGCTGATCGAGGGGTCGACCATGCCCGTGTGGACAGATGAGCGGAGTTATCCACAGGACTTACTCACAGTGGGGATGACTTACACACATGTGATTTCCACAGTGTGGATGAATTACACACATGTGAGTCGAGGCGTCAGCGCCACCGCATCGTCATCAACAAACCGGCCACCATCAGGGAGAACCCGATCAGGAAGTTCCACGGGCCGAGCTGGTTCATCCAGTGCAGGGCCTTGCCGTCGGCGCCGAGCGCGGACGGGGTCGCGACGAGGTAGAAGACGATCAGCCACGCCAAACCGAGGATCATCAGACCGAGCATGATGGCGACGTAGATCGTGCTCGAGGGTCCCGTCTTCACCTTCACCGGGGTCCGGCTCGCCGGGTTGATGGTGTAGTCGGTCTTCTTCCGGACTTTTGACTTGGGCATGACTTCCTCTGTAGTACTAAACAGCTCTCGAGTACTGAACAGCTCTCGGCGGCTGTCGGTCGCAGAAAACTCCTTTCTACGGTATCGCACCTGCGCGGTAGCCTGACGGGGTGAATCAGTCGTCTGCGCATGTGGGGGCCGGCACGGCGGCCGGCCGCATCCTCGTCATCGACAATTACGACAGCTTCGTCTACAACCTGGTCCAGTACCTGGGGCAGCTCGGCGTGGAGGCCGTGGTCTGGCGAAACGACGATCCGCAGCTCGACGACCCGAGTGCCGCCGTCGACGGGTTCGACGGTGTGCTGCTCAGTCCGGGACCGGGCACACCGCAGCGTGCCGGGGTGACCATTCCGATGGTGGGTGTCGCCCGCGAGACCGGGTTGCCGCTGCTGGGCGTGTGTCTGGGACATCAGGCGATCGGCGCAGCGTTCGGTGCCACCGTCGACCGGGCGCCGGAACTGCTGCACGGCAAGACGTCGCTGGTCTTCCACACCGACACCGGGGTCCTCGCCGGACTGCCCGATCCGTTCACCGCAACCCGCTATCACTCGCTGACCGTGGTTCCGGAGACGATTCCCGACGAACTCGTCGTCACCGGTCGCACCGAATCCGGCATCGTGATGGCGATGAAACACCGGGAACTGCCCATCCACGGCGTGCAGTTCCATCCCGAGAGCGTGCTCACCCAGGGCGGCCACCGGATGCTGGCCAACTGGTTGGCCGTGTGCGGCATCGACGTCGACGAGTCTCGGGTCGCCGCGCTGGAGGCGGAGATGGCCGCCGCGATCGGCTGACCGGGACCGTCTACGGGCCCGGGTCGTCGGGCCGCTCAGCCGGGGAGCAGACTCGCCCGTCCGACGACGATGGACACCGCGCTGTCCTTGCGGACCCGGGTTCCGGCCGCCGGTGTCTGGCTGAGGATCTTCCCGTCGTCGGAGCTGGTGATCGGGACGTTGCGGGTCGACTGGGTGAGCGTCGAGGCCTGCCATCCGGAGCCGGTGAGGGTGCCGCGGGCCTGCTCGGGCGTCTGACCCCGCAGGTTCGGCATCACGAACATGTTGCCGCGTGACACCGTGATCTGCACGGTGTCGCCCTGCTCGACCGTCGCGCCGGCGCCCGGCGAACTGCTCACCACGGTGCCTGCGGGCAACTCGGAGTCACCCGACACCGTCACCACCTTGAGCCCGACCTGTTCGAGGACCGTCCGCGCCGCCGCTTCGGTCTGACCGGTGACATCGGGGATCGTGATCTCGCGCGGGCCGTTGCCGATGTGGACGACGACCGCACCGTTGACCGGCACCTCGGTACCCGTCGGGGGCGTCGTGTTGACGACCTTGTCCTTGAGCGCACCCGTCGAATCGACCCGGTCGGTCCTGACGTTGGAGAACCCGAGCACCCGCAGTTGCTCGGTGGCCTCGTCGGGTGTCTTGCCGCGCAGGTCGGGGATCTGTAGTCGTTGCGGACCGCTGGAGATGTACAGCGTGATCTCCGACCCCTCGGTCGCCAGCACGTTCTCTGCGGGTGTCGAACGGGTCGCCGACCCCTCCGCGACGTCGAGGGACGGTTCGTCGAGCTGTTTGACCCGGAACCCGGCCTGCTCGAGGCTGTCGCGGGCCTGCGCCGCCGGTTGGCCGGCGACCATCGGCACCGGGATCTGACGGGCGACATCCGATCCCCACGGCGCCCACAGCAGCAGACCCGAGACGAGCGCCACGACCAGCACGGCGGCGCCGATCAGCAGGGCACGCAGCCGCCACGATCGGGACGTGTCGTCGGCGCGGGCGTCCGGCTCGTCGGGAGCTCCGTCGCGACGATGCAGACCGATCGCCCGGCGCGGGCCGGTGTCGGGCTGGGACCGCCGCGGCCCGAGGTCCATGAACTCGGTGCGGTCCTCGTCGGTCATCAGCATCGGCGCCGACGGCTTCCCGCCGGCGAGCACCTTGATCAGGTCCGAGCGCATTTCCGCCGCCGACTGGTAGCGGTTGGCCGGGTTCTTGCTCATCGCCTTGAGGACGACCGAATCGAGCTCGCGGGGGATCTCCTCACGGACCGACGACGGCCAGCGCGGGTCCTCGTGCACATGCTGATGAGCGACGGCGATCGGCGAGTCACCGACGAACGGCGGCTCCCCGGTCAACAACTCGAACAGCACACAGCCCATCGAGTAGATGTCGCTGCGTGGGTCCACCTTGATGCCACGCGCCTGCTCCGGCGACAGGTACTGCGCCGTCCCCAGCACCGCCGAGGTCTGCGTCATCGTCGACGTCGAGTCGCTCATCGCGCGCGCGATGCCGAAATCCATCACCTTGACCGCACCCGACCGGTCGATCATCACGTTGGCCGGTTTCATGTCGCGGTGCACGATCCCGTTGCGGTGCGAGAAGTCCATCGCCGCGGCCACATCGGCCATCCACGTCATCGCCTGTCGCGGCGACACCGATCCGTTCGCCCGCAACACGTCCCGCAGCGTGTCCCCGTCGACGTACTCCATCACGATGAACGGCAGCGGCCCGTCGTCGGTCTCGGCCTCACCGGTGTCGAAGACCTGCACGATCGTCGGATGGTTCAGCTTGGCCGCATTCTGCGCCTCGCGGCGGAACCGCAGGTAGAACGTGGGATCGCGGGCCAGGTCGGCGCGCAGCACCTTGACCGCGACGTCCCGGTGCAACCGCAGGTCGCGGGCGAAGTGCACCTCACTCATGCCGCCGAAGCCGAGGGTTTCCCCGAGTTCGTAGCGGTCGGAGAGGTGGTGTGGCGTCGACATCACCGGGCTCTCTCCGTGTCTGGCTCCGTGTCTGGCTGGGGACGACCGCGCACGTCCGTCGTCGGTGCGGCCATCAGCCCAGTCCGGGGATCTGGAACGACGGCAGCACCGGGATCTCGGCGGTCGGCGCGCCGGTGTCGGTGGTGTCCGTGGTCGGCTCTTGGGTGGTGGTCGGCTCTTGGGTCGTCGTCGTGGGTTCGGTGGTGGTCGTCGTCGGGGTGGTCGTGGTGGTCGTCGGCTCCTCGGTGGTCTGCACCGGGTTCTCCTGGACCGTCGTGGTGGTCTCGGTGATGGTCGTGGTCGCCGACGACGTGGGCGTCTGCTGCGACGACGACGAGTTGAGGTTCGCCAGCCAGTAACCGATCAGCGCGAGTGCCGCGATCACCAGGACCGCGGCGACCCCGGCCAGCACCTTCTGCCCGGTGGTCCAGCTGTTGTCGTCGACCGGTGGCAGCGGCCGGCTCGGTGGCCGGCTCGTGGTGCGTGCCGTCGACGGTTGGGTGCTCGCCGCCGACGTCATCGCCCGGGTCGGACGCATCGCCGCGACCGCGGCACCCGCGGCGGCCGCACCCGCGACCCCACCGGGGCGTGGCGGATGATGACCGGCCCGGACCGCGGCGACGGCATCGGCGAACTCGCCGCCGTTGGAGTACCGCTGCTTCGGATCCTTGGACATGGTGATCTCGATGAGCTCGCGCACATTCGCCGGCACCGTCGACGGCAGCGGCGGCGGGGTCTCCCGGATGTGCTTCATCGCCACGGTGATCGCCCCGTCACCGAGGAACGGGCGCCGCCCCGTCAGCGACTCGTAGCCGACCACCCCGAGCGAGTACACGTCGGACGCCGCGGTCGCCTCGTCACCGGTCGCCTGTTCGGGCGAGATGTACTGGGCGGTGCCCATCACCATGCCGGTCTGGGTGACCGGCGCCGCGTCGACCGCCTTGGCGATGCCGAAGTCGGTGATCTTCACCTGACCGGTCGGGGTGATCAGGATGTTGCCCGGCTTCACGTCACGGTGCACCAGCTTCTGACTGTGCGCCGCCTGCAATGCGCGCCCCGTCTGCTCGAGCATGTCGAGCGTGTTCGTCAGGTTCAGCCGGCCCATCCGCGCGATCACCGAATTGAGCGGCTCGCCGTCGACGAGCTCCATGACGAGATAGGCCAGCGGGGCGCCGCCACCCCGGTCGGGGGTCTCGCCGTAGTCGAAGACGTTGGCGATGCCGGGATCGTTGAGCTTCGCCGTCGTCTGCGCCTCGGTCCGGAACCGCGCGGTGAACTCCGGGTCGTTGGAGTACTCGGCCTTGAGTACCTTGACCGCCACACGCCGATTGAGCCGGGTGTCGACGGCCTCCCACACCTGACCCATGCCACCGGTCGCGATGAGACGCATCAACCGATAGCGGTCGGCGATGGTGGTGCCGCTCTGCAACGTCATCAGCCTGCACCTCCTACCAGGGCGTTGATCACCGATCGTCCGATCGGCGCGGCCACGGCACCGCCGGTCGAGGCGGGTCCGAGATCACCGTTCTCCACGACGACGGCCACGGCGATCTGCGCGTTCGACGACGGGCCGAACGCGATGTACCAGGAATACGGGGTCTCGGATTCGACATCCGAGGAGTCGGAGTGCTCGGCCGTGCCGGTCTTCGACGCGATCGACACCGGGCCGCCGGCACCCAGCGTCGACCGTTCCGAATCGATCATCAGCGACGTCAGTGTCGCGGCCTGGTCGGAACTGATCGGCTCGTTGATGGTCGTCGGCTGCGTGGTCTGCAGCGTCCGCAGATCCGCGGCCTGCAGCTTGTCCACCAGATACGGCTGCATCCGGACTCCACCGTTGGCGACCGTCGCCGCCACCATCGCCATCTGCATCGGTGTCACCCGCACGTCACGCTGGCCGATCGACGACTGACCCAGTGCGGCGAGGTCGGGGATCGGGCCGACCGTCGAGGTGGTCACCGGCAGCGGGGTGTCGGGTTGCTTCTCGTCGATCCCGAAGCGCTGCGCGGTCTCGCGGAACACGTTGATCGGATCCTGCATCTTGCTGGTCGTCAGGTCGACGAAGGCGGTGTTGCACGAGTACTGGAACGCCTGCGTCAGCGTCACGGTTCCGCGCACCGATCCCGGGCAGGTCTCCCCGCCGTAGTTCGACAGTGTCGTGACGGTGTCCGGCAGCACGATAGTCGGGGAGGCGGTCAGCCGGATGTCGGTGCTGATGCCGTCGCGCAACGCCGACGCGGTGGTGACCACCTTGAACGTCGACCCCGGCGGGTAGAGCTGGTTGATGGCCCGGTTGAGCATCGGCATGTTGATGTCGTCGGGCTCGTTCCACGCCGCCCAGCTGCGTTCCCGCACGGCCTGGTCGTGGCTGGCCAGATCGTTGGGGTCGTAACTCGGCGACGACGCCATCGCCAGGATCTTGCCGGTGTTCGGCTGGATCGCGACGACCGCGCCACGACAGCCGCCCTGACAGCCGTTGCGCAGACCGTCGAAGGCCACACGCTGCAGTCGCGAGTTGATGGTGGTGACCACGTTGCCGCCGCGCGGGTCCCGGCCGGAGAACATGTCGATGAAGCGCTGCCCGAACAACCGGTCGTCGTTGCCGCTCAGGATCGAGTTCTCGTACAACTCCAGACCGGCACTGCCGTACTGGAACGAGTAGTAGCCGGTCACCGGTGCGAAGGCCTCGGCACCGTTCGGCGGATAGGTCCGCAGGAACTTGAGGCGACCGTCGGTCGGGACCGACACCGCGACCACCGACCCGCCGACCGACGTGATCGCACCCCGCTGACGGGCATACTCGTCGAGCAGCACCCGGTTGTTGCGCGGGTCCGACTTCAGCGCGTTGGCCTTGAACACCTGCACGTACGTGGCGTTGGCCAACAACACGACGGTCATCACGATCACCACGATGGAGATCCGCTGAATGGGCTTGTTCATCGTTTCACCGCCTGCGTCGGCAGCGAGTCGATCTTCTTGGGCGTCGGACGACGACGCGTCGGGTCCGGTTCCCGTGCGGCGTTGGAGATCCGGATCAGCAGCGCGAGCAGGATGTAGTTGGCCAGCAGCGACGATCCGCCGTAGGACATGAACGGGGTGGTCAGACCCGTCAGCGGGATCAGCTTCGTGACACCGCCGACCACCACGAACACCTGCACGGCGATCGTGAACGACAGACCGGTCGCCAACAGCTTGCCGAACGAGTCGCGCACCGCGATCCCGGTCCGCAGCCCCCGCGTCACGAAGATCAGGTACAACACCAGGATCGCGGCGAGGCCGACCAGGCCGAGTTCCTCACCGATGGTCGCGATGATGAAGTCGGTGTTGGCGAACGGCACGATGTTGGGCCGCCCCGATCCCAGACCCGTGCCGAACAGACCGCCGGTGGCCAGACCGAACAGACTCTGACCCACCTGATAGCCACTGCCGGCGAAGTCGGCGAACGGGTCCTGCCACACCGAGACGCGAACCTGCAGATGCGGGAACAACTGGTAGGCGAGCAGCGCACCCGCGACGAACAGGGTGACACCGATGATGACCCAGCCGACCCGTTCGGTCGCCACATAAAGCATCACCAGGATGGTGGAGAAGATCAGCAGCGGACCGCCGAGGTCGTTCTCCAGCGCGAAGATGCCGATGGTGACGACCCACGCCACCAGCAGCGGACCGAGATCGCGGGCCCGCGGCAGGTCCATGCCCAGGACGTGCCTGCCGGCGGTGGTGAACAGATCACGCTTGCTGACCAGCAGGGCGGCCGTGAAGATGATGATCAGGATCTTGGAGAACTCGCCGGGCTGGATGTTGAAGAACGGCGTGCGGATCCAGTTCTTCGATCCGTTGATCTCCGACAGCGACGACGGCAGGATCGCCGGCAGCGCGAGAAAGATCAGACCGCCCAGACCCAGCGTGTAGGCGTAACGCGACAGCGTGCGGTGATCGCGGACCAGGATGAGGATCGCCGAGAACGCGATGATGCCGAGCACCGCCCACAGCAGTTGCTGGTCGGCGTTGTTGGTGCGTTCGGTGACGTCGATCGTTTCACCGGTCGCGCCGGAACCGAGGTCCAGACGGTGGATCAGGACCAGGCCGAGGCCGTTGAGCACCGCCACCACCGGCAGCAGCAGCGGATCGGCATGCGGTGCGTAGCGGCGGATCACGAAGTGGGCGACGCCGAACAAGGCAGCGTAGGCGGCGACGTACTTCGCCAAATCCCATGACAGCGTCTGGCCCTGCGCGGCCTGCACGATGATCAGCGCCACCGTCACCAGACCGATGGCGAATCCGAGCAGCACCAGTTCGATGGTGCGGCCGGTCTGTTCGGGTGGTTGGCGCGGCGGGGCGTGGCCGGTCGCGGCGGTCTGTGTCATCTATCGGCCCCGGCAGATCTTGTTGCCGTCGGCGTCATAGAGCGCCGACACCGACGGCGCCGACGCGGTCGCGCTCGTCGTCGCGGACTCCGACGGTGCGACGGATGCGGACTGTGCACCCGGCGTGGCTTGTGTGACCGTCCGGGGGATACCCGTCGGGGTCAGCGGCGCTCCGGGAGGTGCGGCGGGTGCGGGGCTGGCGGGCGGCGTCACCGGTGCCGGGCACAGCGGCAGGAAGTTCAGCTGCTGCACCCGGTATTGCGCATCCGACAGCGACATGTTCCGGATCGTCTTGCCGTTGATCGCGTTGCGGTCGAGCTCGGCGAGATCGGAGGTGTCCAGCGGGGTGCAGGTGTTGTCGCCGCCGTAGTCGACGAACTCGACCTGCGGAGTCTCCTGGTCGATCCCGGTGACGCAGACCGTCTGTGCGCCCGAACTGAGGTCGAGGAACAGCACCTCGTCGGGGGAGCCCTGGAAGATCACCACGTTGCCGTCCTGGGATCCGACGTAGTAGGTGTTCTGCACCATCGCCCGCACGATGAAGAACCCGGCGATGATCAGCGCCACGACGCCGACGGCGGCCCCGATCATCAGCCATCGGCGCAGCGGGCTGCGCTGCCGCGGTGGTTCGTCGTCGGTGACGATGGTGGGCCGCTGCGGTTCGGCGGCCGGTGCGCGCAATGCCGCGGCTCGCCCGGCCGCGGTCGACGGGTTGGGGGTGTAGCCCTCGTCGTCGTGTCCGGCGGCGCCGCCGACGATGGGCCGCGATTCGCCGATCTCGTTGTCCACCACGTCGGCGACGACGACCGTCACGTTGTCGGGGCCGCCGCCGCGTAGCGCCAGTTCGATGAGACGGTCCGCGCACTCCTTGTGATCGGTGATCGACCCGAGGGTGTCGGCCAGGGTCTCCTCGCTGACCACGTCGGACAGTCCGTCGCTGCAGAGCAGGTAGCGGTCACCGGCTCGGGCCTCGCGGATGGTGAGGGTGGGTTCGACCTCGTGACCGGTCAGCGCGCGCATGATCAGCGACCGTTGCGGATGGGTATGTGCCTGCTCGGCGGTGATGCGGCCCTCGTCGACGAGGGTCTGCACGAACGTGTCGTCGCGGGTGATCTGGGAGATCTGCCCGTCGCGGTACAGGTAGCCGCGGGAGTCGCCGATGTGGCACAGGCCGATACGGGGGCCGGCGAACAGGATCGCGGTGAGCGTGGTGCCCATGCCGTCGAGTTCGGGGGAGTGCTCGACCTGGGCGGCGATCGCGGCGTTGCCCTGATGGACGGCCCGGTCGAGTTTGGCGAGCAGGTCACCGCCGGGTTCGTCGTCGTCGAGGGACCGCATCGCGCCGATGACGAGCTGGCTGGCCACCTCGCCGGCCGCGTGTCCGCCCATGCCGTCGGCGAGCGCGAGCAGGCGGGCTCCGGCGTAGACGGAGTCCTCGTTGTTGGCGCGTACCAGGCCTCGGTCGCTTCGCGCGATGTAGCGCAGCACGAGAGTCACGGGCGTAGCTCGATCACGGTCTTGCCGATCCGGATCGGCGTGCTCAGCGGCACCTTCACCGCCGTCGTCACCTTGGACCGGTCCAGATAGGTGCCGTTGGTGGAACCGAGGTCCTCGACGTACCAGTCGTCGCCGCGGCGTGAGAGCCGGGCGTGCCGTTCGGAGGCGTAGTCGTCGGTGAGCACCAGCGTCGAGTCGTCGGCGCGGCCGAGCAGCACGGGTTGCGTGCCGAGGGTGATCCGGGTGTTGGCCAGAGCGCCCTGGGTGACCACGAGATAGCGTGCCGCGCCGCGTGCCGTGCGGGCGGTTCGCTGCCGCTTGTCGTTGCGCGCGTATCGCGGCAGCCGGCTCCCGCCCGCGGTGGCGATGTCAGCCCGGATGGTGCGGATGACGGCGTAGACGAACAGCCAGAGCAGCAACAGGAACCCGAGCCGGGTCAGCTGCAGCACCAAGCCCTGCATTGAGTGTTCACCTCCAGCGCCATCAACCCCTTTCGGCCCCGTCGATCCACCCGGGCGCCGGTCATCGAATAAGGACCCGACTGCATCTTATGGGCAGAGTCCGGGTTCACCGCTATCCAGATGTGACAGTTCGGTATCGACGCGGCATGAAAACCCCGCGAGACCTGGACCGATGGGGTGCAGATTCTCGCGGAACGAATACCCGCGACCAGCCGACGGTTAGTGGAACCGGACCGTGATGTCGGAGTGGCCGATGCGGATGCGGTCGCCGTCGGCGAGTTCCCAGCTGCTCACCTGCAGCTCGTTGACGGTCGTCCCGTTGGTCGAGTTCAGGTCGGTCAGCATCGCGGTCTGGCCATCCCAGCGGATCTCGATGTGGCGGCGCGACACCCCGGTGTCCGGGAGGCGGAACTGGGCGTCCTGCCCACGGCCGATGATGTTCGATCCCTCGCGCAGCTGGAAGGTGCGGTTGCTGCCGTCCTCGAGCATCAGAGTGATCGACGCGGGGGCGTAGACACCGGTGCGTCCGTAGCTCTGCTCGAAGGCGCTCTGCTGATAGCTGTAGGTGGGTTGCTGGGCGTAGCCCTGCTGATAGTCGTAGCCGGGCTGCTGGCCGTAACCCTGGTCGTATCCGCCCTGGCCGTAGCCCTGCTGGTCATATGCCGGCTGACCGTAGCCCTGCTGGCCGTAGCCCTGGTCGTACCCCTGCTGGGCATAGCCCTGCTCATAGGACGGCTGGCCGTAGCCCTGCTGGGCGTACGCCTGGGCGCCGTAGCCCTGGTCGTGGCCGTTCTGGGGGTAGTCGTAGCCACCATGCTGGCCACCCTGGTCGTACGCCGGGTCGGCAGCCCTGCGCTGGTCGTATCCGGGGTTGTTGGTCATCTGTGGGGCTCCTGCTTCTTGATCGGCACCTTGTGGGTGCTGGTCGGCCTGTGCTTTGGGCGGGCCGGTATTGATGGGCCGCGGTGTCACATCCGGATTCACTGTTCCGTGTGCACGGAAGATACCGGTGTGTAGCGACGGCGACTGGTCGAACTCGACGACGACGCGACCGTAGGTCTGCCAGCCGTTGTCGGCGAGAAAGGTCTCCAGGTGCTTGGAGTACGTCTTGCGATTGAGTTCGTACTCCGCGGCGACATGCGCGTAGTCGGACGGGCTGAACTGCAGTGTGTAGCTGTTCGGCGCGAGGAGCAAACCGTCCCCGATGTCCTCGAGACCCTCCCGGGCTTCGCGCTGCAGCCCGTTCTCGATCTCCTGTGGGGCAACGGCGCCACCGAACACCCGGGCAAAACCATCGTCGACGGCACCCGAGATCTTGCGCTCGAAGCGTTGCAGAATCCCCACCGTCGACCTCCCTTCGCGGCTTACAATTTCATGGCCCACGGCGTGTCGCCCACCATCTGGCCTGGCTAGATGATACCGATTGTGCCCAATGCGCCGGGGTTCCCGTCAATTCAGCCGCGTGCGCAACATCGGCACCACCGACGTTGTCAAGTTCACACTACTCCGTGAAAGCGCCTTGACCTGCAGTTAATCAATCATTTCCGATGCTGAACCGCTGTTGTTGATCAGCGAACATGTGTTGCCAGATTGCTACCGATTTGGTGGCGGATGGTCGCGGCGGGGCGATTCGGCGGGATGATTCGGTCCTATCCGCAGGGGGCGTCGAGGCGGACGGAGGGGCCGAGTTTTACTTCCGGCGGTCGGTCTTGCTATCGTCTTGCAGTCCACGCGGACAGCCACGGGCGAGTGGCGGAATGGCAGACGCGCTGGCTTCAGGTGCCAGTGTCCTTCGGGACGTGGGGGTTCAAGTCCCCCTTCGCCCACCACGAGCGGTTCAGCTCAGTTCGATGACAAAGGTCAGGTTGCAGATTTGCGGCCTGATCTTCTGTGTTGGGAGGTCCGCCCAGAATTGGGTGATGGCGATTGCAGTCGGGGATTTCACTTTGGATCGATAGAGCGCCGACGACGTCATTGACTAAATGAATCCGGTCGTCGACGGGTGCTGGTTGATGTGCGGTATCTGTTGTCTCCGTTTGCTTTTCACCCCGCAGGATGGGGAGGCTATCCCCAGAAGACGGGGTCGCCGCTGTTGGCGATGTGGTCGAGCAGCCTCTCGACGTCCGGGGTGGGGTCGAGCTGGTCGTAGCGGTGGAATTTGTGGTTGCGGTCCCGCCAGTAGAGCGTCCACTCGCGCCGGGATGCCGTGTAGTGCAGCCGAGCGATCGGCGCCCGCGTCCAGTCGCGGTTGGAACCGTCCCAAGGCGCGCGGGTCTCGACGATGGTGATGTGCCGATCCGCGAGGTCGTAGTCCACCCCCACCTGGTGGCGGGCGTGCTCGGGGACACGGGCAATGCACCACCGGCGGACACGGGCGATGTCGGTGTCAGGGATGGCCACGAGCACTATCCAAGCACTGTCCGCGTGGCGGTGTCAGCGGGCACTTTCGTGACCGCCCGTGGGCAGTTTTCATGTCCGCCCGTGGGCACTTCCCGGTGTCCCTTGACACATGTCGACGGACATGAATAACTGCCCATGGGCGGACACGATTTTGCCCACACCTGTCTTATCCGGCAGCGCGTCTGCGCTGTGCGCGCCTCTCCCGTGGTTTCGATGGCGATGCCATTCGTATCCCTGACGGACAGGGGAGTAGTCGGGTCCACTGACACATACCATTACATCGTCTACATCTCGGCGGGATGGGATCTTGATCCGTTGGCCAGTCAAGTCCGCTCGTTCGCCCTCTACGTCGTCCACGACGAGACCTCCACAGAGACCACTGGCGCGAGCGATATTCAGGTCAAAGACCCCGATTTTCGCCTGCACCTGCGGAACCGGAAGCCGAGTCGCCAGACCGAACTCGATCAGTGGTGGATGTCCGTTCTCGTTGATGCTGGCCATCGTGACCTGCGGAAAGGCCAAGAATTCTGAGAAGAATTCGGTTGACCGATTCTCAATAGAGTTGGCCTTTTCGTAGGGAGCTGATCCACCTCGACTCGGACGCCGTCGGCTACGGAGAGATCCGGTAATCGAACGCCACATGTCGGCGAACTGTGCTCGACCACCACGAGTCTTCGTAGTTCCGCTTGCCCGGCCACGAGTAGAACTGCCGGATTGGGCGGGCGCGCTCGGTCGGCAGCGAAGCAAGCTCCGCGGACACCGGGTCGTCCCGAACAGGACCGTCGAACCGCTGCAACACCTGGGTCCGATCCGTTCCGTTCGCCGGTGACGACCTAGAATGGCTATACTCCCGGTTCGTTCATTAGCAACGCGGCGCAAACTAAAGACCAGGGCGCTAACAGCTACATCACCGATAACCCGGAAATTGTTGGGTACGACGGGCAACACCTTGCAAACAATAAGCAGAATTAATTAGGACTAAATGGCGTGTGCATCACAGTCCGAGGTGGATGGATGGCAGGTCGATCCAGCCGAAGACGAGGCCGACGCCGAACCACACGCCGTGTGCGATGGTCAACGGGTCCATGAAGTCACCTCCCCTCGAGGTGTTGGTGAAGACCGTCAGCGACTCGGCTGCAGCCGGACGCCATAAACGTCCATAAACGTCTATAGCTGTCAGCGCGGCGGGTGTCGGGTCAGCATGGTTCCCATTGCCCGTTGCGGATGTGTCCGTGCCATCCGCATTCGGGGTCGAGGACCGATCCGATCAGGGTGATGTGGGCCGGGTCGTCGGCGTGCTGGTATCCCCATGCGTCCCCGGTCCGTGCGTTTCGGTCCGACGCCCGGATCGTCGTGCGGGAATCCGCGCTGTGCGCTGATCGGGCAGGGGTGCCAGAGCATCAGGCCGATCAGGTGAGCACACTCGGGATCGCTGTAATACGGGGTGTAGCTGACACTGTGTCCGGCGTCGTAGCGGCCGGGCCCGGCGATCGATTCGCCGGCGCGAAAGAACCATGTTCACTCATCGAACCCCCCAGCAGAGCTGTCTGTCCACAGAACCTATTCATATGTTGTGCATGGTTTCGCGCGGGCCGCAGCTCCGAATCCCCGGGGATTCGCTGTTCTGTTCGGCTTGCACAGCCCGGTAAACGCTGTTTTACTTTCAGCGGCTGTGAGCGGCGCCAGGTGGTGGAATCGTGGAGGCTGTTCATGCCTTTCCCCTAATCGATTGGCAACCCATAAACGATCGACATAGCGAAAGGTGAACGAGAATGTTCAGGCGTACAACGAAACTCCGCCGCATGGCCGTGGCCAGCGGTGCCGCGGCCGCATCCGCAGGACTGGTACTCGCCGCTGCATCACCGGCATCGGCCGCGGTGACCGCGGTTTGGGTCGTCCCTTTCCCTGTGTACGGCACAGACTGCGAAGTCACGGTGAACACAATCGTCGACACAACCGATCAGCTGGCCGTCACCATGAGGTATCCGAGCGGCAAAAGTATCACCACGGTATCTCCCAGGGTTTTAGTTGGAACGGTCCCCATCACCTTTTATGGCTACAAGACAGTGGAAACCGGCCAGTACACCGTCACCGCGACCCAGTCCGGGTCGCAAAAGTCGACATCCTTCCTCGTCGTACCCGGCGCCCCGTGCCCGGGTTCGGGTTTCGGCTCCTAACCACTTCGACCTGCAAAACCCCACCTCGGTGGGCAGTGTGGAGTTGCTGCGACGGGAAGCGGGGCCGGTTTCCTCGCTAGATCGGATCGAGCGGGTCATGCTGCCTCGGTGTGGGCTGCCAGGGTGCTGATCTTGACGAGATTATGGGCGAGGACGCCGTGTCTGACCCATGTCTGGGCTCCCGCGGTGGTGTCGATTCGGGTTCTGTCCCAACCGTATCCGCGTTTGAGTGTGCTGATTCTGCCTTCGACCCCGGTCCGCCGCGGGCGCTGAACGGTCAACGGTCGGGTAAGTCCCCTGGAGTGGTGGCAGCGTCAAGTGAATCGATCCGTGTCCGAACGCGATCGAAGTAGTGCTTTGCCGGCCGCTCATCGGCGGATTCGAAAACAATCGCACTTCAGCTGCTCCGCTTTTGCCGGTAATGTCCGAAATGGGAGTCTCGGGCCGTCCGCGAAATAGGCCGTCGCGGCGAAATGAGGTCCGCATACATGACAAAGGCCCCGCCAGGGGGTGTGTTGCGGGGCCTTTGTCATGAACGGTTCCACACCGTCCAGGACAGGAAAGCGGGTCCTATCGTATAGCGCGAGTAGGCCCCGGTCCTGACATTTGCCAAATAGAGTCGAGGATGCTCCTCGGTAGAACTTTCCGAGGCAGGGCAACGCGCATAGCACGCCCGTAGGGTGTTCCGAATCAGGTAGTGAAGGCGACGGCGATCGGGATCATCGCAGGTCAGAGCATTTCTTTCTCCGCTACGGCACTAACACAGCATGAAAGCCCGGGGCTAGCGAAAGGTGAATGATGAGAATGTTTGGTGGTTCAACGCAACTCCGTCGCGTGGGCGTGGCCGGCGGTGTCGCGGCCGCATTGGGAGCACTGGTGATCGCGGCGGCGTCACCGGCCTCGGCCGCGGTGACCGCAGTGCAGGTTTCTCCCGGTGTCGGCGGAGTCTATGGCACAGGCTGCGACATCACGGTGACCGCATACGTCGACACAAGAGATCCGGTGACCTTCGCCTTGCAGTATCCGAACGGCGGCGGTGTCGGCAAAGTAAATGTCCCCCCGTCAGCGGGAAAGGCGACCACCACCTTCCGCACAATGCCCGGGGAAGTCGGCCTGAACACCATTACCGCGACCCAGTCCACGTCGGAAAAGTCGACATCGATCGTCGTAGTACCCGGCGTCCCGTGCACCTTGAATTCGGGTTCGAGCTTCGGCTCCTAACGACATGGATTCGTTGTTCTGTTCGGCTTGCACAGCCTGGTAAAGGCTGTTCTACTTTCGGAGGCTTTGAGCGGCGCCCGGGGGCTGATCGTGACGCTGTTCGTGCCTTCCCGTATCGATTGCGAACCAACCAAGGACCGACCTAGTAGCGTGTCCCGCGCCGTAAATTCATTACATAACTGTGACGGTGGCCCGTCACAGCGTTCGGAGCCCGCTCTGGCGCGACGCGTCACCCACCTCGACGGAGGAGGCGGCACGTCACGTGCCGCCGATCCGGCCTTACGCATGCCCTCGCCAGTAGGCGAGGTTGGTGCGGGTGACCACGGTGGCGGGGTGATCGGACCCGGGTCTCGGTGCATGATCGAACCCACCACGTCGGCGCCGGTCACCCGAGGAACGCCGCCGAGCACGGGCGGCCCGGCGGGGGGGAGCACGACGGTCCCGGTTGACAGAGTTCGTCATTATCGGTGCGAGAGGTCCACTGTCGACCACAGAACAGACGCGTCGTGCTTTCACTTCATCAGCGGTGAGCGGGGACGGCGATCGAGTCGGATCAAGCTGAGCCGGGCGGCGCCGACCTCTCGCTGCGGGTGTTCGCTCGTGTGCTGTCGGTGGGGGTGTTCCCGCAGTTCGTGACCGGTTTTTGGCGGGTGATAGCGTTCCGGGAGTGCAGGCGGTTGTCGACGAGAGCAAGGTGCGCGGCCTTGTTGTCGCCTGTACCGTGACCGACCCGGCCGCGGTCGTGGAGAATCGCAAGGCGCTGCACGATCTGCGGGCGCGTGGGCAACGTCGGATTCAATTCACCAAGGAATCCGATCCGCGGCGCCTGTTGACCGTCTCGCTGTGTGACGACCACGGCGGGGGTCATCGTCATTGAGTTTGTCGAAGGCCTGTGTCGGGGACGGCGGTAGTCTGCATCATCAGCGTGCCCAAAAACGGACCCCTTGGTGGTCTGCTCGTCGAGACTCCATTTCGGCTTTGGCGCGATGCCGAATCCCGAGATCGTCACAGTCGGTGACGGCGGCCGCGTCGATTCTGGTGTCGCCCAACACGAATTGACCCCTATGCCAGCCCACGGGTGATAGGTAAGACTGGTGCATCATGGACTGGGTCTGCGGTGATCGTCGCGCGCACCGGCGAACTGGCCGAGGAACTACTCGCCGCCGGCGAACTGCGCTGCCCGCTGTGCCGCGACGGCCAACTGAGTTCCTGGGGCTACGGCCGGCGGCGCACCGTGCGCGATCACGACGACGCCACGATCACCGTTCGACCCCGCCGCACCCGATGCCGGTCCTGCTCTGCGACACATATCGTGATGCCCGCTGCCCTGCAGCCACGCCACGCCGACACCACCGCAGTAATTGGAACAGCGTTGCTGCACAAGGCACATGGACTCGGACACCGAGCTATCTCGGCGATTATGGGGCGGCCGTTGTCCACCGTGCGCCGCTGGTTTCGTCGACTACCGCCAGCACACGTGGACCGTCTCGCACGCGCCGGGACCGAGCAGCTGCTCGCCTTGGACCCCGACACGTTCACCACGCTGCGCTACCAAGGGAACATGTTGCACCACGCGCTGTCGCTGCTGGCGGCGGCGGCCTACTGGGACCGCCGCCGCTACGGCCTTGATGAGCCGCGGTGGACCCTGATCGGGATGTACACCCGCGGCCGACTTCTGGCGCCACCTGGCTGACCTCCGATTCCCCCTGCGCGCCCGGCCGGGGGCGTCATCGCCATGCCTGCGGATAGCCGTCACTATGACGACCACCGCGTCTCGGTAACGATCACCCCGTCACCATGCAGACCAACTCCCGAAATCACGTCTGCATCCACAGTGACGCCGTCGTCTTCATCCTCGGCGACGGTCAACAGGCGCCGCAAGATCTGCTCGGTGATCTGTGAGTTGGATCTGTCGGTCACCATCTACGACGCCTCGCCGATCACCGATCCGCGGCGCGGCCGCCGCGCGGCGCTCGAGGCCGTGGTCGGTGATCTCGCCGCGGTGTCGGCGACTCGGCTGGTCATCGAGCAAGACGACAGCCTGCTGGCCGCCGACCGGGCCGTGCTCTACACCGCCGTCCGCCGGCACGGGGTGCCGCAGCTGGTCTACGAACACCAGCGGCCGGCCGCCGAACCGATGCTGTGGGTGTCGGATGCGGTGGTGTGGTGTTACGCCAAGGGCGGGGAGTGGCGCCGCCGGGTCCAGCCGGTCATCAACTCGGTCACCATCGTCGACGTCGACGGATAAAGCGACCGCAGACAGCGCGAAACCCGGCTCACCAACCGTCCGGATGGCTGCCGGGTCACTTCCCAACGGCTACTGCCTGGGCACCATCAGTATAGCCGCAGCCTGCTACCGGCAGCTACCGCGCCGGCGACCGCGCGCCTGTCGCCAGCAATTCCACGCTTCGGCCGGCACGCTCTCCGACCACGGTTGATCCACGCCAGATCCTGACCGCAGGCTCAGCACGAGGCCGGGGTGCAGATTGACAGAACGCGGCATTATCGGCGTAGCGCCAAGCCACCGGCCGGGGGTGCGAAGAGCGCGGGCGGCCCACTCGGCCACGGGTGCGCATGGGCGCACCGTGTCTCCCTTGAGCTGGACGACGGGTCGGAGGGTGCGGGTGGTCATGCGACAACCTTGCGTTCGTCTTCGGTCTGCCGAACGGTGAGGTGCGGCCGTTGATGAGAGGCCGGGCCTGGGGGAGGGGGCATCGTCGGCAGCGTCGTCGTGCCGCTGAGATGTGTTCTTCGGCTTGTTCAGGTTTCGGTGCCCTCCGGTCGAACAATTCTGCGGAGCCTGTGCACGCCCGCTTAGTAGGGCGCGGGGGAGTTGGTGAGGCATGGCGGCCAGGCAGGACGTGGGTTCGCCGGCTCCTCGTTGGCCCTGCTCGATTGATCCTGATGACGGGGCCGGGGTCTGCGGCATACTGCGCCGCATGGCAGGGCTCAGAGAACAGATCCTGGGAGATCGTCGACGGCTTGCTGATCATCAGCGTCACCGTCGGCGGCGACACCGGCGCTTCGACCACCGAGGTCCAAGGAGGTGTACGCCGGGTCCTGGCATTTGCAGCTCTGATCCCACGATCTCGGGGCTTCCACCCGACGAGGGCTAGGTTCGCGC
This sequence comes from Gordonia rhizosphera NBRC 16068, assembly GCF_000298195.1. Taxonomy (GTDB): domain Bacteria; phylum Actinomycetota; class Actinomycetes; order Mycobacteriales; family Mycobacteriaceae; genus Gordonia; species Gordonia rhizosphera. The sequence continues at coordinate 2,617 of NZ_BAHC01000167.1, read as the reverse complement.
CCGTGGCGATCCCGAGCCGGGTCTGTTCACGATCTCGTTACATGATTTTGCGTGTCGGTAACAGGACTTGGGTCTACTAGGTGCTGCAAGTTATGGATTGCACGTATCGAGGACTCCGGTCCTCGGCGCGTTACGGGGCCTCCTCGTCGGACCCGACTCTCTCGGGTCGTCGGACGGGTGGTGTCCACCGCTTTCGAAAAGCGCGTGCGATCTCGTGGAAGGCGACGTGAACAACGTCGTTCCTCGAGAATCGCCTTCCGCGTCGTTGTCCCCGGTTCACGCCGGGCCGATCGAAGCACAGGACCCATCCATGACCAGCCCCACACTGACGCGCATCACACAGCGATTGCGCTCCTCGCCCGAAATCGATTCACGCGCAACATCAGACGAGATCGTTGCGGTCACCGACACGTCGGCCACGCCGCAGGGTGTCGAGCCGAAGTATCCGGTTGACAGCGTGCCGTCGCCGGTGCGCCTGGTGATCTTTGGACTTCAGCACTTACTGGTGATGTACGCGAGCACCGTGACCGTGCCCGTCGTCGTCGCCTCCGCACTCAACCTGTCGACCGCTGATCTGGTCTACCTGGTCACGGCTGACCTGCTGCTGTGTGGTTTCGGCACCATCCTGCAGTCGCTGGGCATCTGGAAGGTCGGCGTCGGGCTCCCCATGGTGATCGGCGCGTCCTACACCGGCATCGCCCCCATGCTCATCATCGGGCAGGGCAGCGGCCTGCAAACGATGTACGGAGCAGTTCTCGTCGTCGGACTCGCGACCATTGCGGTGGCACCCCTGGTGTCGAAGGTGATGAAGTACTTTCCGCCGGTGGTCATCGGCACGACGATCCTGCTCATCGGTATCCAGTTGATCCCGGCCGGCGGCAAGATGATCGTCGGAGCCAATCCGACGGCAGCCGATTTCGCTTCCCCGTCAGCGATCGGGCTGGCCGCGGCGACCGCATTGGCCATCCTGCTGTGCTACCGCTTCCTGCCCCAGGGGCTCCGCCCGGTCGCGGTTCTCGCCGGCATGGTGTGCGGCATCGTGGTCGCGGCGGTGTCCGGGAAGCTCGACTTCTCCTCGGTCGGCGGCGGACGTGCCTTCTCGGTCCCCGATCTGCTGCACTTCGGCGCGCCGCGATTCGATCTGCTCGCGATCTGTTCGCTGGCGATCATCCAGATCGTTCTCATCGTGGAACTCGCCGGACAAGTCAACGCTGTCGGCGACGTCGTCGGCAAGACGGTACCGCCGCACAAGCTGGCCGCCGCGGTCCGCGCCGACGGTGTGGTCAACGCTCTCGGCGGCGGCCTGTTCCAGTCGTTCATGTACGTTACGTTCGCCCAGAATGTCGGCATCCTGACCCTCACCAAGGTGTTCAGCCGGTATGTCACCGTGGTGACCGGTGCGATGCTGATGGGCCTGGCGTTCTTCCCGGTCGTGGGGCAGGTGGTCGCGGCGATCCCGCGCCCCGTCCTGGGAGCGGCAGCGGTCGTCATGTTCGGCACCATTGCCGTGGTGGGTATCCGCATCCTCGGCCACGTCGACTTCACCGACAACGCGAACGTGATCGTGACCGCTGCCGCGCTCGGTATCGCGTTGCTACCCACCACGATCAGCGGGTTCTACAGCCAGTTCCCGGCCGCCGCCCAGCAGGTGCTGAGCAGCGGCGTCGCCACCGGCATCTGCGTCGCGATCCTGCTCAACCTCGCGTTCACCTGGCGCAAGAACCGCGAGTCGGCCTGCGCCACGCACTGACCACTCCCACCAGACTCCTCGTCACCCACACCGATACCCCAGTCCGGCGTCGACCGACGCCCGACATCAGCCACAGCAGTCCGGCGTCGATTGACGCCCGACATCAGCCAAAGGACATCTTCCATGAATTACGCACTCACCGAACTTGACCGCGAATCCCGCATGGGCGGGCTCGGCACCGAGAACAGCGACCGCGAGGTGCGCACGATCAGCATCGCCGACTTCACCCACCGATTCGAGGAGATCGCCGACCAGCTCTGGTCGGCGGCCACCGATATCGGCTTCTTCCAGGTGGTCGACCATGGCATCGATATGGCCGAGGTCAATCAGGCCTTCACCATGGCCGAGGCGTTCTTCGCCCTGCCCGCCGAGGTCAAGCAACAGTATCCGCTCAAGAAGGGCACCAATGCCGGCTGGGAGTACAAATCCCAGGTTCGGCCTTCGGTCGGGACGGCCGACGAGAAGGAGTCCTACCAGTACACGCGGCCGCGGATGAGCGAGCTCTGGCCGTCAGAAGAGGAGATCACCGGATTCCGCTCGACCATCGAGGCATTCGAACGTAAATGCTGGTCGATCGCCATGGACCTGCTGAGCTGCTTCGCGGTACGTCTGGGTGTCGACCGCGACTTCTTCACCCGCGCACACGATCCCGAATCCCCGAACTACCAGTCCACCCTGCGTTTGCTGCACTACTACCCGTTTCCCGAGGACATGCTCGGCGTCGACGGGGTGTGGCGGGCCGGCGCCCACACCGACTTCGATGCGTTGACCCTGCTGTTTCAGCGCGCGGGTCAGGGCGGATTGCAGGTTCTTCCCGGAGCAGAGGCCCAAGGACAGGCATGGACGCCCGTCGAACCGGCCGACGAC
>NZ_BAHC01000168.1 GCF_000298195.1 Gordonia rhizosphera NBRC 16068 | reverse complement strand
AGCAACCCGAGCGCGATCGCGACGGCGATCACCGTGTGCTCCGGTTCGTTGTGAGTGATTGCATCGATAGCTCCTACGCCGCCGGGCTTGTCGTCGCCACGGCGATCTGGGTCGTGTATCCGGTCCGTGCCGAGAAGTCGGCGAGGACACTGAATCGGTCGCCGCGGATGGCGGTGATGCGCCACTCGACGGGGTTGCCGTCGAGGTGCCCGGTGCGCTCGACGCACATGACCGCGGTGTTCGGGTCGAGGTCGAGAAGCCGGCGGTGCGCGGTGGTCGGGATGATCGCGCGGATGTTCTCGTGCCCACCGGTCAGCCGTACGTCGCAACGGGTGGCCAGTTCCTCATAGAGCGAGGTGTGGGTGAAGTCCACGTCGAGCAGCGGTTCGGCGATCGACGCCGGCAGCCACGTGCAGTCGAGGGCCAGGGGCCGGTCGTCGGCCAGGCGCAGGCGCTCCAGGTAGATCAGGGGGGTTGATTCCTCCAGGCCCAGGTGAACCGCGGCGTGGGCGTCCTGGCGCCGGTCGAGTCGCCGCACGATGCTGCGCTGGACCAGGTGCTGGGATTCGACCGATTCGAACAAGCTGTAGAGCGCACCCAGCGGCTGGGTGATCTCGGTCTGACCGGCGACTCGGGGCCGGCGACCGCGCTCGGCGGTGACCACCCCTTCTTCCCGCAGTGCGCGCAGCGCTTCCCGCACGGTGTGGCGACTCACGCCATATTCGGCGCGCAGTTCCCATTCACCGGGGAAGGCGTCGACGAACTCACCGTCGGCCACCCGGCGCAGCAGGTCCTCGCGCAGCTGCTGCCACAACGATTTCCCCGCGACCCGCCGCAGCTGTCGCTGAGGGGCACCCTCTGTTGCTGCCATCACTTCCCACCTGAGGTCTTGTTCTGTGTCACACTGGAGGTTAATATACGGACATTTGAAAAATCAATGTACGTACATTGTACGACAGAGACAAGGAAAGAGGAACGATGAATATTCCCTCCCCCTCCACACACCACGAGATCGTCATCATCGGCGGCGGTAGTGCCGGGATCAGCGTTGCGGCACGACTCGGCCGCAAGCACAAGAAGGTGGCCGTCATCGATCCGGCGGTGACGCACTACTACCAACCGCTCTGGACCCTCGTGGGCGGCGGACAGGCGGACATGGGTGACACCGGCCGCCCCGAGGCCGACGTCATGCCGAAGAACGCGGAATGGATCCGGCATGCGGCCGAGGAGATCGACCCGGTGGCCAAAGAGGTCCGCCTCGACGACGGCTCCTCGGTCACCTATGACCGCCTCGTGGTCGCCGCGGGCATCCAGATCGACTGGGACGCGATCCCTGGCACGCGCGAGGCTCTCGCGAGCTCGCACGCGTCGAGCAACTACGCACCGGAGATGGCTCCCAAGACGTGGGAGCTGATCCGGAACATGCGGGCGGGCACCGCCGTCTTCACCATGCCGGCGGGACCGATCAAGTGTGCCGGCGCACCGCAGAAGATCGCGTACCTCGCCTGCGACTACTGGCGCAAGCAGGGTGTTCTCGACGACATCCGCGTCATCCTGGTGTTGCCGACGCCGCGGACGTTCGGCATCCCGGCATTCGCCGACGCGCTCGACGAGGTGGTCAAGGACTACGGGATCGAGGTCCGCACCAACAGCGAACTCACCGATGTCGATCCCGATCACCGATTGCTGACGATCACCGACAACGAAGCGAAGACCCGCGACACCGTGTCCTACGACATGCTCCATGTCGTCCCGCCGCAGTCGGCCCCGGACTGGATCAAGAAGTCCCAGATCTCCGATCCCGACAATCCTGCCGGGTGGGTCGACGTCGACAAATACACGTTGCAGCACAACCGTTTCGAGGACATCTTCGCCCTCGGCGACGTCGGCTCGACACCGAACTCCAAGACCGGCGCGGCGGTGCGCAAGCAGGCTCCGGTGCTGGTGGAGAACCTGATGGCGTCGCTGGAGGGCCGACCACTCACCGCCCGCTACGACGGGTACGGATCGTGCCCGCTGACCACATCAGCGAAGGCGATGCTGCTCGCCGAGTTTGACTACGACCTCAACCACACCCCGTCGTTCCCACTGATCGATGTGACGAAACCGCGTCGTGACATGTGGTACGTGAAGCGCTACGGTCTGCCGTTCCTCTACTGGAACTTCATGCTCAAGGGCCGCGCCTAACCCCCCCCCGGCCTAGCCGGGCCTAACCGCCCCCTGATCCCAACGGTTCTTCCCCCGCCACTTCGATGGTCGCCCTCTGCAGATGGATGACGCCCCGAAGTCCGGGGGAAGAACCGTTGGGGTTGCGGCGCGCCGCTACTCGCCGGCGCCGAACCAGCGCTCGAGCACACGCGCGAGCCCGTCGGCGTTGTTGTCGACAACGGTGACCTCGTCGGCCGCGGCGAGCGCCGCCGGATGACCGTGGGCCATCGCGACGCCGTGGTGCGCCCAGGTCAGCATCTCGACGTCGTTGGGCATGTCGCCGAAGGCGATCGTGGCACTACCACTCAGACCGGCCTCGGCGATGAGCCGCCGCAGCCCGGACGCCTTGTGGGTGTCGGGCACCGACAGCTCGATGAGGCCGTTGTCGGTGGAGAAGGTGATCTGTGCCCGGTCCCCGACGGGCCCGGCAAGCCGCTGCGCCATCTCGCCGCTGGGCAGCTCGGGCTGGCGCACAAGGAGTTTCACCGCCGGCTCGGAGAACACCTCGTCGTCGCCGACCTCGATGTGGTCCGGGTTGAGCCAGGCGTGCCGATATCCGGCGGTGGCGACGAAGGGCGGTGTCGCGGCGTCGTGCGCCGAGCGCCCCACGCGTTCGGCGGCGATCCCAGCGCCGGGCAGTGCGTGGTAGACGATCTCGCCGAGGTCGGCGAGCAGATCGGGCGCCAAGGTCGCCGACTCGAGTATCCGGTCGTGCGTGACGTCGTAGAGAATCGCGCCGTTCGCGCACACCGCATAGCGCACGCACGCACGGGTGCCGTCGAACTGGTCGGTGATCTCGGCGATCCAGCGCGGCGGCCGGCCGGTCGCGAGGACGAACTCGACGCCGGCGTCGGCGGCTGCGGCCAGAACGCCGATCGTGCGTGCGCTGACCCGGTTCGCATCATCGATGAGGGTGCCGTCCACGTCGCTCGCGATGAGCGTCGGCGGACCGAACACCGCCGCACCCGGCGTACCGGGTGCGCTGTCGGTCTGGGTCACCTGTTCGCCTTCCGACGGGCCCGTGCCTGGGCCTTCTGTGCGGCCTCCGCATCCTCGATCACGCGCGCCTCCTCCGGCGTCGGTGCGCCTCCGCCCAGCCGTGACGGCACCCAGAACGCACCCGTCGGGTGCGGACCGTAGTCGTCCTGCACCCCGTGCAGCAGGTCCTGCATCGTTTCCCGCAGCCGCGCGGTGGCCTCCTCCGCGGGCACGTCGGCCCCGACGGTGATCGGTCGCCCGTAACACACCGCGACCGGGATGTGGCTCCGGCCCATGTCGCGTTTCCCGGTCGCGGTCTTGGTCCATTGCCGATGTGCACCCCAGACGATCGCGGGCACGATGGGCACCGTGGCCTCCGCCGCCATCCGGACCGCACCGGTCTTGAATTCCTTGAGTTCGAAGCTGCGGCTGATCGTCGTCTCCGGGTAGACGATCACGATCTCCCCGTCGCGCAGTTCCGCGACGGCCGCCCGGTACGCATCCGCGCCGGCGGATCGATCGACGGGCACCGTCTTGGTGTGGTTGACCAGGAACCGCATGATCGCCACGTCCATCACCTCGGACTTGATCATGAACCGGGCCCGGCGACCCACCCGGTAGAGGCCGAGTGCGACGGGCAGGAAATCTACGTAACCGGTGTGATTGACGGTGAGGACGGCCCCGCCGGTGCGTGGGATGTTGTGCAGACCGCGGAATCGCAGGTCGGTTCCCTGTGCCCTCGTGAGGCCTTTCGCGATGATCTCCAGGGTCCGGTAAACCGGTTCCATGGTGCTCCTCAGTCTGTCTCCCGGGCCTCGCGTTCGGCCCGCTTCGCCGCGCGCGCGGCCTGTTCCTCGGCATCCATGCGGTTGGCCTCCTCGAGAGTGGGCGCAGAGCCGCCGAGCCGGGCCGGCACCCAGAACTCGCCCGTGGGATGCGGCCCGTAGGCGTCCTGCAGCTCGAGGAGCTTCTCGCTCATCACCGCGTGCAACTTCGCGGTCAGAGCCTCGGCGTCACCGACCGGTTCGATGGGTTCGGTGACGCCGATCTTGATCTTGTAGCCGCTGCGCCCGAGCCGTTTGGGGTGACCCTTGGTCCACACGCGCTGCGCGCCCCAGATGACCGTCGGGATGATCGGGGCGCCGGACTCCAGCGCCATACGCGCGGCACCGGACTTGAACGCCTTCAGTTCGAAGCTCCGACTGATCGTCGCCTCCGGGTACACACCCACCAGTTCGCCGCGCTTGAGGTACTCGACGGCCGCGCGGTAGCTCTCCGCACCCTGGGTCCGATCCACCGGGATGTGCTTGAGTGAACGCATGATCGGCCCGGTGGCCTTGGAGTCGAAGACCTCCTTCTTGGCCATGAAGCGAACATAGCGTTTGCCCTGCAGGTATGCCGGGATTCCGGCATAGGTGAAGTCGAGATAACCGGTGTGGTTGATCGCGATGACCCCGGAGCCGGACTGCGGCACGTTCTCCACGCCCGAGATCTCGAACTTGAGTCCCTCGGCCAGCCAGAGCATGCGCGCGGCGGTGATCACGGTGGAGTAGACGGGTTCCATGGGTCGAGCTTAGCCGCGCCCCTTCGGGCCCACGCACCGGCGAACCAGGCTCCGGGAACCGATCGGTGATCGCCACCGACCACTGAATCGGGGGACATCACCGCTCTCCGGGTGCCTGCGGGATTGCCTTCCCGCGCCACCGCGACGATCGACGAAAGCCTAGGAATGCTCACCAGCGCGACAATGACCCTTGCGATGCCGATGGATCACCAGTCCCACACCGGCGGCGGAGACAATTTCCTCACCCAGGGCGGGCCCTGGTTTCCCGGCTGGCTCACCATCATCGCGTCCGTGCTGCTGCTCGGCGCGATCCTGCATCACCTGCCGTGTGTCATCCGCGGTCACGGAAACCGGTGGTTCCACCTCGGTCATATCGCGATGAGCGCCTCGATGATTTACATGTACCTGAACATGTCGTATCGGCCGCCGAGCTCGTGGGGGCCGACCGTGGCCCGCGCCCAGATGTGGTTTTTCGTCGCGACCAGCGCACTCGTGCTGATCTACCTGATCAGTCTGCTCATCCGGCGCCGCAGCTTCTCGATCCTGTGGTTCCTGTTGTTCGCGCAGCAGGCCGGGATGGTCTACATGTGGTTGCCGATGCGGTCGTGGAGTGGCTTGATCACCGCCCTGGTGACCGTGTGGTTCCTGCTGGAGATGCTCGGTTGGCTGACCGATGCCTATCGCGGCTACCAGATCACCCCGGGCACGACGGCGATTACCGACACCCACGCCGGCACAGCGGTCGCCGCGGGCCGCACCGGCACAGCCGTCACCGACACGCTCGCCGACGCGGCCGTCAGCGAGACCCGCACCGGCACGGCGGTCATCGACGCCCCCGACGAGGCCGCGTGCGGCAATCCCGACGGGGACACCGAGTCCGATCCGGGCGCCATCCACGTCGCGCCCGGATGGCTCGACCGGGCCACGATGGCCTACATGGCCCTGTCGATGGCCTACATGTTCCTGGGGATGCAGGAGATGCGCGGCTTCCACCTCTGATTACGGTCGGAAGGTGTGCGCCCGGGCCGAGCCGGGTGCCGACCGTCGCCGGTGTTGGAGTCGCCGGTGTTGGAGTCGCCGGTGTTGGATCAGTCGAACATCTCGGGCGACTGCGCCACGATCTGATCCCAGAGCGGGCGGAACTGGAACCAGCCGGCCAGCTCACCGCCGAGCTGCCCGCGCACCATCGTGGCCGTTTCGTGGTCGATCTCGTCGGGGGTGCCGGCCGCCATCGCCAGCAGCTGCGCCTCGCAGGAGCGCTCCATCGTGATGAACCACCAGGCCGCGGCGGCGACCGACTGGCCGACCGTCAGGAGGCCGTGGTTCTTGAGGATGACGGCCTTGTTGCTGCCGATGGCAGCGGCGATCCGCTGGCCCTCCTCCTTGTCGGACACGATGCCGCGGAAGTCGGTGTAGAGCCCCTGGTCCTCGTAGAACGCGCAGGCGTCCTGGGTGATCGCCGGCAGCGGGATACCGAAGCCGGCGAACGCCTTGCCGTTGAGGGAGTGGGCATGCGCCGCGGCGACGGCGTCCGGCCGCGCACGGTGCACCTCCGCGTGGATGCAGAAGGCGGCCCGGTTGACCGGCCGGCGGCCGTCGAGGAGGTTGCCGTCGTGGTCGACGCGGATCAGGTCGGAGACCTTGATCTGATTGAAGCTCATGGCGAACGGGTTCACCCAGAAGGTGTCGGGGAACTCCGGGTCGCGCGCCGTGATGTGGCCGGCGACACCCTCGGAGAATCCGAACTTGCCGAAGATCCGGAAGGCCGCGACGAGCTCACGCTTGCGGCGCTCACGCTCCTCGGAGACCGTGAGGTTCATCGGGGGCAGGGGCAGATCGAAGTCGTCGGGGATGGGGCCGACGGCGGAGCGGATGAGATCAAGGACCTCGGGGGCGATCGGTGCGGTGGTCATGTTCTTCCCCTTGTGGATACAGAGATGTTTGGATACAGACATGTATTTGATCGAGGTGTGGATGAAATATCAGACGGCAGTCGGTAACGGATATCGACCGCTATTACACTTGCGTCGACGCCATGGTGTCGTCGACATCAGATACAGATCTGTATCCGATGCGGATTATGGTGAGCTAACCCACAACGGTTTGTCAACCAGACGGAAGGATTCATCGTGCCGAAAGGCCCCACCGAGAAGCGGTCCATCACCCGTCGGCGGCTCCTCGACAGCGCCATGGACGCGTTCGCCGAACGCGGCTACTACGGTGCGAGCATCGAGGACATCTGTGAACGGGCGGGCTTCACGCGCGGCGCGTTCTATTCCAACTTCGGCAGCAAGGACGAACTCTTCTACGCGCTTTTCGAGGAGCACACCGATCTGATCCTCACCCGCCTGCGCGACGCGCTCGCCCTGGCGATGGCAGACCAGCATCCCCTCGCCCGGTTCATCGAGGCCGTGAACTCGCGAGCCGATGACGAGGAGGAACGCAGGTGGTACCTGGTGACCACCGAGTTCACCCTCTACGCCATCCGCGAGCCCCGGGCCGCCGAAACACTGGCGGCGTACGACGCGCGGCTGCGCGACGAGCTGGCCACCGTCTTCGCCGAGCTCCTCGCGGCAACAGGCAGGGAACCGGTCATCGACGCCGTGCTCCTGGCCCGGATGGCGATCGCGGTACGCGAGGGCGCAGGCGCGCAGGCCTACGTGGAGCGCACCGCCACAGGCCCCAAGCTGCTGGAACGCCTCCTCGTTCCCACCCTGCTGGAGGCATTCTCACGCCCGGCGCAGGAGGCATCTCACAACTGACGTGACCGATCTGGGACCGGCCGGTGACAGCTGTGGACCCACTCCGTCGCGTCAATGGACCAACGGCACACGACGCGTCCGACATCGGGTCGATAGATTGGTATGCCGAGTGCTCCACCCGCGCAGCGCGCGCACGCCCACGAAAGGCCCCACGTGCAGATCACCAGCATCGGACATGCCGGCTTTCACATCCAGACCAGCGCCGGTTCCATCCTCTGCGATCCCTGGGTGAATCCCGCCTACTTCTCCTCGTGGGTGCCGTTCCCGGACAATTCGGAACTGGATTGGAAGGCACTCGGTGACTGCGACTACCTCTACGTGTCGCATCTGCACCGAGACCACTTCGACGAGCAGAATCTGCGCGACAACGTCAACAAGGACGCCACCGTCCTGCTGCCCGACTACCCGGTGCCCGACCTGCAGGGCGAACTCGAGAAGCTCGGCTTCCGCAAGTTCGTCGAGACCACGGACTCGGTGAAGACCACGATCACCGGCGACAAGGGCTCGCTGGACGTGATGATCATCGCGCTGCGCGCCCCGGCCGACGGCCCGATCGGCGACAGCGGCCTCGTCGTCTCCGACGGCGAGACGACCGTGTTCAACATGAACGACGCGCGGCCCATCGACCTCGACGTCATCTCCGAGGCCTTCGGGCACGTCGACGTGCACCTGCTGCAGTACTCGGGCGCAATCTGGTACCCGATGGTCTACGACATCCCGCGCAAGTCGAAGGCGAACTTCGCCGCGCAGAAACGGCAGCGCGGCATGGACCGGGCCCGCTCCTACATCGAGCAGGTGGGCGCGACCTGGGTCGTGCCGTCGGCGGGTCCCCCGATGTTCCTCGACGAGGACCTGTTCGCGCTCAACGACTTCGGCTCCGGGATCGACGACGGCTCGCATCCGGTGCCGGGCGAGGTGACCTCGATCTTCCCCGACCAGGAGACCTTCCTGGAGCAGATGACGATCCATGGCACCGACGACGGCGAGCGGCATCGCGGGTTGATGATGGTGTCGGGATCGGTGGCCGATTTCACCGGCTCGACCCTCAACGAGGTCTCCCACCCGTATCCGCCCGAGCAGGTCTTCGGCGAGCACAAGCGCGCCTACCTCGAACGGATGAAGGAGAAGTTCGCGCCGGTCATCGCCGCGCAGAAGGCGACCTGGGCGGTCGACGACGGCGAGCCGCTCCTCGAACCGCTCAAGCAACTGTTCGAGCCGATCATGGCGCAGTCGGATCTGATCTGCGACGGCATCGGCTACCCGGTCGGACTGGTCCTGGGCGACCAGACGGTGGTACTCGACTTCCCCAACCGCATCGTGCGCGAGCCGAAGGAGGGAGAGGGCAAGTACCGCTACGGATTCCGGATCGCACCCGAGCTGGTGCGCACCGTTTTGCGCGACGACGAGCCCGACTGGGTGAACACGATTTTCCTGTCCACCCGGTTCACCACGTGGCGCATCGGCGGCTACAACGAGTACCTGTACACGTTTTTCAAGTGCCTGACCGACGAGCGGATCGCCTATGCCGACGGCTGGTTCGCCGAGGCCCACGACGACTCGGCCTCGATCAACAAGGACGGCTGGGAACTGCAGCGGCGATGCCCGCACCTGAAGGCAGACCTCTCCAAGTTCGGCGTGATCGAGGGAGAGAAGCTGACCTGTAACCTGCACGGTTGGCAATGGGACCTGCCGACCGGACGGTGCCTGACCTCCAGGGGGCACGAGCTGCGCGCCAAGCAGCTCGGATCCTGAACGACAGGACCGGAAGCTCCTGTGTCACAACGTGTTTACCGCGGCCTGTCGATCGAGGACCGCCAAGCCGACCGGCACCACCGGTTCATGGACGCCGCACTCGAGGTGTTCGGCACCCGGGGTTACGCCGGCGGTACCGTCTCGGCGATCTGCGCCGAGGCGGGCCTGTCCCGCCGACAGTTCTACGAACTGTTCGGCGGTCGCGAAGACCTGCTGATCGCGGTCTACGACCGGATCCATGCGGAGGCCCGCGACGCGGTGCTGCGCGCGTTCACCGAGGTCGACGGCACCGCCGGCATCGAAGACCGAACCCGGCCGGCCATCGCTGCGTTCTTCGACTCCGTGGCGGTCGATCCGCGACGGATGCGCATCGCCTTCGTCGAGGTCGGCGGGGTCAGCGCGCGTGTCGAACAGCACCGCATCAACACCCGCGCGGAGTGGACCGCGTTCTTCTCGGCCGCGGCGGCCGAGTTCACCGGCCTGTCGTCCTCGGAGTTCGGTTTCGACTACGAGGCGTCCGCGTTCATCGGGGCGCTGACCGCGGCCGGACACCTGTGGACCTCGAGCGATCCCCGGCCCGATCGCGACGTCGTCGTCGACATGCTGCTGCGCATCATCCTCGCGCTCGCCGCCGGGCGGTCGAGTCCGGACTAGGGCACGCGGGCGTCATGTACCAGGGGAACCAGCAGATGCTTGAGGCTCGGCGTCTCCACCGTCGGCGCCTCCGGCAGCGCCGCGAGGTCCGCCAGCGCGGCCACCGTGATGGGGCCTTGGCCTCCGGCCGATCTCGGTGGTGGTTTCGGTCGCCGTCACGACGCCGACGGCCGTGCCGCTGGCCACGATTGTTCCCGAGTAGACCATCGACGTTCGATCGCCGATCCCGGTATCGGACTTCTTCAGCGACAGGCGAAGACGACAGTGGGAGCGGTGGCCTGCCCGAGCGCGAGTAGGGATTCATCTGATGCAGTATGAAGTGGTTGCTGGTACCCGCCACGATCGTAAGTCGGCTGTTCCTGCCGTGTGGTTTTCCGGGTTCGACCCATCAGTGGAGCGGCACGGAGGTACCCCGATCGAGTTCTGGCGACTGGAGTTGCAGACATGGCCGACGTCGTCGCCTTGCACGAGTTGTTTGTGATCGGGCGGGTCCTGCCGCGTCGGTCACACATCGCTGACGGCATGGACTCGATCTGCCGCGATCGCGGCCAGGTGTGCGGCGTGGTCTCGTTCGGTGATGTCGGCGTAGGCCGAGGCGAAATCGGCGACGGCATCGTCGAAGATGTCGTCGTCGCCGAGGTAGCCCTGGATCGACGCGGCGTCGCCGCTGCGGGCGTGGGCCAACGCCAACGTCGCGCCGCACATGCGGGCGTACCCGGCGAGGAGCCTCGCGCCCATCTCCTCCACGACCAAAGAGCCCTTGCCATCCCACAACTGGCGGAAGTAGAAGTCGACGCGATGGTCTTGCTGCGGGGAGGTGAACCGCGCCCACCCGAGGAAGACGTCGCCGGTTGCCTGCATGAGTCGCTGTCCCTGAACGACGCGTTCGCCGGCCTGGGCGAACTGGCTGGGCCCGAGGTAGGGCTCGAGCACGGACGTGGTCGCCTCCTTGAACTGAAGGAATAGTGGCTCTCCGTCGCCGGTTTCCAGCAGGATGATGAGGCAGCGTGTGCCCACGCTCCCGACGCCGACGACCTTGACCGCGAGGTCGATCAGGTGGTATCTCTCCAGCAGGTGTCGCCGGTTGAGCGGCAAGGTGGACAGGTAGGCGTGGAAGAACGCCTCGACTTGTTTCTTCTCGTCGCTGGCTACGTCGAGGTGGAACACCCGCGGAGGGTCGTCGACGATCCGCCGCTTGCCGTTGATCGTGGCGGTCAGCTTGTCAAACGCTCGCAGACTGGTGCGACCGAGCGCTTTGCGCTGTGCCTTGTCGACCTGTCTCAGGTACTTCTCGGGCGTCGCCTCGATGATCGCGTCCATCTCGATGCGGTAGTAGTGGATCGACAGTGGGTCCTGGTGGGCGAGTTCGGCGAGCACCGAGCGGTACCCGGACACCGCCGACCGTGTGGCTGACCTGATTTTGGCCTGCTTGAGTCCGTTGTTGCGCCCGGCGACAGTCACGCTGCACGCGAGGCGCTTGAGGTCCCACTCGAACGGACCGGGGAGTGTCTCGTCGAAGTCGTTGAGGTCGAACACCAAACGCCGATCCGGGCCGTTGAACAACCCGAAGTTCGACACGTGGGCATCGCCACACAACTGAACCCGCAGACCGGAGTTAGGCACCCGCGAGAGGTCAGAGGCCATCACCGCCGCCGAGCCGCGGTAGAACGTGAAGGGTGAGGCGCTCATCCGCCCGTGCCGGATCGGGACGAGTTCGGACAGGCGTGCCGCGTCCTGCTGCACCAGCAGTTCCACCGGGTCCGGCCGATCGGCTTCGCGTGGTACCTCGGCATGCTGTTCGAGGGGAACCCCGTGGCGGAGTGCGGCGCCTGCCGCGTACCGCTCGGCCCGACTCAGTCCGTGGACAGCCGCCGCGGTGGAACTCTGAGCGTTCACGTCGGTGCACCTCCCAGTGGCGACCGATACATAAACACGGTGTCACTGATCGCGTGCACAGGCTAGGGTCCATGGACCCTGACGAACTGCGATGGGCCGGAGACGTCAGAGGCCGGCGCGCGGTGAGTCCTCGGCCCCGCGCTCTCAGGACGGCCCCGGCCCGGATTTCGAGGGGCGGGAGACGGGCATTCGATGACCGGGCTGGGATTCGCGCTAAGGGTCCTGAAATTCGGTAGTCCTCGACCCCCTTTGCGGCGGCGTTGAGGTGGGACCTGACGGTGCGGCTGCTGCCGGGTGTGGTCCTATCGCCCCTGGTGGCGGCGGTGTCCGGTTCCGTGTCGACACTCGGCGCGACGACGTCGGTGACTGCGCTGCTGGTCACGTTCTCCGGCCCCGGTCCGGACCTCTCGAACTGGCGGTGGGTTGCGGTCTGCGCGGTGCCTATCGTCGTCGGTGGCGGCCTGGTCGCCGCCGCCGTGGCGCAGACACTCGCCCGTCGGCTCTCCGCACGCAAGACTGGGGGCGCACCAGGCACCCGTCTCCTAACTCGTCCCACACCGCCACCGGAGGTTCCATGCCCCAGCCGACCACCCCCGATCCGTCCCGGTCGCCCCAGCCTCACGCCTACTACCGCCTCCAGATCGCCGCGATCGCGCTGCTCGTGGCGGGCACCGTCGTCTACCACATTCTGGAGAAGTGGAGTTGGGTGGACTCGCTCTACTTCAGCACGGTCGCACTGACCACCGTGGGGTTCGGTGACCTCACGCCGACCAGTGACGCGGCCAAGCTCTTCACGGTGGGGTACCTGCTGTCCGGTGTGACGATCCTCGTTACCTACCTCAACGCCCGGCTGGAGCGACGCTCCCACCGCTGAATGAGCATCGGCGGGCGCCACACCGATGATCGACGGCGGGGCATGCGGTTCGGCAGGCGAGTGAGGGATAGGAGTGAGCAAGCTGAGTCGATGGGGTGGTCTACCAGCCGTTGACCGCGGTAATGTTCGCCGACAATTCGAGACCAGCTACGCCGAACTCAAATCAACCATTCTCCGGGTGTGCGGCATTCGGGACTAGCCCTGACGGCGGCGTCGAAGACTTCCTCGACTACTCGACAACGCGCATTGACACATGTCCGTAGCACTGCTAAGTTCGCAGTCGATGTGGAACTGATGGTTCTCACACATCTGTCTCCTGGAGGGGAGGAGGCAGGTGGGTCGAGGTCACCGGAGCGGCAGCGGATTCGTACGCACCGCTCCGGTGCCACGATCAAGCCCTCCACTCAGCCCCGCGGGACCTCGGGTGACGTCGCCACCGTCGCGGCGCCGCCGACGGCCGCGACGAACGCGATCAACGCGATGGGTCCCCATCCGGTCCGCGTGACGTCCCCGAGCAGTGCGATTCCGACGGCACCGGGGACGACCGTCTCCCCCACGATCAGTGCGGCCGCCGCGCCGTTCACCGAGCCGGTCTGCAGCGCGACGGTGAACAGGTAGAACCCGCCGACGCCGCACACGACGATGGCGTAGCACGCGGGGTCGGCGAGCATCGAGGACAGTGACATCGGGTCCAGACCATGCACGATCCGCACCGCGACGGCCATGACACCGAAGTCGACGCCCGCGAGGAGACCCGCGATCACCGCGATGTGCGCCCCCGTCATCTGGAGCAGTCCCAGCCCGCCGACGATCAGGGCCACCCCGAGCACCAGCACCGTCCAGTGCAGCCAGACGCCGTCGTGGCCGTGCCCCTCCGTCGCCGACGCGACGGAGAGGATCACCAGCGAGACGACCACCACCCCGATCGCCACCCGATCGCGCACACGCAAACGCACGTGCAGAAACAGCGACGCCAGCACGGCGGTCACCACGAGGTTGGCACTGACGATCGGCTGTGCGAGGAACAACGGGAGCAGCCGGGCCGCGACGAGGTTGCCGACGAAACCGCAGCCGTCGAGCACCACGCCGGCCAGGAAGGGCACCGTCACCATCGCGGTCAGCGTTGATCGCATCGGCGGTGGATGTGATGCTGCGCGGTCGTCGGGGCCGTGGCTATCGGCCACGCTCCGCGCCCCGTGGGCCTGCAGGACCGACGCGGTGCCGTAGGCGAGTGCCGCGAAGACAGCCGCGACGAGCCCGATGACCAATCCCGTACTACCGTCGCAGGGCCCAGGCCTCGACGGCCCCGAGCGCGAGGACTCCGGAAGCGATGCCCCAGAGGAGGGCTCGGCCCCGCCGCGGAAGCCCCGCCGCCTCGGGCGTGGTGAGCCAGAACGCGACGGCACCCCCGCCGAGTGTGTTGACGGCAGCCGCCCCGGCGACACCGAGTCCCGCCGAGCTGTCGACCTTCCGCACTCGCTCGATGACCGACGCGGTGGCGGTCCCGGCGAGCACGCCACCGAGCACCCTCGGATAGAAGGTTGAGCCGGCATCCGGCAGTGCCAGCAGCTGGGCACAGCGGCGAGGAGCGATCAGCAACGGCAGGCCGAGCAAGTAGTCGCCCACGGCGTCGGCGCCGAGCATGCGTTGCTGTCGCGGTCCCCTCATGACAGCCATGGTGTGTCTCCTTCCGACCAGATCCTGAAATCGTATGAAGTCGGCTCCGCGAAACGGTGCCACCTTCATACGATCCGCCACCGGCCGGAGTCAGGGACTCGATTCGTGCGGGGAATGGCCGAAACCGGTCGGCATGTTGGTCGCGTCCGCGCTCTCCACCGCGGTGACCGCCCCCGACGACGCGAGCACGACCCCGCCGACGACGGCCGCCACGAACGCGACGATGGCCACCGGGCCCCAGCCGGCGCGGGTCACGTCGCCGAGGAAGATGATCCCCACCGCACCGGGAAGCACCGTCTGCCCGACGACCAGCGCGGCGGCGGCGCCGTTGACCGAACCCGTCTGCAGCGCGACGGTGAACAGGTAGAACCCGCCGATCCCGCTGAACAGCAGCGCGTACAGCGCGGGATCGGTGAACAGTGATCCGAGGTCGACGGGGTCGAGGCCGTCGAGGATTCTCGATGCCACGGCCATGACACCGAAGACGGTGCCGGCGATCAAACCCGTCGCGGCCGCGAGGTGCCGGCGTATGCGCCGCATGACGACGATGCCGAGCGCGAAGAGCGCCGGCCCGGCCACCAGCACCGCCCAGTGCATCCACCAGTCGTTCACGGTGCCCTCGTGGCCGGCGGACACGGCGAGCAACACCAGCGAGGCGACGACGACCGTACCGGCGATCCAGTCGCGCACGGCCAGCCGCACGTGCAGCACGACCATCGCGAGCAGTGCGGTCGCGACCAGGCGTGCGGAGATGATGGTCTGCGACAGGAACAGCGGGATCAGCCGCGCCGAGAGAATGGTTGCGACGAACCCGACGATGTCGAAGGCGAAGCCGATCAGGAAGGCGCGGGTGAGCATCGTCGCGATCGTCGAGCGCAGCGACGGATGCGCGCGGCGCGACCGGCGACGCTCGTCGCGGGTCGCGGCACGCTGCGCGACCTGATCGGCGCCGAGGGCCTGCAACACCGCGGCCGCGGCGAAGGCGAACGAGCCGATCACGGCGATGACGATGCCGGTGGTCATCGGGTTCCGGTCATCGTCATTGCGGTCATCGCGTCACGGTCATCGCCGGCGCCGGATTACTTCGGCTCGAGGACTTCGGTACCGACGAACCGGGCGAGTTCCGGCGGCAGCTTCACCGAGCCGTCGGGCTGCTGGTGGTTCTCGAGGATGGCCACGAGCCACCGCGTGGTGGCCAGGGTGCCGTTGAGCGTCGCCGCGACCTGCGGCTTGCCCGACTCGTCGCGGTACCGGATGGACAGGCGACGCGCCTGGAAGGTCGTGCAGTTCGACGTCGAGGTCAGCTCCCGGTAGGTGTTCTGTGTCGGCACCCACGCCTCGCAGTCGAACTTGCGGGCCGCCGACGACCCGAGGTCACCGCCGGCGACATCGATGACCCGATACGGCACGTCGATGGCGGCCAGCATCTCCTTCTCCCAGGCGAGCAGCTTCTGGTGTTCGGTGTGGGCGTCCTCGGGCTTGCAGTAGATGAAGCCCTCGACCTTGTCGAACTGGTGGACGCGGATGATGCCGCGGGTGTCCTTGCCGTAGCTGCCGGCCTCGCGCCGGAAGCAGCTCGACCAACCGGCGTAGCGCAGCGGGCCGGAGGAGAGGTCGAGGATCTCGTCGGAGTGATACCCGGCCAACGGCACCTCGGAGGTGCCCACGAGGTAGAGGTCGTCCTCCTCGAGGTGGTAGATCTCGTCGGAATGCGCGCCGAGGAACCCGGTGCCGCTCATGATCTCCGGACGGACCAGCACCGGCGGGACCATCAGGGTGAAGCCGTTGGCCACCGCCTTCTGCGCCGCCATGGTGAGCAGACCGAGCTGCAGCATCGCGCCCGGACCGGTGAGAAAGTAGAAACGCGAGCCCGAGACCTTCGCGCCGCGTTCCATATCGATCAGGCCCAGCAATTCGCCCAGTTCGAGGTGGTCTTTCGGGTTCTCGATGGACCGCGGCTCGCCGACGTGCTCGAGCACCACGAAATCGGACTCACCGCCGGCCGGAGCCCCGTCCTCGACGATGTTGCCGATCGCCCGGTGCGCGGTCGCCGCCGCCTCGTCGGCCGCCCCCTGACGCGCGACCGCGGCCTTCACCTGTTCGGCGAGTTCCTTGCCCTTGGCGAGCAGCGCGGTCTTCTCGTCGCCCTGCGCCTGACCGACCTGCTTGCCGAGTGCCTTCTGTTCCGAACGCAAGGCATCGGCCTCGACGATGGCGGCGCGGCGTGCAGCGTCGGCGTCGAGCAGGGCGTCGACCATGCCCGGATCCTCACCACGGGTCCGCTGCGAGGTCCGCACGAGGTCGGGGTTATCACGAAGAATCTTCAGGTCGATCACGGTTGAAACCCTACTGGAGGGCATCGGAGCCGATCACGTCCGCTCGGGTTGTGCGTTCGGGGCGCCGGGCCGGCGGGTGCGACGGACATCGTGGCGTTGCTCCCGCGCGGGAGCAGGCATGATGGATCCCGATGAACGACGACGACACCACGCGGGACGACGGCGACTGGGTGGACCTGCCCGACGACGCCGCCCCGCCGGTGGATGAAGCAGGTACCGACGAGGACGGCGGCGAGACCCGCGACTCCGCCGCCGACGACACGGCTCACGACGCCGGAACCGACACCGACGCGGTGGAGTCCGACGCCACGGGTGAACACGACACCGGTCAAAACGACACCGGCGAGATCGACACCCGTGAGACGGACACCTCTGCTGACGACGACACCGCCCGGATCGCGCCGGTCAGGGAAGTCGACGAGGCACTCCCGACGACCGACGACGCGGCCGCCGAACAGCCCTACCCCACCGACGGCGGCGGCTGGCGGCAGTCCCTGCTCGCCCATCCGATGCGCCTGGTGCTGTCCGCCGTGGTCATCGGCGCGATCGTGGCCGGGGCGATCGCCCTGGCCACCGGCGTCTTCAACGACAGTGGCAGCGTCGGCACCACCGAGATCGGCGAGAACGAGAGACTCGCCGAGAACGCCTTCACCCAGTCGGTGACCGGCGACTGCCTGGACTGGGCGGCCGGCGATCCGGGCAATCCCACCAAGGTCGCCTGCACCGCACAGCACCGGTTCGAGGTCGCCGGACCGCTCGACACCGGGCTGCTCCCCGGCTCCGAGTTCGGCGAATCCGCCACCTGGCCGGGTGCGGAGCGCTTCACCGCCATCCGCGACGAACAGTGCCCGGTCATCGTCGAGGGCTACCTCACCGGCGGCCTCGACCCGCAGGGCCGGTTCTCGATCGGCATGATGTACCCGTCGCAGGTGCAGTGGGACAAGGGCGCCCGCGAACTGCGGTGCGGCCTGCAGCAGACCGGTCCGGACGGTTCGCCCGACCAGGTCGTCGGACGGGTCGCCGACCAGGACCAGTCGTTCCACTGGTCGGCCGGCACCTGCATCGGTATCGACCCCGCGACGAAGAAGCCGACCGGGTTCGCCGTCAACTGCACCGAGCCGCACGCCTTCCAGACCACCGGCACGGTCGATCTCAGTCACAAGTTCGGTGACCGGGCGTCGGGCCAGCCGTGGCCGGCGGTCGCCGCGCAGAACGACTACCTGAAGTCCATCTGCCCGGTGCAGGCGCAACGCTTCATGGGCGGCAAGGAGAAACTCGACGCCACGACGCTCAACGTCCAGTGGTCGGTGTTGTCGGAACCGAGCTGGCTGGCCGGCAGCCGTACCGTCGTGTGCTATCTCGGCCTGCCCGATGGTGGCGGTTTCGCCACCCTCGTCGGCGACGCACGCTCCACGCTGCTCATCAACGGCAAGCTGCCCGTCCCCCCGCCCGCGGCCCCGCCGGGGCGCGCGCTGCCGACGCCGGTGCCACTGCCTCCGGGTATCGCACCGAATCCGGCCGAAGTCCCCGCCCCGGCCGGGTGATGTAATGGCAGTACGCATGTCCGATGACGAGTTCGACGGTCTGGTGTCCGACGCACTCGACACCATCCCCTCCGAGCTCACCGATAACATGTCGAATGTGGTCATCCTCGTCGAGCCGCACAACGAGGAGGAACCGTCGATCCTCGGCCTCTACAGCGGTATCGCGCTGACCATGCGCGACCACGAGTACGGCGGTTATCTCCCGGACACCATCACCATCTATCGCGAGCCGATCCTGGGTATGTGCCACACCCGCGACCAGGTGGTCCACGAGGTGGCGGTCACGGTGATCCACGAGATCGCCCACCACTTCGGCATCAGTGACGCCTGGCTGCACGCCAACGGCTGGGGCTGACCCGCCCGGCCCGGTCGCGCCGGCCCGGTTGTCGGTTCTTCCCCCACGTCTCGGGTCCTCCCCCGGCTGCAGAGGTCGGACGACCCGAATTCCGGGGGACGAACTGACGTGCGGGGACGAGCCGGATCAGCCCATGGGGTCGGAGACCAACGGTTCGTCGATCCGCGGTCCGAACGGGCCGGTGACCGCACCCCAGCGATGGCAGGTCCACGTCCCGTCGGAGTACTCGAGTTCGATGCTGCCGGTGTTGCGGAGATGTGTACTGGCCGCGAAGGATTGGTCGATGCCACTGAGCCGCGCGGCGATCAGCCGGATCGCCGCCCCGTGGCTGACCACGTAGACGTCCCGCTGATCGGGTCCGATCAGGTACCGCCGCATGAGGTCGTCGACGACGGGTAGGTAACGGTCGTAGACCATGGCGAGGGACTCCCCGCCGGGGATGCGCGCGTCGAGTTCCCCGCGATGCCACCGGTCGATGATGTCTTTGAACACGCCGTGCGCGTCGTCGTCGAACCGGTCCTCGAGCTCTCCGACCTGGACCTCATGAATGCCTTCGGTGGCAACGGTTTCCACACCCCACACCGACGCCATCAATTCGGCGGTCTGCTGAGCCCGCAGCGCCACCGAGCTCAGCAGCACCATCGGTTGCGACGGCGGGTTTTCCAGGGCGAACCGAACACCCTGGCGCACACCGAAATCGGTGAGGGCCGCACCGGGCAGGGCGGTATCGAGGCGGCGCATGACATTAGACGTCGTCTCACCGTGCCGGACGAGGTGCAGCCGCGCCATCAGCCCTCGCCCCGCTTCAGGGCCTCGAACCAGGATCTGCTCGCCGAGGTATCGGGCGGCACCGCCCCGGAGGACCGTGCGGCCGGCCAGGAACCCAGGAACACGACACGTTCGCAGCGACGGTGCAGCGCACGCAACGCCTCGCCGACGGCGTCGTCGTCGAGATGCCCGACCGCGTCGAGATAGAACCGGTACGACCCCGGCATCCCCCGCCGCGGTCGGGACTCGATTCGAGTCAGATCGATACCACGGGAGGCGAATTCGTTCATCGCCGACATCAGGCTGCCCGGCACGTTGGGCAGATCGAGGATCACCGAGGTCCGGTCCGCGCCGGTCCGCGGCAGCGGCGGCGCGGGCGGCCCGACGAGCAGGAAACGGGTGGCGGCCTCCTCGACATCGGCCACCCCGTCGGCCACGACGACGAGTCCGGCGAGTTGCACCGCGAGGGCCGTCGTGACCGCGACGTCCGCGCGCCCGGCGACAACATCCTGCGCGGCCGCCGCATTCGACGACGCGGTCTGGAACGAGGCGCCGGGGTAGAGTTTCTCGACCGACTCCCGCACCTGCGCGGCGGCCACCGGATACGCTGCGACGGTCCGGACCTCGCCTGCCGGGATCGGCGCACGCGCCGCGATGGTGAACGCGATGTCGAGCGTCACCTCACCGAAGACCTGAACCCGTCCGTCGGTTCCGTCACCCGGCGGCGCCAGGGCGTCGGCGGTCGCGGGCACCGAACCCTCCACCGAACTCTCGACGGGCACGCAGCCGTAGTCGGCCGCCCCCGAGCGCACCATCGCGATCGTCGCCGCCGGACTGTTCGCCGCGACCTTGTGCACGTCCCCGTCGACGGGCAATCGATCTCCGCCGAGCCACGACGCCAACATCTTGTCGAGCGCCATCTCCGTGAAGGTCCCCGACGGGCCGAAATACGCGAACACAGTCACGAACAAATCCTAGTCGAGACGACTGTCCCCCTCGGCCGTCCTCGGCAGGCGATCCGATGAACGAATCGTTGACGCAGGACACGGTCCGGACATACGCTCCGAAATTAGGTTAGGGTTACCTTTATTTCCCATGTTTATGGATCGTCCCGAGCAGAGAGCGAGGCCGCATGACCCGCGCAATCACCGACCGCCCCACGGACGCGGAGATCATCCAGACCGCCTGCCGACGCGTCCGCGCCGCGACACTGGCCGTCGACGGTACCGAGACGACGCCGGTCGGCGTCGTGCATCTGTTCGAGTCCGAGGCCTTCCTGCTGGTCCCGACCGACGGCGTCGCGACGGTGCTCGCCGGCGAATGCTCCGACGGGCTGTCCGCGATGGTCGAGGTCACCGACTGCGCACCGATCGACCTGCGCGAACGGGTCCGGTCGCTGATCTGGCTGTCCGGTCGCCTGCATGCCGTGCCGGCGACCCTCGAGCGCGCGCTGGCGATCGAGATCGCCACCGAGCATCCCGACGACGGGTTGCTCGACCTCGGGCACGGATCGTCGATGCTGCGTCTGGCGCTCGACTCCGCGGTCATCGCGACGTCGTCGGGTGCCTCGGCGGTGTCGGTGACAGAGCTGGCCGACGCCCTCCCCGATCCGTTCTGGCCCTACGAGGGCGACTGGATCGCGCACCTCGACGCCGAGCACGGCGACACCGTCGGCCGACTCGCCCGCCGCATCCCCGGGCATCTGCACGCCGGGCGCATCCGCCCGCTGGGCCTCGACCGCTTCGGCATCCGTTTCCGCATCGAGGGGCCGGCCGGCGATTCCGACGTACGACTGTCCTTTCCCCGGCCGGTGACCGACGTGTCCGAGCTGTCGCACGCCCTGCGCAGCCTGGCCGGGTGCCCGTTCCTCAACAGCCTGCCCGACCGGGGTCCGCGCGCCTCGTAGGCTGTCGGTCATGAACGGCCGCCTGCACACCCTCCTACGCCCGTCCCGGCCGGAGGGGATCGAGGTGGTCACCGACCCGACCGAGCGCCGCGCGATCGTCGTCGAACTCGTCATCGTCGGGGTGCTGACCTTCGCCTTTTCCGCGCTCGCCGCGGTCTTGTCACTGATCGAGGCGCAGCTGACCGGCGGCATCGGCAACTCGACGGTCGCGCTCAACCCGAGCCGCTCCGATGTGGGGTGGATCGATTTCACCCGGCAGCTGATGAGCGCCATGCGGCTGCTGGCGATCGGCGCTCTCGGCATCTACCTGTTGTGGCGCAGCGGGATCGGACTGGGCCGCGTCGGATTGGGTCGCTGGGTGCCCCGACGCGACGTCCCCGCCGGGCTCGGCCTGGCGGCGCTCATCGGGCTGCCCGGGCTGGCGCTGGTCGCGGTGGCCCGCGCGTTCGGCCTGAACGCGCATCTGGTCCCCGCCGAGGCCGACGGTGCGTGGTGGCGCTGGCCGATTCTCATCCTGATCGCGGTCGGCAACGCCGCCGCCGAGGAGATCGTCGTGGTCGCCTACTTCGTCACGCGGCTGCGGCAACTCGGTGCGTCGGAGAACGGTTCGCTGGCCGCATCCGCCGCGCTGCGGGGCGGCTATCACCTCTATCAGGGTGTCGGCGCCGGTGTCGGCAACCTCGTGATGGGGCTGGTCTTCGGCCGCTACTACCAGGTGACCTCGCGGCTGTGGCCGCTGGTCGTCGCCCACGCGGTGATGGACATCGTCGCCTTCGTCGGCTACGCGTTGCTGCACGATCACCTGAGTTGGGTCGGCTGAGCCTCAGACCAGCAGGGGCTCGAGCGCGTACGGCGGTGCCCCCTCCCCGACGATGCGCACGTCGCCGAGGGGAGTGATCTCGGTGAGCCGTGCCGGCACGGGTTCGCGGCCGTCGATCGATACCTCGACCCACGAGATCCGGCGCTGTTTCCAGTCGCGCACCTGCGGGCCGAAAGCGGTTCCACCCCAGTGATAGTGACCGTCGAGCGGATCGACATGCCCGAGGAGACGCAGCCGCACCCGCAACGGCGCATCGTCGCCGGTGAGCACACCCTCGCCGGAGAAGACGCCCTCCTCGATCGACTCCGGTCCGACCCAGTCGTAGTCACTCTCCCGGAAGTGCCGCAATCGCCTGCGTTGCCGACGGTCCGACCCGATCCGCGCCCACTCCGCCTGGATCGGGCGGCGCACCGCCACCGACGTGGCCGCCGACACCACGAAGTGCTCGATCAGATCCGCGAGATACCCGACGGCACGCGCATCGTGCAGAACGAACTCGTCGGGCCGCGCGGCATCGGCAAGTCCCAGATAGCTTCGGGGTGCGGGCGGTCCCTCCCGAATCACCAGCGCGGCCCCCTCCGGCGCACCGACGATCCGGATCGCCAGCGGCGAGCGTGTTATCCGTTCCCGCAGCGCAGCAGCACCGGGCCCCGTGCCGATCACCGCGACCGCGGCGGTCACGGGAGGAACCCGGCCTTGCGCCAGCCTCGCCGGGACAGTCGGCTCATCAGCCCGGCCTCCTCGAGGAAGGCGGCGAGCGAGGCGAATCCGCGGACCTGCGCATCCCGGAAATGCGGATTGGCCCGTGCGGTACGTGCGGCCGCGCGGCCGTCGAGTCCGGCGCGACGGTACATCTCCGGATTGGTGAAGAGCCGGCGCATCAGCATGCCGTCGAGAGCGTGCCCGTTGGCCGCGACGAACCTCTCCCATCGACCCCGAAACACCTTGCGCCGCATGATGCCGTCGCGGGCGAACGCGATGTGCCGGGCCTCCTCGGCCACATGCACCTGCATGAGTCGCGCGATCAGGGGCTGCAGTGCCGGATCGTCGAGCATCTCGCGCTGCAGGGCGTCGAAGATCTCCTCACCCACGAGGGCCTCGACCCATAACACGCTGCGGCGCAACAGGAACGGGAGCATCGCCGCAGTGGCACGGTCGTACCAGTGCATTCGGAAGGGCCGGGCGCCGGACCATTCGATCGCGCGGCCGAACATGACCATGTGCCGACACTCGTCGCCCACCTCGGTCAGGGTGTAGTGTGTCGTCGCCGCGGCCGGATCGGCACGCATCAGCCGGGCCAGCAGCGTCCGGTTCAGCAGGTTCTCGAACCAGATCCCGACGGACAGGATGTTCGCCATCTCCTGTCGCGAGAGTTCGATCCGCTGCTCGGGCGACATCCGGTCCCAGATGTCGGTGCCGACCAGGGTCAACACCCGCGGCGGCAGGAAGTAGCGGTCCGGTTCCGGGGCCCGGTCCCAGTCGAGGTCGACGACGGGCGCGTACGACCGTTTCACCGAACCCGTGATCAGCCGCTGGGCGATCGCTGCGCGGCCGCCGTCGTTCTTCGTGGATGTCACGCTCATCGGAGACCTCCGAGCTTCGACTGTCTGTGGCCTACGACACTAGGACGGGTGCCGATATATGTCAACAAACAATGTCACATTCGGCGCTGGTCGCGTACGCTCGCCCGGTCTCACGGAACACACCGCACCGCGTTCCGCGGAACGCAGTGCGGCAGGTGGCCACACTCGGAGCGGTCATTTGCGCACCTGTCATGCGTACATTGGATGAGATGCATGAGCCCGAGCCGCCGATGATGCACCGGCGCGGTGTCCCCCCG
The DNA here is from genome assembly GCF_000298195.1 of Gordonia rhizosphera NBRC 16068. Classification (GTDB taxonomy): domain Bacteria; phylum Actinomycetota; class Actinomycetes; order Mycobacteriales; family Mycobacteriaceae; genus Gordonia; species Gordonia rhizosphera. The sequence continues at coordinate 27,499 of NZ_BAHC01000168.1, read as the reverse complement.
GGACCCGCTCCGGGCCCGGGCGACCCGACTCGCCGGGTGGACCCTGCCCGGCGGCGACCCCCGCCGCCACCCCCACCAACGCCACCACCCGGCGCCGACGATCCGACCCGGCGCGCCGGACCGCGGCGACCTGCGCCGACGCCTCCCCCGCCCGAGGCCACCGCGCACCTGCGGGATCGTCGTCCGAATCCGGGCTATCAGCCGCCGAAGGCATGGTCGAACACCGCGGCCGCTCCGCCGCCCCGTCAATCCCCGCCCCGTCCGTCCCCGCCCCCTCCGACGCGTCGCGATGACCCGCCCCGCGACCGTGGGGCGGGCGGCGCCCCACCGCGTGGGCGGTCGACCCCCCGAACCACGACGCCACCCCCGCCCCCTCCACAAACACAGCCGCCGACGAGGCCCAGACGGCGCCGCAAGCTGCGGATCGGACGCATCCTGCTGGTGGTGTTGCTGCTGTTCGTCGTCGGGTCGATCGGGCTGGTGTTCTACTACGACGGCCAACTGCATCGCACCGACGCGCTCGTCGCCTATGCGGGACGACCGGCGGACACCCCGGGGACGAACTGGCTCGTCGTCGGCACCGACTCCCGCGCCGACCTGTCCGAGGAGCAACGTGCCGAACTGTCCACCGGCGACAGCGAGGGGTCGCGCACCGACACCATCATGCTGGTGCACAAACCGCCGAGCGGGTCGGCGATGCTCATCAGCATCCCCCGTGATCTCTATGTCCCGATCCCCGGGCAGGGGTCGCACAAGATCAACGCCGCCTACAGCCTGGGCGGCCCGCAGCTGCTCGTCCAGACCGTCGAACAGCTCAGTGACGTGCACATCGACCACTACGCCGAGATCGGCTTCGGCGGTTTCGCCGAGGTCGTCGACGCCGTCGGCGGGATCACGATCTGCCTCGATCAACCGGTCAACGATCCCAAGGCCGGTCTGAACCTGCGCGCTGGGTGTCAGAAACTCAACGGGCAGCAGACGCTGGGTCTGGTCCGCACGCGGGCCTTTCCGAACGCAGACCTCGCGCGTGTGGTGAACCAGCGCAAGATCCTCAGTGCCCTGATGGACAAGGCGACGAGCGCGTCGGTCCTCGCCAACCCGTTCCGCGCGATCCCGTTCGCCAACGGGTCGGTCGACGCGCTGACCGTGGACTCGGGCGATCACATCTGGAATCTCGCCGGGCTCGCATTCGCGTTGAGCGGCAACCCGATCACCACGACCGTACCCAACGCAGGAAACGTGTACACCGACGACGGGGACTCGCTGGCCGTGGGCGACAACACCGAGGAGTTCTTCGCCCACATCCGTGCCGGCACCGCGGTGCCCGACGATCTGCTGTCGGATTCGGGGGGTGTGGTCGGCTGAGCCCGGCTGCCCGGCGCCCGAAATATGGTGAGGCTCAACTCAGTTAGCCGAGACTGAGCCCGGCGGATGTCGTGCGTGCCTCTTACCATGGAGACATGCCCGACATCACCGACGAATCCGTCTTCCACAAACTGCTGCACGCGCAGATCGGCAACGAGTTCGCCGCCTCCCAGCAGTACATCGCCGTCGCGATCTACTACGACAGCCTCGACATGCCCCAGATGGCCGGGCACTTCTATCGGCAGGCCGTCGAGGAACGCAATCACGCGATGATGATCGTGCAGTACTTCCTCGACCGCGACATCGCCGTGGAGATCCCCGGGGTCGGTGGTCCGCGCAACGATTTCGCCGACCACCAGGCGCCGATCGAACTCGCGCTCGCGCAGGAGAAGGCCGTCACCGAGCAGGTCGTCGAGCTCGCGCGGTCGGCACGCGACTGCGGCGACTATCTCGGTGAGCAGTTCATGCAGTGGTTCCTCAAGGAGCAGGTCGAGGAGGTCGCGACGATGACGACGCTCAAGACCATCACCGAACGCGCCCGCGGCAACCTGTTCGACGTGGAGAACTTTGTCGAACGCGAACTGGGCGGCGCCGAGGCCGGCGACTCCACCGCACCGCCCGCGGCCGGGGGCAACCTCTGAGCCGACGAGTCGTCAGTCGAACAGGGCCGGCAGCCGGCAGATCTGCACCATCTCGTGCCCGCGGACCCGGGAGATGAACTCGCCACGCCCGGGCGGCAGCTTCTGCATCTTGGTGCGGCCCACGATGTTGCCCTCGTCGCGGTCGCCGCTCATCAGCAGGATGTCGGCGGACAGGTCCTTGAGCTTGCCGATCACCGGATCGAACAGCGCACGACTCGCGCCGCCGGAGCGACGGCAGATCACCACGCGCAAACCGATGTCGCGGGCCGACGGGAGCAGCTCACCGAGGACACTGAGCGGGTTGCCCGACGACGCCGACGCCACCATGTCGTAGTCGTCGATCAGCAGGTGCACATTCGGTCCGCTCCACCAGCTGCGGTCACGCAATTGCTGCTGGGTGAGGTCGGGTCCGGGCAGACGCCCGGAGAGGACCTGGTGGAGCTGCTGCATCATCGGACCGAGTGCCTGGGCCGAGGTGGCGTAGCCGGCCAGGTGCTCGCCCTCGACGGCGCCGAGCATGGTGCGCCGGTAGTCGACGAGGACGATCTTGTTCTGCGTCCCGGGCCCCTGTTCCATCAGCCCCATGGCGATGTTGCGCAACAGGGTGGTCTTGCCGCATTCGTTGTCGCCGAACGCGAACAGCAGCGGCTGGACATCGAAATCGAGCACCAGCGGCACGAGTTCGTTCTCGCCGAGCCCGATCGGGATCTGCTGCGAGGAGAACGACAGGCCGAGTTCCTGTGCGCGCCGATACATGTCGGCCCGGGTGAGTCCCAGGTCCAGTTTGCGGACCTGCCGTGCCGCACGCCCCGGATACGCCTCACGGATCTGCTCGACCGACCACGCCACCGCCTCGGTGAGGGTCTCGGGATTGCTCGTGCCGTCGAGTCGCGGAAGTCCCACGAGCAGATGCAGGGCCTCTGGGGAGATGCCACGGCCCGGCCGGGCCTGCGGCACCTGGGCGGCGACCTTGCGGGCCATATCCGACTCCATCGGGTCACCGAGTCGCAGCTCGAGCCGCGAGCCGATGAGATCCTTGATGGCCGGACGGATCTCGCCCCAGCGGTTCGCGGTGAGCACCACATGGATGCCGTAGGTGAGGCCCTGGTTGATCAGGGTGGTGACGGTACCCTCCAGCGCCTCGAAGTCGGCGCGGAAGGCGGCCCACCCGTCGATCACCAGGAAGACGTCGCCGAACTCGTCACGCGCCACCGGATCCTGGTTCTGCGCAGCACCGTTCGTGAGGATCGCACCCTTGCGTTTACGGAAGTCGCGCATGCTCTCGATACCGAGCGCGCGAAAGTTCTCCTCGCGTTCCCGCAGCAGTGTGGCCATTTCGGCGATGGTCCGTCGGACCCCGTCTGCATCGGATCGCGTTGCGACCGTGCCGACATGAGGTAGCCCGGCGAGGCCGGCGAGGGTGCCGCCGCCGAGGTCGAGGCAGTAGAACTGGACCTGTTCGGGCACATGGGTGACCGCGGCAGACATGATCATCGTGCGCAGGGCGGTCGACTTGCCCGACTGCGGTCCGCCGACCACCGCGGCGTTACCCGCGGCGCCGCCGACGTCGAGGATCAACACGTCGCGACGCTGATCGTAGGGCCGGTCGACGACACCGATGTGGAACCGCAGGTCACCGAGACGGTTGACACCCTCCCGCCAATCCGCTTGCGGCACCAGCATGTCCACCGTCGGTGACTGGTCGAGCGGAGGTAGCCACACCTCGTGGGCGGCGCGGCCGCGCCCGGCGAGTCGCGACACCACGACGTCGAGAAGGGTCGGACCGACCGCGGATTTCGCAGCGATCGGCACCTCGAGTTCCTCCAGCGATGGCAGACCGGTCGGCGTCGACGACGCCGGCGGTTCGGAACCACAGTCGATCGGAACCGGGCCGGCGGTGAACATCTTCATGCGGCCCTGACCGCGATGCTCGTGCGACGTCGATTCCACCGTGTCCGGGGTGATGTAGGGACCCGACACGTAACAGGCGTTGAACCGCACCGGGTCGGCCGAGTCACATTTCAGGTACGCCGACCCCGGCACGCTCGGCAGATGGTAGGCGTCCGGGACGCCCAGCACGGTGCGGGACTCGTTGGCCGAGAAGGTCTTCAGACCGATCCGATAGGAGAGGTGGCTGTCGAGCCCGCGGAGCTTGCCCTCCTCGAGGCGCTGCGAGGCAAGCAGCAGATGCATGTGCAGCGACCGTCCGAGACGGCCGATCGCGACGAAGAGTTCGGCGAAATCCGGTTTCTGCGCGAGGAGTTCGGAGAACTCGTCGACGACGATGAACAGGGCCGACAGCGGGTCGAGCGGTTTGCCGGCCGCGCGGGCCCGTTCGTAGTCGCCTACATTGGCGAAGTTGCCGGCCGAACGCAGCAACTCCTGGCGGCGATTCATCTCGCCCGAGAGCGCGTCCTTCATCCGGTCCACCATCGCCAGTTCATCTTCGAGGTTGGTGATGACGGCCGCGACATGCGGCGCCGAGTCGAGCCCCAGGAATGTGGCGCCACCCTTGAAGTCGACGAGGACCAGGTTCAACGCATCCGGCGAGTGGGTCGTGATCAGCGAAAGCACCAGGGTACGAAGGAATTCACTCTTTCCCGAACCCGTGGCACCGATGCAGAGTCCGTGGGGGCCCATCCCGTTCTCGGCGGCCTCCTTGATGTCGAGTTCGACGGGACTGCCGGTCTGGGAGATCCCGATCGGCACCCGCAGCCGTTCCCGCGGAGTACGCGGACGCCACACCACGTTCGGATCGATCAGATTCGCGTCCGCGATCTTCAGCAACGCCATCAGACCGGGATCGGTCGGCGTGGAATCCTGTTCGAGACTGACGATCTGCGCGGCGGTGGCGATGCGATAGCGCGACATCGCCCGTGCGAAGACCTCCGCGTCCGGGACCGAGGCGGTGTCGATGTCGGCGAAGGTCTCCACTCCCACGGCACTGCGGGCCGCGATGGTTCCATCGTGCACCACCAGTTGCAGACCACGCCGCACGGCGAGCCCGTCCGGGGCCGCGGTCAGGTCCAGCACGGTGACACCGTCCATACCGGCGTCGCTGATCAAGCGCTCGTCGCCGTTGACGTAACCGTCGTCGATGACGATGACGTAGTGCAGGCGGCCGGGCGTCGGCGGGGTGGTGCGTGAGAAACGTCCACGGTCAAGCAAATCGGAGGCGATCGACTCCTCGGCCTCGGCGACCGATCCGTACAGCATCCGTTCGGCGCCCACCGCATCGCGTCGGGTCGGGTGATGCACGTGCGGCAGCCATTTAGTCCACGACCACGCCTCGGTCTCCGGGTCGGCACACACGATCACCACCCGCAGGTGGTCGGGTCCGTGGAAGGCGCACAGTTCCATCAGCATCGACCGCAGCAGCCCTCGGGTCTCCTGTCGGATGCCCTCGATGCTGATCGCCGGGAAGCCCCTCAACGACACCGCGGTCGGAAGTCGGTGCACCACCGAATAGGTACGGACGAACCGTCGCAACGCCACGGTCGAGACCGGTTCCAGGTCCTCGAGCGGTCCGGTCTCGGGAGGCATCAGCCGCGACGCGAGACGCTGGCTGCCGACACCCACGCGGACGTGGCCGAAGTCGTGGTCACCCGGCCGACGCTCCCACATCCGGCGACTGCCGACGACACCCTGCAGCGCCTTCGGCTCGGGATGGCTCCATTCGAGTGCCTGCCGCTGGGTCGCGCCGGTCGCCTGCACGTCGTCGCGCAACTGCGCGAGGTAGCGGAAGTAATCCTTGCGTTCCTCGTTCAGTTCGGCGGCCTTCTTGCCGCCGGACCGTCCACCACCCATGAACATCCCGACGGTCGACATGATCAGGATCATCGGGAACATCAGCATCATCGGGTTTGTCAAGAACGACCGCCCGCCGACGGCGAACATCATCGCGATCATGCCGACCACCGCGAGGATCATGACGATCGGCAGCATCTTCATCATCATGCTGCCGGGAATGACCCGGGGGACGTCGGGCGGCGGCTGGACGGCCACCTCACCACCCGGAGCCCGAGGCGGTGAAATGCGGGGCCTACGCACAAAGCCGGTGGTCGCCAATGGTCCCCCTCACACACCGCTTCCCGATACGGTGGCTCAACACCCTTGACAGGATGCTAGCGAGAATCCGGTAGATTGCCTAAACGACCGGGGCGCGAGCAGGAGTCCCGAACGCACGTGACCTGGGGGAACACAACTATGACGATCGGAGACCCGCTTGCCGATCTCGATCAGGAAGCGCACACCGGCGAACCCGACCTGACGCGCATCTCGATCCTCGGCGGGAACACCCAAGTCGATGTCGCACTGCCGTCGTCGATTCCGATCGCAGCACTTCTCCCCGACCTCGTCACCTTGATCGAATCGCGAAATCCGCAGCGGCACAGGGCCGATCCCACCGACGACGAGAAGCGGGAACACTGGACGCTGAGCAAGGTCGGCCAGGATCCGATCGAGTCGCACCGGTCGCTGCGCGAAGCGCAGATCCTCGACGGCGACCTGTTGATCCTCAAGTCCGTCGTATCCCGTGAGACCCCTGCCCTTTTCGATGACGTCATCGACGCCGTCGGTCGTTTGAATGAATCTCGTTTCACGAGTTGGTCGGCTCGGTCAGCCCGCATCATGGGTTTTGTCGTCGCGATGGTCGCCAGCGTCGTCGCCGCACTGATCCTCTGCTCCTCCCGCCAGGAATCCGACACGTGGCTGCCGGGTCTGATCAGCGCGCTGCTCGCGCTCGGCTTCGTGGTGGCCGCGGCCGTCGTCAGCCGCTATTACCGCGACGACGGTGCGGCCACGGTGCTCGCGTTCTGCGCCCAACCGCTCGTTTTCGCCGCCGCGATGCTGGTGACCCCGCACCCGCTGGGCGCCCCGCACCTGACCTTCGGGTGCGCCGCGTCGCTGGTCACGGCGGTGATCGTGTACCGCCTGACCGGGGTCGGACCGATGATGCACAGTGCGATCCTGTTCGCCTCGGCCGGTGGGCTCGTCGCCGCCGGGGAGGTGACGATCTTCGGTTCCGATGTCGCGAAGGTCGGTGCCGCGATGGCCGCGCTGGCGGTGCTCCTGGTGTTGCTGGCGCCGCGGTTCACCATCGCGTTGGCGCGCCTTCCGCTGCCGCCGGTCCCGACGTCGGGTGGGCCCATCGATCCGATCGACGCCGAGGTGCGGCCGTCCATCGAGGGCATCGGCGCAATCGGTGCGATGGCTCTGCCGTCGGCGGCCGCGCTTGAGCGCCGCGCCTACACCGCCAACCAGTACCTGACGGGCATCGTGCTGGGCACGGCCGTACTGGCCGGGATCGGTGCGTTGCTGGCCGCGGATCCACTGGGCGGGTTCGATTGGCGCAGTGCCACGCTCGCCGTCATCATCGCCGTCGTCCTCGCGCTGCGCGGGCGCGCCCACAGCGACGTCACACAGACCGCGATCCTGATCGCCGCAGGGGCGATCGTGTTCACACTGCTGACAACCGGGCTCGCCGTCGGTGACCCGGTCTGGATCTACATCGGTTTCGGAGCGCTGGTGGCCCTCGCGGTACTCGCACTACTGAGCGGTGTGGTGGCACCGCAACAGGAGTTCTCCCCGGTGGTCAAACGGACCGGGGAGATCCTCGAGTACACGCTGGTGGGTGTGATCGCGCCGCTGACCTTCTGGGTGATGGACGTCTACAGCACCGTGCGCAACCTCTGATGCGGCTGCTGCGGGTCGGCGCCGTGGCCGCCGTCTGTTGTGCGCTGTGGGCCTCGGCGGGGCCCGCCGCCGCGGTCACCCCGCCGACGCCGTCCAAGTCGGATCTGGTGTTGCGGGTGCCCCCGGGACCGCCGGAACCGACCGAGCAAAAGGCCTTGTGCGGCAAACCCTTCGCGTCCAGCGCGGCCGATGTGCGCGACCCCTCGGCCGCCCAGCAACTGATGGAGGTGCGCGCGGCCTGGCGCTACAGCACCGGCAAGGGTGTGAAGGTCGCGGTCATCGACACCGGCGTGCAGCCGTCGAAGCGCTTCAAGAAGGTGACCGGGGGCGGCGACTTCGTCAGCACCGGTGACGGTCTCGACGACTGCGACGGCCACGGCACCATGGTCGCCGGCATCATCGCCGCCCAACCCGGCGACGACGACGGGTTCGCCGGCGTCGCACCCGACGCCGAGATCATCTCCATCCGGCAGGCCTCGTTGGCCTACGGACCCAAGGACACCAACTCCGGCGGCGGTGTCGGCGAGATGGCTTCGAGCAGCTATGGATCGGTGCAGACACTCGCGTACGCGGTGGTGGCCGCGGTACAGCGCGGCGCCGACGTCATCAATATCTCCGAGGTCGCCTGCGCACCGGCCGGCAGCGACATGCGCGACGACGCCTTGGGCGCGGCGCTGCAGTACGCCTATCGGCGCAACGTGGTGGTGGTCGCCGCTGCCGGCAACCTCGTCGACCCGTGCGAAACGCAGAACACCGGCGTCAACCCCGCCAACCCATCGGCGCGGGGCTGGGACACCCTCAACACGATTGTCAGCCCGGCCTGGTTCACCCCCTACGTGCTCACCGTGGGGGGTGTGGATTCGACGACCGGCGCCCCGTGGTCGCTGTCCGTGCACGGCCCCTGGGTCTCGGTCGCCGCACCCGCCACCGAACTGGTCAGTGTGGGTCTGCGCGGTCAGGCGGTGAACCGACAGGAGGGTCGCGACGGCCCGGTCACGTTGGACGGCACCAGCTTTGCAAGTCCGTATGTCGCCGGACTCGCCGCGCTGATCAAGGCACGCTTCCCGGGCATCTCGGCGGCCGACGTGATGCGCCGGATCACCACGACCGCGCACGGGGCCGGCTCGGGCCGCAACGACGTGATCGGCTTCGGGGTCGTCGACCCGATCGCCGCACTCGGCGACACCGTCGTCGGAGCCGATTCGGGTCTGGCGGCCGGTCGGCCGATCGCACCACCGGATCTCAGCGAACCGGATCAGACGGCCCGCAACGTCGCCCTCGCCGGGACCGGGGTGTGCCTGCTCGTCGCGGTCTCGTGGTGGGCGGTGTCCATCCCGCGCCGACGCCTACGACGGCTCGGCGAGGACGAGTACTGACAATCTCCACAACCAACGAACTCCGCGGCCGGGGTAGCACGTGTGCTACCTTGTGTTATGCGGACTGTAGGACTACGGGAACTCCGCCAAGATGCATCCGACCTCGTGCGCCGGGTGGAAGCGGGCGAAGAGATCACCATTACCGTCGCCGGACGTCCGAGCGCCCGGCTGGTACCTGCCACGCCACGCGCGTGGCGGCACTGGGATGAGGTCGCCGCGCTCTTCTCCGGAACGCCCGACCCTGGCTGGGAGAAGGACCGCGAGACCATCTCCCACGAGTTGCAGGACCCATGGTCGCGAGCGTGAGGGCCATACTCGACACCAGCATCGTCGTGGCGACCGACGTCCCGCCCCTGGCCGGCGAGTTGGCCTTGAGCTCGATAACTCTGGCAGAGCTTCAGTTCGGTGTCCTCATCGCCAAGGACCAAGCGCCACGCGCAGAGCGGCTGCGGCGGTTGCTGTTCATCGAACGCACCTTTGACGCTCTCCCCGTGGATGACGCAGTCGCCGAAAGCTATGGGCGCGTCGCGGCGGCCATCGTCGAAGCAGGACGTCAGCCACGAGCCCGATCGATGGACCTGCTGATCGCGGCAACCGCGCACGCGCACTCTGCGCGGCTGTACACCCGCAATGCGGCGGACTTCGTCGGACTCGAGGACCTGGTCGACGTCGTCACGGTCTGACGTCGGTACGAACAAATTGTCCCGCACCGCATTTGAGAGGCGGTGTGGGACAATCGGTCCGGGTTCGCCTCAGTTGACCGGTGCGATCTCCTGCGGCCAGGAGACCTTGACACCCGGGATCAGGTTCTCGAGCTTCGGGGCGTTGTCCTTGACGAACGTGCGGGCCGCGTTCTCCACCTGCGACCCGGCGAGGGCTCCCAGAGCGTTGTACGGGGCCTGCGCCTGCTCGGCCGTCCAGCCGGTCTTCATGTCGCCGACCTGCACGGACACATCACCGCGCACGTTGACCGTATAGTTCGCGGCCGGCAGACCGACCTGCTTGGCCTCCTCGGCCGGCAGGTTGACCTGGAACTGGTTGGCGTCCGGGTTCGGCATCGGCTCGGCCTCACCCTGCTTCCATGGGTCCTCTGGGTTGGCGCCCGGGTCGCCGGCGCCCAGTGCGTAGGCCAGTGCACCGCCGGCGGTACCACCGGCCACCGCACCCGCGACCGCGCCGGCAGCGCCGAATACAGCTGCACCGATGACCGGTCCGGCAACGAGGCCGATGCCGGCACCGCCGGCTGCACCCAAACCGAGCCAGAATGGCGCCGCCGGGGTCAACGTTCCGGCTGAGGTGATGATGAGGGGTGCGAAAGTGACCGCGTTGTAGATGAGGCCGGCGATTGCACCCACCGGTACTCCCACGATCAACCCCGTCAACGCACCAGCCGGTGCAGCCAGTGCGGCCCCTGCAACAGCTCCCGCAGTCCCACCGGTCGCCACACCGATGATCGTCGACGCCGCCTGCCGCGACGCCTCATCGGCGGGCACGCCCATCGAGATCAGACCCTGGGCGATCTTGGCCTCGCCGTAGGCGGCCCAGGCGTTGATCGAGTTGACGTCCTTGTCGGACATACCCTCGGGGATGTCGGTGATGAAGTTGCCGACACGGATCTTCTCTGGCGGCGGGGCGATCGGACGCACCGGCGCCGCAGGCTTCGGGGCGTTCAGCGTCTGGATCGGGGTGACCTCGTAGTTTTCTTCGTAGGTCGGCGCGGTGTAGACACTCGGTGCCACATACGGCTGATACGGCGCCTCCTGCGGCGGGCCGGGGATCGAGCCGGGACCCGGCGTGTACACCGGCTCCACCGGAACCGGCTCGGGGGTTGGCGTGGTGCCACCCTGCTCGGGTGCGCTCGGGCTCGGCGCCGGCGTGGTGCCGCCCTGCTGGGGGGCGGTGTCGCTAGGACTGGTGCCGCCCTGTTCCGGGGCGGCCTGCGCCATACCCGCGCCGACACCGGTCGCGATGGAAGCGACCAGAGCCGCCGAGGTGATACCCATCAGCACCGGCCTGCGCCTCCCCGCGCATTCCGGGTGGTCGTTGCGGGACCGCTTCGGTAGGTGAGCCATGATCTGACGACTTCCTTTCATTCGTGGCCTCCCCCGGGGGCCACGTGTCCATGAGTCAGTACGCCGCGTCGTGCGGCATGCAGTTGGTGTGCGACCTCGTGCGAGTCCGAGAATGTCTGCGTGCCAAGGGTTCTGAACGTGAGGTAGGCCGACCGGGCACACACGTGGGTGCCATCCGCACCACGCGCGAGCTCAACGAACTCCTCAGATCAGCGGTTTCTGATCATGCCTGCGGCCCACTCCCCGACGGACCGCAGCGACGTCACCGCTCAGAAATCTCCCCCGAAATTCAACATCAGCAATCCTCACCCCGACAATGCCGAATGTCACGATACCGAATTGTCGTGCGTATCCCCAACAGAGTCGATCGGGTGGACGACTCGGCCGTCATCCACCCGATCGACATTCGGTCCGCTCGACAGAGCGTCGCCGACCTGCGTTGATAGGCTTGTCGGAGCCAACATCTGTGGGGGGACAGGTATGGGTTTTCCGCGCACCGCCGACGACGTCGAACCGTTGCTCGATACCATGAACTCGCTGATCAGTGAGATGGGCGTCATTCGTGAGAGAGCGGCCACGCTCACCGCGACTGCGACCGAGCTCGAGGGCCGGCTGCGGGTCACCGTCAATGCCCAGGGTCTCGTCGTCGAGACGGCTCTCGACGACGAGATCCTCGGCGAAGTCACCGCGGCCCGCCTCGGCGCCGCATTCACAGCAGCGACGCAGAGGGCCGCGCAGGAGGTCGCCCAGAAGACGCACGAGCTCTGGGCCCCGATCATCGAGAAGCAGAAGTCACTGCCTCGCGCCACCGACATCCTCGATGGTCTCACCGACTTCGGGAAGCTGTTCGGCGCAAAGCCGGAGCCGCCGCAGACACCCTCCCGCTCAGCGGATGAGGTCTACATGGAAGTCGAGGAAACGAAAGCGGCCGATGACGAGCCGCACTACGAGGAGCTCAGCGAACCCGACCCCACCCGCGGCCGCTTCACTGATCGCGCCTGGTGACCGGCCGTCACACGACCTACAGGGATACGACCATGTCAGATCATTTCCTCCTCGAGCCCGAACACTTCAAGCGCTACGCCACTCTCATCGGCGAGCTCGGTGAGAAGCTGAAGGACTCCGAACTGATGCTCACCTCCTCGCTGCACCACGAAGGCGAATGCTGGGGCGGTGACGACCCGGGCAAGGCCTTCGCCGGAGCCTACGGCCCGAAGGGCGACACCGCATTCACGAACGCGCACAGCGTCGCCACACACCTCAACAACCTTCATGCGGTGCTGGTGGAATCCGCCAAGCGAGCCGAGAACCAGGAACAGGGCAACGCCGACGCCAACCGGAACGCGGGACGGTAGGCCCCATGGGATTCGAGATGCCCGCCGCCGTCAGCTGGCCGCTTGGTCTGGTCGGGATGGAATGGCCCAAGGGCGACGAAACGGCGATGGACCGACTCAACGACGATTGGGAGCAATTCGCCCACAGAGTGGAGCTGATCCGGTCCGAACTCAACTCGGTGTCGGCGGGAATCGGGCATTCCGTCGAGGGCGATATGCAGAAAGCAATTGATGCCCAGCTTGATTCCCTCCTCTCGGGCGACATGTCCCTGGAGAGGCTGATCGCGCAGGCCGACGACATCGCCCACTGCTGCAACACCATGTCCAACGAGATCTTCGTCTTGAAGATGATCTTTGTGGTCGAGTTGGTGGCACTCGCCCTCTACGTGACGTTCCTGTTGGCGACGGCAGAGATCAACTGGTCGGCGCCGATCGAGATCGCACAGGCCGTCTTCGAGGGACGAATGACCCTCGCCGAGGCCGTCGACATGGTTGTCCGGCGCATCCTCGCCAAACTCCTGGAGAAGGGGCTCGAGGAGTTCGCGGCGACGTCGACGAAGGACATGGCAAGACTGCTCGGCAAGGACCTCGTCACCGGCTTCGGCGCCAAGGCCTTCGACGGCGCGATCGTGGAGGGATCGAGGAAACTCGGGTTCACGCTGCTCGCCCAGGTCCGCGACAATGCGTTGTGGGACAAGCCCATGGACCCCGGTGAGTTGATCTCCAAGACCTTGGTGAGCGCCACCGCCGGCGCGGCACTCAGTCCGATCGCCGCCAAGGCCGACACCCTGATCTCCAAGAGAGGCGACAGCACGGCCACCCATCTCCAGACAATCATTCGTGCCCGCATCAACACCGAAGACCCCTCGACGCCGAGACGGATGTTGAACATAGTCCTCCGTGAGGGCCTTGAAGCCGGCGTCAGGACCGGAAACTGGTGGGGCAAAGAAACTCTCCCCGGCAAGGTAACCGGCCCTGCCACGACGTTCGCGGAGAACGTCGTGATCGGACCGGGGTTCGAGCAGACCTGGAACCAGGGCTCGCAGCCCGGTGTGGAGAACCCACACTCGGTCGCTCCTGCGCCGACCGCTGAGTCGAGCGGCGGCGCTTCCATTTCCGACGGTAGGCCGACAGTCGGATCACCCACTACTGCGACTGCGGAACAATCTGCCCCGAAGCCTCCTTCGGCATCTGGCGGGGCCTCCTGGGCGGTCCCGTGACGGCGGGAGAGCCTGCGTGGATCGACTTGGTGACACCTGACCGTGCCCAGACGCAGCACTTCTACCATGAACTGTTCGCATGGGAATTCGCGGATTCGGACCATGAATCGATCGCACTGATCGATGGCCGACCCGTGTGCGGAATATGGCCCGACTCAGGCGAACTCGGACGGGGACTGTCGTACTGGCACATCTATCTTCACGTCGCCGATCTCGGTTCTGCCATCCGGAGAGCCGCCCGAACAGATGGTGCAATCCTGTGGGGCCCCGGCGACTACCTCGGACTGGCGTCAGTTGCCACCGTCCGGGATCCGGTGGGCGCCACGTTCAGCCTCTGGCAGCCTCATCGAACCGACCGACTCCTCACAGACCTTTCCGGCACCCTGACGTGGGCCGAACTCGTCGCCGATGAACTCGCAGCGATACCGAGTTTCTACGGCGCCGCGATCGGTCTCGACGCGGCGATGACTCGGACCCCTGGCCGGCGCTACCGGGTCCTGTTATCCGACGGTATTCCGGTAGCAGGAGTCGTCCACTCGGCTACAAAGGCGCACTGGCGCGCGTACTTCTCCGTCCCGGATCTCACCTCCGCCCTCGCAAAGGCCACCGATATCGGCGGACATGTCGTGTCACCGCCCGTCGAGACGGCCATCGGCAGAACGGCGTTGATTCGAGACCCGCACGGCGCGCTTCTCGGCCTCCTACAGCCCACATCCGGCCCCGGACACGAGACGACGGACGACAACGCCGGCTACCCGTCCACGCTCACCCTCTGAGCCCTGCCTTAACTCGACGGCCGGCCTACCCACCCGCACCCGACGCCTCCACATCCGAGCCCGTCCCACCGACGGCGACAGAGTCCCGTTCGACGAGTGCGTCATGCTGCGAGAGTCGCGGCCCGGTGGGCAGCAGCCCGACGATGGGCCAGGGCGAAACCTGCGGCTCGTCAACCAAACCCAGCGCCTTGCCGGTGTCGGCGTCGGCGACCTCGAACCGCACGCCGGCGTCGTTCACGTAGATGAGCGACTCGCGCCGGGGCGACTCCGGGTCGCTGCCGGTGGTCGCGACGTAGTTGCCGGTGCTCGGCGGGATGTACGCGGCATCGACACTGGGACCCGAACCGTCGCTGGTGGCCAGATCGACCGGCTCCTGCCCATCCGCGAGCGGCAGTCCGGTGCCGGCCAGCACTCGCAGGGTGGCGGGGGCGTTGTCGGCCGACGAGCGGTCCCAGGCGAGACAGCCGACCGGGGCGGCCTTCTGGGCGATGATCTCGGGTGCGACCGCCGGAAAGTCGCCCACCGGAAGGTCCTGGAGCTGATCGGCTTTTGTGATGGCGGCCGGCGCGACGGTCTCGACCTGTCCGCCCCGCGCCCGGTCGGAGTAGCGAATCACGTCGGCCGCAGCCTGACCGACCTGCTGGATGCCGTCGTCGAGAACCACATACAACGTGGACGAGCCCTCACCGACGCCGGCGACCTCGATCATCGATCCGACCGGCCCGAGTCCCGTCGTCGACGGCTTACCCCGATTACTGATCGTCGGGGTGGTGAGTTCGTCGCCGTCGGGGAAGGCGTTGAGCATTCCTCCGCTGATCGGACGCACGGTCGCACCGTCGATCCCGAAGGCCCGCACGACGGCCGGATCGTCGGTGTCCACGACGAAGCGTTTGCCGTCGTTGAGCAGATAGGTTGTATCCCCGGATCGCACCAGCAACGCCTCGCGGACCGAGAGTTCCTGGGCGGCAGCGGTGTCCTCGGGTTCCGCACCGATGACGGTGGTGCGCACGCCGCCGCTCAGTGATCCCGAGCCGGTCGGTACCAGGACCGTGTCGCACACGGCCCAGTACGAGTGTCCGGCATCCTGCGGTCCCGGAAGGCTCTGCGGCGCACCGGGAATACCGACGAGGGGGCCACGCCTGTAACCCGACAGCTTCGAGTCCGAGACCGACTCCGGCTTATCGGGACTCGCGATGATGAGTCGCGCAGACGCCAGGTTGAGCACCGGATGCAGCGTGTCGTCGATCATCACGTACAGCGCGCCGGAATCCTTCCCGACGATGATCTTGCTGTCCCCGACCGAACCGGCCGGCTTGATGAGTCCGTAGACGAAGAATCCGCCCGTCAGCACCACCGAGATGGCCACGCCGGCGATGACCGCCCGGAAATGCGATCGCATCGGGTCCTGCAGCATCCGCACATCGCGGCGCATCAGCGCGTGTTCGAGTCGACGGAGCAGGAAGCGGTAGCCGTTGACTTGTTGTCGCGTCGTCAACTGTGCCGGCACAAATCCTCCCCTCGTCCCCGTGCATTTGTGCTGCACGGTAGTGTACTAGGGACGAAGCGCTGGTAGAACGCACGGGGAGGCTGCGCGGAGTGACCGAACAATCGTCCTTCGACGTGCATGCGCCCGATACGTTCTGGGCCGGCCGCTGGTTACCAACGCCCGTCCTGCTAATGGCCGAATTCGTGGTACTGGTCGTCACCGTCATCGCCGCGATCGTCGGTCTGCCCTGGTGCATCGGCGTCATCGTCGGTGTCGTGCTCGCCGTTCCCATTCTGGTCCGTTCGCGCGGGGAGTCGGTAGCCGCCAGGATCTCTGCCCGGATGGGCTTCCTGCGCCGCCGCGTCGCCGACCCGGAGTTCTGGTACGAGGCACCGTTCGACGTCCCGCTCGCCGAGGGCGGCAGCTGCGGTATGCGGTGGGACGGCGATCGCGTGATCACGATGGTGCGCATCGAGGCGAATCCCCGTGCGCTGACCCGATTCGTGCCGGGACGCGTCATCACCGATGATGTCGTCCCCCTCGACCTCATCGCCGAGTGCCTGCAGCAGTTCGACATCGAGCTTGAATCCGCCGACATCGTCAGTCACGGCGCACGCGCGTACGGTAACGGGCACATCGCCCGGATCTACAGCCAGATCCTGGGCCCGTTGCCCGCCACCGCATTCCGTTCGGTCACGGTGGTGCTGCGGCTTAACCCGCTCGACAACGCCGACGCGATCGAACGGCGCGGGGGCGGATCCACCGGTGTGCTCAAGACCGCGGTGGTGGCGACGCGCCGGGTGGCGAACCGGTTGTCGGGCAAGGGCCATGCCGCCACCATCCTGACGGCGGCGGAGATCAACTCGGTGTTCTCGGCGCTGATGGAGGGCACGAATCCCGACAACATGAGCGAATCGTGGGATCACGTGCAGGTGGGGTCCATGCACGCGCACAACTACTACCTCGACGAAACCGCGCTGTCGGACACCGATCTCGGCGCCCCGTGGACGGTACCGAGCCTCAGCACGGTGCTTACCCTGCACCTGCGCCCCGCCGAGAGCGGCGAGTACTTCCTCAGTGTCCTGGCTCGCTTCAACACGCTGACGCCCGAACCGGTTCGGGTTCCCGATGGTTTCCACTCGTGCAATGGCCGCCAACGTGATGCCTTCGTCGCCGGCCTGCCCTTGGCCGACCCGTTCCACGACCGCTCGGTCATGGAGTACCTCACCAGCACCGAATCGCTTGCCGCGCTGGCCCTGCCGGCTGCGGGATGCGGTCAGCTGGTCGGCGCGGACGTCGAGAGCCGCGCGGTCGCGCTGTCGCTGGTCGGTTCGAACGTGCGCACCGTCGAGATCGCCGGCACGCTGAACCTGTGTCAGCAGGTCGTGCTGCGGGCCATCGCGCTCGGCGCCCGCGTGATGGTCAACACCGACCGACCGGCCCACTGGATGCCGATGGCGCACGCGGTTGGTGATCCGCGCATTCTCGCCGTGGCCGGTGCGGCGGCCGGCTCACAGGTCGCCGGTCAGCGGCAGGGGTATTCGGTGCTGGTGTTCGACGGTGTGGCCCAGGAGGCGATCAGCGCCGAGGCCACGATCATCACCGTCACCGCACCCGGTTTCGACGCCGATACCGGCGCCGATGTCACGCTTCTGCAGCGCGCCGACGCCAACCCGTGGGTCACCGTCCGCAGCGGCGGCGAGACGTCACAGGTGGTCATGGTCGCCACCGACGACGAGATGCGCTACGTCGGTTCCTCGCTCAACGCACCGGAACGACAAGCCGATACGCCTCGTCGTTGAGGTGAACGCACGAGCGCCCGTACAACCGGCCGGTGCCGGGGGACAGGCGCTCGTGGGTCAACCGTGGTGACGACGACTACGCACCGCTGACGGCGCGCGCGTTCGCGGCGTCGGTCTGCTGCATGTGCTCGGCGCCGCTGCGGACCGCGTTGGCGATACGCGCCAGGATCTCCTGGGTGTCGCCCATCTCGGACTTCCACGACGCCATCTTGACCTCGTAGGCCTCGTAGGCGCCGCCGGTGAAGGTGCCGCTGAGCTGCTTGACCGCCGACTCGAGGGTCTCGGTCTGGGAGATCAGGTTCCGGCCGTTCTGCTGCAGTGCCTCGGCGAGCGCGTGGATCTGGCCGAAGTTGTACTTCATCATGATTCTGGGTTCCTTTCAGGTTTACGCGTCGGCGATCAGAGGTTCAGGCCGCCGGCGTGGATGCCGGAGAAGCTCGATGCGATGTCCTGGTTCGCGGTGTCCGAACCCTTGAACACCGTGCCGCTCAGCGTCTCCGCGAGATCGTTGAGCTTCGCGTTCAGGCGCGCCGCCTCGGCGTCCCATTCGCTCGCGGTGGTCTGGAATGCGTTGAACGCGTCACCGACCCACGACGAGCGTGCCGCGTCGACCTCGTTGCTGATGACCTTCAAGGTCTGACGCAGGCTGTCGAGGACCTCGTTGACCGTGTCCGTGTGCTTGAACCCGGCATCGAGGTCGAGTTCGAAGTTGCTACCTTCCGCCATCTGCTTTCCTCCATCTGTGAGTGGTTTCTCCGACCGCCCGGTGCGACCGCAGTCCTGTGTTCGATTCGGTCACCGCGGCACACCGAATCGCCTCCCCCCGCCACGGTCATTCCATCCACCGTCGGTTCGGCAAGGTTTCCACCAGCAGGCCGATGGCCTGCTTGATGCGATGTCCCGAACCGGCCGACAATGTGGTCCACATCTGGCCGTCCGGGGACACACTGGGACTGCCGACGACGCGGCCGCGAGCGGTCTCGTAGATGGCGACAGCACCAGAAGCTTCGTGAGTACGGCCCTGAAAGGACTCGTACGCGACGATCTCGGCGTAGCCCTGGCAATCGGCCAACGCCGCACCGAGTCGTGTGGACTCCCGCTGGTCGACGCCGAGCGCGTAGAGCGTATCGGAGTACTCCGGCGCGGTGGTAGCAGCATCAAGGCGGGCGGCGAGTTCGGCACTCGGCACGCTCACCGACGCGACATCGGCGGCGGCACCGTCTCCCAGGCAGTCAACGATCTTCTTTGCCGCCGAGTCGATTCCGTCGACCGAGACGATCTCGATCCGCACTTCGTCGCCGTAGCGCAGCACCAGCACGTGGTCACGGCCGCGACGCGTCAGCGAGATCCGCCGGACCCCGTCGCCGCCGAAAACCCGAACCTGCAACTCGGATTCGGGTCCTCCGACGATGCTCAGTGCCATATGTAGGTTTTCCGCCACGCCTTCCGGACCGAGAACGCCCGCGGTGAGGAGCTCGGCATCGGCGCGGGCAACACCCGCACGATAGGCCTCGATCGTGTCGAACCGCGCGGACATGTCGAGTACGGTCGGCCAGATCTGCAGATCGACCAGTTCGCCCAGACGCCACAACGAGTCGACCGAGATGGTGTGCCGCACATCCGGAATCGTGTCCCACATCAGGCCTGGTCTCCTTCCTCGGGTGCGCCAAGCACGGCCGGCGCGACCGAACCGTCGCCGAGATCCAGCACGCCTTCGGGGAGCGGCGGAAGGGCCGGCGGCTGGTATCGGTCGGCGATATCCGACCAGGACACCGGTGCGTCCTGCTCGCCTGCTTGCAGCCATCCGGCGGGGAGATGGACGTCGGCACCGGCGCCCGCGGCACGGCTCACGTTTGGTGCAACAGGAGCCGGTCGGTGCTCGTCGTCGTTCGAATTGCCGACGGCCGCCGCACCGGCTCCCATGGGGGCCATCGGCATATGCCCGGCGGCACGCGTCGGTTCCGCGGGACCGCCGGGCGCGACGAGCGGGCTGACCGGGTGCCCGTCGGCAGCCAGTTCGGTTGCGGCGTAATTGGATTTCTCCCGCGGGATGTCGTACCCGCCACCGAAACCACCGATCCCGCCGATCAGCGGCGCCGTCGCCAGCCCACCGTGGATACCGGCCGCGTGCGCGACCGCCTTGGCCTGTGCGGCCGCTTCGCGGGCGGCGGCCTCCTCGGCGTTGAGCGCGGCGTCGGAAACGATGCGCGGCGGCGCCGGCAGCTTCCACGGATCGGCGACGGGGGTGGCGGCGCGTTCGTAGCTCTCCATCACCCGCGATGCGCGTTGTCCCTGATCCTGGTGTGCCCGCTCGTTGTTGGCGGCTGCGGCCATGATCGGCGAGCCCGCGGCTGCTTCCACCTTCGACAGTGCCTCGGCGATCGCCTTGGTGGCGGCGATCTCCAGCGGATTCGGCATCGCGGTCAACGCAACCGCATTGGCCGCAGCCTGCGCCTCGGCCTTCGCCGCCGTCTGCATCGCCTGGTTGGCGGCGTCGGCGAACCAAGGAGCGAACTGCGTCAACTTCTCGAAAGCGTGGTTGTACGAACCGGATTCCCAGTGCAGCCCGAGGTCGGCGAGGATCTTGCCGTATGCGACCCCGATGTCGACGAGCTCGGTGGCCAGTGCAGTCCACGCTGCTCCGGTCTCGGCCAGACGCGCAGGACCGACGCCGTGGTGCAGGTCGTGCGCGAGCCGCTCAGCGGGCCGCGCCTCCCAGATCACACCGGTGAATCCGACGATCATGCACTCCTCCCCAACCTGGTCTCAGTTGTCCCCCGACGCCAGGGTTCAGGCGAGGAAAGTAGTGGTGTTGGTGTCTTCGGCACGCCCGAAGCTGTTGGCCTGCAGACGCAGCACTGCCGCGATCTTGCGCAGTTCGCGGGCTGCGTCCCCGGCGTCCGCGCCGAAGCCGTCGGCGACCGAGTTGAAGGTGTCGGCAGCGCGCACCGACACCTCGTCGATCCCCGATGCCGGCACCTGCAGACCGGGCACGTGAGTGCTCAGGGTCGTCTCGAGTCGCTCGGCGAGCGCGTCGAGTTGCGCTGCGGAGCTGCGCAATTGACTCGGGTCGACGGCGAGCTGGTTCTCACTCATGGTCCTGCATCCCCCTGATGGTTGTGTCTCGTGTCGGTACGGTACTCGTGTCGTTCGATACTCGTGTCGTTCGATACTCAGAGCCGGAGATCGACGTCCGGTGAGTCGACCTCGACGTCGGCGTCCCCACCGAGTACGGGCGGCGCCGCCTGCGGCATCGCCCCGACGACCTCGGAGCCGTGGTCGGCGGTGACCAGGAAGTCCGGTGCGCCGTGGCCGTCGTCGGCACCGCGGGCACCCGCGGCTCCGGCGGCGCCCGCCGCCCCGCCCATCGGCATCATCCCGCCCCCTGTGGTCGTACTGACGGTACGGCCGGAAAGTGACGAAGATGAAGGGGTTGTCGTTCCCTCGACCGACGCGACAGCGAGATTCGGCGCACCCGGCCGCCCCTGCAACGGTGTGCCCGCCATACCGAGCCCGCCGATACCTCCGCCGCCGCCGGCACCGCCCTTCTTGCCGCCTGTGCCGCCGCCGATGCCACCGGCACCCAGCGCACCGCCGTGCAGGGTGGCGGGTGTGGTCGCGCCCTTCTCGGAGGCGCCGAACTGATCGTGCTTGGACTTGCTGGCGGCGGTGAGCTGCTTGGTCAGCGATCCCATCATCGACATACCCGAGCTGGAGAAGCCGCTCAGGGGCTGGCCGACCGATTCGAGGACCGTCGCGGCCACGCCGAACGGTGACGGACTGGTCGGGGCGCCGGTGATCGGGATCTGTGCGCCGTTGGCGGTTTGCTGCGCGGTCTCGGGCGCCAGGGCGGTCTTGGTGCCGGTGACGATCGCGATGGCCTCGGCGAGCGCTTCGCCCGCCGCCGTCAAGAGCAACGGCAGCCCGGCCGGCGTTCCGATCGCAGCGATCGCGACTCCGGCCTGCAGCTGGAACTTCGCGATGACCGCCTGCATGGCCGCGTTGCCGTTCCCGACCACCACGGCGCCGGTCTGGGTGTTCGCTGCGATGCTGGTCGACTTCTGCGCGACCATGCCACCCTGGGCCGCGGCAGTCGCGGACTTGGTTGCTGCGGCCGTGGCGGCCTGCCCCTGCCACACCTGGTCCGCGGCCTTCAATGCTCCTGTGGACAGTCCGATCATCGACTGCATGATCGACGAGAGACCGGTGAACAGCATCGTCGGGTCAAAGCCGCTCGCCCCCAGATCACCCGAACCGAACGACTGTGCCAGATCGGTCAGCGGCTTGAAAAGATGCTCGATATTGATCGTGGGGAACGGCGGTAGACCCGGCATCGCGGGCGGCAGCACCGCCGGGAACTGCGGCATGGGTGGCAGACCCATGCCGGCCAGCACGTCGGACACCGGCGTGTCGAGGATCGGACCCAGCGCACTGTGCTGGAGCATGTCGATGACCGACTGGTCGATGGGTGCGGGCACCAACGAATCGGTACTCGCGAACGGCGGATCTCCGTGCGTCATGACGAAAGTCAGCTCCGCGGTCAGAGATTCAGTGCGACCGAATCGAACACGGTTTCCTGGCCCGTGTCGGTCGCGGTGTAGGCGGCGGCCGAGCCGTAGGCAGCAGCCGCCTGACCGGCATGGATGGCAGCGAGCTGGCCGGTCTCGAAGAGGTTGGTGGTCATGGCGACGATCGTGGCGATGAGATGCTCGGTGCCGAGCAGGCCGAATACCGGTGTCATGAGAGCGGCGACTGCGGCGACGTCGACGGCTCCGGCGGTGGCGATCTCCGCCGCGATGGCTGCCTCGGCGTCACCGAATACCGAGATGGCCGCTGCATCAGCAATGACGTTGTCCATGACGCCCCCCAATTCGTCCATGTACCGACCACACCGTAACGCACCCTCCGACGAGTTCGCGCGTGATGTAGGTCGACCGACCGACATCACGGTGGTCATCCGAGGTCGTCGGCGTCACCTGGTCGTCGTGCCGAACGAATCCCCACCCATCGGCACTGTGGTGAAGATACTCTACCCGCTGCCAGCTGATGGCGGCGAATCGGAGGGCGGCGAATCGGTCGACCCCGGGACGGCTACCAGGCCGGCGAACTCCTCGGAGAAGTCCTCGATGATCTTCGCACGCTGCGCGAAAGCCTTCTGACAGGCGACGTTTGCGGTTGCAACAATCAGCTGTTCGAGCTGTTTGCCGGACACCTTGCCCACCCGATCCGACAGGCGCAGTCCGGTCAGGGCACCGCTACCGTCGACCTCGGCCCAAACCTCACCGTCGGGGGAGGTCTCGGTCTCGATGATCCGCGCGAGCCGCTCGTTGACGTCGGCCAGGCTTTCGAGCTGGCGACGCGCCCGTGCCTCCAGTTCGTCCATGGCCCAACTCATATCGACCTCATCCAGCTGGTCTGCTCGTAGCCGTCCTCGACCTCGGCGATGATCTCCTCGCGGGCGACGTCGTCGGGCTTGGGGAGGTTCATCAGGTCGATGACGTGAGCGGGGACGCCGTCGGCGATCATCTGGGCGCGGCGCTCCAGTCCGGCGCGCTGTGCCGCCTGCCGACACAACCGCAGGATGTCCTTGGCCAGGACATCGGGTTCGCGCCGCAACTGCGAGTCGTCGATCGTCACCGCGGTCGGAAGACCTGCCTCTGTGGTGGTCACCTTGAGTGCACCATCCCTACTGGCTGCAGTTGCCACTTCCTCCCCCTTCCCCGACGGCACGATGACGTGCCAGTACCGCAGCGATGAACGAATGCTCGCACAGCGCCGACGCGACATCAACAGACATCGACACCGCACCGTCGTAGCGCCGCCGGAGAGAATCACGATTCTCCGAGGCGATGTTCAGGCGTATTCTGGGCGGGCAAACTGGGGGAAATGCGAGGAAAACCGTAATGGTGCACAACAATCGAATGCCTGCCGCACCGCCGTGGTTGGCCGGGGGGATGCCCAACATACCACCGCCACCGGGGGTGGAGCAGAGCGATGAAGCGTCCGTCGACCGAATGACATCGGCGGCGCCCGATATGGCGGCCGCTTCGCCGCCGCGACCGGCGTTGCACGTCGTACCGACCGACGAGGACGGCGCGCTGCCGATCACCGACGCACCGACCGACGCCGTACCGGCGGCGCAGGTACCGGCACAAGCACAGCCACCATCGCCCATGCCGCATCCGGGCGCACCGCAGGAAGCCCCGTGGCCGCCTCGACCGGCCGGCCCGCTACCCCCGACAATGCCGCCGCGCCCTGACCAGGCGCAGCCATCCACACGTCTGGACGCGTCGGCAGCCGTCCCCGCGCCCGCACCGGGACCGACGCATCCCTCAGTGCCGCAACACTTCCCACCACAGCAGCATCCCGCGGCGCCGCAGCAGTTCCCATCGCTTCAGCATCAGGTACAGCAGTATCCCGGAGCGCCGCAGGAGTTGCCGCCGCTTCAGCACCCGGCCCCACAGCACCCGGCCCCGCATCATCTGACAGAGCCGCCGCATGCGCATCCGGTGCAACAACCGCCGCAAGCGCCGGCGCCGGCTCCACTGCCGCCGCAGCCGGGTCCGGCCACACAGTTCCCCACCGGCCCACAGCAATTCGGACCGCAGAACTTCGAGCAGGGACAGCCGGGCGCGGGCCTCGACTCGGCCATGCTGCTGCGTAAGGCCCGCCGCGCACCCCGATCGGGATGGCGCCGCACCGTGCATCGGATGTCCGGGGGCACCATCAATCCGGGCGATTCCCAACGCACCTTGCACTACGACGAACTCGTCCGCCAGGTGAACGCGCCCGTGCGGGGCGACTTCCGCATCGCGGTGCTGTCGCTGAAGGGTGGGGTCGGAAAGACGACCACCACCGTCGGGCTCGGATCGACCTTCGCCGATCTCCGCGGCGACCGGGTGATCGCCGTGGACGCCAACCCCGACCTCGGCACCCTGTCACAGCGTGTACGCCTACAGACCGGGTCGACCGTTCGCGATGTGCTCCACGACGACTCGATCTTCCGCTACTCCGACATCAGACGGCACACGTCTCAGGCCGCAAGTCGCCTCGAAGTGCTTGCTTCCGAGCGTGATCCGGCGACGGCAGAGACCTTCGCCGACCAGGACTACCGCAACGTGATGCGGATCCTGCAGCGCTACTACAACATCATCCTGACCGACTGTGGGACGGGACTGTCACACTCGGCGATGAGCGGCGTGCTCGACCTCGCCCAGGAGCTGATCCTGGTGTCCACACCCGCCCTCGACGGCGCACGCAGTGCGAGCGCGACCCTCGACTGGCTCGAGGCGCATGGACACGGGCATCTGGTGTCACGCGCGGTGGTGGTCCTCAACGGTCCGCGCCGCAGCGACGTCAAGATCGACCTCGATCAGCTCGCCCAGCACTTCCTCGCCCGCACCCGAGCCGTACAGATCATCCCCTACGACGATCATCTCGCCGAGGGCGCCGAGGTCGATCTGGCCCTGCTGGACAAGGCAACTCGACGCGCCTATGTCGAGCTGGCCGCGACCGCGGCCCAGGACTTCGCGCTCACGACCGAACCGGATGCCCGGTTCCCCCAGTAGAAGGCGCTCACCATGGCAGATTTCATGCAAGCCCGGCGCGTGTTCGACGCCGGGGTCCTGGCGTGGGGCATCCCCGTCGACGGACAGGAGGCGCAGCGGGATCAACGCTACGCCTCGCTGGCGTTCAAGCGCGCCACCGAATACGCGCCGGCCATGGCCGACGCCTGGCTGGGACGTCTCGCCACCGGCGACACGTCCACGGACGTGCTGTTCAACATCTACAAGTACCGCGAGGCGCTGTTCGTCGAACAGCGGCGGCTCGGGTTGCAGCCACGCACCCTCTACGGTCGCGTGCCGACCGGCCTCTACATCGACTATCCGGTCTCCGACCCGTTCGAGGCCGCCGCCGCTTACGCCTGTGCCATGGTCCGTGAGGGTGATTTCGACGGCGCCGAGGAGGCGATCGACGCCGCCGACACCGCCGGCAAACCGCCGATCGTCGACTTCGCCCGCGGTTTCCTGCATTTCCGCACCCAGCGCTGGCCGGACGTGCTCACCTCGCTCGCCCGGTCTGCGAGTTGGACCGACGAGTACCTGAAAGTGGTCGCCGATCTGATGGTCGGCACGGCGTGTGCCCAACTCGGTCTGTTCGGGGAAGCCGTGCGACGACTGGAGGGGGCCGAGGCCGGTCCGCTGCCCGCCGTGCAGACCCCCGCGATGTTCACCCGAGGACTGTGCCTGCGCGAGATGGGCAACGAGCCCGAGGCCCGGGCAGTCTTCGAAGCCGTCTACTCACGAGACCCCGGATTCACCGACAACGCGAAGGCGCTCAACGACCCGAAGTTCCGGATCAAGGTGACGACTGCCGAGGAGATCGACGCCCGCACCGACCGGTGGGATCCCGAGTCGGTGCCCGCGCCGGAACCCGAAGCGGTGGAGGCGAAACCGGACCTGCTCAAAGAGGCGAAGGACGAGCTGAATGAGCAGATCGGCCTGGGTTCGGTGAAGGAACAGGTCGCCAAACTCGAGTCGGCGGCCACCCTCGCCAAGCTACGCGTCGAGCGCGGCCTCACCAGCGCCACCCGCAGTCAGCACCTCGCGTTCACCGGTCCGCCCGGTACCGGCAAGACCACGATCGCCCGCATCGTCGCCAAGATCTATTGCGCTCTGGGCATTTTGAAGACCGACGAGGTGATCGAGGCGAGTCGTCGGGACTTCGTCGGCCAGCATCTGGGCTCCACCGCGATCAAGACCGGCGAGCTGATCGACCGCGCCCTCGACGGTGTGCTGTTCATCGACGAGGCCTACACGCTCATCCAGACCGGGCTCGCCAACGGCGACGCCTTCGGCCGCGAAGCCGTCGACACCCTGTTGGCCCGGATGGAGAACGACCGCGACCGCCTCGTCGTGATCATCGCCGGTTACGACGGTGAGATCGACCGCTTCCTGGCCGCCAACGACGGCCTCGCATCGCGCTTCGCGCGCCGCATCCGCTTCGACTCCTACTCGCCGGAGGAACTCGGAGCGATCGGTAAACTCATGGCGCGCAAACGTGATTCGATCATCTCCGACGATGCTTTCGAGGCACTGCTGGCACGTCTCGTCCCACTGTATGAGTCCACCCGGATCGATCAGGGCGGCGCGGTCCGGCGCGCCATCGATCTCGCCGGCAACGGCCGTTTCATCCGCAACGTCATCGAAGCCGCCGAGGAGGAACGCGAGTTCCGGTTGAGCAGCGGCGAGATCGGCATCGAGGAACTCGACGAGCAGGCGCTGATGCGGATCGAGGCAAGCGACGTCGACGCGGCGCTCGACACCGTGCTCAGCATGCTACAGCGGTAAACGGCCAGCGACGGTTCGACGACGAGCCGGTGTCCCGTCAGCCGGCGGCGGGTACGGTGACCACGTCGATCCCGCTGATCCGGTTGGCCGCCAACAGTTTCGACATTGCTTCCGCCGCGGCACGCTCGGCGAAGACCCAGCGCACCGGTTGGTCGGCCGCCGCAGCGGACGCCTGTCGTACCTGTTCGGTCAGCTGTGCGGTGCCCGCCCACGCCGGGTCGAAGGTACCGTCGCGCAGCACATGAGCGTCGTATCCCGGGCCGCCGGTCATCAGCAACGCACCGTCGGCGTCGCGGCCGTCGAACCCGAAATCGTCGACCACGAACGCGAACCCGCTGGGAACACCGGTGATCTGCTGGTGGTAGCTTCGTGCCGCCGGGATC
>NZ_BAHC01000169.1 GCF_000298195.1 Gordonia rhizosphera NBRC 16068 | reverse complement strand
GCCCGGCGCGGTATCCACGCGAGCCGGGCACCGGTGCGCGCGGCGAGCCGGACCGCCGCGGGCAGCCCGCCGGGGATGGCGCCCAGCCGCTCGCCGACGACGAGCACCGACCCGGGCGCAGCGACGATGTCGGAGGCCTCGATGGAGTCGAGGAAAGCCGGTTCGTCGCCGGGGACGGTGGGGATCAGTCGGGCGTCGAGTTTCGCCGCGCCGGCGCTGCGCCAGGCGGCGACGGTGGTGACGCGCTGGCCGGCGGTGCGGACCGCGCGGCGCATCCGCAGGAAGACGATCGGCGATTCCTCTTCGGGTTCGAACCCGACGAGCAGTACCGACGGTGCGGCGACGAGTTCGGCGTAGGTGACGTCGTCGGGACGCGCGGCGATGTGACCGGAGAGGAACTCGGTCTCCTCGTCGCTGAGGTCGCGGGCCCGGAAGTCGATGTCGTTGGTGTCCAGGACCGTTCGCGCGAAGCGGGCATACGCGTAGGCGTCCTCGGCGGTCAGGCGGCCTCCGGTCAGCACGCCCGCTCGTCCGCGTGCGGCGTCGAGCCCGTCGGCGGCGTGGCGCAGTGCGTGCGCCCACGACACCTCGCGCAGCCGTCCGTCGGTGCCGCGGATCATCGGTGTGGTGATGCGGTCGGCGGCGGTGGTGTAGGCGAAGGCCCATCGTCCCTTGTCGCAGTTCCACTCCGCGTTGACGTCCGGGGCGTCGCCGGCGAGGCGGCGCAACACTTTCCCGCGACGATGATCGGTGCGCTGGGCACATCCGCTGGCGCAGTGCTCGCATACGCTCGGTGAACTCACCAGGTCGAAGGGGCGGGCGCGGAACCGGTACGCGGCGCCGGTCAACGCGCCGACCGGGCAGATCTGCACGGTGTTGCCGGAGAAATACGATTCGAACGGTTCGTCGGCGTAGATGGAGACCTGTTGCAGCGCACCGCGATCGGCGAGGTCGATGAGCGGGTCACCGGCCACCTGCGCGGAGAACCGGGTGCAGCGGGCGCACAGCACGCAGCGTTCCCGGTCGAGCAGGACCTCCGACGACAGCGGCACCGGTTTGGTGAAGGTGCGCTTCACCCCGGTGAAGCGGGAGTCGCCGCGGCCCGACGACATCGCCTGGTTCTGCAGTGGGCATTCGCCGCCCTTGTCGCAGACGGGGCAGTCGAGGGGATGGTTGATGAGCAGCAGCTCCATCACACCCCGCTGCGCCTTCGCGGCGGCCTCGGAGCTGCGCTGGGTGTGCACGACCATCCCGTCGGTCGCGACGGTGGTGCATGACGCCAACGGTTTCCGCTGCCCCTCCACCTCGACGAGGCACTGCCGGCACGCCCCGACCGGTTCGAGCAGCGGATGATCGCAGAAGCGGGGGATCTCGATGCCGAGTTCTTCGGCCGCCCGGATCACCAGCGTGCCCGGCGGGACGTCGACGGTGATCCCGTCGATGGTCACCGACACCAGTGCGGGTTTCTGCCCGGTGGCCTTCGAGTCGTCGACCGCGGTCATCGGGCACCTCCTGATTCCGGCGCGGCATCGTCGAACACCGTCGACAGGTGATGGTCGAACGGGCATCCGCCGTCGATGTGGGCGACGTACTCGTCGCGGAAGTAGGCGAGCGAGGAGATGATCGGGCTGCCGGCACCGTCGCCGAGGGCGCAGAAGGACTTGCCGACGATGCTGTCGGTGACGTCGGCGAGTGTGTCGAGGTCCTCCAGACGGCCCTCACCGGCCTCGAGTCGCCGCAGCAACTGCACCAGCCAGTAGGTACCCTCCCGGCACGGGGTGCACTTGCCGCAGGATTCGTGGGCGTAGAACTCGGTCCAGCGCAGCACCGCCCGGACCACGCAGGTGGTTTCGTCGAAGATCTGTAATGCCTTGGTGCCCAACATGGAACCGGCCGCGCCGACTCCTTCGTAGTCGAGTGGGACGTCGAGGTGTTCGGCGGTGAACATCGGCGTCGACGACCCGCCCGGCGTCCAGAACTTCAGCTCATGACCCGCACGGATGCCGCCGGCCCGATCCAGCAACTCCCGCAGTGTGATCCCGAGCGGCGCCTCGTACTGGCCTGGACGCGCGACGTGCCCGGACAGCGAGTAGAGGGTGAACCCCGGTGACTTCTCGGTGCCCATCGACCGGAACCAGTCGACGCCGTTGCGGATGATCGACGGCACACTCGCGATCGACTCGACGTTGTTGACCACCGTCGGACTCGCATACAGACCGGCGATCGCGGGGAAGGGGGGACGCAGACGCGGCTGACCGCGGCGGCCCTCCAGCGAGTCGAGCAGCGCGGTCTCCTCGCCGCAGATGTAGGCGCCGGCACCGGCATGCACGACGAGGTCGAGGTCGAATCCGGAACCGAGGATGTCGCGGCCCAGATAGCCTGCCGCGTAGGCTTCCTCGACCGCGGTCCGCATCCGGCGCAGCACCGAGGCGACCTCCCCGCGTACGTAGATGAACGCGTGGTGTGCACGGATCGCATACGCCGCGATGATCGCACCCTCGACCAGCGTGTGCGGGGTGGCCAGCATCAGCGGCATGTCCTTGCAGGTACCCGGCTCGGATTCGTCGGCGTTGACGACGAGGTAATGCGGCGGGGCGTTAGGGTCGTCGGATTGCGGGATGAACGACCACTTCATCCCCACCGGGAACCCTGCGCCACCCCGCCCGCGCAGGCCGGACGCCTTGATCGTCGCGATCAGCTCGTCCGGGGGTGTCTGCAGTGCGCTCCGAAGCGCCGCATAGCCGTTGTGCGACAGATAGTTCCGCATCGACCAGGACTCAGGCTCGGCCCAGTGCCGACTGAGCACCGGTGCCTCCGCCGGCTCGGGCTCCGGTTGTTCTCCGTCGTGACGCTCGCGAGCGCTCTCCGTAGGGATCGGTGTGGCGTCCAATCCCGCGAGTTCGCGGGCCGTCTTCCGGAACGAGCACAGACCACCGGTACCGCGGGTGGGCTCGACGGCCACCCCCGCCCGCAGGTCCTCGACGAGTTCGACGGTGCCGTCGGGGGTCTGGTTGTCGAAGAACTCCCAGTTGACCATCACCACCGGGGCGAAGTCGCAGGCCGCGTTGCACTCGAGATGTTCGAGCGTGATCCGGCCGTCCGCGGTGGTCTCGCCCGGTTCGATGCCGAGGTGTTCCTCGACCGCCGCGAGGATCTCGTCGCCACCCATCGCCGCGCACAGTGTGTTGGTGCACACCCCGACGAGATACTCCCCGGTGGGTGATCGCCGGTACATCGAATAGAAGGTGGCGACCGCGGCGACCTGCGCCTCGGTGAGATCGAGTTGTGCCGCACAGAATCTCACCCCCGCCCGGGTGATCTGACCGTCGTGCGACTGCACCAGATGCAGCAGCGGCAGCAGCGCCGAGCGCGCCTGCGGATAGCGGGCGATGATGGTCGCGGCCTCGGTGGCGAGACGGGCCGACGTGTCGTCGGGGTAGCGGTCGGCTCCCTCGAACACGATCGTCGGATGTGGGGGCGGCGCCACCAGCGGTTGGCCCTCCGCCGGACGCGCGGTGAGATCCACGAACACCGGCTCACTCATCGATCAACCCCTCCCATCACCGGGTCGATGCTCGCGACGGCGGTGATCACGTCGGCGACCATGCCGCCCTCGCACATCGCCGCCACCGCTTGCAGATTCGTGAACGACGGATCGCGATAGTGCACCCGGTAGGGGCGAGTGCCACCGTCGGAGACCATGTGCACGCCCAGTTCGCCGCGCGGCGACTCGACCGCGATGTAGCACTGGCCGGCTGGTACCCGCATACCCTCGGTCACCAGCTTGAAGTGATGGATCAGCGCCTCCATCGAGGTGCCCATGATCTTGGCGATGTGCTCGGGCGAGTTGCCCAGTCCGTCGGGACCCAGCGCGAGGTCGGCCGGCCACGCGATCTTGCGGTCGGCAACCATCACCGGGCCGGGCCGGAGCCGGTCGAGGCACTGCCGCGCGATCCGCACCGACTCCTTCATCTCCTTGACCCGGATCAGGTAGCGGCCATAGGAATCACAGGTGGTGTCGGTGATGACGTCGAACTCGTAGTTCTCGTAACCGCAATAGGGTTGGGACTTACGCAGGTCGTGTGGCAGTCCGGTGGACCGCAGCACCGGGCCGGTGATGCCCAGCGCCATACACCCGGTCAGATCGAGATACCCGACGCCCTGGGTGCGGGCCTTCCAGATGTAGTTCTCGTTGAGCAGGTCCTCGAGTTCGCCGAGACGGTGCGGCAGGAGGTCGAGCAGTTCGCCGATCTTCTCGGGCGCATCGTCGGGCAGGTCCTGTGACACGCCGCCCGGCCGGATGTAGGCATGGTTCATGCGCAACCCGGTGATGTATTCGAAGATGTCGAGGATGAGTTCGCGTTCCCGGAAGCCGAGGAACATCGCGGTGACCGCGCCGAGTTCCATGCCACCCGTCGCCAGCGCGACCAGGTGCGACGAGATGCGGTTGAGTTCCATCAGCAGCACGCGGATGACGCTGGCACGTTCGGGGATGTCGTCGGTGATGCCGAGCAGTTTCTCCACGCCCAGGCAGTACGCGGTCTCGTTGAAGAACGGGGACAGATAGTCCATCCGCGTGACAAAGGTGACGCCCTGAATCCAGTTGCGGTACTCGAGGTTCTTCTCGATCCCGGTGTGCAGGTAGCCGATTCCGCATCGCGCCTCGGTGACCGTCTCACCCTCGATCTCCAGGATCAGGCGCAGCACGCCGTGCGTGGACGGATGCTGTGGTCCCATGTTGACGACGATGCGTTCGTCGCCGGGTTGCGCCGCCGCACGCTCCCGCACGGCCGTGACGATCTGATCCCAGTCCTGCCCGGACACGGTGTAGGTCTGCGTGGGGCGGTAGCCGCCGCCGTCTGTCGTGGTCATCAGCTGTAGGACCTCCGCCGATCCGGGGGAGCCACGCGGGTTCCCTTGTACTCCACCGGGACTCCGCCGAGCGGATAATCCTTGCGCTGGGGGTGACCCTCCCAGTCGTCGGGCATCTCGATGCGGGTCAGCGACCGGTGGCCGTCGAAGACGATGCCGAAGAAGTCGTAGGTCTCGCGCTCGTGCCAGTCGTTGGTCGGATAGATGTCGGTCAGCGTCGGGACGTGCGGGTGCGCATCGGGGACCGCGACCTCGAGCCGGACGCGCCGGTTGTGGGTGATCGACGCCAGCGGATACACCGCGTGCAGTTCTCGATCCGCCTCTTCGGGATAGTGAACACCGTTGACGCCCAGACACAATTCGAAACGCAGCGTTTCCCGATTGCGCAGCGTCAGGGCGACCGCCCGCAGTTTGTCGGGACGGACGTGCAGGGTCATCTCGTCGGCGAAGATCACCACCTTTTCCACGGCGTCGTCGTATGTCACCGTGTTCGGCTCCGGGATCCCGGCGAGTCCGGCCGCCAGCTCGTCGGCGAGTTCGTCGAAGTACCCTCCGAACGGCCGAGTGGAGTTGCCGGGCAGCGTGATCGCCTCCACCAGCCCGCCGTAACCGGATGTGTCACCGCTGCCGTGTACCCCGAACAGGCCGTGGCGTACGGCGATCTGCTCGCCCCCGCGCCCAGCGTCGGTCGGTCCGGTCATCGGAGCAGGCCCTTCATCTCGATGGTGGGCTTCGCCTGCAGGGCGGCCTGCTCGGCGGCCCAGATCGCCTGCTCCCGATTCACGCCGAGTGGCATGTGCGCGATCTGTTCGTGCAGCTTCAGGATCGCGTTGAGCAGCATCTCCGGTCGCGGCGGGCAACCGGGGAGATAGATGTCCACCGGCACCACGTGGTCGACGCCCTGCACGATCGCGTAGTTGTTGAACATGCCACCGGACGACGCGCAAACCCCCATCGCCAGTACCCATTTGGGCTCGACCATCTGGTCATAGATCTGCCGGAGCACCGGGGCCATCTTCTGGCTGACCCGACCCGCGACGATCATCAGATCGGCCTGGCGGGGTGAGGCGCGGAACGCCTCCATCCCGAACCGGGCCAGATCGTATCGACCCGACGTGGTCGCCATCATCTCGATGGCGCAGCAGGCGAGCCCGAACGTCGCCGGCCACAGGGAACCCTTCCGCATGAACCCGGCCAGGTCCTCCACCGTGCTCAGCAGGAATCCGCTGGGCAGTCTCTCCTCGAGTCCCATGTCGCGAACCTCCTCGCATATAAGGCGGTCCCGGTGCGAGCCCGTCGTCGGGCGCGCACCGGGAAACCGCGGTCATTCCCAGGTGAGTCCTCCGCGGCGCCACTCATACGCGTAGGCCACCGACACATTGACGATGAACAGGGCCATGGCGGCGAGCCCGAACCATCCGAGGGCGTCGAAGGCGACGGCCCACGGATAGAGGAAGACGATCTCGATGTCGAAGATGATGAAGAGCATCGCGGTGAGGTAGTACTTCACCGGGATGCGCTGGATCGCATGTTCCATACGACCGGGTGTGGCGGTGATCCGGCGCGTGCCCTCGGCCGTCGCCACGCCGCCGACGGTGGGTGTCAGCGTGTGTGACTCGGTCAGTGGCTCGATCCCGCACTCGTACGGTTCGAGTTTGGCGCGGTTGTACCGTTTCGGTCCCACGAAGACTGCGATGCCGACCGAAAACACCGCAAACGCCACGGCAATTGCCCCGAGGACCATGATCGGGACGTAGGCGTTCATAGGCTGGCGGCCTCCCCACAGTGGCGTGTTCGGCCTGCTCGCGAAGCTCCCGGCGGGCCTGATGTGACATCTACCACAAGCCTACAAGCGTGGGCGCCGGTGCTGCGGAGATTTGTCGATTCGGGGAGCCGCGAGGGCTCGGGTCAGCGCGCGGTGGTGCGCAGGAGCTCGACGAACGTGGAAGAGAACGTGATCGGATCGACCGGCAGCGTCGCGGTGGCGTCGGCGCGTGACCAGTCGGCCAGCCACCGGTCATCGGCCCGGCCGAGCAGCACCAGGATCGGCGGGCACGGATCGATCTCGTCCTTCATCTGCTTCGCGACGCCCATGCCGCCCGACGGTGACGCCTCACCGTCGAGGATCACCGCGTCGACGACCCCGGCGTCGAGTTGGGCGAACACCATCGGTGCCGTGGCGACCTCGAGGAAGCTCAGATCGGGCAGATCTGGGTCGGGGCTGCGGCCGAGCGCCCCGATGACGGCGGCGCGGGTATCCGCGCGATCGGAATAGACCAGGACGCGCAGCGCTGATGCGGATTGTCGCCGGGGGTCGGTCACCCGGACGATGCTACCGGCCGTTGAGCCGCTGACTACACTCAACGGCGATGAGTTCCAACAAGCGCCGCGCCAAGCGCAAACGTCGATCCGCGGACAATCACAACGTCGTCGCCTTCCTCCACGGGGCGGGCGATGTCGGCGAGATCCTGGCCGCATACCGAACCTGGCTGGTGCAGAACCGTATCTGCAACGACGATATGCCACCCGAAGTTCTCGTCGGTTGCGCCGAACTGGCGATCACTGTGGCGGCGGGCATACGCCCCGAATTCGCACCCACGGCGTGGACCGTCGACGACGTCGATGGCGTGATCGGCCTGGTGGAGTACGTGGAGGATTCCGGGGGGGACGCGCCACCCACCGCGCTCATGCTTTTCGGGATGCGGATGCTGCTCGACTTCCTCGAGGACACCAACCGGTGGACCGGTCCGGTGCACGACTGGGAAGCCGCCGTGATGACTCTCGACGAGTGGATCGCCGACGAACTCCCCGACGAGCAGTTGCAGATCGAGGACGTCGACCCGGTCCACGCAGAAGCGGCGCTCTCCGAGCTCCGTCTGGTTCGTCGCCTCGACGCGTTTCTCGACTGGATCGGTGGCGAACGGCCGACGACAAGTGCGCGGTGGCTCAAGCCCGCGCTCCTGGGGGACCTGGGCGCCGCGGTGGGCATTGACGTGCCGCCGGGCCTCAAGAAGATGACCGACCACGACGAACTCGCCGACCTGTGGATGTTCGCGCAGGAATTGCAGCTGATCACGGTGAACACCTCGCGCGCCGAACCGACCCCGGTCGCGCAGCTCTGGCGTGCGCGCCCGCGGTTCGAGTTGGTGCGTGCGGCCGCCACCCTGGAACTCGACGCCTACTTGTCGGCCGAGAATCCGCTGAACCCGTTGCCGATGATGACGGCGCTGGCACTGCGTCAGGGGATGACCGAGTCGCCGATGTCGCTCGACATTTTCGAGCCCGACGACGACAGCGAACCGGACGACGACGACTGGCCGAGCACCATTCTCGACGAGATGATGCGTGATCGGCTCTCCGGCTTGGTCGAAGCGGGCTGGCTGTCCGTCGATGACGCCGGAGACCATGTGGTGCCGCGGGACCTGCGTCCGACTGTCGAGTCCGCGTTGGCGAGCCATATGGGTCCCGAGATGGGTCCCGCGGCCATGATGGCCGGCGGCCCAACCACCCGCCCCACCGTCGTCCCCGAGCTCACCGACGACATCGCCCAGTCGCAGCTCACCCTGCGCTTGGACATGCCCTACATCGAACCGCCGGTGACCCGACGTATCGCGCTGCCCGCATCGATGTCGCTGCCCGCCCTGCACTACGTGATCCAGACGATCATGCGATGGGATGACAGCCACCTGCATCGGTTCTTCACACCGGATGGCCATACAGAATTCGGACCGACCTACGATGCCGGTCCGTCCGGTGAGGTGTCGGTCGGCGCACTGATCAACAAACCGGGTGACGAGCTGTACTACAACTACGACTTCGGCGACGGATGGGAAGTACGCATCGTGGTCGAATCCCTCGCCGACCCATCCGGGACCGACGACGATCGACGACCGGTCGTCCTCGACGGCCATGGCACGGCGCCGTTCGACGACGTCGGCGGAGCCGGCGGCTGGGACCACTTCATCGTCGCTGTCACCGACCCGACACACGAGGACCACGACGAACTGCGCGAGTGGGCGGGTATGTCACCGACCGGGCAGTTCGATCCCACCGCCTTCGACGTGGACCAGACGAACCGGGCTCTGCGCCGTCAGTTCCGCGGATAGCACGAGCGACCCGCTGTCCCCGAGGATCGAGGCGCAGCCGACGGGATCGGGCGATCAGTGCTCGGTCGAGAACCCCGTCCGCCGGCGATGGTTCTCCAGGGCGAGCGCGACGAGCTGATCGATCAGATCCGAATAGGTCACGCCGGTGGCCTCCCAGAGTTTGGGATACATCGACGCCGGAGTGAAACCTGGAATCGTGTTGACCTCGTTCAGCAGCCACCCGCGGCCATCTTCCTCGTAGAAGAAGTCGACGCGGGCCATGCCCGCACACCGTAGGGCGACGAACGCCTGGGCGGCCAGCTCACGGACCTCACGCACGGCGCCGTCCGGGAGATCGGCGGGGATCACGAGCTTCGCGGCGCCGGTGACGTACTTGTCCTCGTAGTCGTAGAACTCGCTGCCCGGGAGGATCTCGCCGGGCAGCGAGGCCTCGGGTGCGGTGTTGCCGAGCACCGCGACCTCGATCTCGCGGGCGGTCACGTTCTCCTCGATGACGACCACGTCGTCGTAGCGCAACGCGACGTCGATGGCGTGGTCGAGTTCGGTTTCGTCGTGCGCCTTGGTGATGCCGACCGACGACCCGAGGTTGGCGGGCTTCACGAACACCGGCAGCCCCAGCTTCTCCACGGCCTCGGCGACGATGGTGTTCGGGTCGTTGATGCCGTCGCGGAACTCGATCCAGCGGCACTGCGGGAGCCCGGCCTGTTCGGCGACGATCTTCGCCATCGCCTTGTCCATGCAGACCGCCGACGACAACACGCCCGCGCCCACATACGGCACCCCGAACAGCTCGAGCATCCCCTGGATGGTGCCGTCCTCGCCGTGCGGTCCGTGCAGCAGAGGCAGCACGACGGTGATCGTCTGCGCCCCGGCCTCCCCGCGCAGCGCGGCCAGCGGTTCCACGACCGTGCCGGCCGGCTCCAGGGAGTCCGGCAGCTGACCGCCCTCGGCCAACGTGGCGATCGCCTTGTCGTTGCGCAGCCACGTCCCGTCCTTGGCGATCCCAATGGGCACGAGCTCGTATTTGCTGCGGTCGGCGGCGGCGAGAACATGGGCGGCGGTGACGCAGGACACGTCGTGTTCGGCGGAGACCCCGCCGTAGAGAACGACGAGGCGGAGCAGGGGTGAAGCCATGGCAGACACGATACGGCCACCGATCCCCGATCACCCGTCATGGTGCGCGTAGCGTTGCGGTGTGCATTTCACGGCGAGCGAGGTGGCCAAGGCAGTCCGCGGACAGCTGTTCGGTGTCGACGTGCTGCTCAGCGGCGCAAGCATCGACTCCCGGACCGTGCGGCCGGGACAGCTGTTCGTGCCGATCGTCGCCACACGTGACGGGCACGAGTACGTGCCGGCGGCGGCCGATGCGGGCGCGCTGGCGTACCTGACGTCGGAGGGCACGCTGCCTCGCGTCGACCTGTCGGCGATCGCCGTCACCGACACGGCCGCGGCGCTTGCCGACCTGGGCAGTGCCGCTCGCGACCGTCTGCCCGACCGTGTCGTCGGCATCACCGGGTCGGTGGGGAAGACCTCGACGAAGGACCTGCTCGCCGGGGTCCTCGCCACGACCTACCGGACGACCGCCAGCGAGAAGTCGTTCAACAACGAGCTGGGCCTGCCGCTGACGCTGGTGAACGCCGCCGAGAACACCGAGGCCGTCGTCGTCGAAATGGGCGCCCGCGGGGTCGGGCACATCGACCTGCTGTGCGAGATCGCCCGTCCGACCGTCGGCATCATCACCCGCGTCGAGGGGGTCCACCTCGAGCTGTTCGGCAACATCGAAGCCGTGGCAAGTGCCAAGGGTGAACTCGTCGAGGCGCTCCCGGTCGACGGTCTCGCGGTGCTCAACGCCGACCACAAACACGTCGCCGCGATGGCGGACCGCACCGACGCCGCTGTGCTGACTTTTGGACTCTCCCCGACCGCGGACGTGCACGCCTCCGACGTCATCCTCGACGAGCAGCTGCGCGCGTCGTTCCGCCTGCACAGCCCGTGGGGTGAGGTCGATGTGCGCCTCGGTGCGCGCGGCGAACACCAGGTGCCCAACGCCCTCGCGGCGGCCACGGCGGCCGGGTGGCTCGGGGTTTCCGTCGAGAAGATCGCCGACGGGCTGCTCAACGCGTCGTTGAGCGGGCTGCGGATGGACCTGGTGACCACCACCGACGGGGTGACGATTCTCAACGACGCCTACAACGCCAACCCGACCTCGATGTCGGCGGCGCTGCAGTCGCTCGCCGCGCTCGACGCCGGACGGCGG
Organism: Gordonia rhizosphera NBRC 16068; assembly: GCF_000298195.1. Classification (GTDB taxonomy): domain Bacteria; phylum Actinomycetota; class Actinomycetes; order Mycobacteriales; family Mycobacteriaceae; genus Gordonia; species Gordonia rhizosphera. Next base: position 55,888 of record NZ_BAHC01000169.1, on the reverse strand, counting down.
ATCGCGGTGCTCGGCACGATGGCCGAGCTGGGGCACGACTCCGCCGAGCAACACGCCGCGATCGCCGCGCAGGCCCACGACCTCGGCATCGAGTTGATCGCGGTCGACGAACCCAGCTACGGCCCGACCGCCACCCACGTCGTCGGCGTCGACGGTGCGCTCACCGCCCTCGGCGACCTCGCCAAGGGCGACGCGGTGCTGGTCAAGGGCAGCCGGGTCGCCGCACTCGAACGGGTCGCCAACGCACTGCTCGCCTGACGCACCCGAACCTCGCCGACAGCACCCTAAAACCCGCCGACGGCACCCGGAATCTCGGCGACGGCACCACGACCTCGATGCTCTCGGCGAGAAATTGGCTGCTCTCGCCGCGAAACCGGGTGCTCTCGGTGAGAAACCGGGTGCTCTCGGCGAGAAACCGGGTGCCTCGGCGGACTACTGCCGGGCTGCGTTGGCGACGATGATGTCGTGCACGAACTGCGCGAGTCCCTCGGCGACATCCTCGTAGTGCTTGGTGAACCGAGCGTCCGCGAGGTACATCTCGGCGAGGTTGGTGTGCATTTCGTACCCGCAGTCGTAGAAGCGGGCGATCGACGCCCGGTGCTCCTCCGCCAGCACGTTCGCCTCCGAAGATCCCGGTGTCACACCCGCCCGCAGGGCGTCGGCGAACTTCGCCTCGAGCGCGTCGTTCTCGGCCTTGATGCGCTGCCAGTCGTCCTTGTCGAACCCCGCGGTGCGGTCCTGACTCTGCTGCCACGCCTTGGTGTCGCCCCAGCGTTCCTCGGCTTCGGCGGCGTACTCCTCGCCCTTCCAGTCCTGGCCGAAGATCTCGGCCTGCTCCTCGGCGGTGAGCTGGATGCCTTTCTTCTTGGCGTTCATCATCTCCTCCACAGCTGCGACCATCCGGTGCAGACGACCGATCCGCTCGATCAGCAATTCGTGCTGATCACGAAGATGCGCGATCGCATCCACTCGCGGATCGTCGAGCAGGGTCGCGATCTGCTCGAGAGAAAAGCCCAGTTCGCGGTAGGTGAGAACCTGATGCAACCGTTCGACGTCGGCGTCGTCGTAGACTCGATACCCCGCCGAGGTGCGTCCGGACGGGACAACAAGGCCGATCCGGTCGTAGTGGTGCAGGGTCCGCACGCTGATCCCGACCAACCCGGCCACGTCCCCGACGGTCCGTCCGTGTGCCACCTGGTGCCTTCCCTCGTTCACACCGGTCACTGTGCTCCCTGACGTCGCGTCAGGGTCAAGCACTCACGGCGCCAGCCCGAACTCCTGACCGTCCTTGCTGCAGGTGGCCAGGACGCCCGGTGTCTCCGACGGCCCGCAGTCCCATCCCGACACCGTCTGCGGCCGCCCGGTCGCGATCATCGGCCCGTACTCCGCAGCGATCTGCTCGGCGGTGTCGCAGGTCAGGTCTCCGGCCAGGATCAGGATGCGCAGCGCCCCGTCGGGGCCCGGGGTCTTACCGCACTCGGTCTGTCCGGTCGCCTCGTCGGCCACCGAGGTCGTCGGTGACGCCGGCTTCGGTCCGCCGATGACGGACGCGCTCGGGTTCTCCGACACCGCGGCCACACCGCTCGCCGCCGACGACGACGAGGACGACGGTGCCTCCGCCTCGCTACCGCACCCGGCGAGGGCGAACCCATAGCATCCGACGACGGCGGCGACCACGATCCGATTCAGGCTGCGCGACATGGTGATCACCGTACCGGGTTTGGGTTGCGCGGCCGCGACCTGCGAAGATGCACCGGTGAGTTCCAGCAAGACCCCTCTGACACCCGACCACTCGTACACCGTGGGCACGCCGCTGCCCGGCACGATGGGGCGCACCGGCGTCATCGAGACGCCGCACGGACGCATCCACACCCCCGCGTTCGTCCCGGTCGGCACCAAGGCGACGGTCAAGACGGTGCTGCCGGAGTCGGTCGCGGCGCTCGGTGCGCAGGCCGTGCTGGCCAACGCATATCACCTCTATCTACAGCCGGGGCCGGAGATCATCGACGAGGCCGGCGGGCTCGGCGCATTCATGAACTGGCCCGGCCCGACCTACACCGATAGCGGTGGATTCCAGGTGATGTCGCTGGGGGCGGGGTTCAAGAAGGTCATCTCCATGGACGTCGCCGGTGAACAGGATGACGAGATCACCGCCGACGGCAAGGAACGTCTGTCCGCAGTGGACGACGACGGCGTCACGTTCAAATCGCATCTGGACGGCTCGGCGCATCGGTTCACTCCCGAGGTGTCGATGCAGATCCAGCATCAACTCGGCGCCGACATCATCTTCGCCTTCGACGAGCTCACCACCCTGATGAATACCCGTACCTACCAGGAGAATTCGCTCGAACGCACTCGGTTGTGGGCGATTCGCTGTCTGGCCGAACACAATCGGCTGTCCACCGAACGAGTCCATCGGCCGCCGCAGTCGCTGTGGGGCGTCATCCAGGGCGCCCAGTACGAGGACCTGCGTCGCAAGGCGGCACGCGACCTCGTCGCGATGAGCAACCGCGACCAGGCCGAGGGCGGACGGGGATTCGGTGGCTACGGCATCGGCGGCGCGCTCACCAAGGACGACCTCGGCACCATTGTCGGCTGGGTCAACGAGGAACTTCCCGAGGACACCGCCAAACACCTCCTCGGCATCAGCGAACCCGACGACATCTTCACCGCGATCGAGAACGGCGCGGACACCTTCGACTGTGTCTCGCCCACCCGGGTGGCCCGCAACGGCGCCATCTACTCCCTCGACGGGCGTTACAACATCACGAATGCGCGCTACCGTAAGGACTTTCGTCCGCTCGATCCGGAGATCGAGAACTACACATCCCAATACAGCCGGGCCTACCTCCATCATTTGTTCAAGGCGAAGGAGGGCCTGGCCGCGACATTGGCCACGCTGCACAACGTCTCGTTCATCGTGACGCTCGTCGACCGGGCCCGCCAGGCCATCGAGGACGGCAACTACGTCGAGTATCGTGACGAGTTCCTCGCCCGCTACTACGCGGGAGTACGTGCCTGACATAGGTGGCGGCGTCTGGCGAGACCCAGGGGAGGAACCCTACGTGCCGGCGCCGAGCCGCTGCTGCGCCCAGGACCAGTCGATCCGTTCCTGTTCGAGCCGGACGCGTTCTCCGAGTACGTCGCTCACGAGGTCGGCGTAGAGGTCGCGCTCAGCAGGCGTCAGCCGGGTCAGGCCCGACGACGTCGGCCGATCTTCGGTGACCCACCGATCCCGATGCGCGTCAAGGGTGGTCCGATCCATCAGCACCGACTCGGTCTGCGGAAGCCAGGCCCGCAGCCGATCCAGGATCGCGAAGCCGTGGGTGTCGAGGTCACCCCAATAGTGGAGCGGCACGTCGGCCAGCCAGGGGAGCCGTCCGATGCGATCCACTTCGAACCCCTTGCCCCACAGCACCATACCGTCATCGGGGATGTCGACACTCAGGTAGGTGATCTCGTTTTCGATGACGAGCGCGGAGTGCGGCCGTAGATCGAATTGCGCGAGTTCGTCTGCGCGAACCGAGATCTCGGTGAGCGGTGTCGGCAAACCCAGCGACGATGACGGGCGTAGCCGCACGAACTCGGGCTTGCCGTGCAACCCCAGCCCGGAGAGAAACCCGGACGCGGTCGACGGCACCCCGAGCATTGCCGCGAGCACCGACCGATGACGTTCGGCGAACTTGGTGTCGACTCCGGGCGCGCTGATCTCACGCAGATACCGATCCGATCGCCGATGCGCGTCCAGCCACGTGTAGGCGGCGATCAGACGAGGCATCTCCGGAGCCAATTCGATTGCACGCAGCGGATTGTCGACGACCCAGTTGCGTATGGCAGGTCGGGTGGCGGCCAGGTCGAGAACCTCCTCGAATCGACGGACGGACGGACCCACCCCCAGTAGCGTCCACGCCTGCTCGAACGACGACACCACCGCCCGCGTGGGGAGCCGGTTGCGTCCGACCTGACGGCCCCCGACGGTCTGCCACTGAAGTGTGTAGCGCCGGTCGTCACGACGGCCCGCGTCGAGCGCGGTCACCCAGTCGCGTGCGGCGCCGAGGTCCTCACCTATTTGTGACGGTGTCGGTCCGCGTAGCGGAACCTCGATGGGTTCGAGAGCGGAGCCGGTCGCGTAGGCGCGCAACAGCGATCCGTCCTCCCATCGGCGCCGTACCTTCGTAGTGACGTCGTCGGGAACAGTCCAGCGTCGACTCACTTCAGGCGTCCGTCGCGACGCGACCGGTACTCCTCGATCGTCATCGTCTGCAGCCGCGAGAACGTACCGGTGGGGTTGTCGACGAACCCGATCGCCTTCACATACGGTTCGATGACGTGCACCTTCTGCAACGGTGTCACGATGAGCAGTTGTAGACCGAGCTTGGCGAAAAGGTCAAGCGCATAGCGGGTCGACACGTCTGATCCTCGTCCGAACGCCTCGTCGATCACCGCGAACCGGAAGTCGCGGGATTTCTCCACACCCCATTCCAGCCCGAACTGATAGGCCAGGGACGCCGCCAGGATCGTGTAGGCCAGCTTCTCCTTCTGCCCGCCGGACTTGCCGTCGGAATCGCTGTAGTGCTCCCACTCGACGCCGGTGTCGACGTCCCGCTCGGACGCGGAGAACACGAACCAGTTGCGCACATCGGTCACCCGGCGCGTCCAGTTCTTGTCGGAGTCGGCATGCCCATCGCGGCCGCGGAACCGTTCGATGATCCGCTTCACGTCCAGGAAGCGCTGCTCGGAGTACTGATCGCCGTCGACGGCGAGGCTGTCGTTGGTCAGGTTGCGCAGATCGGCGCGGAACTGTGCCACATCCTGATTCGTGGTGGATTCCCGCTCGAGCCGGATGTAGCGGCCCGGGTTGTAGGGCACCGCACCCAACGCCTCGTTGATGCGCGCGACGCGTTCGTCGATCGAGGCGGCCTGCCGGTTGAGCCAGTTGTTGAACCCGGCGAGTTCCTGGATGGCGTTCTTGTTCAGTTGCTCCTTGAACTCGAGCTCGAAGCGCGGCAGGTCGTCGGTGGCGACACGTTCGCGGAACATCACGAAATCGGCCCGTGCGTCGACGTGGGCGTCCATGTCGGCCCGCAGGTCCGGCCAACGCCGCAGCACGTCGGCCATGTACTGGGCCAGACTCTGCCCGAAACCACCGAGTTCCCGTGTGAGCCGCTCGATCCGTTGATGAAGGGTCGATGACAGCGAGTTCTCGGCTGCCGCGCAATCGGTCGCCCGCGTCGGCAACGTCCCGGTGAGACGTTGTGTCAGTGCGGCATACGATGCACGAGCGGTGGCGAGATCTGCATCGGAGTGTTGCGCGATGAACTCGTCGTCGCGCTTCTTGAGTTGTTCGGCCTGATTCGCCTCCGCAGCCGTGGTGGCAAGCTTGCCGGTGAGATCGTCGATCACCTCTGCCGCCGCGGCGGAGAGTTCGGCATTGCGTTCCAGCGCGGTCGTGATCTCCTGCAGGCGTGAGGAACCCGACTCCAGCCGGACGCGTTCGGCCTCGTACTCGTCGGCACGGCGCTGGGCCTCCTCGACGTCCAGATCGGCCCACGAGTGGAAGCCGTCGAGGCGGGCGAGCGCCTCGCGCCGGGTCTGCAGGGCGTCCCGTTCCTCCGACAGCGCGGCCACATCGGCTGCCGCGACTGCGCGGTGTCGGTCGAGATCGTCGAGATCCTCACGCAGCGCGGCGATCTTGCGTTCATTCGCCCAGCCCAGCACCCACCGTCGGGGATCGTCGACGCGGTGTCGGTCGTCCTTCTCGTGCCGCCCACCAGAGCGCACCTGACCCTCGCGGGTGACGGCCCGCTTCGCGGCCCGGAACTCCTCGAGCGTCACCGCGCACTGGTGATCGGCGCGCTTGATCAGTTCGTCGCGCAGATAGTCCTCGAACGGACCCTCTTTGATCTCCAGACAGTCGGCCAGCACCATGACGCCGGAGTCCTGTCGCTGCAACGGAACCCGACGTGCCGGCACCCGTTCGTACACGAGTTTCGCGCCGACCGTCCGGCCACCGGCCCCGTGAAACGTGAGCCGACGACCATTGACCCACTGCGTGACGGCCTCGTAATGCTGCTGCGGCACAAACAGCGACAGCGCGAACCCACGCAGCACCCGTTCGGCCGCGCCCCGCCACTGTGCATGGTCCTCGTCGACGTCGAGAAGCTCGCCCGCGTAGGGCAGGTCCTCGTGTGTGAGACCCAGATCGGTGCAGAGCTGATCGCGCAGCTGCACCTGGTCGGGCGGCAGGTTGCTCGTACGGTTCTGCAGGTCGTCGAGTTCGGCGCGGATGGCGTCACACCGTCGGGCCGCTTCCTTCTCACGCCCGATGGCATCGGCCGTCGACGAGTCGAGCGTGCGCTTCGCGTCGTCCAGCCGCGGCCGTTCATCGGTGATGAGTCCACGTAACGCGGTGAACTGCTCACCGGTGGTGACCGGATCGAATGCGGCGTCGGCCACGGTTGCGTCGAACAGGGTTCGGCCGTGGCGGCGTTTGGCGACATCGTCACGGGCAGCGGCCGCGAGCCGTTCGAGTTCGCCCACCCGATCACCGCCGGCCCGGGCGCGCTCCTCGATCAGGGACTCGCGTTCGCGGCTCAGATTCCGTTGTCGGGCTTTGGCGTCGTCCTGCTCGCGCAGCAGCCGTTCGCCCTCGGCGGTCAGGGTGGTGATCTCGTCGGCGAGCAGGCCCGACCGATGCTCGGCGATGAACAACCGCACCGCCGCTCGCTGCAGGTCGAGCGCGTCACGTTCGGCCAGCGCGGCATCGTATTTCGCGGTCGTCGAGACGATCGGATCGAGCGCCTCGAGCTGTTCGCGGGCACGTTTGACCGCGTCGTAGGCCTTGGTGAGGTCGTCGAAGTGGGCGATGATGTCGCGGACCCGGTCGGTGGCGTCGCTGGGCTCGAGCATGTGCCCGCGGACGAAGTCGTTGAGGTTGCCGACCGACTTCATCGACACGGTCTGATGCAGCAGTTCCAGGGCCTGCTCGGACCGGATACCGAGCAGACGCCGGAGCGATGTCGAGTACTTGGGGAACTCGTCGACGACGTCCGCGCCGCCGGCGCGCAGTCGTTTGCGCAGGTCACGCAGATCGGAACCGAAGTCGGCGAAGTCGGATGCGATGGCGAGCTGTTTGGTCGCGGTGACGTAGAACCGGTACGGCTGCCCGGCGCTGTCACGCTGCTGGAAGACCTGCGCCAAGGTGACGGTCTCGTCGTAGCCGGGGTTGTTGAAGACTCCGAGGATCACCGAGTAGGTGCTGCGATCCTGACGCAGACCCTTGGCGCGTGATCGTCCGGTCGCCTCCTGACGTTCGGACTTGTAGTGACCCTCGACGTAGGAACGCAGGGTGCGTTCCTTGGCTTCGGCGCCCGCGGCCTTGTTGTAGGCGATCTTGTGCGCGGGCATCAGCAGGGTCGTCACGGCGTCGACCAGGGTGGACTTGCCCGATCCGATATCGCCGGTCAGCAACGTGGTGTCGGTGTTCGGCGTCAGGCGCCACACCTGGCGGTCGAAGGTGCCCCAGTTCAGGACCTCGACGTGCTGGAGCCGGAAACCGGCTCCGCCGCCTGCGGTTCCGAGTTCGACCGACGAGAACAATCCCTCACTCATCGGTGGCCACCGCCCCGGCGTATTCCCGTAGCTTGCCGGCGAAGTCCGACAGGGTCTGCGCGTCGATGTAGGCCTTGATGATGCGCCGGACCTCCCACTGATCGGTCTGTCCGCGCAGTTGCCGCAGGAATCCCAGCTCGACGGCCTTCTTGATCGTCGACTCGGCCTGGTCGACGAGCCGGGCCTCGTTGGTCGAATCGGCGTGGAAAAGCCGGAGCATCTCCACGATCTGGTCGGTCGACAGGACGAGTCGTCCTTCGCCGCCGGTGATCTCGAACTCCAGCAGCCGTTTGCGCAGCAGGACCAGCAGCAGACTGACGTTGTAGGTGAGCGCGCGGCGACGCACCAGCCGCGGAAGGGGTTCGTCGCCTTCGGATTCCGGGCGCGACCGCAGGTAGGCGTAGCCCTCGGAGTCGTCGACGACCACGTCGACGCCGATGGTGGCGAAGTGATCGCGCACGCCTGCTCCGGACCGCTCGAGCGTGGCCCAGGTGTCCTCGTCGGACTCGCGATACACCACACCCTGCATCAGCCGGATGATCGCGCTCGCTATGGCTCGTTCGTCGGTCATCGTCGTCTCACCGTGACTCTCGGTAGCCGGGCCCGCTTGGTGGTGTCCGGGTCGTCGGGGTCGGGGTATTCCAGCAGCATCTCGTCGGTGTCGTCGATGTCCACGCTGACGTCGTCGTCGCCGAGCGCGAGGTAGCCGACGATCTCGGCCGCACCCTGCTCGATCGGGTACATGGTGACCACGTCGGACAGCAGCGCCGACGACCTCTCCGGGAGGATGTTGCGGATGTTGGCGGCCAGCCGGGCCTGGTCGACGAAGGTCTGGGTGAACAGGAGGTCGGCATCGACCTGTTCGGTCGCGTCGTCGACCCTGCTCTCGACGGTCACCACGGCGGGCTGCTGGTAGAGCGGCCGTTCGAACGGCAGGCTGATCTCGATGCCGGGTTGGTCCACTTCGAGGCCGAACCCGGGTTCCTCGCCGCGTATTTCGAGGGCGGTGCTCTCCACCGAGCGGACGAGGTCGAGGACGCGTCGGTTCTCCAACCACACCTGGTCGTCGAGGAACTGGCGGAGTTGCTCCGAGATCTGCCGGACCGTGCGTTGGGTGCGGTCGGCGGCCTCCGACCAGTCGTGGTGGATGCCGCGGATACGTCGGTCGGCGTCCACGATGTCGAGCGACGACACTTTGGCCAGCAGATCCGACAGTTCGGTTTGCCTGGCGTCGGACAGCAGGAACTCGTAGAAGGACTGGAAGCTACGGCCCTGGTCGGAGCCGGCGATCTCCGAGCGGCTGCCCACCAGCTCGGCGAGAAGCTCACCCTTCGGACCGTCCCAGGACGCGATCTTCTCCCGGGCGGTCCGGTCGAGGAGACGGAAGTTGTCCTCGACCTCCCGAAAGTCGGAGAGCAGGTCCCGTGCGGTCGATGCCAGCTGCTGATAGCGGTCACGGACGCCGGTCGAATCGAGCACCGCGACGTCACCCGACTCGACGGCGGCGATCTCGGCATCGATCTCGGCACGGCGGCGCCGCAACTCGGCCAATCGGATCTCCGGGTCGGCCTCGGTGCCGTGCACGATCTGTCTGAGCAGTTCGACGACGGTGTGGAGCCGCGACTCGGTGCCGACGAACGACCGTCCCTGCAGGGAGACGACAAACGCGTAGGCCTTCTCGAACGCGGGCGTCACCTCGTAGTGGACCTCGTCGTCGCCGGGTGGGTAGAAGCGGCGCAGGAAGCCGGCCTCGGTCGCCGACCAGTCCTCGAGGTAGGCGCGCGGCTCCTTCGGAAACCTGGCCTGCCCGTCCTCGGTCGGTACGGCGATGTTGAGGTCGTAGAGCAGGTCGTCCAACGCCGTGGCCAGGTCACTGGCCGAAGTCGCGCCGCGATTGCCCTCGACAAAGAAGTTACCGAGAAAGGCCAGGATGAGCGGGGAGTTGTGGGCACGCAGGAGCCGCCACGCGGGATGCCGCTCCCACAGGCTGCCGAACGCGTCGAAATCCACGGGTCAAGGGTAGGCAACAGCCCTGACAGAAACACGTAACCCCCAGGTGTCGAACCGGGTGTTGTGCTGCCGCTCGCGGAGCTGGTGGCGGGTTGACGCGCATTGTGCCCGGCTGCGACCGATCTGTGGCGAACTCGACAGAATCCCGTGTCCACTCTGGCGATGTATGTTCAATTCATATATCACCAATATGGAGGTTGCTGGGCTCTGCTTCCGCTCCCCAACCGTCCCACCGCCGAACGTCCGGCTATCCCCACGGAACTCGGCGACCACGTCGTCGCCGCAGCGGACCGTGACATCGTAGATCCCGTTGCGTCCGAACCGCCCTCGCGCCACGGACTCCGCGACGAGGACATCTCCCTCGCGCGTCGGCCGCAGGAAGCGAACGCTGAGGACGCCGTCACCGTTCTTGGATCGCGCCACCGCGCCGACAACAGTTCCGGTCTCGCGGTACTCGTCGCCCAGGCCGACGGCCACGGTCTGGAGAACCTCGTGGACCTCGGTCTCGTAGGTTCCGCCCTTGATCGGGGACACCTTGCTCACCGGCGCCTTCGCCTCGGCGATCTGCAGCGCGGTGACCACCTGGTCGAGTCGGCCGGTCAGTTCGGTGTGCTGCTTCGTCAACTGTTCGGTGAGCGACTCCTGGCGCTTGGCCAGGTCGGCCGAGCGCTTGGCCATCGGTGATGCTGGGTCGTTCGGGTCTAACTGCTTGGCGGCCTGCGTCAAGAGTTCAGTGGTGTTCGCCGCGGATCGTTTGTCCAGATTGGCTGCGAACTGTTCGAGGAGCGGTGCAAAGCGGTCGATCACCTCCGGATTGGCACCGCCGAAGTGACGCTTGAGCTCAGCCTCGCTCTCCCGACGCATCTTGTCGATCGACTCCGTCAGTGACTTCCGCGTCGCCTCGTCGGCTTCCCGGAACGCCTTCTGCGCATCGGCGGCGCCTTGGTCACGGCTTCCGACGCCGCCTTCACCCTGCGGTCGGTGAGTGCGGCCGCCTCTGCGGTCGACGTCGTGGCCTTGTCGCCGAGTTCGGTGATCATGCGCTCCAACGCCCCGGGACTCCTGCGGCCTGGCCGGTCGGTTGCAGGCAGCCGATCCCCGGCCGCCACGACCGTAGGAGGCCGACATGACCGAAGGCCATCGCTGAAATCCTCGGCGCCCTCGACGACAAGATCGCGGCGAATGACGAAGTGATCACGCGAAGTCAAGAATTGGCTGCATTGACTTGGCTCCGAGCAGCTCAGGACAGCGGCACGCGATTGCGTGCCGCTGTCCAGCCTCGCTCGCTTCGTTGATGGGCGTGCCTATACGAAGGGTGCGGCAGGGACTGGTCGCGTGGTCATCAGGATCGCAGAGCTCAATTCCGGTATCGGCGGTTCAACGGTCTACAACGACATCGAAGCTCCTGACGACAACGTGGCGAGGCCTGGAGACCTCTTATTCGCGTGGTCTGGATCGCTGACGGTCGCGCGGTGGCACCGGCCGGAGGCGATCATCAATCAGCACATCTTCAAGGTCGTCCCGGTCGACGGTAGGCCACAGTGGCTGGTTGAGCATGCTCTGCGAGACAAACTGGCCGAGTTTCGGGCCGTGGCAGCGGACAAGGCGACCACGATGGGACACATCCAGCGCCGACATCTCAATGAACCCGTCTCGATTCCAGGAGGCGCCGAGGCCAGGTTGATCGGACCGCAGCTGGAAGCGCTGACCGACCAGGTCGCTTCCTTTGAGTCAGAGAACCTTGTTCTCGCGCAAACCCGCGACCAGTTCCTCCCGCTGCTCATGTCCGCCAAGGTGACGTCAAGGACGTCGAGAACGAGGTCGGCGGGATGGTCTGACGCCCCAGAATCGCCAAACCAGTCAGAGTGTCAGAGTCGCGTGTCAGAGTGTCAGAGTCGGAGGAGGTGAGATGAACACAGTCGATCTCGTCGCACGTTTGCGCAGGTTGGGGACCGACCTCGCCCAGGTGGAGGTCAAGTCGGCGGCGGGTGGCCTGCCCAAGGACGTCGTCGAGTCACTCAGCGCTTTCGCCAACGGCGACGGCGGAGTCCTGCTCCTCGGGCTGTCAGAGGCGGATGGATTCACCCTGGCTCCTGGCTTCGATGCCAAGTCGACTCGTGACGCACTGGCCACTGCCTGCGCCGACCAGATGGAGCCACCGCTGCGACCCTCGATCGACATCGAGGAGTTCGAGGGGGCACTCATCGTCCGGGCAGACATCGATGAGATCGACCCGGTGGACAAGCCGTGTTACGTCAAGACGCGCGGCCACCATCAGGGGTCCTTCATCCGTAGCGGTGACGGTGATCGGTTGCTCTCCGCGTACGAGGTCGCTCAGCTGCTCGCCAACCGTACGCAGCCAAAGCATGACCTCGAACCGATCACCGATGCCACCGTGGATGATTTGGACGCTGACCTCGTCGACCGATTGATCCGGCGGGCGCGGGACCGGCATCCCAGAACCTTTCGCAACCTAAAAACTGAGGAAGCGCTTGCGCGACTCAACGTCCTCACCCACGTCGACAGGCAGTATGTGCCGACACTCGCCGGCATCATCTCGTTGGGCAGCTACCCGCAGCAGTTCCTTCCACAACTCTTCGTCGCGGTGGTCGTGTCACCTGGGACGGAGATCGGGGACCAGGCACCCGACGGAGTGCGATTCCTCGACAACGTGACCGCGGACGGACCGATCCCCGACATGGTGGCCACGGTGGAGGAAACCTTGCGGCGCAACATGCGTAAGGCGGCGGTAGTCAAAGGCCTGTACCGGGAGGACCGCTACGACTATCCGCTCGATGTGATCCGGGAGCTTGTCGTCAACGCCATCATGCACCGGGATTACAGCCCGGCGTCGCGAGGTATGCACGTGCAGATCGAGCTGTACCTCGACCGGCTCGTCGTCAACAGCCCAGGTGGACTGTTCGGTGATGTATCAGCTCGGTCACTCGGTACATCGGAACAGCGTTCGTCGTCGCGCAACGCGGCACTGGCAAAACTGCTCGCAGACATTCCCGTCGATGCGCACAGCAACGAGTCCATCGGAGAGAACCGGGGCAGCGGCCTACCGAATGCGATGCGGTCACTACGGCAGGCGGGTATGAGTCCGGCGCGGTTCGACGTCAGCCCCGGCCACGTGCGGGTCACGGTGCCTGGACATGCACTTCTGGGCGTGGATGTGACCGAATGGATCAGCGATCTGGGCGAAGCCGACCTGACCTCGACCCAGGACCTCGCATTGGCCATGGCGCGGGTGACGGGAAGGGTTACCAACGCGATGCTGCAAGCATGGGGTGTCGACCGCCTTGCGGCCGGCGCTGCGCTCCGTGACCTGGTCGACCGCGACCTGTTGGTCGGGACAGGTGGGAAGCGCTACGCCAGCTATCAATTGGGGGATCGCGCATTCGCGATGGCCGACCGGCCCGCTGTGGCGAGCTCCGGCGATACGTCTGCGACTGGCACCGAAGGGATAGCCGCCGATCTCGACGCCGTCGAACAAGCCATCGCCGCGGGGCACGTCACTGCGCGTGCCATCGAGGTCGCATTGGGCATGAACTATCGCGCCGTACTCCGCCGCCTTGCCAAACTCATCGACGCGGGCCGTGTCCAACGAATCGGGCAACGGCACAGCAGTCGCCAGACATACCGACTCACGAAGAGGGACACCAAATGAGCACCTTTACCGAAGCTGACTGGGAAACCTTGGCGCTGGAATGGCTGGGTGACCAGGAATGGCGGCCACTGACCGGTACCGACATCGCACCCGGAGCCGACAACGGCCGCACCGCATGGGACGACCGAACTTGCCCATCCATACTCGAACTTCTTCATAGAACTGGGCCGTCGGCCGAAGCTCCTCCAGTGTCGACTTCCCGTCGGCACGTGCCCACGCTCGCGCAAGATTTCCTGCCAGTGTTCGGTAACGCGAGCCGAGTGTCTCCTCGCCCTCGTCCACCTGATTTCCCGTAGTCTCAGGCGATCTCAGGTAGTCGGTCAGCCCGACCGCCGCTCTCATCCAGCCTCGATCGGACTCCTTCACCTTTGCGCGCCAGTCGTTGACGGACACGCCCGGCACCTCGCCGACGCGCTACCGAACCAAGCGGCTGCTGGTGGAGTACAAATATCCCCCGGACAAGCAGCCGGCAGCCATCACCACTGTGTTTGAGCAGATGGAGATGATGGCCCCACGGTTCGCCGAAGAGAACAGGCAGGTGGGTGCTGATGCCTGAGTAGTGGATCGACGAGCCCAACCGTATGGACTCCACCACGTTCGCCCGCATCACCGCACAACTGCACGAGAGTCATCGGGTGTTGCCGAAGCTGCAGGCCGAGGGGTGGGATTGCGAGGCTCCGCTACCGCTCCCCAACCGCCCGACCACCGAATGTCCGGCTGTCCCCACGGAACTCGGCGACCACGTCGTCGCCGCAGCGGACCGTGACATCGTAGATCCCGTTGCGTCCGAACCGCCCTCGCTCTACGGACTCCGCGACGAGAACATCTCCCTCGCGCGTCGGCCGCAGGAAGCGGATGTCCGCGCGGGCGGCCACCGCCGCATCCGCGTGACTGTTGCAGGCCAGCGCGAAGGCGGTGTCGGCGAGGATGAAGACGTACCCGCCGTGCGTGATCCCGTGTCCGTTGACCATCAGTTCGGTGATACGCATGGATGCCCGCGCGTACCCGGGGCCGAGTTCGTCGAGGGTGATGCCGAGGTTCTTGGAGGCGACATCATCGGCGAACATCTTCCGCGAAATCGGATGATCGTCGATGTCGGCAGGGGCCGAGGCGGTTTCGGTCATGACAGCACCGAGGTCTCGTCCTGGGTGAACATGGTGACACCGCCGGAGGCGAAGGTCGGCACATCGGCCGCGGCGGCCTTCATTTCCGCCGAGCGCAGGCCCGCCTTCAGTGCGGCGGCGTCGGCGAAGTAGAGGCTGGCGATCGCGTAGTACGGCGGCGGTGAGCCGTCGAGCGAGGCGACCTTGCCCCAGGTGAAGTCGACGAGTCCGGGCACGGCCTTCGCCAACGGGATGTGCACCCGCTCGTAGTGGTCGTCGAACACCTCGGGATCGTCGGGCTGCCCGTAGCAGACACTGACACGAAATGCCATGTGAATCAGTCCTCCTCGGCCTTGGCGACAAGCGTCAGCACGTCGTAGGTGGCGACCGGGTCGTCGTTCTGGTTGGTGACCACCGCATCCCAGCGCACCTCGCCGTAGTCGGCACTCTGCCGCGGCGTGATCTGCTTGGCGGTCAGCGTCACGGTGAGACTGTCGTCGGCTTTCACCGGGGTGAGGAACCGCAGTCCGTCGACACCGAAGTTGGCCAGCACGGGCCCGGGTGCGGGGTCGACGAAGAGGCCGGCCGCCAGGGAGACCACGAGGTATCCGTGCGCCACGATTCCGCCGAACAGCGGATTGGCCGCTGCCGCTTCCGGATCGGTGTGCGCATAGAAGGTGTCGCCGGTGAACTCGGCGAAGTGGTCGATGTCGGCGCGGGTCACCTGACGGGGCCCACCGACGATGGTGTCGCCGAGCACGAGCTCGGCCAGGTTCTTGCGGAACGGGTGCACATCGCCCTGGACCCGATCGGCACCGGTCACCCAGCGTCGTCCGACGCTGGTCAGCACGTTCGGCGTGCCCTGAACGGCTGTGCGCTGCATGTGATGCAGGACGCCGCGGATACCACCGAGTTCCTCGCCGCCACCGGCTCGGCCGGGACCGCCGTGGACGAGGACGGGCAACGGCGAGCCGTGGCCGGTCGACTCCCGCGCATCTTCGTTGTTGAGTACCAGAACTCGACCGTGATACGGGGCGAGGCCGCGGACCACCTCACCGGCGAGTTCGGCGTCCTTGGTGACCAGTGACGCGACCAGGCTGCCCTTGCCGCGGGCCGCCAACTCGACGGCGTCGGCGGCATCGCGGTAGCCGATCACCGTCGACACCGGCCCGAATGCCTCGATGTCGTGGGGTTCGGGTGCGGTCTTGTCGTCGGCGCGCAGCAGGATGGGGGACAGGAACGCACCCTTGGTGGCATCGGCACCGACGACATCGACATGGTCGGGGTCGCCGAACACGATGCTCGCCGATTTCGTCAGCCCGCGTAGGGATTTGAGGACCTCGTCACGCTGCTCGATGCTGGCGAGGGCGCCCATGCGGACGCCGTCGGATGCGGGATCGCCGACGGTGATCGTCGACAGCCGCGCCGACGCGGCGGCGATCACGTCGTCGACGAGGGGTTCCGGGACGAACGCGCGCCGGATGGCGGTGCACTTCTGTCCGGCCTTCACGGTCATCTCGGTGACCAGTTGCTTGACGTAGAGGTCGAATTCCGGGGCCTCGATCGTGACGTCGGTGCCCAGGATGGACGCGTTGAGGGAGTCGGCCTCGGCGGTGAAATGGAGTCCGGAGGTGACGACCTGCGGGTGGGCGCGGAGTCGGGCGGCGGTCTCGGCCGATCCGGTGAACGCCACCGAGTCCTGGCCGTCGAGGTGGTCGAGGAGGTCTCCGGCACTGCCGCACAGCAATTGGACGGACCCCTCGGGGAGGATGCCGCTTTCGATGATCCGGCGGAACACCAGCTCGGTGAGATAGGCCGTCTGGCTGGCGGGCTTCACGATGGACGGGACGCCGGCGATGAACGCCGGTGCCAGCTTCTCCAGGAAGCCCCAGACCGGGAAGTTGAAGGCGTTGATCTGTACGGCGACACCGCGTCGCGATGTGTAGATGTGCTGGCCGAGGAACGTGCCCTTCTTGCC
This sequence comes from Gordonia rhizosphera NBRC 16068, assembly GCF_000298195.1. Lineage (GTDB taxonomy): Bacteria > Actinomycetota > Actinomycetes > Mycobacteriales > Mycobacteriaceae > Gordonia > Gordonia rhizosphera. The sequence goes on along the minus strand of NZ_BAHC01000169.1, from coordinate 39,516 downwards.
GAGCTGCTCTGTCGGTCCGTCGAGATAGACGGTGTCGTTGGGGAGTTCGCGGCGGGCCTTGCTCGAGTAGGACAGGATCGTCCCGAATCCGCCGTCGATGTCCACCGCCGAGTCCCGCGTCGTCGCACCGGTGTGCCGCGACACCTCGTAGAACTCCTCCTTGCCGGCCATCAGGGTCATGCCCAGCTGCTTGAGGAGGGCGGCGCGCTCGTGGAAGGTGAGCGCGGCAAGGGCGGGAACGCCGACCGTTCTCGCGTACTCGACCATGCCCGCACGGTCGAGACCGGTGGCCGAGATCCGCGCGACCTCGTGGCCGTCCACGGCACTGGCCAGTGGCGTGCCCTCGTCCGCCGCGGTGAACCAGCGGCCCTCGGTGAAGCTCTGCAGCAAATTGGTCACGATCGCCTCCGTGTACCCGTCGAATCCCGATACCGTCTATTCGGTCGGTAATTACGATCGCCTGAGCCGGCCCCGATTGTCAAGGCTCGAGTCGGGGCTAGGTGCGCCGGAGGCCGTCGAAGGTCATCGAGATGACCGTGTCGGCGAGGTCGTCGGCCGTGATTCCGGCCCGCGGCCGATACCACTCGATGAGCGAGTTGACGGTGCCGAACAGCAGGCGCGCGACCAGGTCGGGGTCGAGGTCGGGGGCCAGGTCGCCCTCCTCGGCGGCTGCGGCGACCAGGCTGCTGACGAACGTGTCGAACTCGCGTCGACGGGCCAGGGCGCGTCGTTCGACCGCGGTGTTGCCGCGCACCCGCAGTAGCAGGGTTACATAGGGGAGTTCGGCGACCAGGATCTCGACACTACGTCTGACCAGGTATTCCAGTCGGTCGATGTAGCGGCCCTCGGTGGCGCCGGCCTCGGTGGTGACGGCGAACAGGGCGTTGAGTGCGCGGTTGAGTGCGAGCTCGAGCAGTTCTTGTTTTCCGGACACGTGGTGGTAGATCGACGACTTGCTCAGGCCGAGTCGTTCGGCGAGGACGTCCATGCTGGTGCCGTCGTACCCCTTGTCGTTGAAGACTTTGACGGCGACGGCGAGCAGCGAGTCGAGGTCGTATCCGGGACGTCCGGGGCGCCCGGTCCGCCGGATCGCGGGGGTTCTCGTCATGGGTTCATCTTTGCAGTCGTGTCCCGGGCCGTGCAGGGTCGTTCGGCTCATCTCTTGCCAACCGACCAAAGAGTCGGTTATTAATAGAGCGTGATGGCAAACACCACCTGTGTGGACGAGCGCGACGACCGCTACGTCGTGTGGCTCGACCGACCCGAACAACGCAACGCGATCAACGCGGCGATGATCCGTGAACTCCACGACGTCTGCACCCGGATCGAATGTGCGCCCAAGCCGGTGCTCTTGACCGGCCGTGGCGATCACTTCGCCGGGGGCGCCGACATCACCGAACTGCTGGAGCGGGGTCGCGACGAGGCGCTCGCCGGGATCAACCGCACCCTCTTCGACCGGATCGCCGCCCTGCCTGTGCCGACCGTCGCGGCAGTGTCCGGCTACGCCCTCGGCGGCGGAGCGGAGCTGTCCTATGCCTGCGACATTCGCATCGTCACGCCGACCGCGATGTTCGGCAATCCGGAACCGGGCCTCGGCATCCTCGCCGCGGCCGGCGCCACCTATCGTCTGCCGGCCCTGGTGGGCCAGTCGGTGGCCAAGCAGGTGTTGCTCGCCGGCCGCACGCTCGACGCAGACACCGCGCTCCGGACCGGACTCGCGATGTCGGTGGTCGACGACGCGGTGGCCGAGGCCCACACCGTCATCGACCGCATCACCCGGCAATCGCCGCTGGCGCTGCGCCTCATGAAGCGGATCGTCGACGAGCCCGGGGCCCATCCCTGGGTGGACGACATCGCGCAGGCCGTGCTGTTCGAGACCGACGACAAACGAGAGCGGATGACCGCCTTCCTGGAGAGGAAACGATGACGACAATCCCACGAGCAGTCGCGGTGATCGGCGGCGGACGGATGGGAGCGGGGATCGCGCAGGTCTTCGCCACCCTGGGGTCGGCAGTGACGATCGCGGAGAGCCATGATCCACAAGCCGCGCACACTCGAGTCGCGGACGGCCTGTCCCGTGCCCACGAACGCGGCAAGCTCGGCGGCGCCGATCCGGCGGAGATCCTCGGTCGCGTGACGGTGGTGCCGTCCGTCGACGCGCTTGCGGGCGACCTCGACCTCGTCGTGGAGGCGGTTCCCGAGGACCCCGCGCTGAAGGCCGAGGTACTCGCGGCCGCGGAGAAGGTGGCCGGCGGGGCGACCGTGCTCGCGTCGAACACCAGCTCGCTGTCCATCACCGAGCTCGGTGCTGTGCTGAGTGATCCGAGCAGGTTCGTCGGCATGCACTTCTTCAATCCGGTGCCGGCGTCCTCGCTGGTGGAGATCGTCCGCGCACCCGCAACGACCGACGACACGGTGACCACCGTCCGCTCCTGGGTGACGCAACTGGGCAAGTCCGAGGTTCTCGTCAACGACGCCCCCGGCTTCGCCACCAGCCGCCTCGGCGTCTGCCTCGGGCTGGAGGCCATCCGCATGGTGGAAGAAGGTGTCGCGGCTCCGGCCGACATCGACCGCGCCATGGAACTGGGCTACCGCCACCCCATGGGACCGCTCCGTTCGACCGACCTGGTCGGCCTCGATGTGCGGCTCGCCATCGCCGAACATCTCGCCGAGACCCTCGGCGACCGCTTCGCACCACCGAAACTACTGCGCGACAAAGTCTCCCGTGGCGAGCTGGGACGCAAGGCCGGGCGCGGATTCTACGACTGGAAGGACGCTTCATCATGACCGTCACCATCGCCGTCGCCGACGGCCTCGCCACCCTCACGCTGGCTCGACCGAAGGCGCACAACGCGCTCGACGTGGCCACCAAGGTCGCCTTCGTCGACGCCGTCGCCTCGATCGCCGACGACGCATCGGTCCGGGCCGTGCTGCTCACCGCCGAGGGCAAAAACTTCTGTGTGGGTCAGGACCTCGGCGAACACGTCGCGGCGCTCGAAGCGGACCCGACCACCGCCATGTCGACGGTCGCCGAGCACTACAACCCCCTCATCCGGGCGCTGGCGTCGCTGTCGGTGCCGGTTGTCGTCGCGGTGCGTGGCGCGTGCGTCGGTGCCGGTTTCGGCATCGCACTCGCCGGGGACATCCGGGTCATCGGCGAACACGCCTCCTTCGGGACCGCGTTCACCGGCATCGGTCTGGCCAGCGACTCCGGACTCAGCCATGCGCTGGTGGCCGCGCTCGGCCCGAGTCGAGCGGCGGGACTCATGCTGTTCGGCGACAAGGTGACCGCCGCCGAGGCGGCCGACTGGGGATTGGTCCATCGGGTGGTTCCCGACGACGAGGTCGAGTCGACCGCACGCGAGCTGGCCCTCCGGCTCGCGGCCGGGCCCACGCTGGCGTTCGCGCGGGTCAAGTCGCTCATCGCGGCGTCGTCCGCGGGTCTCGACGCCGCGCTCGACCGCGAAGCCGCCGTGCAGTCCGAGTTGGGTGCGACCGTCGACCACAAGGCCGCGGTCAGCGCCTTCCTGGCGAAACGGAAGCCCACGTTCCTCGGGCGCTGATCCGGCGCATTTGCCTCTTGCATTGCGAGCGGTTTCAGCAGATACTAATTACCAACCGATCATTCGGTATTGAAAGTAGGGTATATGACCACGTCAAGTGCCATAAGCGCCGATGCGGGTGACCTTCCGTCTCAGTTCGACGAGACCATCGCGAGCGACCAGCGCATCGAACCGCGCGACTGGATGCCCGAGGGGTACCGCAAGACTTTGATCCGGCAGATCGCCCAGCACGCGCACTCCGAGATCATCGGCATGCAGCCAGAAGGCAACTGGCTGACCCGCGCGCCGTCGCTGCGGCGCAAGGCGATCCTGATGGCCAAGGTCCAGGACGAGGCCGGCCACGGGCTCTATCTGTACTCGGCGGCCGAGACCCTCGGCGCCGGCCGGGCCGACCTTACCGAGCGGCTCATCGAAGGACGGCAGAAGTACTCGTCGATCTTCAACTACCCCACCCTCACCTATGCCGACGTCGGCACCATCGGGTGGCTCGTCGACGGCGCCGCGATCTGCAATCAGGTTCCGCTGTGCCGCAGCTCGTTCGGCCCCTACGCGCGGGCGATGATCCGGGTCTGTAAGGAGGAGTCCTTCCATCAGCGGCAGGGCTACGAGCTGCTCACCACCATGATGCGCGGCACCAGCGAGCAACGCGAGATGGTGCAGGAATCGGTCAACCGGTGGTGGTGGCCCGCGCTGATGATGTTCGGCCCGCCGGACGACAAGTCGCCCAACACCGAGCAGTCCATGGCGTGGGGGATCAAGCGTCACACCAACGACGAGCTGCGGCAACGATTTGTCGACATGAGCGTCCCGCAGGCCGCGGCACTCGGGGTCACCTTCCCCGATCCGGATCTGGTCTGGAATGCCGACCGGGGCCACTACGACTTCGGCGATCCGGACTGGAGCGAGTTCATGGCCGTGGTCAAGGGCAACGGGGCGATGAACGTCGAACGCGTCGAAAGGCGCCGCGCAGCACATGAGAACGGGACATGGGTCCGCGACGCCGCCGCCGCGTTCGCGGCCCGCGGCCAGGAGGAGCAACGATGAGTGAAGTCAAGGCCGAGTGGCCACTGTACGAGGTGTTCGTCCGAGGCAAGCGCGGACTCAACCACGTCCACGTCGGATCGCTGCATGCAGCCGACGACGAGATGGCCCTGCGCCACGCCCGCGACGTGTACACCCGTCGCAACGAGGGCGTGAGCATCTGGGTCGCCAAGTCGGAGAACATCGTCGCGACCAGCCCGTCGGAGAAGGACCCGTTCTTCGCGCCGAGCGGCGACAAGGTCTACCGCCACCCCACGTTCTACGACATCCCCGACAACGTCCCCCACATGTGAGTACGAGGCCATGACTGATCACGACAACGCCTATCACGGACTGGCCGACGAGGAGAACCACGGACAGTGGGCCTTCGGGACCAGCTTCGATGATCCGCTGGCCGGCGTGGACACCACGGTCCCCGACGACGTGGATCTCGCCGCTCTCGGCACTTACTGCCTGATGCTCGGCGACGACGCCCTCATCAGCGCTCAGCGGCTGGCCGAGTGGAACACCCATGCACCCGAACTGGAAGAGGAGGTCGCGCTGGCGAACGTCGGCCTCGACCTGCTCGGCCAGGCGCGGTTGCTGCTGGCCCGCGCGGCCGCCGCCGATGCCACACTGGTTCCGTTCATCTCGGAGACCTCACCCGTTCCCGCCGAAGATGCACTGGCCTTCTTCCGGGACGAGCAGGACTTCCGGAGCGTGCGGCTCACCGAACTCGAGAACGGCGACTTCGCCACGACGATGGTCCGGCTGATGATCTTCTCGACGTGGCGGCTGGCCGTGTTCGACCGTCTGCGCACCTCCCGCGATCCGGTGCTCGCCGCCGTGGCCGACAAGGGCATCAAGGAACTGACCTATCACCGCGACTACGCCGCCCGCTGGGTCGTCACGTTGGGCTGTGGCACAACAGAATCCCGACGTCGCCTGAACGACGCGCTGGCCCGGGTGTGGCCGTACGTGGCCGAACTGTTCGAGCCGACCGCCGAGGAACTCGTGCTCGCGCAGGCCGGAGTCGGCGTGGACCCCCGCGACGTCCGTGCGGAGTTCGACGACGTCCTTGCGCAGATCCTGCACGCCGCGGAGACCGAGATCCCCGCCGGACCTCATATCGGGCGAGTGGGCGGACGCGCCGGACGCACCGGACTGCACACCGAGTGGATGGGTTTCATCCTTGCCGAGATGCAGAGCGTCGCGCGTGCTCATCCGGAAGGCGTGTGGTGAGATGACCGCCGCGACACAGCTTTCGCCACGTGAACTGGTGGGTTCGATTCTCGATCCGGAGATGCCGATGGTCACCCTCGCCGACCTGGGCATCATCCGCGACGTCGCCGACGACGACACCGGCGCGGTGATCGTCACCATCACCCCCACCTACTCTGGATGTCCGGCGATGGGGACCATCCGCGACGACATCACGGCCACGCTGAACGGGTCCGGATATCACGACGTCGAGATCCGCACCTCCCTGCAGCCGGCCTGGAGCACGGACTGGATCACCGACGAGGGTCGCCGCAAGCTCGTCGCGGCGGGCTACTCGCCGCCCGGTGCGGTACCGCGCCGGGCCTCGGGGCCGATCCCGCTGACCCTGACCGCACGTCCGCGCATCGTCGCGTGCCCGCAGTGCGGTTCCGAACGGACGCAACTGGTCTCGGAGTTCGGCGCCACGCTGTGCAAGGCGCATTACCGGTGCACCGCCTGCGGTGAGCCCTTCGACCACGTCAAGGAGATCTGACAGATGACCCCCAGCAGCCCCGCGGTCGTCGAGACGACGGCAACACCCGTGCGCACGTCGTCGCGCAACCGCGAGTTCCATCCGCTGACCGTTGCCGACGTCGAGTCGCTCTGCGACGACGCGGTCGCCGTCCGGTTCGACATTCCCGAGAATCTCACCGGCACTTTTGCTTTCCGGCCGGGCCAGTCGTTGACCCTGCGCCGCAAGGTGAACGGCGTCGAGCAGCGGCGCACCTACTCGATCTGCGCTCCGGTGGGTTCCTCGCCCCGGGTCGGTGTCCGCGAGGTCAACGGCGGACTGTTCTCCACGTGGCTCGTGCGTGATGTCCGCGCCGGCGATCGCATCGAGGTCCAGCCTCCCTCCGGGTCGTTTCACGCCGACCCCGAAACCGGCGGACGTCACCTGCTGATCGCGGCCGGGTCGGGGATCACCCCGATGCTGTCGATCGCGGCCTCGATGCTCGCCAACCCCGACGCCGAGGTCACTCTCATCTACGCGAACCGACGTACCCAGTCGGTGATGTTCGCCGAGGAGATCGCGGATCTCAAAGACGAGTACGGCTCGCGTCTCGACGTGATCCATATCCTGTCGCGGGAACCGCGCGAGGTGGAACTGTTCAGTGGCCGCCTCGATCGTGCACGACTCGACGAGATCCTCGACGACGTCGTCCCCACCGACGACATCGACCACTTCTGGCTCTGCGGGCCGCTCGGCATGGTCGAGGTCGCCGAGGAGTCCCTCCGCGTCCGCGGGGTCGGTTCCGACCGCATCCACCACGAACTGTTCTACGTCGAAGCGACCCCGCCACCGCTGGATCGTCACCGCGAACCCGGCACCACCGGACCGACCAGCGAGGTCACCCTGGTCCTGGACGGACGGTCGGTGACCGGCGCACTGTCACGCGACGAATCGATTCTCGACGCGGGTGAGGACCTGCGGTCCGACCTCCCGTTCGCCTGCAAGGGCGGCGTCTGCGGAACCTGCCGCGCCAAGGTCGTCTGCGGCGAGGTCGACATGCGCCGCAACTACGCGCTCGAAGAATCCGAAGTAGCCGACGGATTCGTCCTCACCTGCCAGACCTTCCCCCTCAGCGACGACGTGACCGTCGACTTCGACGCCTGACCCCGACCGACCTCCTGGAGCCCTCATGACCAGCATTCTGTCCTCCCAGTCCGAAGAGTCCGACACCGCCGACATCGAGTTCGCATCGCATGATCGCATCGCAGACCTGCAGTTGCGGCGCCTCCAATGGTCACTGCAGCATGCCTACGACAACGTTCCGCACTATCGGAAGTCCTTCGACGACAAGGGCGTCCACCCGAGTGACCTGAAGAGCCTCGCGGACCTCGCGCTCTTCCCGTTCACCGCGAAGAAGGACCTGCGGGACAACTATCCGTTCGGGATGTTCGCGGTGCCCCAGAACCAAGTGTCCCGGATCCACGCCTCGTCTGGGACGACGGGCCGCCCGACGGTGGTCGGCTATACGACGGGCGACCTGAACAACTGGGCCGATCTGGTCGCCCGGAGCCTGCGCGCCGGTGGCGTCCGGCCGGGCGACAAGGTGCACGTGGCCTACGGGTACGGGCTGTTCACCGGTGGGCTCGGCGCCCACTACGGCGCAGAACGTCTGGGCTGCACTGTGATCCCGATGTCGGGCGGCATGACCGAGCGCCAGATCCAGCTCATCGAGGACTTCGAGCCCGACGCCATCATGGTGACGCCGTCCTACATGCTGACCATCGTCGACGCGATGATCAACAAGGGCATCGACCCTTCGACCACGTCGCTGCGCACCGGTATCTTCGGTGCCGAACCGTGGACCGAACAGATGCGCCGCGAGATCGAGCAGCAGCTGAACATGGACGCCGTCGACATCTACGGCCTGTCCGAGGTGATGGGTCCGGGTGTCGCGCAGGAATGTGTGGAAACCAAAGACGGACTGCACATCTGGGAAGATCACTTCTACCCCGAGATCATCGATCCGATGACCGGTGAGGTGCTGGAAGACGGTGAGGAGGGCGAGCTCGTCTTCACCTCGCTCACCAAGGAGGCGATGCCGATCATCCGCTACCGGACGCGGGATCTGACGCGACTGCTGCCGGGTACGGCACGCACGATGCGGCGGATGCAGAAGGTGACCGGACGCACCGACGACATGATCATTCTGCGCGGGGTCAACCTGTTCCCGACGCAGATCGAGGAACTCATCCTCACCGAGCCCGCGCTGTCGCCGCAGTTCCAGTGTGTGCTGGACCGGCCAGGCCGGATGGACACGCTGACGGTGCGCGTGGAACCGCGCCCGGACGTGACCGGTGACCAGCACACGGCGGCGATGGAATCGCTGCAGAAGCTCATCAAGAACCGGATCGGCGTCAGCGTCACCGTGGAGATCGCCGAACCGGGCACTCTGCAGCGATCGACCGGCAAGGCGAAGCGATTGGTGGACAACCGGCCGAAGAACTGACGTGACACCGACCATCGGGCAGGACCTCGCCGGCGCTGCGCCGTCGAGGTTCTGCTTGCGTGACGTCGGGTTCGACGTGTGGCGCGACGCCATCTCCGACACGTTCGTCCCGCTCGACGCGATACCGACATCCGGTCGTATCGGCGCGTTCCGCGGGACGCTGTCGAGCACGGGCGTCGGCGAACTCCAACTCTCCGAGGTCGCCGGGCAGCACGTACATGTCCGCCGGTCCACCTCGACGATCAGACGGGCCGACCCCGGAGTCATCAAGGTCGGCGTACAGGTTCGCGGGGGATCGACGGTCCGCCAACGTGATCGCGACGCGGTGCTCGGCCCGGGCGACATCGCTGTGTATGACACGAGCGAGCGCTACGAACTTGCCTTTGACGACACCTTCGCGATGCTCGTCGCGGTCATCCCGCGTGCATCGCTGCGTGTATCGGATACGGAACTGCACGACGGCACGGCGCGCAGGATCAGCTCGACGACGGGCGTCGGGGCATTGCTCGCGCCGATGCTGAGCACGCTCCGTGACCAGGCGGTGGCCGCAGCAGATGGATGTGCCACCCCGCTGGTGGCAGACGCCGTGGCGGATCTGGTGAGTGCCGCGCTGCGCGCCTCGGCTCCCGACGACCCCCTCGGCGCGGGGGAGACGGTGCTGTTGTCTGCGCGGTCCTACATCGAGAGCCACCTCGGCGATCCCACGCTCTCGCCGGCATCGGTGTCGGCCCGGCACCACGTGTCGGTGCGCTATCTGCAGAAACTCTTCGCCCACGACGGCCACACCGTCGCGGGCTTCATTCGTCATCGGCGGCTGGAGAGATGCCGTCGCGACCTCGCCGACCCTGCCCAGCAGCATCGCAGTGTCGGATCTATTTGTACCGCAAACGGTTTGGTCGACGCCGCACACTTCTCCAGGATCTTCAAGAACGCCTACGGCGTGACACCGCGCCAGTACCGGGACGAGTCGTCCCAGTTCGTCCCCCGGGTCTCGTCACGTCCTCCGCCTGCACGTGGAGAGTCTGGCGATACCCGGGGGACGAACAGTGGCGACCTCAGTACATGATCACGCCGCGCACGTTCTCCGCGTTGCGCATCGCCTCGTACCCGTCGTTCACCTGGTCGAGAGTATATGTGCGGGTGATCATCTCGTCGAGCTTGAGATGCCCCTCCATGTAGAGCCGGAGCAGGTGGGGGATGTCGAAGCGGATGTTGGCGTTTCCGAACCACGCACCCTTGAGTGTCTTCCGCATGGCTGTCAGGTCGAACAGGCTCATCGAGACATCGGTGGACGTGATGTCGCCGACCGAGACCTGCACGCACACACCGCCCTTGGCCACCAGGCTCATCGCCGGAGCGATCAGCTTGCCGTCGGCGACGTCGACGGTGATCAACACCTTGTCGGCGAGCTGGCCCCAGGTGATCTCCTGCAGCAGGGCCAGCGCCTCGTCGATCGTGGCGACGGCGTGCGTGGCGCCGAACACCTTGGCCTTTTCGCGTTTGAACGGCGACGGATCGACGAGGACGACGTGGCGTGCGCCGGCAAGTGCTGCACCCTGCACGGCACCGCAGCCGACTCCACCCATGCCCAGCACCACGACCGTCTCACCGGCCGACACCTCTGCGGCGTACACCGCGGAGCCCCATCCGGTCGTCACACCGCAGCCGACGAGTGCGGCCTTGTCGAGCGGGATGTCCTTGGTCAACTTGACGCACGACGCCTCGTTGACGACGGTGACCGGGGCGAAGGTACCGAGCAGACACATCAGTCCGGCGTCCTGGCCGTTCACATGGTGGCGCGCAGTGCCATCGGAGAGCTGTACCCCGGCAAGCAGATTGGCGCCCAGATCGCAGATGCTCGACTTGCCGGTCGCACACGACGGACACCGGCCGCAGGCCGGGATGAATCCGAGCGCCACATGGTCGCCGACCTCGACGGTCGTGACACCCGGCCCGATCTCGGTGACCACACCGGCGCCTTCGTGACCGCCGATGTACGGGTACATCCCGACCGGCACGCTGCCGTCGCGGACATGCTCGTCGGAATGGCACATGCCGGAGGCGGCGAGTTCGACCTTCACCTCGCCGTACTTCGGGGCGTCTAGGACGAGCTCCTCGATCTGCCACGGCTGACCGGGTTCCCACAGTACTGCTGCTTGAGTCTTCATGATGCGCTTTCCCTTTCGATCAGTGGTCAGAGGACGACGGTGACGACTCTTTCTTCGGTGTTGGCGACGATGCCGGCCCAGCCCAGCTCCCGGCCGACGCCGCTGGTCTTCATGCCGCCCCAGGGCAATGCGGGATCGATTGCGGCCCAGCCGTTGACCCATACGGCACCGGCGCGCACCTTGGACGCGAGCGAGTGTGCGTAGGAGACGTCGCGGGTCCAGATGCTCGCCGCGAGGCCGTAGTCGGTGTCGTTGGCGATGCGGATGGCATCGTCGACGTCGTCGAACGGGATGACCGTTCCGACGGGCCCGAAGATCTCTTCGCGGGCGATGGTCATCTCGTTGGTGGCGTCGGCGAAGATGGTCGGCTGGACGAAGAACCCCGTATCCGAACCCTTCTCGCCGCCCGCGACCAGTCGTGCACCCTCGCGGGTGCCGGTGGCGATGTAGTCGAGCACGGTGGCCTGCTGCTTGGCGTTGACCAACGCACCCATCGTGGTGGCCGGGTCCAGAGGGTCACCCAGCACCTGCGCGCTCGCCGCTGCTGCCAGACCGTCGACGACCTGGTCGTAGACCGACCTATGGACCAGGACTCGGGTACCGGCAGCGCACACCTCACCTTGATTGAAGAACAGGCCCATCGCGGTCCCGTTGACGGCGGCCTCGACATCGGCGTCGGCGAGGATGATCTGTGGTGACTTGCCGCCGAGTTCCAGCGTGGTCCGTTTGAACGTCTCGGCCGCCGCCTTGGCGATGTGCCGGCCGACCCGGGGGCTGCCGGTGAAGCTGATCTTGTCGACGTCCGGGTGTGTGACCAGAGCCTCGCCTGCGACGTCACCCAGTCCCGGGACGATGTTCACGACGCCGTCCGGCAGACCGGCCTCCTGCAGCAGCCGACCGAGGTGCAGGATCGACAGTGGCGCGTCCTCCGGCGGCTTGACCACGACGGTGTTCCCGGCGGCCAGTGCGGGCGCCAGCTTCCAGGCGGTGATCATCAGCGGCGTGTTCCACGGGATGATGGCGCCGATGACGCCGACCGGTTCCCGCACGGTGTAGGAGTGCGTGGGCTGCCCGAAGTAGCCGGCGGTGGGGATCGTCTGGCCGGTGATCTTGTCGGCCCAACCGGCGAAGTGCCGGAAGGTCGCTGCCGCATTGGGGATGTCGAGCATCGTGGGCTGGCCCACGGGCTTGCCGATGTCGAGGGCCTCGAGGCGCGCGAGCAGATCGCCGTCACGTTCGATGAGGTCGGCGACCCTGTTGAGGATCTTGCCGCGCACCACGCCGGGGGTGGCCGCCCAGTCGCCGGAGAGTGCCCTCCGCGCCGAGCGGACGGCGTCATCGATGTCCGCCGCGCTCGCGGCGGCGACCTCGGTGAGCAGTTCCTGGGTGGCCGGGTTGAGATCGGTGAAGACGCCGCCCTGATCGGCGGCTCGCCACCGTCCGTCGATGAGAAGTTCGGTCGCCGTCGATTCGGGCAGTGCCGCAGCGGCTCTCGTCTCGTCAATCGCTGTCATGGTTCTCCTTGCCTGGTCTGTGCAGACCGGTCACCGCCTCTCGGCTGTGACCGCTGCCACAAGTCTCGGCAACGAGCGGTGCGGATACTTGCACGAATGCGCATGGATTCTTGTCGGATCGCGCACGGCATGCCGATGCGCCGAACGCGGGCGAGGCGTTCGGCGCATCGGCATCGGCGCTACGCGGTTGTCCCGCCGTCTGCGGTGAGAATTGCCCCGTTGACGAACGACGCGTCTGCGGACATCAACCAGTCGACCGCCGCAGCGACCTCATCGGGTGTTCTGTAGCGGCCGAGGGGCGAGCACGCGGCGACGTGGGAGAGGGCTTCGGGTACGGCACGGCGTCCTCGAAGCTGGGATGGTCGTCGCGTCAGTCCACGCCTCGGGCCGTAAGACGTTGTGCTGTATCGAAAGCTCGCTTGGTCTCGTGGCGGATGTCGTCGGAACCCCCCGGTTCCTGCCAGTGCCAGAGTGCGGTCGAGAGGCATGACACGGTGAGCGATGCGAGCAGCATGTGGTCGAATTCCGGCTTGTCGCGACCATCCTCGACGCAGAACGCACGTGCCACGGCGTGCTCCCATTTGAGCCGCATCCGTAGGCTTCTGGCTTCGAGTTCACGTGTCGTCATGACCAGGCGCGTCAACCGTTGTGCGTCGGAATTGGCCTCGACGAGAAAGCTCTGTGCGAACATGGCCACCGGTTCGGCCACTGCGCCCAGTGTCTGCGATCTGTCTGATCGCTCCTGGACGAAGCGGGCCAGCTCAACGGCGGCAGCTTCGTCGTTGGCGAATAGGACATCTTCTTTTGACCGGAAGTGTCTGAAGAAGGTGGCACTCGAGCACCCGGCCAAACGCGTGATCTGCTCGACGGTTGTCGCGTGGTAACCCTGGGATTCGAAGAGCTCCAGAGATGCTGTCTCGATATCTCGGCGAGTTCGCGCCCGGTTTTTGTCGCGTTGCGACATCGGCTGCGTCGATGACGGACCTCTCATAGTGAGAGATCCTATCAGAATGAGAGAATCTCTCGAAATGCCATGCCCGCACTGCCACGGTCGTACGCGGTGTTCATCATCATGCCTTGGCGTACGGCGGGACGCCCCGATTCGGCACTTGTGAGAGAGTCTCTCGTAATGATATGTTCTCTCATGTCGAGCACGGCCTGATCGCCACTTGATCGAAACAGCCCGCGAGCTCAGCACCCCGATCCCGATTTCCGTTTCAGCCGAAGAATGAGGAGAACCGCGATGGCACTGATTGAGAACACGGTGGGCACCCTGCCCTACCTGATGACCGACTTCGACCAGCATTCGTACGAGGCGACCGACGCCTTCACGCGTTTCATGCCCACGAACAAGCTGCACACCGCAGTACGTCCGGTGCACGTGCCGGGTTACGACCGCAAGGTGCTGCTGGCCAACGACAAGATCGTCACCGCGCTCGAGAACGACCTCGATGAGGCGTACGTGCCGGGCTCCTTGGTTGAGATGCTCAAGCAGCGTGCATCGGGTGAGGCAACGGACTCCGGCCGGTTCTATGAGCCGATCCAGCCCGAATACCGCGACCGCGAGAAGCGGCTGATTCAGCTCGCCGAGCAGCAGATCGAGAAAGCGATCATGTATCCCGGCGGGTGGGCCCTCCTGGCCGAGGCGTACCTGGATGGCATCGATCCGCTGTACGACAACATCGAATCCTTCAACAAGTGGATCGACGAGGACTGGGGATTCGCCTATAAGGACACCATCTACGCGCCGGCGATGATCTCGATGCGTGATCTCGACCGTGCCTGCGAGGAACTGGATCGCGTACTGGACAAGGGCGCTCGGTTCGTCGTCCTGCCCGCCGGGCCCGCCTACGGGCGCTCACCCGGTGATCCGTACTTCGACCCGTTCTGGGCTCGCATCAACGAAGCAAGAGCTGTTGTGTGTTATCACATTTCGGAGTTCTACTATCAGGCCAACGTGTCCGCCGACTGGGGCTGGGGCCTGGTCCCACCGTTCCAGTTCTCGGCGTGGCAGTGGCAGAACGCGTATGGGGAACGGCCGATCACCGACACCCTGTCCGCGCTGATCTTCGACAATCTGTTCGGGCGGTTCCCGAACATCAAGGTCCTTGTCAGTGAATTCGGTTCCGAATGGGTTCCGCACTTCATCCGTCATATGGACAAGAGTCGTGGCATGGCCCGCAACGGCAAATGGCTCGGCGGTCAGCTCTCCGAGCGTCCGAGTGAGATCTTCAAGAAGCACGTCCGCGTGGTTCCCTACCCGGAGGACGATACGACCGCGCTCGTTGAAAAGCTCGGTTCGACCGAGACCCTGCTGATGGGTTCGGACTGGCCACACGCGGAGGGTTTGCGTGAACCTGCCGACTTCTACACCCGGGTCGAGGGCCTGGGCGAGGAGAAGCGTCGACTGTTCCTGCGGGAGAACGGACTTGATTTGATCGCGGGTCGGTGACCCGAGGTAGCCGTCGCGCCGGCGGTGGATCACCCCGGCTCGACGGTGGCCTCACGGACGGTGCGACCGACCGATGGCTCGGTGAGCGTGATGTCGGTTTCCAGGAATGTCACACCTGCCCCCGCCGGATGCACACGGATACGATGCGCCGCAAGCAGTGCCAGTTCCGGGATGGACTCAACCATCGTCGATACGCGCAGGAGGACGTCGACGAGGGCGTCGACGTCGACGGCCGGCCGATCGGCTGCGCCGTTCAGAACCGGATAACTTCGCAGGGATTGCACCATCAGGTGTGCATCGCGATCGGTGAGGGGAGTGATCCGATACACGACGTCTCCGAACAGTCGTGCATAGTGGTCGGCTGATCCGAGTGCGAGAACGGGTCCGAATATCGGATCGTCCAACACGCGTAGCGTCATGTCCTGGCCGGAAGGATCGTCAGACAGTGTTCGAATCCCGAAGCAAGACAGCAGTTTGTGTACCTGAGCTGCTGACAGGGGTCCAGGTCCGAAGGCTCGTACGAGAATTCGCGCCTCGGCTACCAATATGTTGGGCGGGACGCGGATCACACCTCCGGGTAGGCGCAGCCAATTGCCGTAGGAGACAGCATGACCGAGTGCGGTCGCGGCTGATTCGGGGAACCGATACGTCGGAATCGCGCGCGTGGCATCGATGCGTAATTCGTCGATGATGCCCTCGCGGGACAGGAAGCTTGCCAACACCGGCTTGGTGGGCATCGCAGAGCACTCGTCGACCAGGGCTTGGGCGATCGGGGCCGATTGTTCCACCAGCGGCGGGATGAACAGGACGATCACGGCGTCGACGCCGCGATCGCTGAGCAAAGCGCGGAGTGCCGTACCGTAGTCGCCGTTCGTTGCGTCGGGTGTGAGATCCACCGGATTGGCGGTCGGGTGGTGTCCGGTCTGTGACAACGCGTGGAGGGTTTCCGATTGCAGTTCGGCGAGAACGAGTCCCGCGGCCCGGCATGCCCCGGCGGCGAGCGCGCCGGGACCCTCCGCGTTGGTCAGAATCGCGATACGCGGTCCGGGTGGCACGGGCTGGTGGGCGAGCATGAGGGCGGTGTCGAACATCTCCTGCATGGTTCGAGTGCGGATGACGCCGGCCTGCGTGAACAGCGCGCCCAGCACAGCGTCGGATTCGGTCGGGGCGCCAGAGGGTGAAACGCGTGTTCCGGTTGTCTGAAAGGTTCCGGGGTGGACCGCGATCACCGGCTTTCTCACGGCCAGCCGGCGGGCCGCCCTGGCAAACTTGCGTGGGTTGCCGAACGTGTCCAGGTGGAGGAGCACGACGCCGGTGCTGCGGTCGGTTTCCCACCACTGCAGCAGGTCATTCGGGGAGACATCGAGTGAGTCGCCCAAGGATACGAACCCGCTGAATCCGAGACCCAGCCGACGTGCGTGATCGAGGACTGCGAGGCCGAGGGGGCCGGATTGGCTGGCCATCGACACCCGGCCGCGTGTGGGAATGGCGGGTGAGAAGGTGGCAACCAGGTTCACGTCGCTGCGAAGGCTGATGACGCCCATACAGTTCGGCCCGACCAGCCGCATGCCATGGCCTCGCGCATAGCGCAGCATTTCGGTCCCGCGGTCGCCCCCTGAACCGTCCATTTCGGTGCTGACCACGATGACCGCGTCGACATTGACAGATGCGCACTCCTCGAGGACCTGTGGCACAGCCGCCGAGGGTACGGTCACGACCGCGAGATCGAGGTCGTCCAGGCCGCTGACGCTGGGCACAGCCGGGATGCCATCCACCTCGGTGGCGTGCGGATTCACCGCGTGGAGAGTTCCCTGAAAGCCTCCGTCCCGCAGGTTGCGGATGACAGCGTTGCCCACCGTTCGCTCTTTGCGACTCGCCCCGACGACGGCGACCGATCGCGGTGCGAAGACGGGGTGCAGCGATGAGCGAATCGCGGTCCGCTGACGGCGTTCGGAACGGGCGAGGACCTGTCGACGTGGATCGACCGCGAGTTCGGCATGCTGGATTTCGGAATCGTCTCCGAACTCGACCAGGTAACCCGAGCTCTGCAGCGTTCGGATCATCGGCAGATTCTCAGCCAGGACGTCGGCCTCGAACACCTCGATGCCGCGGTCGCGGGCTGCGGCGGCGAGGTGTTCGAGGAGCAGGCCGCCGAGACCCATGCCCTGGTACGCGTCCTCGACCGTGAACGCGATGTCCGCGCGGTCGATCTCGGTCGGTGAGCGTGCATAGTCGGCCATACCGATGACGTTGTCGTCGAGCATCGCCAGCAGGACGACTCGCGAGATGTGATCAGCGTTGACGAACGTCTCGGTGGCCTCCCGGTTCATCGTGAACACCGGCCCGAGCGTCCGCATCGCCACACTGCGACGCGAGAGGCGTCCGTAGAACTGGAGCACCGTCTCCACGTCGTCAGAAGTGGCCGGCCTGATGAGAATGGACCGTCCGTCGCGGAGAAGGCCAGGGCGCTCCAGTTCATGTGGGTAGTCGGCCATGATGGAGAGATTACTGATTGCCGATTCTCGACATCGATTCTTCGCGGTGTCCGGCCTGTCCGGTCCGCGTCGCGGTTGGGCACGAACCACCGCCGGCCGCCATCGCGATGAGTTGCGTGTCAGGCCACCTCGCGCCGGGCCTGCATCTGCGACCACTCGGCGACGCGCTGCCACAGTAGCCGGCGGGTCGGTGCGAAGTTGTGCATGTGGGCCATCCGCGGCGCGATGAAGACCGACACATCGCTGCTGTTGATGAATGCTGTGGGTTCGCGCCGTGCATCGGGCATCACGTCGCGCTCACCGCCCGCCACCAGGACCGGCACCTCGATCCGAGCCGCATCGGGTGTCAGAAAGGCCGGCGACATCATTGCGACCGCGTAGGTGGGAGTGGTGGCGCTGCCGAAGACG
The DNA here is from genome assembly GCF_000298195.1 of Gordonia rhizosphera NBRC 16068. Classification (GTDB taxonomy): domain Bacteria; phylum Actinomycetota; class Actinomycetes; order Mycobacteriales; family Mycobacteriaceae; genus Gordonia; species Gordonia rhizosphera. Next base: position 21,679 of record NZ_BAHC01000169.1, on the reverse strand, counting down.
GGCGCCTCCTGCCGCGCCGGATAACCGCCCTTCATGTCCTCGGCGACCACATCCTCGGGTTCCTCGGGCCAGTGGAAGGGGTACAGGAAGTCCGGGATGCGGTCGGACGTCAGCCTGATCGACAATTCGTTGAGCGGCGTCGTCCGGCTGAAATAGAAGATCGAGCGCTGCACATCGAACAGATCGAAGGTCGGTTGCGGTAGAACGCTGTGCAGTGCGCTCTTGCCGAGGGCCACGATCGCGTCGAAGGTGCGGTTCCGACTCTGCATGACGATCGTCACCCCACCTCCCATCGACTGACCGACACCCACGACGAAGGGACTGGCCAGGGGCGGTAGATCGGCTGCGACGCTTCCCTTCTCAAGGCGCGTGACCACTTCGCGTACGAACGCGTCGTTGGTATCCGCGGCCTGCTCGATGCTGAGCTGCTCCGTCAGTTCCAGGCTGCTCTCGCCCACGCCCAAGTGGTCCATGGTGATGAAGACGATGTCTCGTGCGGTGTGGTACTCCGCCTCCGAGTAACCCTCGTGCCCGTCGAAGTGCATGTTGTAGTAGTGCTGGCTGTAGCCGCCTCCAGGTGCGGCAAAGATGACCAGCGGGTGCTCGCCGGGCTCGAATTCCTCGGGGTAATAGACGGTTCCGGCGATCTGCTGCGGCACTGCCGCGCTGATGGTCGCACCGACTTCGATTCGTAGGCTCACGCTCTTCACGGGAATCACTCTCCATCGTCGAATGTATCTTCCGGCGCGCTCGACGATCCGACGCTTATCCGCAGGGCAGGTCTGCCCGTGGAGATCTTTATAGTGTAATCAGTCATCTGATTCAAGGGATTTTCAGGCTCTGTCGGCTTGACGGCGAGCGAGCTATACAGTTAAATAATTAATGAGGTTCGTGTCACAGGCCACCTTATTGGCAGGCTCACGCCGGAGGGGTCCGATGTCGTCGCCGACGACATGTCCAGCGCTCTCGCTGAATTGATCACAGACAGCCCGATGCCGTCGCCGCCGGACGCGGACCTCGACCACCACGAATCTGGACAATCGACCAAGGAGAACTCATGACGACAGCGCAGCCGGAGGGAAGGCTGTTCATCGATGGCGAATTCCGTGAGGCGAAGTCGGGGAAGCGCTATCCGGTCATCAATCCGGCCGATGAGTCGGTGGTCGCCTACGCTGCCGACGCCGGCCCAGAGGATGTCGATGACGCCATCGCGTCGGCACGACACTTCGCCGACACCTCGGACTGGGCGACCAATCGAGAATTCCGCAAGCGGTGCATGCTTCAGTTCCAGGAAGGACTGCGTGCTCGCGCAGACGAATTCGAGGAGCTGCTCATCGCCGAGGGCGGCATCTGCCGGAACAATCTCTGGACGCATGTGCGCTTCATGATCGACGGCATGGACTTCTTCAACGACCTGATCACCTCGTTCGGTTGGGAAGAGGATCTCGGTCCGTATGAGGTCCTCGGCAACCCGAGTGAGCGCCGTGTGTGTTACGAGCCCTACGGAGTCGTCGGAGCGATCACCCCGTGGAACGCGCCGTTCATGACCGCCATCTGGAAGGTCCACCACGGGCTCGCCACCGGCAACGCGGTGATCCTCAAGAGCGCCCCGGACACACCTCTGACCGCCGCACTGATGGCCAAGGTCATCTTGGAGGATACGGACATCCCCGCAGGTGCGTTCCACGCGATCAGCGCGGCGGACAAGGGCATCGTCGGCGACGCGATGACGGCCGATCAGCGTATCGACCTGTTCCACTTCACCGGTTCTCCCGGTGTCGGGCAGCGGATCGCGGAACGTGCCGCGAACGGGATCCGCCATACCGTTCTCGAGCTCGGCGGCAAGTCGGCCAACATCATCCTGCCGGACGCGGATCTGGACATGGCGTGCGGCGTCGGCGTCATGATGTGCATGAACAACAGCGGCCAGGGATGTGCCCTCGCCACGCGGATGATCGTGCACGCCGATGTCTACGACGAGGTGCTGCAACGGCTGGAGGCGATGGTCGGCGAATGGACCATCGGCGATCCGAGTGACCCCGCCACCCGGGTCGGTCCGATCATTCGTGAGGAACAACTCAAGCGCATCGAGGGTCTCGTCGACCGCGCGGTCGCCGAAGGTGCCAAGGTGCTCATCGGTGGAGAGCGCGCCGATCGTGACGGCCGCGGATTCTGGTATCTCCCGACGGTGCTCGTCGATGTCGACGAGAACTCCGAGATCGCCCAGAGCGAGGTGTTCGGGCCCGTACTCTCGGTGATCCGCTACGAGGGCGATGACGATGAAGCCGTGCGGATCGCCAACAACTCACGCTACGGTCTCTCGGGCTACATCCAGTCGACCAACGAGGAACGCGCCTGGGCCGTGGCGGGTCGGCTCAAGGCCGGCACCGTGAACATCAACAACTCGTTCTATCTTTCGCCCGATGCGCCTTTCGGCGGCTACGGCATCAGCGGTGACGGGGTTGAGCACGGCGTCGCCGGATTCCGGGAGTACCTGCGGATCAAGTCGGTCGCAAGCCCCTCCCACTGACGAGGTCAGGAGCACATCATGCGCATGAAGGACAAGGTCGTCGCCATTACCGGCGCCGGATCGGGCCTGGGTCGAGAGGGAGCGCTGCTGTTCGCTGCGGAGGGAGCATCGGTCGTCGTGAGCGACGTCGTGCCGGGCCGGGCACAGGCGGTCGCGAAGGAGGTCATCGAAAACGGTGGCACCGCTTCGGGAATCGACGCCGACGTGCGAATCGAGGCGGACATGTCGGCGCTGGTGTCGACCGCTGTGGACTCCTACGGCCGGATCGACGTCATGTGGGCCAACGCAGGAATCCCGGAACCGGGATTCGGAATGCAGCCGTTGGCCGACTCCTCGCTCGACGACTGGAACAACATCTTCGCGGTCAACACGACGGGGGTGTACCTCGCGTGGCGAGAGGCCGCGCGGTGGATGATCGCCAATTCCCGGCCGGGAACGTTGCTCGCCACGTCGTCGGCCGCGTCGTACAACGCCTACCCGGGCTTCCCGATGTACACGGCGTCGAAGGCAGGCGTCAACGGGTTGGTGCGTGCTGCGGCGCTGGAGTTCGGCAAGTTCGGTATCCGGGCAAATGCGTTGTGCCCCACGCACGGTATGTCGGTGAACTTCGCGTTGCCGGCCGATGCCGAGGTGCTCGGCAAGTCGTATGAAGAGATGCAGCCGTGGGACCCGGACCATCGAGCGATGCCGCTGCGGATGGACCGGCCACCGGTGCTCCGCGACAATGCCAATCTGGCGTTGTTCCTGGCGTCGGATGATTCGGCCTACATGTCCGGGCAGTCGATCCAGTCCGCAGATGGCGGACAGTTCGCCAGGACCTCGATCATCTTCCCGACCGACCTCGGGGAGAGCGCGGACATCACTTCCGGTTCGATCCCGGATGAACTCCGGGAACAGATCGACCGCTAGCCACGCCACGACCACGTCCTCCCCTGTCGGATTCGACCGAGAGGGGAGGACGTTGTCTGTGCCGACGGTGTGCGTCTGCCGATGGGCGAGGTGTTTCGCCGCCGCGGCCGGATCACTCGCGCGATCTGATGAGACCTTCTTGTACGACCGAAGCGACATGGCGACCGTCGTCGGTGTAGAACTCACCCCGGGCGAGGCCCAGGCCGCCATGCGATGAGGGCGACATGTGGTCATAGAGCAGCCATTCGTCCATTCGGAACGGGCGATGAAACCACACGCAGTGGTCGAGCGACGCCATCTGTACGGCCTTGTGGGACGGCAGGACACCATGGGGCAGAACGGATGCGGACAGAAGCAGGAGGTCCGAGACGCAGGCGAGCAATGCTCGGTTGGTGTTCTGATCGTCTGTCCGCAGGGTTCGTTTCGAACGCATCCATACCTGGGTTCGCGATCCGAGTCCGGTACTCGTCGGGGCCGCACTCACCTGTGATTGCGGGACGATCCGGACGTCGAGTGGCTCCCATTCGAGATAGAAGGTCGGCCAGGCGTCGGGGTCGGACTCGTAGAGTTCGACCCACGAGGGCAGATCGTGCGGAGACGGTACCGCCGGCGCGGCGAGCTGATGCTCGAAGCCCGTCTCCGGTCGATGATACGAAGCCCGAGCCGCAAGAATCTGCCTGTCGCCCTGGCAGGCGTTGATGGTGCGCGATGCGAACGAGCCGCCATCCCGATTCCTCTCCACCGCAAAGCGTATGGGTAGATCGGGACTACCCGGACGCAGGAACTGCGTCTGCACCGAGTGCACCGGCCAGTCCGGCGGGGTTGTCGCGGAGGCGGCCGTCAACGCCTGCCCGACCACCTGGCCGCCGAACACCCTCGGCAACGAGTATCTCGTCGGGCTGCCCAGGAATACCGATTCGCCGATCTGACGAACCGCGACCAGATCGAGAATGTCAGCTATCTGCACGGCCATTGCGTTCCCGTCGTCTCAGAAAGCCGGTATGCGAACGCCGTTCGCGTCGGCGCAGCGGTTGCGGTGGCGCGAACGGCGTGTGGTTCTTCCTTCCATGGTCCGCTCGATCACCCGACTGGCGTGCTGATGTCGACCCGTCCCGGGTACCCGCCACCACCGAAGGTGGCGTCGAGCGCGTCGTAGTCGGTGCGCCCGTCGACGGTCGGAATCTCGTCGACGAACTCGACGAACTTCGGCTTCTTGTACGAGGCGATGCGTTCGCGACAGTAGTCGCGCAGTTCGCCCTCGCTCACCGACGTGCCCGGTTCACGGACGACGATAGCCTTGACCGATTGGGCGAAGGCGGGATCGGGCACACCGATGATGGCCGCGGCCCGTACCGCGGGGTGGCCGGTCAGGCAGTTCTCGACCTCCGGCGGATAGATGTTCTCGGCTGCGGACTTGACCATCCGGGTCAGAGTGCCCAGGAAGGAGATCGTGCCGTCCTTCTCGCGGCGTCCGGCATCCGTGGTACGCCACCAGCCACCCTCGAGGAATCGGGCGGCATTGGTATCGGGACGATTCCAGTAGCCGAGGTGCACCGTATCGCCACGAATGACGATTTCGCCTACCTCTCCGTCGGCCACCTCGTGGCAGTCAGCGTCGACGATCTTGACCTGTGTGAAGGGCGAGGGCCGGCCGGCGTTGCCGATGCCGGGTTCACCGAAGGCCCGAAGGATGGGCATCCCGGTGACCTCGGTCTGGCCGAACCCGCCGGGCTGTTGGCTCCACAGCGTCGGGTCGGTCGGAAGCGCATCCCCCCAGACGGGTGCGTGGGCCCCGCCGCGAAGACGCGAGATATCAAGGCCTGCAGACTTGTTGAGCTCTCTGATAGCCATGATGGTGGGGGGCATCAAGAAGGCGGATGTCACCCTCTCGTCTGCGAGGATCTGAAGGACGTTCGCGGCTTCGACTCGCCGGACAAAGACATTCGTTCCGCCCATGAGGAACACCGGCAACGCCTCGAACTGGAAGTTGCCGATGTGGAACAGTGGTCCGGAGTTGAGGAAGACCGAGGTGTGATCGGACCCGGTCACACGACTGTTCGTAGCGGCCATCGTCAGTAGGTTGCGGTGCGTCAACAATGACCCACCCGGGCGATCGACGATGGCCGCGGTGTAGATGACCAGAAGTGCGTCGTCGGCCGAAACCTCTCCGACCACGACAGGTTCCGCCGACGTCGCGTCCACCAGCGCGTCGTATCCGTCCGCCTCTTTCGAGTCGTGCTGAATCCACAGGGCGTGCGAGTCCGCGATCTCACGCGCCTTGATGACCGTCGCGCCGATCTCCTCGTGCTGCCAGACGATGACGGCCGGATCGAAATCCTCGATGACGAAGGCCATTTCGTACGCTGATTGGCGCCAGTTGGCCGGGCAGATCATGGCGCCGAGCCGCGCCGCCGCGATCATCAGCTCCAGGAATCGGTGTGATGACTGCGCCAGCCACAGGATGCGGTCGCCCCGTTTCACACCCTGTGCGGCAAGAAGGTTGGCGACGCGGTCGACACGGCTGTCGAACTCGGGCCACGGGTAACGCAGCTCGCCGTCGACGACGGCGTCAGTGGTGGGATACCGCCGTGCGTTCTCGCGGCACACGTCGGACAGCGTGAGTTGGTGAATCATCAGTCACTCCAGTGTCAGGGGTTGTCGATGGGCTTGAATGCGGGCAGTGTCACGTCGTCGATCCGCTCGTAGGTGACCGTGACACGCATGCCGATGCTGACGGCGTCGGGATCACACCCGACGATGTTGGTGAGGTAGTTCCATCCCTCGTCGACCGCCACCACCGCGAGCACATACGGCACGTCGAAGTCCGCCGCGGGTGCGCGGTGGACAACGGTGAACGTGGTGACCGTACCCATACCGGAACTCTCGACGTAGGACCAGTCGGTGGACAACGTGCCCGGGACGCACCGTTCGGGGGGGAAGAAGTGGGTGCCGGTTCGGTTGCATCTGGGCACGACGAGGCGATGTTCGTCCGCGGCCTTCCAGAACTCGGCGGATATCACCGATGGTGTGATTCCGAGACGTCGCATCACAGTCCCTTTCCGAAGATTGCCATCTCGTAGTGACTTGCCGCCGAACCGGCATTGGCAGCGAGGGCTACCTCGACGTTGCTGACCTGATGCACCGCGTCTTCGCGCAACTGACGCACGCATTCAACGATTTTCAACGTCATCTGCTGCGTTCCGTTCCACGCGTAGGACAGGCATCCGCCATCGGGATTGATCGGCAACGACCCGTCCGGGCCGATCGTGGTGTCCTCGATGTACGAGCCGCCTTCGCCCTCGGGGCAGAATCCGAGCGTCTCGAGCTGACGGATGATTTCGAAAGAGTTGGGGTCGTAGAGGCTCAGCAGGTCGATGTCCGCCGGTCCCACCCCGGCCATGCCGAACGCCCGCCGGGCGGCCTTCTCGCCGAGTCGGCCGACCTCGGAGTAGGACGGCGGCATCACATAGGAGCCGCCGACGGCCTCCATCGCGCCCCCGAGAACCGACACGGGCAGGTGTGGCAGGTCGTACGCCCGGTCTGCGCGGGTGAGCACCACGGCCGCACCGCCCTCCCCGGAGAGGCAGACGTCCAGGCGGTGGAACGGAGTGGCCAGCATCGGGGACGCGAGGATGTCGTCAACCGTGTACGGACCTTTTCCGTACATGATCGCTTCAGGGTTGGTGGCGCCGTTGTTGCGGATCGCCGCGGCGACCGTTGCGAGTTGTTCGGGTGTGGTGCCGTACCGATGCATATGCTCGGCGGCGACAAGGGCGAAGAGGGGAATGACGTAGGCGCCCCACACATCGGTGAACTCGGCCGGATCTCCGACACCGACCGTGGACCCCGGCCCGAACGAGCCGGCCAGTCCGCCGCCGACCACGACGGTGTCGCACAGTCCGGCACTGATGGCCGCTGCGGCCTTGAGGACGCCGCGCGCACCCGACGTGTCGAGCAGCGAATCGGCGACCCAACCGACCGGTCCGCCGAGTGCTCGTGCCCATGATGCCCCGTCGGTGCCATGGCCTCCGGGACCGGCCCAATCCGCGGCGACGCCGTCGATGTCCGATGGTTCCAGGCCGGCGTCGGCGATCGCTCCGAACACCGCTTCCTGCGCCAGATCCAAGGAGGTTCGATGCGGGAGTGATCGAGCTTGTTCGGTCGCGTAGACGCCCACGACGGCCACGTCTGCGAGTGTCATCGCGCACCTCGGGGGGTGCGTAGTGGAGGTTTCACCTGTACAGGCTCCCTTCGGACGAAGCATTTCTCTCGGATCTGACCGTAGTCTATACCGCTAAATAGTTGTACTGTTATAGTGTGTAGCACGTCACGTTACAGTGTAAAGTTGCGGGCGGCGACAGGCGAAACATCCCGACATGGACATACCTGCGAGCTGTGTAGATGGAGGACCAATTGACCACGCATTCTGGACTCGATCCAGACACACGTCCGGCCGAGTCGGCCGTCGAGGAGTACGAACTTCTCGAACCGGATCTCGAGCGTGCACCGCGCGACGAGATCCGGGCACACCAGGAGAAGGCGGTTGTCGAGCTCGTCCACTATGCGTGGGAGCGTTCGCCTCTCTATCGATCACTGTGGGGAGCGGCGGGCGTCACGCCCGACGATGTCACGAACCTGGCTGAATTCTCCGAAAGGATCCCGACCCTCACGAAAGCCGATATCGGCGCGTTCCGGGAGAAGACCGGCGATGTCTATGGCGGGCTGCTCTGCGTCGACCCGAGCGAACTGGTGTCGGTGACGTCGACGTCGGGTACCACCTCGGCGCCGGAGCTGCTCCCCGAGATCTGGACCGACGCCCCGCCGTTGCCGGCGATCTCCGCGCGTGACCTGTATGTGCACGGCCTGCGGCCGGGTGATCGTGTGGTCGTGGCGGTCGGCACATTCCGGAACTACTTCGACGAGTTCTATCAGGCGATGGGTCTGATCCCGGTATTCGCCGATAGCTGGCTCGGGCAGGGAGAGGGCATCCTGCGTGCCATCAAGGAGAACCGGGCCGCCTACATGCAGGTCCACCTGCCCGCGATCATGGAACTCGAGAAGCTGGAGGCGAAATACGATCTGCGTGAGGCGCTTTCGTCGATCAAGTTCCTGTCCTTCGCCGGGCAGCCGATGGGCGCCGCGCTCAAGCGCAAGGTCACCGAGGACTGGGGTGTCAAGGTCGTCACCTACACCAGCGCCGGGGATACCGGGACAGCTTGGGAAGGGCCGGGGTTCGATGGATTCCAGCTCTGGGAGGACACGGTCTACCCAGAGGTCGTCGATGTCGGGTCCGGGAAACCGGTCCCTGAAGGGGCCATCGGTGAGCTGGTGGCCACCGACATCGACAACCGTGCCGCCCCGTACATCCGCTTCCGTTCGGGTGACCTGGTGCGCATGTCGACCGAGCCGTCATCGATCGGGCGCACCCATGCGCGGATGTGGGTGTCGGGTCGGGCAGGCGACGAGACGATCGTCGACGGCAAGGCGATCGTCGTCGGTGACGTCTGGCAGATCGTCGAACGGCAACCCGAACTCAGCGACGGCATGTTCCAGATCCTCCGATCGCGAGGACCGATGAATCGCCTGCGACTGCGAGTTGGGTACGCCCCCGAACGCACCGCAGATATCGGTGAACTCGAGCAGCGCGTGACGGGTGAGCTCGAGGCCGGGCTCGGTGTCGGCGTCGAGGTCGCGATGCTGACGCTCGAAGACATACTCCAGTACAGCTCCAGTGCGGCCAAGTTCCCCAGGACGGTGAAGGTATGAGTCGACAGACAATGCTCGAGGCGGCCCGGCGCATGCCACGCGCCCCGATCTTCGGTATCGCCACCTATCAGGTGGACGGCCGGTTCGTCGACTTCACCGTCGGGTGGGCGGATTTCGACCGCGATATCGACTGGGCGTATGAGCAATTGCTCGCCGCGGGTGTCAGGAGCGACGATCACGTTCTCGTCACGGCGAGCAATCACGAGGGCCCGTGGATCAGCCCGATCATCCGAGCGCTGCGCCGCATCGGTGCGACATACACGCCCGCCGAGGTATACGGCTGGGACGCGACTCGCTTCATTTCGTTGATCGACCGGCTGCCGATCACCGTGATCATCGGTGTCGCCGAGGAGTCGCTCGATGCGGTCGCCGCGCAGAAGCCGGACCTGCCGGAATTCTTGCGCGACGTCCGGACCATCTGGGCTCGCCCCGGCGCCTACGACCGCCTTGTCGAGGAGGGGGTGGAGTGCCTGCCGATGGTGCTGCTAGGACCCGCGCTGGGTCTTGGCCATACGCCCGCGGTCAACGAGGTCCTGATCGACGGTGCGGGATGGGATGTTCGTGAGGTCGGCGGCGAACTCAGCGTCTCCTCGACCTCGGCTCGCCACGACGACGTGACCGACGCACCGACGGGGGTCGCCGGGCGAGTGATCGAGACCGGAGCCACCACGCGCGTGCAGTTGTAGACGAGTCATAGAACGGTCACTGCGGACCGGGATCGGTGCGAGCAGCCTCGATCCTGGCCCGCAGTCCGTCGATGAGGGTGTCGATCCCGAAGTTGTAGTAGTCGGCCCCATGGAGCTCGTCGAGGTGCGTGGTCACCTTGGCCAGAGTCGGTGGCAACTGGTTGTCGCTGTTCTCCACCGGCGCGAGCGTGACCTGGTAACGCCCGAACAGGTAAGTGTGGATCATGGCGTAGGCCAAGACCACCTGCCGTTCGGGCAGTCCTGCGCTGTGCATGATCTCCATCATCGCGTCCATGATGTGCTGGTCGGAATGCAGCATGCGCTGCAGGAGCAGCCCCGCGATCCCGGGCTGCTGACGTAGCCGACGGTCGATGTTGTCGATCAACCCACGGAGGCGAACGTCCCAGGCACCCTCTTCGGGAACCTCGACGCCGGCCAGCGTGCGACGTGCGACGAGGTCGAGCAGTGCTTGTTTGTCGGCAACGTAGGAGTACACGGCCATCTGTGAGCGGCCGAGCTCGCGGGAGAGCCGGCGCATCGACAACGCGTCGAGACCTTCACTGCGGATGACTGCCAGGGCTGCGTCGACGATCTGGTCTTCACTGAGCGTCGGCGGACGGCCCTTGGTGCGGCGGGGCGGGGAAGGGTGCTCGGCGACCTCTCGCTGGTCACGTGCAGTCACAGCGGCAGTGTACTCATCTCCTGATCGTGCCGGGGCGCTCCGGCCCGGCACGATCAGCGAGACAAGCGACACCACCGGTCTCAGATGCCCAATCGCTCCAGTAGGCGCTCGTGTGCCAGTGCGGGGCCGCCCATCAGCAGATCGGTGGCGCGCGCCCGAACTCGCAGTGTGTTCACGAACGCGCCGTCGAGGTCCCCCACCACAGTGTTGATGCGCAGCGCCACCTTGCGCACAGCCGCCGAGCACCCGACGTGCGCCATGGCCGCGGCGACCGCCGCAGCATCGAGGTTGTCACTACTGTCGTATTTGACGGCCCGATACCAGAGTGCCGTCGCATACTGACGCAGCAGTTCGAGTTCGGCGACATCGCGGGTGAAGCGTCGCCACGCATCGCCATCACTGCACGACGGGGGCAGTGCGCACAGCGTCTTCAGGGCGCGATCCACCATTCCCATCTGTTCTCCGGCGAGTACGGTGGTGGCCTTGTCGACGGTCCGATTCATGATGCGGCCGCCGGCGCCTTCCCTCCCGATCGCGGTGGCCGGGGTGCCGGTGAAGGTGATACGTGCCAATGGCCGCGACTCATCCAGGGTCGGCAGCGTTTCGACCGTGAGCCCCGCGGCCGCCCGGTCCACCCGGTAGAGCGAGGGACCGCCCGTCGTGCGGGCGATCACCAGTATCGTGTCAGCGTCCTCGGCACCGGGTACGTACCACTTCTCGCCGGTGATGCTCCAGCCGTCGGCGGTGGGGACGGCACGCGTCTTCACGAGCGCCGGATCCCACGACCCGGTCGTCTCGGCGGCGGCGAGGGTGCAGTGCCGCACGTCGACCGAGTCATCGGTGGGCGAGGTGGCGGTCGCCAGCGCCTGAGCACCGAGGCCGGCCGCCGCGAAGTACTCGGTGTCGCTGAGGGTGAAACCAGCCGAATAGGCGACCTTGGCAGCTCCTACCGCCCCCTCGAAGGCCGTGGTCTTCCACTGTTCCTCGGGAACGATCGTCGCGAGGTCCTCGTTCCGCTCGATCACATGACCGGTGATGTCGACCGCGAGTCGATCGAGCTCCCGGTCGGCGTCTGCGGTCAGTTCGGCGGTCGCCGCGGTGAGAGGCAACAGGCTCTCACGGAACGGATTTCCGGTCTCCGCGAGCAATCGTGGGCCCAGGACATCCGTGATGAACTCGCCTGCGCCGGCCAGGACCCGGGCCTCCGCCGCGTTCACCACATGCGGTGAACAGTCGATGTTTCCGCGTCGCAACTCGCGAACCGCGGTCAGGCCGACCAGCACCTCGCTGAGCTGCCGTCGCAGGGCGCGGTCATCCCAGGTCCAGGTCGAACGCATCAAAGCCGACAAGGTCTCGGCATTCAGGCCGTCGACGAGTTCGGTGCGCTCGGCCGCGTCGAGTATCGGTGCGTCGGTTCTCGGTTCCACGATGCCTCCCGGGCAGGTCGAAAAGGTTGTGGTTAATATGATGCCGGTAATACGTTACAGTGTAAAGTATGTCGTGCGGGCCACTACCCGGTCGACGAATCGAATCCCGTCACCAATCGAGGAGGACACACCATGACGAAGGCGATGCCTGCCGAACGCACCCACGTCGAGGACGAGAAGATCTGGGCACATTCGGGCGATTCACACCTGATGGAGCCGGAGGATCTGTGGACCTCTCGGCTGCCCAAGCGCTTGGCGGACCGAGCCCCTCGATCGGAGCGCGGCGAGAAATACGAGATTCTCTACATCGACGGCCAACAGTTCGATCGCCAGCTCAACGACTTCATGGATGCGATGCGCCCCCCGGGCTTCAAGGATCTCAAGATCCGACTCCAGGATCTCGATCAGGAGGGAGTGCGATCTCAGCTGGCCTTCCCGTCGATGGGCTTCTGGACGTGCAACATCCGCGACCCCGAGCTCGAGAAAGCCGTTGCCCGGGCATGGAACGACTGGGCGATGGAGGACATCATGGGCGTCCAGAATCGGATCTTCGCACCGGCGATCGTGCCGCTGATGGACGTGAAGAACGCGGTCGCCGAGGCTGAGCGTGCCGCCGAAATGGGTTTCAAGGCACTGTACTTCCCCTGCGGGATCGATGACGACCGGGCGTGGGGCCTCGACATCTGGGAGCCGCTGTGGGCAACCGCCGAGGAACTCGGGCTGCCGCTGACCTTCCACATCGGAACCGGCGGCGAAAACGTCGTCTACCGCGGACCGGGTGGTGCCGTGGTGAACTACATGGAGACGACCTATCCCGGCATGCGCGTCATCACCCATCTCGTGGCCGGTGGGGCGCTCGATCGCCACCCCGATCTGAAAGTGCTTGTCGCCGAGGGTGGTGCGGGGTGGGTCCCGGCCATCGGTGACCGTATGGACGAGGCCTACCGACAGCACGGCATGTTCGTTCGGCCGCGCCTGTCACGCCTGCCGAGCGAGATCATTCGCCAACAGGTCTACGCGTCCTTCCAGCATGACATCAGCGCGGTCCAGATCATCCAGGACACCGATTACCACAACGTCCTGTGGGGTGACGACTACCCGCATCTCGAAGGGACGTACGGCCACACTCAGGAGACCTTGCACACCATCTTCGACGGTGTCGACCAGGCCATCCGGGACCGTGTGTTGCGCGGCTCCTTCGAGGAGCTCTTCCCGACGATGGCTGCCTGACGGCGGTCACGCCGATACCCCGACCGCCACATGAACGCATCTCGTCAGCGGTGCCGCTCGAGGCACCGCCGACGAGATGTACCCGGGCTGCACGCACCGCGGTGGGCGGCGGGCCGCTGAGTCCACCGAATCCTCGAAAGTTGTTTCCCACCAACATGAATCAAGGTCATCAACCATTGTCAGCTCACGGGCAACGCACCAGCGATCGTCGGCCCACCGCCTCGATCGACCGCACCGATCCATCGAGTCCGTTCTACTCCCCACCATCTCGGACCGGCGTCAGCCTCTGCCACGGATGCCGTGCCATCGACCGATGCAGGTTCGGTATCCACGCCGAACAACTCGGTGATGATGGCGTTGTGGTGAGCGAGGTGGTCTGCCCGCCCGAGGAGGAAGGCGGACCCGATGTCGCGCACGGCGGGTGGACGGCGTCGGTGATGGACGAACTGGTGGGGCACACGCTGGTGCTCCGCAACGAGCTCGCGGTCACCGGCACGCTGACGGTCAAGTTCGTCAAGCCCGTCCCGGTGGGTTGGGATCTCGTGGGTCGTGCGTGGATCACCGCACGCGAGGGTCGCAAGGTGTTCGTCTCCGCAACACTGGAATTGAAATCGTCGGGCGCGATCCTCGCCTCGGCCGATGCGGTGATGGTCAAACGGCCCGCCGACCATTTCACCGATCACTACCGCTGGCTCGAAGAGCAATAGGCGCATGACGAACAGCGGCCCAGATAGATCGAACTCGGAGCAGGCGCTCCCGTTGAAGAGAGGTACTCAGATGACACAGTCGGTGATCGTCTCCGGAGGAAGCGGCGGTCTCGGAGTCGCTGTCGTCGAACGTCTGGTCGCAGACGGCTGGCGGGTGATCGTGCCGTGGATCGCGGAACGTGAGCTGTCCCGGCTGCCCGACCATGAGCGCGTCGAACTGTGCCGGGCCGACCTGTTCGACGAACAACGGGTGGGCGACGTGGTTTCGGTCGCCACCGCCCGTAGTGATGCCCCGTTGACCTCGGTCGTCAATCTGGTGGGTGGTTTCGCGATGGGTGAGCGCATCGACGGTACACCCGTCGGCGACTTCGAGCGCCTTATCCAACTGAATTTGCGACCGTTGTACCTGCTGTCGCACTTCGCACTTCCGCACATCGTCGCTTCTGGCGGCGGGTCCGTGGTGGGCGTGTCGGCCAAGGCCGCGTTCGCTCCGTTCTCCGGGGCTGCGGCCTATGTCACATCGAAGGCCGCGGTCTGGGCATTCCTGTCGGCGCTGGCCGTCGAATATCAGCAGGACGGCATCCGGGCCAACGCGATCCTCCCGTCGGTGATCGACACTCCGGCGAACCGTGCGGCGCAGCCGGATTCGACCCGCAAGGGTTGGGTGACGCCGGCTCGGATCGCCGACACGATCTCCTTTCTGCTGTCCGACGCCTCCCAGGCGATCACCGGTGCACAGATACCGGTCCCCGGCGTGGGGTGACGCGGTCGGGTAGGGCTGTTGCGACCGGTTACGCTCCGCCGGTCAGCATGATGCTCTCCCCGGTCATGTACCCCAGATCGGAGCTGGCCAGGGCGACTACTGCCCGCCCGATATCAGTTTCCGGGTCTCCGACGCGGCCCAACGGAATCCCCTTCAGCATCCGTTCGAACCGTTCCGGTTGCGCGGTACGGAAGTCGGCGGCCGCGGGGGATAGTGCGTTGGGTACCACCACGTTGACCCGGATCCCGTAGCGGCCCCATTCGCGGGCCGCCACCCGACTGGGCCCGCGGATGGCCTCCTTCGCCATCGGCGTAGGCACCGAATCCCGAAGCGCCGTCGATGGCCGTGCTCGAGCCGAAGTTGACGACGATCGCGTCGGTGCCGTCCTTCAGATGGGGCAGGGCCGTCTGCATCGTGCAGAAGGTGGCCAACGCGCCGCTCTCCCAGTTGGCCACGACGTCGCTGAGGGCGGTTTTCTCGATGAGCCCCCGGGTGGACGTCTCTGCATTGTTGACCAAGATGTCCAAGCCACCGAATTCGGCGACGGTGCCCTGATCGGATCGTGTTGGTCGTGTGGTGGGGTTTATCCGGCCCACATGCGCCGACGGACCCCACGCCGCGTGCAGGGGCGTGGGGTCCGCGGGCGTGGCGATCAGAATCCGAGCTTGCGTCCGATCAGATCGAGCATGATCTCGTTGGTGCCGCCGTAGATGCGCTGCACACGCGAGTCACGCCAGAGTCGCGCGATCTCGTACTCGTTCATATACCCGTATCCGCCGTACATCTGCAGGCAGCGATCGATGATGCGCCACTGGGTTTCGGTCGCCCACCACTTCGCTCCGGCGGCTTCCTCGGCGGTCAGTTCGCCGGCATTGACCGCAATGATGCACTGGTCGATGTAGTTCTGCATGATGTCGGCTTCCACGTGCATCTGTGCGAGGGCGTGTCGATTGACCTGGAAGGTACCGATCTGCTGTCCGAACGCCTTTCGTTCGCGCGCATAGTCGGTGGCGAGGGTGACCGCGCGTCGCGCCTGTGCCGCGGCATGGATCGCGATACCGAGACGTTCGGCTGGGAGATTGCGCATGAGGTGGTAGAAGCCGCGGTTCTCCTCGCCGATGAGATTCTCCACCGGCACGCGGACGTTCTCGAAGAACAGTTCAGAAGTGTCGGCCGCCTTCTGCCCGATCTTGTCGAGGTTGCGGCCGCGGGTGAATCCCTCCGTGCCGGTTTCGACCACGATCAGGCTGAGTCCCTTGTGAGGCTTCTCGGCATCGGGATCGGTGCGGCACACGACGACAACGAGATCGGCGAGCATACCGTTGGAGATGAAGGTCTTGGACCCGTTGATGACGTAGTGGTCGCCGTCGCGTCGTGCCGACGTCTTGACGTTGGCCAGATCGGAACCCGCGCCGGGCTCCGACATGGCGATCGCGGTGATGTAGTCGCCACTGATGTACTTGGGCAGCCACCGTGCCTTCTGCTCGTCGGTGGTCAGTTCGCGGAAGTAGCCCGACAGAATGTCGTTCTGCACGCCGAGTCCGATGCCGACCGCGCCGCTGGCGTGGTACTCCTCGTTCAGGATGGCGTTGAAACGGAAGTCCTGGATGTCGGCGCCGCCGTACTCTTCGGGCATCTCCCAGCCGAGCAGTCCGAGCTTGCCGGCCTTGACCCACGCCTCCCGGTCAGCGTATCCGCGCTGCTCCCATTCGTCGGCGTACGGGACACATTCGGTCTCGAAGAAGGCTCGAGCGGTGGCCCGGAACTCGTCGTGTTCCGGTTCGAAGATCTTGCGTTGCATGGCTATGGCTCCCGATGAACTAGTGGCTGAAGGTTCTGAAATGTATTCAAATAGTACAATACACTATCTAATTAAGCGGATTATCCGATGCGAGCGTGCTCGGTCGGTGGCAGGGCCGGCTCGCACGAATCATCACGACGACTGGGCCGTATCGGGCCCGCGGTCTGCCAGTCCTCGATGTCCGGTCCGGGTTTGGCCGCGGGGAACTTGTCGTCGTGCATGGCGGTCCAGTGTGCGTGTCCGAGTTGGTGGAGATAGAAGCTGTGTTTGAGGGATTCCTGAAAGCCCATCGCATCCACCGCACCATTGATCGACTCCTTGACCAGCATGCGAGCCATCGCGGGGCGTCGGGCGATGCGTTCGGCAAATGCCAGTGTGCGTTCGGCGAGTTCGTCGTCTGGGAAGATCTTCGACACCATGCCGAGCCGGTAGCCTTCCTCGGCATCGATCGAGTCTCCCGTGAGCAGAAGTTCTTTCGCCTTGCGCGGACCGAATTCCCAAGGATGCGCGAGGTACTCGACACCGGGCATTCCCAAGCGGGTGGCAACGATGTCGGCAAAGGTCGTGTTCTCGGCGGCGACGATCAGATCGCACGCCCACATCAGCATGAGGCCCGCCGAGATGACGTTGCCATGGACCTGCGCGATCGTGATCTTCCGGATGTCGCGCCATCGACGGTTGCATTCGAAGTAGTATTGCCACTCCTGCAGCGTCCGGCGCTCGACGTGGGACGCCGCCGTTCCGCCGTCGATCTGGAACGTCGGATGCTGGTTGGGGCCGGGCAGTTCTTCGTCGGCGACCACCCGTGATCCCATGTCGTGGCCGGCCGAGAAACTCTTGCCGTTGCCGGCGAGGATGATGACGGCGACGGTGTCGTCCTGCTCGGCCCGGCGAAAGGCGTCGTCGAGTTCGACGAGCATGCCGCGGTTCTGAGCATTGCGTGTCTCCGGGCGATTCAGGCTGATTCGTGCGACACGCCCGTCATGGAGGCGTTCGTCGGTGATGTATTTGTACTCGGGCACAGGGTGTTCCTGCCTTTCTCGAGGTCGGGGACTACGGCGGCCTGCGGGCGGGGTTCCGCCGGACGCGCACGACGGTTATAGTACAATTAGTTAGCGAATTGATCCAGTGTGTGCGACGGAAGGATGAAAATGAGCAAGCTCGACGGAACGGTTGCGCTGGTCACCGGGGGTGCCGGTGGTCTCGGGGAAGCTGCGGTGCGCACGCTTCATCGCGAGGGGGCGTCGGTGGTGATCGTCGATCTCGCCGATGAGCGTGGTGAGAAACTGGCCGCGGATCTGGGGAGTCGGGCCGTGTATGCCCGCGCCAGCGTCCTGGAGGATGCCGAGTTGCGGAGTGCTCTCGATGCGGCTGCCGGGCTCGGTGACCTGCGCACAGTTGTTGTCGCGCATGGTGGTTGGGGAGTCGCGGAGCGGATGGTCGGGCGCGACGGGAGTCCGGCGACCCTGGAGGGATTCACCAAGACCCTCGATCTGTACTTGTCGGGCACGTTCAATGTGGCGCGGTTGGCGGCCGCGCACATGGCCGGACTCGAGCCGCAAGAGAACGGCGAGCGGGGCGCGATCGTCACAACGGCGTCGATCGCCGGCTACGAGGGCCAGATCGGTCAGGCCGCCTATGCCGCGGCCAAGGCCGGCGTGATCGGGTTGACCCTGGCGGCAGCACGTGACCTGAGCGCCACCGGTATCCGGTACAACACGATCGCTCCGGGCACCATGCGGACGGCGATCATGGAGAGCGTCGGCGATGACGCCCTCGCCAAGTTCACCGCGAATGTGCCGTTCCCCAAGCGACTTGGCGAGCCCGCGGAGTTCGCGGATGCCGCCCTGTTCCTGGCCACCAACGGATACGTGAACGGTGAAGTCCTTCGGCTCGACGGCGCTCAGCGCTTCGGTCCCCGATGAGCTGAGCTGCGACCGGAAGCGACCCTCGCGCGATTGCTCCGAGGCGCCCGGTCGTCGCAGCGATGACGATGGCCGGCGTGGCGGTTCACAAGCCGTCACGCCGGCCGATCTGTCTGGGTACGCAAAGGAGGCCCCGCCGGCCGGCGGGGCCTCCTTTGCGTCGGGGTCAAACGCCGCGCCACTGCGGAGTCCGTCTTTCGGCGAACGCCAGCGCCCCTTCCCGTGCATCCGCCGAGGTGAACACAGGATGTACGAGCTTGGCCTGTTCATCGAACATCACCTCGGTGGACCAATCCTGCGACTCGACGATGACCCGCTTCGACGCAGCGATCGCGAGCGGGCCGTTTTCGGAGATCTCCTGTGCGAGTGCCATCGCTCCCGCCAGCGCCTCCCCGTCGTCGGTCACTCTATTGACCAGCCCGAGTTCGTGCGCGCGGTCAGCGGTGAGATGCATACCCGTGAGCACCATCTCCATCGCGAATTGTCGCGGAATGCGCTGGGGTAGACGAAGGAGCCCGCCACCACCCGCCACCAACCCGCGCTTGACCTCGGGGAGGCCGAATCGTGCGGTGCGCCCGGCGACGATCATGTCGGCCGCGAGAGCGAGTTCGCAACCACCGCCGAGTGCGTATCCCTCCACGGCGGCGATCATCGGCTTGATCGGTGGCTTACCGGTGAAACCTAGGCCGCGCTCACCGGCCATCATGTCTTCGCCGCGCGCGAAGGCCTTCAGATCCATGCCCGCGCTGAACGATCCGCCCGTACCTCCGATCACTGCCACCGACAGGTCTGGATCGTCGTCGAGCCGGTCGATTGCGGCGGCGAGTGCGAGGCTGACCGCCCGGTTGATCGCGTTGCGCGCCTCGGGACGGTCGATGATGATCTGCAGCACTCGTCCGTGCTGCTCGATGTGGACGTCGGGTTGAGTCATGTCTTCTCCATTGATCTGGATGTGATCCGCTGCCGATTGCTCAGAGCGCTTCGTAGATGGTGGCGTTGGCGGTGCCGCCGCCTTCGCACATTGTCTGCAGGCCATAGCGGCCGCCGGTGTGCGTGAGATGGTGGACCAGGGTCACGGCGAGTCGTGCGCCGGAGGCGCCGAGCGGATGGCCGAGTGCGATCGCGCCACCGAGCGGGTTGAGTCGCTTGCTTGCTGCACCGGTCTCGATCTGCCAGGCGAGGGGTACCGGTGCGAATGCCTCATTCACCTCGAAGGCATCGATGTCCCCGATCGACAGGCCGGAGCGCTTCAATGCCAGCGCGGTCGCCGGGATCGGCCCGGTGAGCATCTTGACCGGATCGTCTCCGGTGACGACGGCGGTGTGCACCCGGGCGATCGGGGTCAGGCCCAGCGAGGCCGCCTTCTCAGAGGTGGTCATCAGCAGTGCGGCTGCGCCGTCGGAGATTTGCGAGGCGTTGCCGGCGGTGATGACGCCGTCGTCGAGGAATGGTGTCTTGAGGCCGGCGAGCCTGTCCACGGTGGACCCCGGCCTGATGCCCTCGTCGGCGGTGAAGGTGGAGTCATCGATCGTGACGGCGGCGATCTCGGCGTCGAACATGCCGGCGTCGCGAGCGGCTGCCGCACGTTCGTGGGATTCGACCGAGTATTCGTCGAGTTGGGTGCGGGACAGACCGTAGTCGGCGGCGATCTTCTCTGCGCCGGCGCCCTGGTTGAATCGGCCACCGAATCCGGGAAATCGGTTGAGTTCGTCCGCGTACCGGGTCACCGCGGGACCGCCCAACTCGCCAGTGCCCTCGACGTTCGCGGCCTGCATCGGCACATTCGACATCATTTCCACACCGCCGGCCACGACCACATCGGCCTGGCCGGAGATCAACGCCGCCGCAGCCGTCGAGATGGCCTGCTGCGACGAGCCGCATTGGCGGTCCACCGTGAAACCGGGAATCGACTCGGGCCAGCCGGCACCCAGGACCGCCATCCGGCCGACGTTGCCGGACTGCTCGCCGATGCTGATCACGTTGCCCCAATGCACGTCGTCGATGAGGTTGACGTCGATACCTGAGCGGGCGGCCAGCGCGTTCAGGATCTGAGCCGAGAGTTCGACGGCGTGAACCCCCTTCAGTGAGCCGTTCCGCTTGCCGATCGGGCTGCGTACGGCTTCGACGATCACGGCGTCGCGCATGTCTATCTCCTTCTGTGGGTGGTTCTGCCTGCCGATTCGCTCGGCATCGGTCACACATATGACGTGGACCAGAACGTCAATAAGTACAATACATTAACTATTAACAGTCAATCGCGCGTGATGCTGTGAGTCGGCCCGAGTTGCCGGAGCGGCGTTCGTCCCGGGGGCTGGATCGCGTGGTAACCTACCAATAGGTAAATTCATTAAACTAATTAAGGAGGATGCGTGGCAGACGAACTGGCCGGTCGGATCGCACTTGTCACCGGTGCTGCGGGCGACGGCATCGGCAAGGCGTTGGCGATGCGGCTCGCCGCGGACGGGGCGACCGTGGTCGTGACCGACTCACACCCGCGACGAGTGGTGGCCGCGGCGGAGGCCATCGCCGAGGTGAACGGCGGTCGGGCAGTGGCGAAACAGCTCGACGTCGGTGATCGAGAGCAGATCGTCGAGGTCGCCAGTTGGGTCCGTAACGAAATGGGTCCGATATCCATCCTGGTCAACAACGCCGCCTACAACGTTCTCGGTCCGATCTTCGACTACGACCCGGCCGACTGGGACCGCGTTCTGTCGGTCAACCTCAGCGGTCCGTGGATGCTGTCCAAGCTCGCGATGACCCAGATGCGCGACGCGAAGGTACCCGGCGTCATCCTCAACATCTCCACCTATGCCCCCGACGTCGGGGGCGAGGGCATCGAGGCTCCCTACGCGGTATCCAAGGGTGGCCTCAACGTCTTGACCCGTAGCTGCGCCCACGAGGGTGGGCCGTACGGGATCCGCGCGAACACGCTCTCGATGGGTGTCGTCACCGGAACGCGATTCGTCGATGCCCTACACCCCGAGCTGAAAGAGAGCGAGCTCCCGAAGTCGCCACTCGGGCGCCTGGCCAACGTGACCGACATCGTCGAGGCGGGCGCGTTCCTGATCTCCGATCGTGCGGCCTCCATCACCGGAGAGATCGTCAACGTCGCGGCGGGCATCCACATGAGGTACTGAGGAGATGCGGTTGAAGGTTCCGAATGGTCTAGATCTTCTTATGAGTATGGCTGATCTATAATCACGAACTATTCCGCGGTCTGCGACGAGCGGAAAGGGTCGGCCCGGACAGTGGG
>NZ_BAHC01000170.1 GCF_000298195.1 Gordonia rhizosphera NBRC 16068 | reverse complement strand
TCCGGGTGGCTGCCGGTGCGAGTGGTACCTTGCCGGTCTCGGACCGCGGCCGGGACTACTTTCTCGATGTGTGTGTCGGACTCGCCGTCGCGGATGACCTGCGAGGAGCGACGTCAACCGGAGAACTCGAGCAGTGCGCCGAGACCGCGCTGTCGGACGCCATCACGCGCGACCTTCCAATGGTCGTCGCCGATGACGCGCTGATCTCTCGTGGACGCCAGGCCATGGACCGATTCCGACGCCTAGTGCAGTCCGCCGACACCGACTTTCGACTGCACTACCAGCCGATCGTCGAGCTGGACGCCCACACCGTCGTGGGCTTTGAGGCGCTGCTGCGATGGTATTCGGCGGACGGCATCAAGTCCGCCGCCGAGTTCATGGAGGAGATCGAGGAGACGTCGCTGATTCTGCCGATCGGGCGCCGAGTGATTGCCTCGGCGATCCGAGACCTGGCGACCGGGATCAACCGCACGATCGGTGCGACCGGGTTCGTCGCGGTGAACCTCTCGGAACGGCAACTCCTCGACCCGGGCGTGGTCTCCCTGTTTCGCCACGAGATCGACGCCGCCGGCGTGCAGCCGGACCGGGTATGGGTGGAGGTCCGTGAGAACCAGATCATCAGCCTCGACAGCGATTCGGCGCGGACCGTCGAGGGGCTGCACGAGTTGGGGTGCCGGATCTGCGTGGACGATCTCGGCGCAGGCTATTCGGCCCTGCGGTATGTCAAGGATCTGCCCATCGACGTCCTCAAGGTCGACGGTGGTCTGATCCGGCAGATGAAGTCGGATGAGGCTGACTTCGCGGTCGTGCGTGCCATCTGCGATCTCGCGCACACGACCGGGATCGACACCGTCGCCGAAGGGGTGGAATGTCCGGAGGTCCTGCCGGTCCTCATCGAACTCGGGTTCGATTACGCGCAGGGTCACTACTTCGGGCGACCGGATCCTCCCGAGGTGGTGTTCGCCGCGCCGGCGTGACCCTTCGAGACGCTCGCGAGCTCGCTCCTCAGGGATCGATCAATCGCAGCCGAGGATGACGGCCTTGGCCAGGCCGCCGTACTGATAGGCGAACTGGTAGGACCAGAAAATGGGAGACCGGCCGTAGTCGCGAGGGACACTGCGCATAATGACGTCACCGTCGAAGCACTGCCCGAAGATGAAGCGTGCCCGCACCAGGTGATAGCGCCAGCTGATCACGATCACCGACTTCCACCCGCGCTCCGCGGCGAGTCGCTGGACGAACATCGCCTCGCCGCGGGTTGTCGACGGGTCAGGGTCGAAGCAGATCACCTCGATCTCGGGCGTGCCAGCATTGCAGACGCGCTCCATGAGAGCCCGGCCACCTCGGTTGTAGTCGTCATTGATATAGGGATTGGAGATGACCACAGTGTCCGCATACCCCGCGGCGGCCAGGCGCAATCCATAGTCCTCGCGGCCGTCATGCTCGCCGCCGAGCACCACGATGGCATCCGCGGGTACCAGAGGGTCCTGGTGCTCGCGGTAGAAGAGTTGGTAGCCGACGCCGGCGAAGGTGATCGCGCATACCAGAACCACGGAGCCGGCGAGGAAGAGCAGCCGACGACGGCGGGTGCGCGCTCTCGGTCCGGACACGAGCATGAAGCCCATTGTGGGGGACCGGGGCGGACCTGTCGCAGTCGGGCGGGTTGGCGCCGCCGGGTCATAATACGACCGAGTCCAGAATGCTTCTTCTGATCTCGGATGAGGTGTGCGGTAGCCATAGCGCTTGCACGGGCGCGATCGGGGGGTCGTCGAACTCGATCACTCTGATCCGGTGGCCGTAGATCCACCCGGGCTCGTTCGTGACGAAAACGCACGCATCGGGATGGGTGATTACGCCGGTGTGGGGCGGAGTCCCACGCAATGTCGACGGGACGACCCGAGGCTCGAATCCGGCGCCCTGGCACGTCGAGATGAGGATCTGCGTGTATTCGGTGTCCTCCTCCGCCTCGGACATCACGATGTCGTGCTCTGCCAGATCTCTCAGCGTGATCCGGTCGTGCTGCGCGAGCGGGTGGTCGGTGCGCACGGCCAGGTGGAGTTGGTGGTGTGCGGCAACGGTTCCAGCCAGACCGGGTGGAGACTGGACGCCGCGTCGCAACGCGAGGTCAATCTCGCCGTGCAGCAATTCTCCGTGTATCCGGTCGGCGAAAACCGGACGCACCGTGATCGGAACCGCGGGATCGCTCAACACCACCGGCTCGATGATCGTGAAGACCTCCGACGGCGCCAGATCCGGCGTGTGTCCGATGACAAAAGGGATGGGGCGGTCGGTTCCCATGAGCCGCATCTTTGCGGTCAACTGATCACCACCGGCGAGAAGTGGCAGGGCTCCGTGGTACAGGGCTTCGCCCGCCGCGGTCAACGTGAGACTTCGACGCGATCGCGAGAAAAGCTCAACCCCCAAGTTGCGCTCGAGCTCCTTGATCGCTGACGACACGGCCTGTTGCGTGATGTAGAGGTCGTCGGCCGCCACTCGCAGACTCGGTGAGTCGGCCACGGTCACGAACATCCGTAATCGGCGCAGGTCGAGGTCGTTTCGCGTCCTACCGCCATCATTCATCAAGGAATTCCTGTCATTTGTCCATGTTTGCGTGATTGTAGCTTGTAATTTCGGCCTTTAGATTAGTGAGCGACCGTTGCGTTGAGGTTGCGTCCGTCACCACACCTCGATCGCACGGCCACCCTGCCGCAACTCCGATGCCTTGGGGGGCCAGTGACCACGCAGCAACGCCCATCCGGTTCGGGTGCGTCGCGTGCTGGTCTGGGCTCGGTGCGGCTGCCACGCCCGTCCGTGCGCCTCGTCGAGCAGAGCTCACCGTCATCGTGGCTGGAGCGATACCTGACGATGGCCGCATGGACCGATGCGGCGATGGTCATCTCGGCGGTGTTCCTCGCCCAATGGATCCGCTTCGGTAGCAGTGGGGAACCCGACCACTTTGGCGGCGTCGGTGGCCCGCCGGTGCTCGTTGTCTCACTGCTCCTGATCGCTGCATGGTTGGTGGCGCTCCGCGTCTATCAGACCTTGGATCACCGAATCATCGGCGCCGGGCCACAGGAATACAGCCGGGTCGTGACTGCCTGCTTCTCCGTGTTCGGGCTCCTCGCGATTCTCGTTCTCGCGTTTCGTCTCGAGGTGTCACGGGGATACTTCGCCCTGGCGCTTCCGCTCGGCACGCTCGGGCTCTTGGCGTCGCGGTGGTCGTGGCGGCGACACCTCGTTCGTCAGCGTCATCGTGGGAAGAACCTCGAGCGTGTACTCGTCGTCGGCGAACCGGGATCAGTGGCCCATATGGTCGACCGGTTGAGGGGCTCGCCGGCGCTGGGATTCGATGTCATTGGTGCCTGCCTGCCCAAGCGCAGCGCTGCCACAGAAGCGCGCCTTCGATCAGGCGATGGGGAGAAAATCCCTGTGTACGGTGACTTCGATGACGTCGCCCTTGCGGTTTCGGCGTCGAGAGCCACGACCGTGGCCGTGACCTCGGCGGGCGCCCTAGGCCATGCCGCCATGCAGGAGCTCTCCTGGGACCTTCAGGGCATGGACGTTCAGATGATGGTCGCGCCGGGTGTCACCGACGTGGCAGGTCCTCGCATCATGGTCCGCCCCGTCGCCGGACTCCCCCTTCTCTACATCGACAAGCCCCGCTACGAGGGGGCAAACCGATTCCGCAAGGCCTTCGTCGACCGGGTGGGGGCCGCCGCGATACTGGTCCTGATCGCGCCCGTGCTCCTGGCTGTCGCGGTTGCCATCAAGATCGACTCGCCGGGGCCCGTCTTCTACCGCGCGACGCGTATGGGGTTGGGTAACAGCGCTTTCCGGATGTGGAAGTTCCGGTCGATGGTGGCTGACGCCGAGGCTCGTAAGGGCGACCTGAGCCATCAGAACGAGGGTGCCGGCGTGCTGTTCAAGATCCGTGAGGATCCGAGGATCACGCGCGTCGGCCACTTCATCCGTCGCTACAGCATCGATGAACTCCCTCAACTGTTCAATGTGCTCACTGGAACGATGAGCCTGGTCGGTCCGCGACCTCCGCTCCCCGAAGAGGTCAAGCGCTACGACGGCCGTGTTGCGCGCCGGATGTTGGTGAAGCCGGGTATGACCGGCTTGTGGCAGGTCTCCGGAAGGTCCGACCTGTCGTGGGAGGAGTCCGTGCGGCTCGACCTGTCCTACGTGGAGAACTGGTCGATCATGCAGGATCTGGTGATCCTGTGGCGGACGATCAAGGCGGTGATGAGCGGCGATGGGGCGTACTGATCTACCGGGTATCGGGCCCGTGGTGACCGCGGACGGGTGGGCGGCGAAGAGCGTAGCGCCACGCGCTGATTCCCAGCATCCACTCACCGACGATCAAATGGCCCAGATGCGACCAGAATCCCGCTCGGAGTTCAGGAAAGTCGCCCAGGCGTCGGTAGATCACTGGGAGTCGCGCCAACACGAAGTAGTGCAGGGGTACGCGGGCGAGAACCTTGCGTGCACGTCCGATCTCGACGAGGTATGCACCCCTGGCCTGTCCGTACGCCTGGCGCCGCTGCTGTCGCCGCAGATCGGCGTACGTTTCGCGGAGCTTCACATGCGAGGCGTGAAACCGCGGGTCGAAGATCAGCCGGTAGCCGGCGGCGAGGACGTCGGCCGAGAACACCATGTCCTCGCCCCCGTAGCTTTCGTCCCAGCGCACCGGTAGATCGGCAGGAACAACCATGCAAAACGACGACACGAACGGCGCGTCACGGGGGATGCCGATTTCCAAATACGGAGTCTCGCACTGCAGATGCGCAACCCACGACCACGCGGAACCCGGAGAAAACCGGCGCGCACAGCCGATCACGCTTTTCGGGAAATCACTGACCGCGCGCTCGACCCCGGCGACGAAATTCTCGTCCGGGCAGGCATCTGCATCCACGAAGCACACATACTGTGACGTCGCCTCGTCCCATCCGCGGTTCCTTGCGCCGCCCGCGTATCCGACATGGTCGGTAGTGACCACCCGGACGTCATATCGGCCGGCGATCGCTGCGGTGTCGTCGGTCGACGCGTCGTCCACCACGATGATCTCGCGAGGAGTCACCGACTGCCTCTTGAGCGCGTCGAGGACGGAGTCCAGCGTCGCGGCCGCATTGCGCGAGGGAACGACGACGCTGAGGCTGATGGACATCACCCCACGGTATACGACGCGGGAGAATTCGCTAGGAAGTCGTGATAACTCTGTGCGGGTACAGCTTTGGCGGACGTGGACCGGCCGATCGGTGACTGTCTGATGAGTGCACACACGCCAATCACGGGTTTCGAGCTCAGTGTGCCGGAAACCCCGAACGTCGACGCGAGCAGCAGCGCTCGACTGGATCGCCTCGATGCCGAGTCGCGGCGCGCCATCGAATCACTGCTCGCGCTTGCCCCGCGCGGGCTCTCGTCGATGCTCCTGCCAAACGGCACCAGCTTCGCGCAGACGGCGCGACTGATCGACTCCGCGGCGGTACCTCGGTTGGAGGGTGAGAACCCTCGGTACACCGCGATGGCGGCCCTCGGGCTGGCGACGCTTGAGATCGAACAACAGCACGCCATACTCCAAGGCTCGACCGCGGAGGAACTGATCCGGGCGTTGATCGTCCGAGTTGCGCAGTCCGAAGACCTCGGCGCGGTCGCCCTGGCGGCATGGGCAGCAGCAGAGGTGCTCGGCGAAACAAACGAGGCACTGTTCGACCGGCTGTCCCGGGCCATTGCCGAGGGTCCGGTGGACACCGTGGTCCTGTCGTGGTCGATAACCGCCGCGGTTGCCGCAGTGTCCCTCGAAGACCGTTGCCGATTGATCGCCGACTGGTGCCGGCTATTGCAGAGCGCGCAGGGGCGAGGTGGTTTGTTCCCGCACACCGTCCCCGCCGGCGCACAGTCCCGGCTGCGCGCGCATGTCGGCTCATTCGCCGACCAGGTGTACCCGATTCAAGCACTGGCGCGGGCGTCGCGGGTGATCGATGGGGACGAGTTGGATGCCGCGAATGCGTGCGCCGACCGGATCTGTGAACTCCAGGGCGACGCCGGCCAATGGTGGTGGCACTACGACGCCCGCGGCACCTCCGTCGTCGAGAAGTATCCCGTGTACAGCGTCCACCAGCACGCAATGGCACCCATGGTGCTGTTCGATCTCGTCGAGGCCGGTGGCCACAACCACACGGAGTCGATCGCACGCGGGATCGGTTGGATCTTCACCCATCCGGAGACCGGCGACGAGCTTGTTTCGAACGACCACAACGTCGTGTGGCGCAAGATCGGTCGTCGTGAACCGCGAAAGCTGGCCCGGAGCATGTCCGCGGTGACCACCGCCATTCATCCAGCCGTCCGTCTCCCCGGGCTGGATCACCTACTGCCGCCGACACACGTCGACCACGAGTGCCGGCCCTACGAACTCGGCTGGTGCTTGTACGCATGGTCATCACCGCCGATCGCGCACCGAGACCGACAGGACGGATTCACCAGATGACCATGACAGAGACATCGCCGGCAGTTTCGGAGATATTCGGTCTCCGAATCGACGCACTGACCTTGGCGCAGGCCGTCGACCGATGCCGCGACGCGATAGCGTCGCGCAAGCCGGTCCTGATTGGTGTGGTGAATGCGGCGAAAGCCGTCAACGTCCAGAAGGACGTTTTGCTGCGGGAAGCCTTGTTGCGCAGCGATATCGCGATCGCCGACGGACAGGCGGTTGTGTGGGCGAGCCGGATTCTGGGCCAGCCGCTACCGGAACGAGTGACGGGGATTGACCTTTTCGAGGCGCTGCTGGCAGCTGCGGATCGTGACGGCAATTCGGTCTATCTGCTCGGCGCGCGTGCCGATGTACTGCGGCAACTCGAGTCCGTTCTCGCCGAACGGTATCCGAGCGTGCGGATCGTGGGTAGCCGAGATGGCTACTTCGATTCCGACGAGCAGGCGACGATCGCTACGGATATTCGTGATGTGAAGCCGGACATGCTCTTCCTCGGCATGCCCTCGCCACGCAAAGAGATGTTCCTGGCTCAGTGGGCCGATCTCATGCAGGTACCGGTGTTGCACGGGGTCGGGGGATCCTTCGACGTGATGGCCGGAAAGACAAAACGGGCGCCGGTGTGGTGGCAGACGCACGGACTCGAGTGGGCCTACCGCCTCCTGCAGGAACCGCGGCGCATGTGGCGGCGTTACCTGACAACCAACACGCTATTTGTGCTGATGCTGGCCCGCGAACGGGTGCGTCCACGACGGGCGTACTCCCGGCCTACCCATGAACCGACCACCTGATCCCGTCAGAAAAGAGGCAGCCGTGCACACCTTCGAAGGCACCGTCGCCGTGATCGGCCTCGGATACATCGGTCTCCCGACGGCAGTTGCGCTCGCGACCCGGGGCGTCGACGTCATCGGCATCGACGTCGATCAGAACCGGCTCGATGCCGTTGCACATGGAAAGGTTCCATTCGTGGAACCCGATCTCGCAGCTGGCCTTTCGGGTTCGGTGGCGATGGGCAAGCTGACCGTGGCGTCCGAGGTTCCACACGCCGACGCGTACATCATTGCGGTACCGACCCCGTTCAACGCCGACCACAGCGCCGACCTGTCGTGCGTGCGAATGGCGGCCGAGCATGTCGCGCCCAAGCTGCGGGGCGGTGAGATCGTGGTCCTCGAGTCGACATCGCCGCCTGGAACCACGGAGAGCCTGAGTCGATGGATCGCCGAGCTGCGTCCCGACCTCACACTCCCACACGTCGGAGACGGGCTGCCCGATGTACATGTCGCGCACTGCCCAGAACGGGTTCTGCCGGGCCGGATCATGATCGAGATGGTCACCAACGATCGTGTCGTCGGCGGGATCACCCGTGAATGCGCCGATCGCGCCGCCGCGATCTATCGTGTGTTCTGCCAGGGAGAAATTCTGCTCACGGATGCGGCGAGCGCCGAGATGGCAAAGCTGGTCGAGAATGCCTACCGCGACGTGAACATCGCATTTGCAAACGAACTGGCCACGGTCAGTGACGACTTGAAACTCGACGTCTGGGAGATCATCAGACTCGCCAACCATCACCCGCGGGTCAGCATCCTCACCCCCGGGCCCGGTGTCGGAGGACATTGCATCGCGGTGGATCCGTGGTTCATCGTGGGTGCTTCACCGCAGTTGTCGCGTTTGATACGTACCGCTCGGGAGATCAATGACGGGCGACCCGACATCGTCGCGCACCAGATCATCGAGAAAAGTGTGCGGTTCCGGGAGCCGACGATCGCCTGCCTGGGGTTGACCTTCAAGGCGAACGTCGACGACGTACGCGAAAGTCCGGCCCTCGACGTCGTCGAACGCATCGCCAAAGGTCTACCGGAGGTGGAGATCCTGGTCGCCGATCCCTTTGTGCCAACGCTCCCCGCGACTCTGGAGGGCGCGGCGAATGTGCGGATGACGCGGCCGAACGATGCGGTCGAAAAGGCCGACATCGTGGTGCTCTTGGTCGACCACGACCAGTTCAAGTCGATGTCGCGGTGTCGATTGTCCGGGAAGGTCGTCTACGACATCCGGGGCATCTGGCGCTGATGTTCCCAGATCCGGTGTGCCCGGAGGGTGTCAGTCGAGGGCCGCCGCGGCCGCTGGAGAAAACTCTTCGGGTCCGGGGCCGAACCCGAAGAAGTGCTCCATGCTCGCGACGGCGCGTCGGGCAGCATGTCCGTCACCGTAAGGGTTCACTGCACGAGCCATCTCTGCGTATGCGTTCTCGTCGGTGAGAAGTTCGCTGACGGAGTCGACGATCGTCTGCTCGTCAGTTCCGACGAGTCGTACGGTGCCCGCCTGCACCGCCTCGGGTCGTTCGGTTGTCTCGCGCATGACGAGCACCGGTTTACCCAGGCTGGGTGCCTCCTCCTGCACGCCTCCGCTGTCCGTCAGCACCAGCGTGCATTCGGCGATGGCGCGCGAGAAGTCGTCGTAAAACAGGGGATCGGTGATGACGACGTTGTCGAACCCGACGATGGGAGGTAGCAGAACCTCGCGCACGATCGGGTTGAGATGCGCTGGGACCAGAAACTTCACATCGGGGAACTTCTCCGCAAGCCGCGCCAGGGCGCGTGCCGTCTGCGCCATCGGTTCACCCCAGGATTCTCGGCGGTGGGCGGTCACCAGCACCATGCGGCCACCGAAAGCACGTGCCGCGCCTGTGTCATTGACCGGCAGATCACGCGCCACGACTTCACGCAGAGCATCGATCACGGTGTTTCCGGTGACGACGACGGACGATGGATCAACCCGCTCGGCAAGCAGATTCGCGCGTGACGTCGGCGTAGGGGCCAGATGCAGGGAGGTCAACTGCGACGTCAGCCGGCGGTTGATCTCCTCGGGGAACGGGTTGTACCGTTCTCCCGTCCGCAGGCCGGCCTCCAGGTGGAAGAGCGGGACCTTGCGATAGAACGCGGCGAGTGACGCGGCGAAGCAGGTGGTGGTGTCGCCCTGGACCAGGACGGCATCCGGAGCCTCTGCATCGATGATGTCGCATACGCCGACGAGTGCCTTGGACGTGATGTCCTCCAGGCGTTGTCTCGGCGTGATGATGTCGAGATCATGGCTTGGGGTGATCTCGAAGAGCTTGTTCACCTGGTCGAGCATCTGGCGGTGTTGTCCGGTGATGGCCACGATCGGGATGAGGTACTCCGAGCGTGACAGCGCGGAGACGACGGGGGCCATTTTGATGGCCTCAGGGCGCGTGCCGTATACCACCAGAACCTTGTGCATGGCGGAATTCCGTTCAGACTAGCGCATCCTCAGCGGGAGCGGTTTCTGCTTTCGATTTCTTTTCGTCGCGACGTTCTCTGCGCCGCCGCAGCCACCTGTCGGATTCCACGACCGCTGCGCCCGTCAGTCCGATGCCGAGCAGCAACGTCACCACACTTGCACGGCGAGTGTTGCCGGTGCTGGCCGTTACCTCGACGTCAGGCGGGGACATTCGCAGATTGATTCTGTTGTACGGCGCGACGCGGTAGTCGTACTGCATGTCGAGCAGCGTCTGCTGGACCTTGTTCAGCGTCTCGCGCATTGCAGCGCGAGCTCCTTCCTCGGAGGGGGATACCGCCTGAACGTCGAGCGTGGGCCACCTGAAGTAGTAGGCCCATTGGCCGCCGTAGTTCGGGAAACGAATCATCCATCCGTTGCGAATCCCGATGTCGACGAGGCCGATTGTGGTGGAACTCGTGGCCGTAACCCGATGGTCCTTGTTCACTGTGCGCTCAAGCAGACCGGCTGCGTACATCACGTTGGCGCCGCTGTCGGTAAACGAGTTCGGGTAGCGGCCGCTGACCGGTGGGAGCAGTGTCACGTCGGCCTGCGATGCGTATGTGGGGGGGCGCGTATTGACGAACAGGAGAGCAGCGACTGTCAGTGACACCCCCAGAGCGACTACAAGCCATCGTCGAACGACTGCGGCAGCGAAA
The DNA here is from genome assembly GCF_000298195.1 of Gordonia rhizosphera NBRC 16068. Lineage (GTDB taxonomy): Bacteria > Actinomycetota > Actinomycetes > Mycobacteriales > Mycobacteriaceae > Gordonia > Gordonia rhizosphera. Next base: position 292 of record NZ_BAHC01000170.1, on the reverse strand, counting down.
TCCAGTACGGTCATGGGATTGAATTTCCCTTCAGGGTGCCGCAAGTATACAGGAGATGGATCCGCAACTGTGTGAAGTGCATCGTCTTGCGTCAGCCTGAATTGCCACGGGATTCGCCAGTGTCGGCCCGAAGACGAGGTAACGATCCATTCGCCCACGGCGACGAACTACGCGTGACAAACTACACGTTACGGCGGTGCGCGGCGGCTATGGGGAGACCATGCAAGATGTGATTGGAACGTTGTTGCGTCGGTGGTATTTGACGCTCGCCGGGATCATCGGCACGATCTTG
>NZ_BAHC01000171.1 GCF_000298195.1 Gordonia rhizosphera NBRC 16068 | reverse complement strand
CACGGCCATCACCGGCTGTTCGCGGTAACGCATGGCGAGCGGGAAGTCCTCGGTGTATCCGTTGCCGCCCAGGCACTCCAGGGCCTCGTAGGAGTGGTGCGGTCCGCGCTTGCAGATCCAGTACTTGGCGACGGCGGTGGCCAGGCGGCGGAAGGCGCGTTCGTGCTCGTCGGCATCCTCGTCGTGGGCGCGGGCCAGTCGGATGGCGGCGACGGTGGCTGCCTCGGACTCCAATGCCAGATCGGCGAGCACGGCTTTCATGGCCGGCTGGTCGGCCAGCGTGGCGCCGAACGCGGCACGATGACGTGCGTGCCAGACCGCTTCGGCGACCGACTGGCGCATCCCGGCGGCGCTGCCGAGCACACAGTCGAGTCGGGTCTGTGCGACCATCTCGATGATGGTGCGCACGCCACGACCTGGTTCGCCGACCATGAGCGCGACGGTGCCGTCGAGTTCGATCTCGCTCGATGCGTTGGACTTGTTGCCCAGCTTGTTCTTGAGCCGCTGGATGCGGAAGACGTTGCGGGTGCCGTCGGGTAGCACGCGCGGCAGCAGGAAGCACGAGAGTCCTTCGCCGCCAGGTCCTTCTGCCTGTGCGAGTACCAGGAAAGCATCCGACATCGGCGCCGAGCAGAACCACTTGTGGCCGGTGAGCAGGTACTCGCCGCCTGGTCCGCCGCGTCCGACCGGGCGGGCGACGGTGGTGTTGGCCCGGACATCGGAGCCGCCCTGTTTCTCGGTCATCGACATGCCGAAGATGGCCGAGGTCTTGTCGGCACCCAAGTCGCCGGAGTATTCGCGGGAGAGGGCTTTGGGAACCCAGTTCGCGGCGACGTCGGGCTGGAGTTCGAGTGACGGGATGACCGCGTGGGTCATCGACACCGGGCAGGCGTGCCCGGGTTCGATCTCTCCGAAGAGCATGAATGCGGCGGCGCGGACCACGTGCGAGCCTGGCTGCGGGTCCTCCCAGCAGCGGGTGTGCGCGCCGTAGCGCACCGCGTCGCCGATGATCCGGTGATAGGCGGGGTGATACTCGACCTCGTCGATACGATGACCCCACCGGTCGAAGGTCTTGAGTTCGGGTAGGCGCGTATGAGTCAGGGCCGCATCGTGTTTGAAGGACGCACTGCCCACCAGGGCACCGATCTCACGGAGTTCGTCCTCACCCCACCCGCCGTCGTGACGCCGGACGGCCTCGACCAGGACGGTGTCGAGGTCGAACTCGTTGACGTCGACGCGGGGCGCCGACTGGTTGAACACGGTGTGCGTGAGATGCGGCTGGGGCTTGGTTGGCGTGGCGGACTGGGTCATCGTGGTATCCCTTCAAAGGTTTGCTGGTCGAGTGCCGTTGGCTCCGCGGGTTGAGACCGCCCCTCAGATCGCATGCTGCAGAACACTTTCAGGAATCTGCAGATTCGTGAACACGATCGCAACTGCGTCTTCGAGGCCGGCGTCGGGTTGAGGGCCGGTGGCAGCCTGCTGGAGGACGAGCCCGAAGATCGCGGACCAGAAGGCCTTGGCTTCGACGTCGATGGGTGCCCGCATCTCCCAGCCGGTGCGCACCAGGGTGCGCATGAGTGCCTCGGCGCCGCGCTCGTGCAGGACCGAAAGCGTTTCCGCGATCTGCGGTCTGAGTTCGGCGCGCCGTGACGCCATCGACATGGCGGTGGTGAACAACTCGACGTTGCGTGCCTGTCCGCCGAGCAGTGTGGAGATCAGTGCGTGGGTGTACTCGCCGACGGTCGTCGTCGCCGCCGCGGCTTCTTCTGCGCGACGGCCTGCGCGCAACACGGCCGTGCACGCCACCTCGACGAATAGCTGCTCCTTGGAGCCGAAGTAATAGGTGACCTGGTTCGGATACGCGTCGGCGCGCTGGCAGATCTGCGCCACCGACGCCGTCTCGCCGTGTTCGCAAAAGACCTCGGTGGCCGCGCGCAACAACGACTCTCGCGTGGCCTTACCGGCCTCGCGGGTCGCGCGTCCCCTGGTTGGCATGCCTCGCTCCCTCAAGTGTTTGTACAGGAAACAATAAATGGCGGGGTTTGGTTTGGCAAGCAGCGGCAGCAGCAGCCAGCAGCAGCACAACAACTTTTATGAGATCCACGTGTAGTAAAGGGGGCGCTCAAGCGCAGAGGAAGTAGCCGGTACCAAACGCACGCGACGACCAGCAGGTCAGTCGGTCAGGCGTATGTCGCCCAGTGCCTTGCCGTGATATCGTCGGTGTGATATCGGAGGTGGTCAAAGTGGAACAGATCCTGATCCGTAACCTTCCCGCGGGAACCAAGGCTGCCCTGCGGGCGCGTGCCGAGCAGCATCACCGGTCGGTCGAGGCGGAGGCACGCGAGATCCTCGCCGAAGCGCTCGAGCGGGAGCCGGTCACGCTCGTCGACCTGTTGAGTTCCGACGAGGGTGCTGACATCGATTTCGAGCCTGAACGCCTCGGTCTGACCGCCCGAACTGCTGAGTTGTGAAATACATCTTGGACACCAACGTGGTGTCCGCGCTGAGGGTCCGGGGACGCAACCGGCCGGTCGAGACGTGGGCGGCGTCGGTATCCGTAAACGAGCAGTTCGTGACGGCGATGACCATTGCAGAGATCGAGCGTGGCGTGGTCACCAGGGAGCGATCCGACCCAGTGCATGGACGGGTCTTGCGCCGGTGGTTTGAGGAGCGGGTCTTGCCTGCATTCGCCGACCGTGTGCTGTCGTTCGATCTGCCTGCCGCACGGGTGCTGGCGACCTACCGGGTGCCAGAGCATGCGCCGTTCGACGACGCTGTCATCGCTGCCATTGCGCAGGCCGCCGAGATGACCGTGGCGACGCGCAATACCAAGCATTTCGAGCCGCTCGGCGTCCGATGTGTCAACCCGTGGGAACCGAACTCCTGAGGGGATACTCAGAACTCGTACAACGCACATTCACCGCCAAACCCGATCACCGCCGAAGTGTAAACGAGTCCGATAAGTCTAAAAGTCTCTATACCCGTCGTGGCGTGACGACATGGTCAACTCGCCGAGCTGCGGGAGCTTGCGACAACCGTTCAGCACGCATTCCGTGAAGGCCGAGAGCTCGCGTTTGCCGGCGCGGGACCGGCCCCAAGCGTCAGCGACATCGTCAACGAGGATGTCCTCACGTTCCTACGGCGCGCCGAACGACACACCTCGGTGTCCGTGTCACGTCGCGACGTCGAGAGAGGCTTCAGGGAGCCGATCGAGGCCGCTGGCCGCTCTATCGGCGACGACGCCCTGCGTGCCATGGTCGACGCGGCTGGCGGCTACCCATTCTTGCTGCAGCGCATCGGTGCCCAGACCTGGCGCCTGCATCCCGACCAGACCGAGATCACTGTGGTCGACGCCGAAGAAGGTAATAGCAAAGCGCGTCGCCGGAGTGATGGGTTCACTCATTCATGAGCCGGCGCTCCGCACCGTCTCCGACGTCGACAAGTCGTTCCTGCTTGCCATGGCCCTTGACGAAGGGCCATCGGCGATGGCCGATATTCGGCGGCGACTCAACGTCGGCGTCAACTATGCAAGCCGATAGCCCTGGTAAGCGATCACACTGCTGGCGGCGTCGATGATCGACACGTATTCAATTGCTGGCCAGTTCTTTACGCCAACGGCACTCGGATCTGCCCCCGGCCTCGAGGTCCGTCTCCTTTCCGCACCCGTGTGGGTAGACCGCGTATGGAGCAAGCGGATCGACTCGAAATGGTCGGGTAACGGGTCCGTGACCACCAGGAGAATATCTTCGATAGGCGTGGGCAAGCGTCGCCAGGGCCCACCACAGACGCGAGTAAGACCCGGTCAGGTCAGGGGTGTACTACTCTCGCGGATTTGTCCTACTTTGGTACGGATCTCACAAAGCAAGCAGTGGGTAATGCTGGCCGCGCGGCGGTTGACCTGGTTGACCGCAGACCGCTGCCGCGCTATCTTGAGTTGACTTGGTTGACTCAGGGAGGTGTGTCGGATGTCCGATCTGATGGATCAGAAACGGGCGCTGCTTGATGAGCTCACCAACTTGGTCGATGAGCGTTTCGAGGCTGCAGAAAGAGCCGGTGTGGATGCTGCGCTGTATGAGGACACTGCGGCAATCGCCGCGGCGATGGTCTCTGCGCTTCCCGCGGCTGGTGTCCACGACCAGATTGTGGGACCGTTCTACGACACCACTGGATTGACCTCATGGCTGGGTATCAGCAAACAGGCTGTGGCCAAACGCGTGAAGCACTCGACAATGATCGGCTGTCAGCTCCAGTCCGGAACGTGGGTGTACCCGACTTGGCAGTTCACCGAGCAGGGTGCGGTCGACCGAGAGTTGCTCGAGGCGTGGCGGATTCTGCGGGAGCACGCCAACGCGTGGACTGCTGCGCTGTGGATGCGGTCGCCCAACCCCGACCTGGACGGGCACACCGCGGTCGAGTGCCTGACGTCGGGCAGCGCTGCCCACCGCAAACTCGCCATGGATGCTGCCCGGGCTGATGCGGAGCGTTGGGCGGCGTGAGTCGTCGAGATTCTGTGGCGCTGCGCGTCCCGGATGGCCGAGACCTTTCGGGATTCCCGATTACGGTGGCCGGCAAGGACACTGATCTATACCGCGCGCACCGGAACGGGCGCGGTGCTTGGTACTTCTCGGCCTCTGGCGCGGGTCGGTTCGACCTGGAAGACCCTCGCGGAACCTGCTACCTCGCCATCGATCTGGAGACAGCCGTCCGGGAAGCGCTCGGAGCCACACTGCACGCGCTTGGTGCGGTGGATGCTGACTTCGCTGTCGAACGATCGGTATCGCGCCTGCGGCTTCCTCGCGACCGTGTACTCGCGGACCTCTGCCATCGTCGGGCTGTCGACTTCGGTGTCACGCGCGAGATTCATGCCCTCACCCCCTACATGATCCCGAGGGCGTGGGCCGGTGCGCTGGACGCGATGTGCGACGGACTGCGGTATCAGTCGCGGTTCAGTACTGTACCCACGGCAAACGCGCTGGCGGTATTCGACGATGCCGGATCGAAGAGCTGGCCGGCCGACAACGCGCCGACGTCATTCACGGTCGCAGCCCGCGACGCCGGCATCGCGGTCCTGCACGCACCGAACCGGGTCACGATTGTGCCGCCGCCGGCTTGAACGATGACTCTGGGACGACACAACGCCGAACTGCTTCACTCGGGCGGATTCGTTACACCGAATAGCGGCAGAGGGTTTCGCCGCCGTCGACCTTGATGGGGTCGCCGTGGAGGTAACTCGACTCGTCGGAGGCGAGGAATAGGGCGAGGTTGGCGATGTCGTCGACCTCGCCCCACCGTTTTGAGGGGGATCGATTCGGTGAAGGTTGTGTCGAAGTCCTTGTCGTCGAACAGTGCCCGGGTCAGCGCGGTCTTGGCGTAGGTGGGGCAGATGCCGTTAACGCGAATCTTGTTCTGGCCATACTCGATTGCGAGGATGCGGGTGAGGTTGGCCGCGGCGCCCTTGGAGATGTTGTAGACCGATTGCTCGGGGTGGCCCTGCAAGCCGGCGGATGCAGCGCGTGACCACGCCCGCGCAGTGGGTGGTGATGATGACCATGCCCCTTCCGATCTTAATTCCCATCAGGTAGATTGATCCATGGCTATAAGAAAATGAATCATTGTTCATAGCAGCGTAGAGGTCATAGATGAGTGAGAAGACAGGGCGGGTTGCCGGCAAGGTCGCGTTGGTCACGGGGGCTGCGCGCGGTCAGGGTCGCGCTCATGCGGTTCGGTTGGCTGAGGAGGGGGCAGACATCATTGCCATCGACATAGCCGATCGGCTTCCCAGCGTCACCTATGATTCGGCAACACCCGAAGATCTCACGGAGACGGCCAGGCTTGTCGAGAAACACGGGCAGCGTATCGCGACTGCCCAGGTGGATGTCCGGGATCGGGCCGCCCTCACAGATGCGGTCGGTCACGCTGTCGCGGACCTGGGTCGCTTGGACATCATCATTGCGAACGCGGCGATATCGCCGATCGCGCCGTGGGACGAGATCACGCCGGAGATATTCGACGACACCATGGCGATCAATGTGGCCGGCACGTGGAACACGGTGATGGCCGGCGCGAAGTACCTGGTGGAGGCTGGTGGTGGATCGATCATCTTGGTGAGCTCTGTTGCCGGTATCAAGGTTCAGCCCTTCATGGTCCCCTACACCGCCAGCAAATGGGCTGTTCGGGGCATGGCCAAGGCGTTCGCAGTCGAGCTGGCCAAGGACAACATCCGGGTCAACAGTCTGCACCCAACCGGAGTTGCAACCCCTATGGGTACCGGTGACGTGCAAGAACGGTTGGCCCGTGCGGTCGCTGGCAATCCGCGTCCGGCGCAACTGTTCTCAAACATGCTGCCCGTCGACATCACACAACCCGAGGACGTCGCCGAAACAGTCCTCTTCCTCGCGAGCGATGAATCGAAATACATCACCGCGCACGAGATCGCCCCGGACGCCGGCAACACCGAATTCTGACCGTGATGACAGCGAGGGTCCATCACACCATGAATGCTGAACTGAAATGACGTCCTCATCTTCAGATGTGCTGACTCGACACCGTGTCAAGTCGTTGGACGCGCCGGATCGGCGGAGTGATTTCAGCGCAGAATTAGCGAGAGGGAAGTGAAAAATGCGAAACGATACAGTCGAGGCGCTCATCGCGTTCGAAGGCATTCGACGTACGAAGGCCCGCTATCAATATCTCCTCGATACCAAGCAGTGGGACGAGTGGGCGAGTCTCTTCACGGAGGACTTCCGATGGGAGACCCAAGGCGGAGTCGTTGTTGAGGGACGCGAGAAGTTCGTCGAGATGACCAGGACCTACATCGACAAGGTCTCCACAGTCCATCAGGTGCATGCACCTGTTCTCGATCTGCTGTCACCCACCACGGCATCGGGAATCTGGCCGATGTTCGACTACGTCGAGTTGGAGGAGGGGGCCGCACAAGGCTACGGCTATTACCACGAGACCTATCGTCTCGAAGGCAGCGAGTGGAAGCTCACGACGCAGTTTCTCTCGCGCATCCGCATGGACAATGTCGAGGCTTTGCGTGCCGGTACCGAAGTTGTCTTTTCGCCACTGGATGTCATGATCGCGGCGACCAGAGCGCTTCCGGGACTGGCGTAATAGTCGGCGCATACGGGCTGCGACATCTCTTGGTGTCGTGCTGCGGCGCCCGGTGCATATCGAGTAATTGCGGACCTGATCCCGTCGATGCTTGCGGCGTCGGATGTGTTGGGCACCGGTTGGTTTGGTGCGGTCGGCGCGGACGTCGGGCCGATGAAGACCCTTGCGGTGGGTAAGGAGCGGTCGGGTCGTGAGGCGTATGACGCCCAGGTGGTTCTCGGGATGCCAAATCGGTTGCCCGCCAGTGAGATCCGGTCTCGGATACGATCTCGACTTTGGGGACTTAACTATTGACTAATGAGTTAATAACTGACACCATGACAAATGGTCGACCAAAGAGTCGATACTCGAGTCGTCGCGACGACGACTCCTCGGCAGCGGCTAAGCGGCGGCATTCCAGGTTTGGGACGCCGCCTCGTGCGTGACGGTGCAGAACCGGCCGCGGGCATGCGCCGCGAGTCCCCTGCCGGGCCTCCCGAGATTCTCGGTGTTGGCGGTGCGGGTGTCGCAGACGGTGCCCTTGTTGCGGCCCGCGCCCAGATTCGGCGAGTCCACCAGGGTGAAGACGAAACAAGCTGTACAACTGTAGTTTTCGACAATCGAAGGGATGACGGTGTCCGAGGCATATGTAGTAGACGGCGTGCGCACGGCAGTGGGCAAGAAGAACGGCGCGCTCGCACATACCCACCCGGCGGACATTGGCGGCCGCGTTCTCTGTGAATTGATCACACGAACCGGCATCGATCCGGTCGCCGTGGACGATGTGATCTTCGGGTGCCTCGACGGCATCGGCCCGCAAGCCTCGAACGTCGCAAGAACGAGTTGGCTCGCTGGTGGACTGCCGGAAGCGGTCCCCGCCGTGACCCTCGACCGGCAGTGCGGGTCATCACAGCAGGCACTACATTTCGCCGCGCAAGGGGTCATGAGCGGGACCGCCGATCTGGTCGTCGCGGGCGGCACCCAGAACATGAGCACGATTCCGATCGCGGTGTCAGCGCTACTCGGTGAGCAGTTCGGACACCCCGACGCGACCTCTCGAAGCGAGGGTTGGCAGGTCCGATTCGGTGATCAGGAGTTCTCCCAGTTCCGCGCGGCGGATCTGATCGCCGAGCACTGGGACATCTCCCGCGGTGAGATGGAGAGTTTCGCGCTCGAGAGTCACCGGCGGGCCGCCGCGGCGATCGACGAGGGATACTTCGTCGACCAGATCGTCCCGATTGGCGACTTTGCGATCGACGAAGGGCCGCGCCGAAACACGAGCCTGGAGAAGATGGGGGCGTTGCAGCCGCTGAGCGAGGGCGGACGGATCACCGCAGCAGTGTCAAGTCAGATCTCCGACGGCGCCGCAGCGATCCTCGTGGCGTCCGAAGATGCAGTCGCAGAACACGGTTTGCGGCCGAAGGCACGCGTGCACCAGATGACGGTGCGGGGCGATGATCCCGTCATGATGCTCACCGCCCCGATCATCGCCACCAGGCTCGCGCTGGACAAGGCGGGGATGACGATCGACGACATCGACTTGTTCGAGGCGAACGAGGCATTTGCATCAGTTGTCCTCGCGTGGCAGCGGGAATTGGGGATTCCGTTGGAGAAGGTCAACGTCAACGGCGGAGCCATCGCGCTGGGGCATCCGCTGGGTGCCACCGGAGCCCGCCTGATCATCGACCTCATCGAGGAACTGCGCCGTGCCGACCTCCGATTCGGTCTGGTCACGATGTGCCAAGGCGGCGGTCAGGCCAACGCGACGATCATCGAACGCCTGCAGTGATGACGCCGCGATCGGCGGCGACGCGGTCGGATCCATCGAAAGTTTCTGTGGTGCGACGTGTCTTGGCGAATCCTCCTGCGTCTCGGTGTCGTCGCCGGCTCCGGCGTGGCGGATGCCAGCCGTTCGCATTTCTTGACCTACAGATTGAAAACTGACTCACAGGTTGATAAGTTCGATGGACGAGCCGCCCAGGTCCTGATGCGGCCGCCCGGAGGGAAGGAGGCACCGATGTCGACAGAGGATCCACTCCTCAGCGGTGATCACGCGGGTGTGGTCAGTGCCATCGACAAACTCTGCGCGAGTGTTGTCGACGACGAGTACTTGGCGCGGATCGACCGCGATGCGGTATTCCCGGCTGAGGTCATGAAGGTGTTGTGCGAGAACGGCTGGGCGTCCATGGTGGTCCCGGAGGAGTACGGCGGCTCCGGTGCGAGCGCGAGTGACTTGACGGTGGTCCTCGAGGCCCTGGCGCGCCGAAGCCTGACGGTGTCGCAGAGCTTCTTCTCCATGTGGTTGCTTGGCGCGGCTGCCATCGCGGCACGGGGGACGGAGCAGCAGAAAGAGAAGTGGCTGTCCCGCGTCGCCCGGGACGGCGCGCTGATCGCCTTCGCCCTGACCGAACCCGCCTCGGGCTCGGACGCTGCGGCTGTGTCGACGTCCGGCACCCGGACCGAGGGTGGCTGGATTGTCAATGGGCAGAAGGTGTTCATTACCGGTGCCGCGATCGCCGATGTGATCATCACCGCGATCCGGACCGGCCGCGGGGGAACAAAACGCGACGGCATAACGACAGTCCTCCTCGATCCCCGCGCGCCCGGTGTCGAGATCCGGCCGCTGTCGAAGATGGGGCTGAAGGGAATCGACCTGTGCGAGGTCTTTCTCGATGGCGTGTTCGTTCCCGACGACGATGTGCTCGGTACCGCGGGCGAGGGCTGGAACGGCGTGGTCGACGGCCTTGCGCTGGAACGGGTATGCCTGGCGGCAATCAGCACCGGCGCGCTCACCGACGTCCTCGACCGGTGTCTCGACTACGCCACCGTCCGCAAGACATTCGGCAAATCGTTGGCGTCGCACCAGATGATCGCGGAGAAGATCGTGGAGATGCGCACGGCGGTCGACGCCGGTCGCGGACTGTACAAGCGCGCCGCCGAACTCGTCGATCGGTCCCATCCAGAGGCGGCCACCGCGGGTTCGGTGGCCAAACTCTACTCGACCCGCGCCTATGTCGACGCCACGCGCGAAGGTGTGCAGATCTTCGGCGGATACGGGTTCACCGACGAATACCCGATCTCCCGGCACTACCGGGACTGCAAATACCTCGAAATCGGCGGTGGCGCGAACGAGATCCAGAAGATCATCATCGCCCGCGGGATGGGGCTCAGGGTATGAGCGTCCTCGATCAATTCCGTCTGGACGGTCGTGTCGCGGTCGTCACCGGCGGCGGCGGTGGGCTGGGCTCGGCGACGGCGGAGGCGCTGGCCGAAGCCGGAGCACGCGTCATCGTGGTCGGTCGGTCGCAAGACGTTCTGGTGAAGACGGTCGACCGGATCACCGGAGCAGCGGGAATGGCCGATCATCGGGTGACCGATGTCTCCGACGAGGCCGACGTGGGCGACCTGTTCGATTGGGTCGAGCACGAGTACGGACCCGTGGATGTGCTGGTGAACAATGCGGCGGTCGCCGACGAAGCTGCGTTCGTCGACGTGACGGTCGCCGACTGGGACCGTGTGCTGAACATCAACGCCCGCGGGGTGTTCCTTGCTTCCCGCGCGCTTGCGCGCCAAGAGCACAGTGGGACACGGTCGATCATCAACGTCTCGTCGCTCGCCGCGTCGGTCGGGGTGAAGAACCAGGCCGCCTACAGCGCGAGCAAAGGAGCGGTGACAAGCCTGACTCGAGCGCTCGCCATCGAGCTGGCCGCCAGCTCGATCCGGGTGAACGCGTTGGCGCCCGGATACTTTCACACAGACATGCCGGCGCAGGTGCTTGCGCACGAGCGTGCCCGCGACGCACTCCTGCGCCGCATCCCGCAACGCCGCGTCCCTGATCCGCGTGAGATCGGCCCATCGATGGTCTATCTCGCCTCCGACGCCTCGGCGTTCATGACCGGTTCCACAATCCACCTCGACGGAGGGTATACCGCACAATGACAACTCGATTCACCGGCAAGACCGCTCTGGTGACCGGCGCGGCCGGCGACATCGGACAGGCTACCGCGGTCCGGCTCGCGACTGAAGGGGCCGCGGTCGCAGTCGCCGATCGTAAGGAAGAGTTACTCGACGAGACGGTCTGGCTGTGCAAGGACGCCGGGGGAGTGGTCCTCGCCCTCGGCATGGATCAGACGGACCGCTCGGCGGTCGAGGAGGGTATCGCATCGGTCGCCGATCGTCTCGGCCCAATCGATACGCTCTTCGCCAACGCCGGATATGGCAAGTTCGCAACGTTTCTCGAGCAGCCCGCAAAGGAATGGCTGCGCCATGTCGACGTCAACCTCACAGGCACGTTCAACGTGTGCCAGGTCGTCGCTCAGGGCATGGTGGAGAACAAGCGGGGCGGAGCGATCGTCGTCAACGCCTCCTCGGGTGCCACGCAGCACACCGACTTGCTGACGGCGTACTGCGCGACCAAGGCGGCCCTTCGGATGCTGGCGATCGGGATGGCCTCCGAGCTGGGCAACCATCGCGTCCGCGTCAACACGGTGCTGCCCGGGGTGATCGAGACGGGGATGACTTCTCCGATGCTGTCGGGACCGGACGGCGACGTACATCGCGCGGCACTCCTGTCCGACACCCCGGTCGGGCGGCTCGGGGAACCGACCGACGTCGCCTCGCTGGTCACCTTCCTGCTCTCGGACGAGGCAGCGTTCATCACCGGCGAATCCGTCGCGGTCGACGGCGGCCAGACGATCCTCGGCCACCCGCGCTGGTACTCGACCGATCACCGCAAGTCGCACGAAGAGTTCTGGAAGGCCGGACGATGACCGAGAAAACCATGACCGACCTCGAGACCGCACCGAGACGGAACGGGCGAGTGACCGATGCGGTCACTGTCGGTACACACATCGCCGACGGGATGACCGTTGCGATTGGCGGTTTCATCAACTCAGGTCACCCGATGTCGCTCGTCCGGCAGCTGATACTGGACGGCCGACGGGGGTTACGGGTAGTCGGCGCCGCGTCGGCCGGGCTCGAGATCGACCTGTTGATCGCGGCCGGGTGTGTGGACACCGTCGTCACGCCCTACGTGGGAGCCGAGGGCTTGACCGGAATCGGTGCGGCCTTCCGGAAATCCGTGCAGGATGGCACCGTTCGGGTTTTCGAGCTCGACGAGGCCCACTTCTACGCGGGTCTGCGCGCATCCGCGCAACGACTACCCTTCAATCCGTGGCGCGCCGGCGTCGGCACGTCCTACCCCGTGATCAACCCGGCGCTCAAGGAGTTTCGCGACCCGATCAACGGTGAACTGCTGCTGGCAATCCCGGCGATCGAGATCGACGTCTGCCTGCTGCATGCGTCGATCAGCGACGAGTACGGAAATGTCCAGCACAACGGCACCCGCTACGGCGACATCGCGATGTATGCGGCATCGGAGAAGACGTTCGTCTCGGTCGAGCGCGTCGTCTCGCCCGAGGAGATCCGGGCCAACCCGCTCGCGACGTCGATCCCCGGCGCCACCGGGATCGTCCGGACCCCGTTCGGCGCTCATCCGTACTCGGCGGACGGGCACTATGCACCCGATGTCACGCACATCCAGCAGTACATCGCAGCCGCGACCACATGGCTCAAGCACGATGATCGGACCGACGTGGACCGGTACATCGACGACCACATCCTGTCGGTTCCCACGCACGCCGAGTACCTCGCGCGGATCGGAACCGAGCGACTGCTGTCACTCAACGAGTACTAGGGGAATCGCATGAGCATTCTTGAGGCAGAGGCGACCGAATCCACGACCGCACCGGCCGCCACGGCCAAGGAGATCATGGCGGCGACCATCGCGCACGGATTGCGCGACGGACAATGGGTCGAAGTGGGTGCCAACCTTCCGGTGCCCCGCGCCGGCGCGCTGTTGGCCCATCTGACCCATGGGCCGAACATGACCGTGATGATCGCCATGACCAAGGCGTATCTGCGAGACGAACCCGTCATCGACGAGTTCGAGTTCATCACCGACGTTCGTGCGATGCGGTGGGCCGAGGCCTATTACCAGCACGACCAGTTGCTGAACAACCAACGGCACCGGCCCAACGGTGTGTTCTTCTGTGGCGGTCTGCAGGTCGACGCGTACGGCAACTCGAACCTCATCGGTATCGGGGATGACTACGAGCGACTGAAGTTTCGGGGGCCGGGCGGCATCGGCACCTGCAACGCCACCATCCAGGTCGGCACCTGGCATCTGGTGACGACAGCGCACAACCCGCGCACTCTCGTGGAGAAGGTCGACTTCATTTCCGCACTCGGCTACGGGCGCGGGGAACCCGGACTGCGGGAATCGTTGGGCCTGCAGAACTCCGGGCCGAGTTCGATTATCACGCCGCTGTGTGTCTTCGACTTCGACGAACTCACCCATCGGGCGCGCCTCAAGTCACTGCATGCGGGAGTCGCGCTGCAAACGGTCGTCGAAAACACGGGGTTCGAGTTCGACGTGCCGGCCGAGATCCCCGAGACCGACGGTCCCACCCCGTCCGAACTCCAGATCCTGCGCACGCGAATCGATGCCGGCGGTGCGTTGCGTTGACCTTCGACCACTACGACGACGCCACCATCATGTGGCAGAAAGCAGGACAGTGATCATGGCCGAATTTCTCACCAGCGTCAGCCAGGTGGAGGCGGGTCAGGTTCTTCTGCGCGGATTTTCGCTGGAAACCGTCATGCGCCGGCTCACCTACACCGAGGGCGCATTCCTCTCGATCATCGGTCGCTTGCCGACCCCCGCCGAGGCGCGGCTGAGCGATGCGATCCTGACCAGCCTGCTCGACCACGGATTTGTCGCGTCGACCATCACCGCCGCCCGCTACATCGCGTCGGGCAACCCGCAGATGATCCCGGCGACGGCAGGCGGACTCCTCGCCGCCGGGAGCAACACGCTCTCGCCCGAGCATTCCTACGCTCTGCTCGCGCATGCACGGTCGCTACGTGAACAGCGGGGACTCGACATCGACGGCGCGGCCGACGCGATCGTCGCGGAATACACGTCGGCGCGCAAACGCCTTCCCGGATTCGGGCATCCGGTGCACAAGTCGAGTGACTTCCGTACCGATGTCGTGTTCGAGGTGGCCGAGGAACTCGGGCTGGCCGGTGACGGTATCGCGCAATACCGAGCGTTGTTGCGTGCCTTTGTCGCCAAGACCGGCAAGACCGGGATCCCGATCAACATCGACGGCGGGCTCGCGGCCGTCGGCTGGGACCTCGGGTGGACCGCCAACCAGACGGTCGCATTCGCCGTGCTCTCCGTGCTGCCCGGCCTGATGGCCCATGTCGTCGAGGAGATCGATCAGGGCAAGCCGCTGCGCTACATCCTCGACGGCGAATACATCGGAGCGCCACAACAAGAACTCGACGAGCTGGATTCCCTGCAGAGAAAGGCAACATTGTGAACGACAACACGGTCGACTGGAACCGGGTCTCCGAAGGCGTCGAACGAGCCAAGGGACGGATGATCTGGAAGCCGTACGGCCTCCCCGAGATCATCGACCCCGAGAAGTCGGCATTCTTCGAGGGCACCATCCAGCCTCCCTGGGATGTGCCGGACAAGATCATCATCCAGCCGGCGATCACCGGGGCGTTCTTCACCCGGAACGCCAATCCGAACCAGCCGATCACCGTCGACGAGATCCGCGAGGAGGCACGCGCCTGCCTTCTGGAGGGTGCGAGTGCGATCCACCTGCACGTGCGCGACGACCGCGGCTACAACACGCTGTCTCAGGAACGGTTCGAGGCCGTCGCCGGCCCGCTGCGCGACGAGTTCCCGGACGTGTCCATCGACGGCTGCTATGTCACCGCCCTCGATGGCGAGTGGGACGAGATGAAGCGGTGCCTGGACGCGCACATCCTCGATGCCGTCCCGGTCAACACGACCGCGGTCTACAACGGGGACTCGCTGTTCGCCAAACCGGTCCCACTGCTGCTGGAGAAGACGCGCCTGATCCTCGAGTCCGGTTCGCGGCCCATCATCGCGACCTACACCGACGCCGACGTCAACAACGCCGAGCGCTACCTGTTCCGCAGCGGGCTGCTCGATGCGGGTCAGATCTGGTGTGTGCTCCCTGGTCTGCCCGGCTGCTCTCCGATGGAGAATCCGCGACAGATGGTCGATGGGCTGCTGCGGTTCGTCTCGTTGATCAAAGACGTAGACCCAGAAGCGGAGATCCTCGTCTGCGCGGCCGGTCGTGCGTCGATCTATCTCGCGACGATCGCCGCGGCGATGGGTCTGCATATCCGTGTGGGCATGGAGGACACCGTCTGGAAGTGGCCGCACAAGCAGGAGAAGCTCAGTTCGAATCTCGAAGCATTCCGGATGGCCAAACAGCTCGCAGAGGTGCTGGGCCGCGAGGTCGCGACGCCCGCGGAGTACCGGAAGATGCTCGGGCTGGCCCCGCTCGTCGCGCGGTAGATGGGAGCGCGAGTGATGCCGGCATCGAAAACGACCGATCCGTTCGCCGGGTCGGCGATCGACCCGGCGCGATCGTCGTCTTCCGGCGTCGGCGTGACGGTGGTGCAACAGCATCACGACGCCCTCTCGATGTTTCGCGCGGCGGTCGACGAGTTCGCCGACCACACGATGGTCGCGTACTTCGACGGTGAGCTGACGTTCGCCCAGGTCGACGCCGAGTCGGATGCCATCGCATCCGCGCTCGTCGCCGACGGGGTGGCGGTGGGCGACCGGGTCGCGGTCGTCGCGCAGAACATCCCGCATTTCCTCGTCGCCCTGGTCGGTATCTGGAAAGCGGGGGCGGTGATCGTGCCGGTCAATCCCATGGTCGGCGACGCCGAACTCCGCCACATGCTGTCCGACTCGGGCGCGGTGGTCGTGTTCTGCGAGGAGACGCGTATCGGCTCGCAGGCGTGGCTCGAGGGCATCGACCTCACCGCACCGGTGATCTCGATGTGTCCCCGCGACTACCAGCATCGCGACGACGAACGGGTCCTGCCTCCGTGCCCGGGCACCATCACCGGCCGGGATTTCGCGGGAATCGTTGCCTCGTTCGCCGGAAGGACTCCGAAAGCGTATACACCCGATGGTGATTCGCCTGCGGCACTCACCTATACGTCCGGGACGACGGGCAGGCCGAAGGGGGCGGTCAACCGGCATCGGAACCTGGCCTTCGCCGGGCAGGTGTATCGGGATTGGTTGCCGCTCAGCGAGCACGACGCGATTCTGGGCGTACCCCCGATGTCGACGATCACGGGTCTGGCGATCGGGGTCGCGGCGACCTTGCTCACCGGCTGCCGGTACGTGATCAACTACCGCTTCGCACCGGGTGTTCTCGTCGACATCATCCGTGAACACCGGCCGACGTTTCTGGTCGGCCCACCGACGCTCTACACCGCTCTCCTCAACGACCCGGAGCTCACGGCATCCGACACCGCCTCCCTGACACATCTGTACTGCGGTGCCGCGCCGGTGCCGCCGGTTCTGGTGGAGCGATGGCGTAAGCGGTTCGGTCAGGAGATTCGCGTCGCGTACGGAATGACCGAGGCCACCGGCCCGACTCATCTGGCCCCGGTCGGCGTGCCGATTCCCGTCGACGAGATCACGGGTGCACTGTCCGTCGGGGTTGCGGTGTTCAGCACCCGGGCCCGGGTCGTGCGTCCCGACGGGACCGTCGACGACGAGGTCGGCGACGGGGAGCCAGGCGAGCTGATAGTTTCTGGCCCACAAGTGATTCGAGAGTATTGGCGCAATTCCGAGGGGACGAGGCAGACGATCGTCGACGGCTGGCTGCGCACCGGGGACATGGCCGTCCGGCACGGCGACTGGTTCTTCATCGTCGACCGTCTGAAGGACCTCATCATCACCTCGGGCAACAATGTCTCGCCGCGGCAGGTGGAGGATTGTCTGCTCGGGCATGCTGCGGTGCGGGAAGTGGCCGTGATCGGGGTGCCGGACGATTATCGGGGCGAGGCGGTCTGCGCGTTCGTGGTCACCGATCCGACGGCGGTCGTGACCGAATTGGAGTTGATCGGCCACTGTCGGGACCGTCTGGCGCCGTACAAGGCACCCCGCCGAATCGAGTTCGTCGATGAGCTACCCAAGAACATCGCCGGCAAGATTCTCCGTCGGGTGCTGAAGGATCGGGTTGTCGCGCATGAATCCTGTTGAGTCCGAGCTAGTTGTCGATATGGGCGAAGAACTCGCCGAGTTCCGCGCATCCATGCGGGATTGGATCGGGGGGTCGGCACCGCGCGGCCTGGCCGACTTGGTGGACTGGTACGACGGTGCCACGATTCTCGCCGGATCGAACCGGAACGTGCACGCGGATGCGCTCGCGTCACCGGAGTACGCCGCGTGGGAACGTGCGCTGGTCGACGAGGGCCTCATCTATCCGCACTGGCCGGTGGCCGCGGGCGGAAAGGGCTGGACCGAGGTCCAGACGGCGATCTTCGCGCAGGAATGCGAACGCGTCGGCGTTCCGCGGGTGAAGCGGGGGTTTTCGGCGGACCTGGTGGGCACTGCGCTGCTCTCCCACGGCACCGCCGAGCAACAGGCATTCTTCCTGCCGCGTATCGTGGCCGGAACAGATCGCTACTGTCAGGGCTTCTCAGAGCCGAACCATGGTTCCGACCTCGCCGGGGTGACGACACGCGGGGTGGTGGATGGCGACGAGATCGTCGTCACCGGACAGAAGGTGTGGACATCGGCATACGAGCCCGCCAACATGATCTTCGTCCTGTGCCGAACCGACCCGGCGGCGCCTCGCCGCGACGCACTTTCCTTTGTGCTCTTGCCCTTCGGGCCCGACAACAACATCGAGGTTCGCGGCATCCGTCAGATGACCGGCGCAATCGAGTTCGCCGAGGATTTCCTCGACGGTGCACGAGCCCCGCTGTTCAACGTCATCGGCGGGCTGGGCAACGGGTGGGCTGTCGCGATGTCCACGCTCGCCACCGAACGGGGCGCCGACCTGCTCGGGTCCTACCTCGGTTACGCACGCGAATTACGCGCTCTCATCGACCACGCCCACGAGACGGGCGCAGTCGATGACCCGCTGTTACGCCAACGTCTCGCGCGGGCGTATGTCGACGTCCAGATCATGCGTGCCCAGGCAGCCATCGCCCTGAGTAACGCCGCGTCCGGACAGCCGTCAGACACCCTCGGATTCGTCTCGAAGTTGCAGTGGAGTGAGTACGGGCTCCGACTGGGACAGCTCGCCGTCGACGTCGCCGGTGTCGACGGAATCATCCGGCCCGACGTCCAGGCGCCCGGTGCTCCGGCATTCGTCGGCGACTATCGGACCGACCGTTGGCAGGATCTCCTGCTCTCTGGTCGGGGGGCGACGATCTTTTCGGGCAGCAACGAAATCCAGCGCAACATCATCGCTGAACAAGTCCTCCAATTGCCGCGCGAACCGCGCGGGATCAAACCCGTCGAGAACCAGGCGCAGCAGGTGAGTTCATGAAGATCACTGATTCGGCGGAGCTCACCGAGCTCCGGCAAAGCCTGTCCCGCATGCTGTCCGGGCACGAGTCGTACTCTGTGGGCTCGGGCTCGCCGGACGCGCGGGCCCGCGAGTGGAAACTGCTGAGTCAGGAGTTCGGACTGTTCGAGGCCATCGCCGACCCGGATGTCCAGGGCGACGTCGGCCGGCTCCGACTCATGTGCACGGTGTGTGAACGGCTCGGCGGCGTACTCTCTTCTGCAGCCGTCGGATCGACGATGACGGGCGTCGGTGTACTTGCCGAATCATCGGAACCCGTCGCGCAGCAACTGTTAACAGAGGTGCTTGCACAGATGCACGTCGTGGCGGTTGCGCCCGGCGACGCAGGCCGGCCGTTGTCGGCGGCGCTCGACGGCACCCGCACGACGGTGTCTGGCACGATGCGGTTGGTACTCCATGCCGATGACGCGGATGTCTTCCTGGTCCCGGCGCGGATCGAGACCGACGAGGTTCTGGTGGCGGTGCGGCGGGCCGACGGCGGCGTGAGCACCACACTCACTCCGACGCTTGATTCGACGCGCACATTCGCTCTCGTATCCTTCGATGCGGCCCCGGCCGCCATCGTCGCCCGGTCGGGCGACGCGCCGGCGGCCATCGCTCGGTTGGTGGACACCGGAACGCTGCTGATGGCAGCGGAGTCGCTCGGTGGCGCGCGGCGATGCTTCGACATGACTCTGGAATTCGTTCAGGTGAGGGAGCAGTTCGGCCGGACCATCGGTTCGTTCCAGGCCCTCAAGCACCGGTTGGTCGACATGTTCGTCGCCATCGAGGCGACCTCCGCGCTGGTCGATTATGCCGCCGCGGTCGGAGACGTCACGGATGTGGACCCCACGCACTTCCGGACGTCGGCCAGCGCCGCCAAAGCGTATGCGTGCGAGACGTTCACGACCGTCGCATCGGAGTCGATCCAGATGCACGGCGCGACCGGATTCACGTGGGAACACCAGGCTCACCGTTACTTCAAACGAGCGCAGGTCGTCGCGAAATACTGGGGCACGAACGAGGTGCATTGGGAGCGGGTGGCGTCGGCCACTCTCACCACATCACAGTGAGAGGAGATGACGTGGAGGTCATCGAGAATCTGCGGCGGTGGGCGACCGGACTCTGGGAGCCATTCGCCTCACAGGCGAGGGAATCTCAGAAGCAGTGGCCACCGACAGGGGAGGTCGCGGAGCGGCTGCGACGGATCGAGGACGAACGGGAGATCGAAAAGGTCTTCCGCCGCTACCACCATTTCTACGACGCGCACGACATCGACGGCGTCGTCAACTGCTTCACCGACGACGCCGTTCAGGTCAACGGACGTGGGACATTCATCGGCCGGGACAGCATCCGGCGAAGCTATCAGTACCTGATCGACAACCAGCAGGTCATCTTCCACTACGGAACCGGTGTGCTCGTGACGCTGGACCCCGACGACCCGGACGCCGCGATCCTGACCGCCCGTCACTTCGACATCTGGCAACCGACGGTCGGTAAACCTCACGCTGCGGGCGGCACCTACATCAACCGCATGCGTCGCGTCGAAGGCCGTTGGCTGATCGCCGAACAGCGGATCACCTTCAACTTCAAGTTCGAGGTCGAGCTCAGCCCCCGGGTCCTCGGTTCGAATCAAGCCCCGGCCGAGTTTCCGTTCAGCCAGGTCGATCTGGTGGATCCGCGGCACCTGCTCTCCTGACCACCGACGAGACACAATCCATGGGTATTCCGCTACACCGCATCGAACCCGCCGTCCGGGAACGGCTGGACCAGCTGCCCCACTGGGACAACTCCAGCGTCGATGCCCTACGTGCCAGCCAGCGCTCGGTGGAAGGGCCGCCAGCGCCGGTCGACCCACGAGTCACGCGCGAGGACGTCGTCCTGCGGGGCTGGGACGGCCGACCCGATGTCCGTGTCCGCTGGTACCGGCCCGTCGCCGGACAGGGCAACCTGCCGTGC
This sequence comes from Gordonia rhizosphera NBRC 16068, assembly GCF_000298195.1. GTDB lineage: Bacteria > Actinomycetota > Actinomycetes > Mycobacteriales > Mycobacteriaceae > Gordonia > Gordonia rhizosphera. The sequence continues at coordinate 29,007 of NZ_BAHC01000171.1, read as the reverse complement.
CTCATCTATCTGCATGGCGGCGGCTACGTACTCGGATCCATCGAGGCCAACGATGACCGCCTCGACCTGATGGCCGCGACGCTGGGTTGCGCGATCGCCTCCGTGGACTGGCGGCTCGCGCCGGAGCATCCGTACCCGGCGGGTCTCGATGACGCGGAATCGGTGTGGCGCCATCTGTCCGGCCCCGACCAGGATTCGGGCATCGACCGCAGCCGGATCGTCGTCGGAGGGGCGAGCGCCGGGGCCGGCCTCGCGGCCGCGCTCTGCCTGCGGCTGCGAGATCTGGGCGAGGTCCAGCCGATACTGCAGCTGCTGATCTATCCGATGATCGACAACCGCCACGAGCATGTCTCGATGCGCGAATACTGCACCGACGATCCAGGCCATCCAGGATTGTGGCACGCCGCGGCGCAACGCCTCTGCTGGTCCTCATATCTGAAAAATGTTCCTGCCGAGAATGTTCCGGCGACGGCCGTACCCGCGCGCGCGGAAAGCCTCACCGGCCTCGCGCCGGCCTTTATCGGCGTCGGCGATGTGGATCCCTACCGGGACGAGGATGTCGAGTACGCCCGCCGCCTGGCCGAGGCGGGCGTGCCCGTCGAATTGCACGTCTATCCCGGCGTGATCCACGGTGGGCTGATCGCCCGGCCCTACACGCCAAGGACCAAGCAGTTTCTTCGTGACGTCCACCAGGCATTGGCCGGCGCCTTCCGCCCCGGGTCGCCCCACCCGCTGATCGAATAGGGCTCCGAGTGCACTGAGGCGCCGCATCGAGATCAATTGCCGCTCAGCGAGAACCCTGGTCGGCCACCAGCCGGCGACTGCGGAATCGCCAGCCGTTCTCCGTGCGGACCACGTCGTCGTGGTAGCGACCCGACATCACGAGCGTCGACGGATCTCCCGCAGCGACGAGCAGCAGTGAGGACCGCGCGCGCCAGCGGTTCTCGGTCTCCGCCCGGATCTCCAGATCGGTGGTGAAGTGATGGGTGACTCCGCGTCGCCGGGAGAACCGCGTGACGAACGCACGCAACTCGTCATGACCGCGGTGGGCGACACCGTCGGCGACGAACTCGAGGATGCCATCGTCGGTGAAGCAGTCGACCCAGGCGTCCGTGTCGCCGGCGTCGACGGAGTGGCAGTAGCGCGCACACAGGTTCAGGACCGAAAGGTGGTCTGCGGCAGACAAGGATGTCTCGGCGAGGTTGTCGAACACGTCGGTGGTCATGGTCCTTCTCCTGAGGTTGGTTGATCTACTACTGCTGGGGAACGGGGCGCAGGACGCTGCGCTGGATCTTGCCGGTTGCCGTCTTCGGAACCTGGTCCACGAGGTACACCCTGCGGGGGTATTTGTAGGCGGCGATTCGCTCCTTGACGAAGGCCACGAGTTCGTCAGGCTCGGCGCGGCTGCCGTTGACCAGCGAGACGTACGCGACGACGGTCTCGCCGCGATACTCGTCGGGCTCTCCCACGACGGCGGCCTCGAACACCGCCGGATGCTGGTACAGCACGTCCTCGACCTCGCGGGGCCAGACCTTGAATCCTGATGCGTTGATGAGGTCCTTGAGCCGGTCGACCAGATAGACCCAGCCGTCGGCGTCCATGATCGCCACATCGCCGGTGCGCAGCCGGCCCTCGGGGAAGGTCTGAGCGGTCGCCTCGGCGTTCTGCCAGTAACCCGGAACAACTTGCGGGGCATCGAATTCGAGTTCGCCCGGTTCGCCGGGCGCCACATCGTTCCCCTCCGGATCAACAATGCGCACGGTGACATTCTGCATCGGTACGCCGACGGACAACGTGCCGCTCGGGCCGTGCACGGGGGCGGACGCACCACGGGGAACCGCGATACCACCGGCGGTCGTTTCGGTCATGCCCCAGACGTTGTGGAGGTAGATCCCGAAGCGGTCCCGGAATGTCGTGATCGTCGACGGCGGAATGGGAGCACCGCCCGAATAGAACGTCTTGACGGACCGGAAGTCCTCGGCGCCGGCCGAGTCGACGGCGAGCATCGCGTTGAACGCGGTGATGGATCCGATCGTGAAGGTGACGCCGTGGTCCCGGATGGCCCTGACCGTGTCCCCAGGGTCGAACCGTCCGGTGAGGACGAGCGTCGTATCGGTGAGCAGCGAGATCCCGGCGTTGAGGATCAAACCCGTGATGTGAAACAGCGGAGCGATCGCGAGGACGACATCTCCCGGGCTCAGCGCAACCCACGTCGCGTAATTCGACGCCGCATGCAAGAAGTTCGCGTGCGTGTTCAACGCGCCCTTCGGGGAGCCCGTCGTGCCCGACGTGTAGGTGATGAGGGCCAAATCATCCGGGGTCGATTCGTGGGGCACCAGAACGCGGCCGATGAACTCGTCGAGGACGGTGCGGAGGCTCTCGCGGGGCGATTCGTCGGGAGCGGAGCCGGGCGTGTCACCCGACGACGAGGTCGGGAAGTCTGCGTCCGAGGCCGAGAGGACCCACTGCGCCGAACTGTCGTTGAGCGTCTCGCGCAACTCACCTCGGTCGGTCGGTCCGGCGATGATGCCCACCACGTGCGCATCGTCGACGATGTGGCGCAACTCGGCCCGCCGGTACATGGGGTTGATCGGCACCCCGACCGCGCCGATCTTCCAGAGCGCCAGCAGCGCGAGCGGGTACTGCGGGATGTTCTGCATGTACACACCGACGTGGTCGCCCGGTCGCACTCCGCGGGACTGTAGGGCGATCGCGAGCGCGTCGCTCATCGCGTCGACATTCCGGGCGGTGAACCGCTGGTCGGCATAGGCGATCGCGATGCGGTCCGGGGCGGCTGCGACCCGCGATCGCCATGCTTCCGGAATGGAGTCGAACACGAGCGTCGGAGTGGGATCGAGACCGGTGGAGTATAGGTGTTGCCAGCGACGATCTTGGTTATCCCTTTGTGGCGCAGTCACTTCAGTCTCCCTTGTCGGCGGCATGCACACCGGCCAGCCAGCCCCAGGTCATCGCGGGGCCGAGTGTCCCGCCCACGCCGCCGTATCCGGTTCCGGTCGGTGATGACGCGTTGCCGACCGCGTACAGGTTGTCGATGACGTTGCCGTCCAGGTCGATGACGCGTGCGCGGTCGTCGACCTTCGGTCCGCCCTTCGTCCCGATCACCCCGGGCTTGAGTTCCATTGCGTAGAAGGGAGGATTCTCGATCGGACCGAGCGTTCCGTCGAGTTCGCCCTTGCGATACGGGTCGCCCCACCATCGGTCGTGGGCACTTTCGCCGCGATGGAAATCGTCGTCGATGCCTGCGGCCACCTGGGCGTTCCATCGCGCGACGGTGTGCTCGAGGGCATCGGCGGGGATGCCGAGTCGTTCGGCCAGATCACGGATCGTCGGTGCCTCGACGAGCCACGGAGGCGTGGTCCCGTCGTACGGGGTCCCGCGCGAGCCGTACCGCTTGAGGTTGGTGTCGTCGATGATGATCCAGGTCGGCAGATTCGCGTAGTCGAAGGTGTTGACGTCTTCCTGGTAGAAGGCCCCGCCGATGGTGTTGTAGTCCGCCGCCTCGTTCGTGTATCGCTTGCCCTTGCCGTTGATCATGATGCTGCGCGGCCGCGTCCGGTCCGCGTTGATCATGTCGAGGTTCATCGAGTTGATGCCCTCGGGTAGATCGGTGACGGGGATCCACCACGCTTCGCGCATGTTCTGCAGTGCCGCACCCATTTTCATAGCCATCCGCAGCCCGTCGCCGGTGTTCGTCGGTATCGACGCCGGCTTGTGGACCGGGCCTCGGAGGAACGTACGGCGGTACTCCTCGTTCCAGTCGAATCCACCGGTGGCCAGAATGACGCCGTGCTTTGCGTGGACCTCGGTGCGGCCGTCGCCGGAGTCGATGACAACCCCGGTGACGCCGGTGCCGTCGGACAGTAGCTCCGTGGCGGAGGCATTGGTCTCGAACGTCACGCCGGCCTTCAGGCATGCTTCGAGAAGTGCGCCCACGAGCCCGACGCCGCCGCCGCGTTCGTCGCGTTCCTGTCGTCGGGCGATCTCTTCCGGCGAGGGCGGTTGTGGCACCGCCTTGCCGATCCCCAGCTCGTCGCCGCGCAGGTACGGCGCGTAGTAGGGACTCACCTCGACGCGGTCGGCCCACTCGCCCAAACGGTCGAAGGGAAACAGGTCCAGTCCCATCGACCGGCCGCCCTGAGGTTTTCCACCGGGGTGGTGGGGGTGGTAGTCGGGCAGTCCGACGACGGCGTAGAAGGCGAAGTCCGCGCGCTCGGCGAGGTAGTCGACCATCCGCGGGGCGTTCTGGACGAATGTGCGGATGAGGTGCTCGTCCACCATCCCGCGACTTTGGTTCATCAGGTAGGTGACGGCTTCTTCCGTGCTGTCGGACGCGCCGAGCGCGGCCATGTACGAGTTGTTCGGCACCCAGATCCAGCCACCCGACCACGCGGTCGTCCCTCCGATACGGCTGTGCTTCTCGAACACCGAAACCTGTGCACCTTCGCTGGCAGCGGCGAAGGCCGCGGTCAAACCGGCTGCGCCGCTGCCTAATACTGCTACGTCGCAGGACTGTGTCATGTCGAACCTCGCTTTGCTTACCATCATTCAAAAACTTGCACTATGGTTCAGTCAAGCGTATATCAACTTATGAGTCATATTCCAAACGATAGGTCGAATTGATGGGCGGCGATGTGCCGACGCTGGTTAAGTATTCTGAACCATGGTTCACAGTCTACCGCCAGGTTCGCGCACGATCGGTCGAATCGAGTCGATGAAAGGACCCACTCATGGTGGATGTCATGACCGAACCGGGTCAGGTCAACGAGAGTGCCGCAGATCTGAACGGCACTGAAGCGAACGACGCAGGGGAGACAGGCGCAGTGGTGGCGGCCCGGGACTGGGTGGACACGCTGAACGTCGCGATCGGCGCGAGGGATTCAGATGCGCTGACCGCACTGTTCTGCGAGGACGCGACCTGGCGTGACTTCATGGCATTCCGATGGGACTTCGTCAGCAAGGTCGGCCGCGGCGCCGTTGTCGCTGCGTTGCTGGAATGGGCAGAGTCCTGCGACGCAACGGGATTCACCCTGCACGATCAACTGCCGCCGGTAGTCGGCGACGGGCAGATCGAGGTGTTCTTCGACTTCACGACGTCGAACCGCATCGACCGGGGATATGTGCGGCTCGTCCGCGCCGGCGATGGCTACGCGGCCATGACCGTTCAGTCGCAGATCACGGAGATCGAGGGGCATCCCGAACTCGTCAACCGGCATCGGTCCGAGGGCAAGGTGTACGGAATCGTGCCCGGGCGCAGTCGTTGGCGCGCGGATCGTCAAGCCGAGGCAGCCTTCGAACAGGACGAGCCCGCCGTCCTGATCCTGGGCGCGGGCCACAACGGCCTCGCCGTCGCCGCCCGACTGGCGGCCCTCGATGTCCCGACACTCGTGGTCGATCGGCACGCGCGGGTCGGTGACCAGTGGCGCAACCGGTACGAGGCGCTGGCTCTGCACAGCAGCGTCTTCGGTGACCACATGCCCTACCTCCCGTTGCCGCCGACGTGGACTGCTCACACACCGAAGGACAAGTTTGCCGACTGGCTCGAGTGCTACTCGACGCTGATGGACGTGAACGTCTGGACCGGCACCGAGTACCTCGACGGGGACTACGACGAGGTCGCGCAACGATGGACGATCCGGGTGCGGCGCGAGGACGGCACCATCCGCGAGCTTCGTCCACGGCACTTCTTCGTCGCCGGCGGCATGTTCGGCGCCCCCAAGGTGCCCGACATCTCGGGTATCGAGACGTTCGCGGGCCGGTACATGCATTCCGACGCGTTCAAGGATGGCGCCGACTTCGCCGGGAAGCGGGCCTTGGTTGTCGGGTCCGGGGTCAGCGGACATGAGATCGTCCAGGACCTCTACGAGCACGGTGCTGACGTCACGATGGTCCAACGAAGCTCGACCTACGTCGTCACCTACGACTCCTACCACCGGTTCGGCAACTCGCTGTTCGGGGAGGAGATGACGTTCCCGGTCGAGTATGCCGACCAGGTCAACAACTCCAGTCCGTGGGTCAGGAGTGTCCCGGGCTTCAAACGCGTCGTCGAGCAGAGTGCCGAGGCCGATCGAGACCTTTTGGACCGCCTGCAAAGCGCGGGATTCAAGCTGAACTGGGGCCCGGAGGGAACCGGCGTCGTCGGAGCCCATCAGTCCGGGTACGACGGCTACCAGATCGACATTGGCGCGTCGCAGTTGATCGCCGACGGTCGGGTGAAGCTCAAGCAGGGCGTGGAACTCGCTTCCATCGACCAGCACACCGTCACGTTCACCGACGGCTCGACGCTCGACGTGGATGTCATCGTCTTCGCCACCGGCTACCACCAGTTCTGGGGCCACATGGGGCCGAGCCTCGGTGCCGCGGCAGCGAAGATCGACACGGCATACTCGCGTGCCGCCGACGGTGAGTACGCCAACACGTGGCGACGCTCGGCGCAGCCCGGGTTGTGGTTCGGTTCCGGCTTCATCCGGATGGCACGCTTCTACTCGCGATTCAGCGCGTTCCTGATCAAGGCCATCGAACTCGGCATCGAACCCATCGATCCAGACCGGCGGTAGATCCCATTGGCCACGAACCCGTCTCAGGGGTCGAATTCCGGCCAAGACGACGAAACCCCACCAGCGGGACGACATTGATCCGGGCGGACGATACGCTGTGAATGACAATTTCCGTCAGACATGAGGGTGGGATGAACTCGAATCAGGTGACCATGTCCTCTTTGTGGTCGGGGACCGCGGATGGGACCGCAAGCCGCCAGCAGCGTCGGCGCGATCGCAAACTGAACGAGATGATGTCGTTGACCGCGCAGATGATCGCCCAGCGCGGCTATCACCTCACCAACCTCGATGACATCGCGGAACAGATGGACCTGTCGAAGGCCTCGATCTACCACTACTTCGACGGCAAAGAGGCGTTGGTGATGGCGACGCTGGAGTCCTGCGCGACGTATGTGGAGCAGAGACTCACCGAGACCGCGGCGCGCGAGGGCACGTCGGCGGAGCGGCTCGAGAACCTGATTCGCACACAGATCGAACTGATCTCGGTGGAGAACGTCGACATCGCCCGACTCTTTCTGCAGTCGTTCGACTGGCCGCCGTCGATCGGGGATGCAGTGCACGAATGGCAGCGTCGTCACGGACGGATCTTCCGCGAGGTCATTCACGCCGGGATCGAGTCCGGGGAGTTTGTCGTGCGCGATGAACGGATCGCCTGCATGGCCATCCAAGGAGCGATGAACCTCGTGCCGGTCTGGTACGGAAACGAGCTGGCGCGCGGTGACACAAAGGTTCTGGACGACATCACGGCTTCGCTGATGCGCATCGTCATCGCCGCCGGCTGATGCTCTGATCGGATCGGGATCGTCGACGGTCTGTAGCTGACCGGCGGAGCATCTTCTCACCACGTGTGGTGAAGGGCGGCCAGGCCATCCGGATCAGCTTGTCGGAGACGTTGTATCGACGGAACGCGGACCGTTCGTGGCTGAAGACCCGGAGGCTGCTCTCGCCGTGGTAGGTGCCCATTCCGCTGGCACCCACTCCGCCGAAGGGCAGATCGGGTATCCCCAACTGGAGCATGACGGCGTTGAAGGTGACCGAACCCGAACTCGTCCGGGTGAGCAGCGCTTCGCGGGTGGACGAGGAGGTGGTGAACGCATACATGGCCAGCGGCTCGCCGCGGCTGCGGATCGTCGTAATCGCCTCGTCGAGACTGTCGACGGTCACGATCGGAAGGATCGGGCCGAAGATCTCCTCGGTCATCACCGGCGAGTCGGGGGCGACATCGGTGAGCACGGTCGGCTCGAGATACCGATCGTCCACATCGTGGCGGCCACCGACGACAACCGTTCCCGAGCCGAGCAGGTCGATGAGACGCCGGGTGTGGCGCGCGTTGACGATCCGGCTGTAGTCGGGATTCGAGCGGGGATCGTCACCGTACATCCTGCGGAACGCTGCACGGAGCGAATCGACGAGCCGGGGTACGACATCCGGCGTGGTGATCACGTAATCCGGTGCGACGCAGGTCTGTCCGTTATTGGTGGTCTTTCCCCAGGCAACCCAGTCGGCGGCCTTGTCGAGCGGGAAGGAGTCATCGATCCACACGGGGGATTTGCCGCCGAGTTCGAGGGTGACCGGGGTCAGCGTCCGGGCGGCGGCCGCCATCACGATCTTGCCGACCGTCTCGTTCCCGGTGAAGAAGATGTGGTCGAATTTCTGGTCGAGCAGGTCGGTGGTCGCCTCGACCCCGCCCTCCACCACCCTGACGGCCTCGGCATCGAGATACTCCGGGAGCAGCGCTGCCAACGCGGCCGAGCTGGCCGGTGCCAGCTCACTGGGCTTGAGGACCACCGCGTCACCCGCCGCGAGCGCCCCGATCAGCGGCATCAGGGACAGATGGATCGGATAGTTCCACGGGGCGATGATCAACACGGTGCCCAACGGCTGCAGGTGAATCCGTGACTGTCCCGGACCCATGGTCAGGGGTGTCCTGACCTTCCGGTCCCGGAGCCACTTGCGCAGGTGCTTCTGCACATGTGTCAGTTCGTTCTTCACCGAGATGATGTCGGCCATGTAGCCATCGATCGGCTTGCGACCGAGGTCGAGCGCAAGGGCTTGTTCGAGTTCGGTGCTGCGCTCCTCGAGCAGTCGCTGCAGGGCCTGCAGTTGTTGCTGCCGCCAGGCGAACGTACGGGTGCGTCCGGTGTCGAACGCGGTCCGAGCCCCGTCGACGATATCCCCGGTCGAGCCGGTGGCCGCCGATTCTGACGACATCGTTCGCATGAATTCGCTCCTCAGTGGTCCAGACGCGCCCGTACGTGCCGTAGGGACCGAACCTAGTCGAATGGTCGTTCATCTGTCCATAACATCGTTCAAACGCGAACCCGGCACTTGCCGACCATGATGGTCGGTATTATCTTCATCACAGAGAGTCGGTCGTCGCGACAGACTCACAGAGCCCGATGCACAAGGAGCGAGAGTGACCACCTCCGATCTCGAATATCTGCGCGGCGACGATGCACGTCGTTTGCCGGACCTCACAGTGATCCGCGCGGATGACGACCCGTTCGAGTCCCTGGTGACACCCGAGGAATCACCCGTCGACATCTACTGCGACCTGTCGGATCCCGTGGGGGTCGAGCGCGCCCTCTACGAACTCGGCACAGGGTGCGATGCGCTCATCCACATCGACGGTGTTCCGGGTGTCCCCGGCGTTCTGCCCATGGGGATCCCGTGCTCCGGCACCGCCAACCCCGAGATCGGGTGGCGATGACGGAGGTCTCGGCGGCTCCGCGACCCCGGGGGCGCCCCCGTGACGCGGACGTCGACCACCGGGTGATGGACGCGGCCCGGACGATCTATCGCGAACGAGGTTGGGCCGGATTCAACTTCGGCGCGATCGCGAAGGCCGCACGGGTCAGCAAGGATTCTCTCTATCGTCGGTTCGACTCGCGGGAGGATCTGCTCGTGGCCGCGCTCACCGTCCCGCCGGCCGATGTCCAACTCGACGGTCATGGTGACATCCGAGGACGCCTGATCGCCATGGCCGCTGAAACACTGGCGGGATTCGCGCTTCCCGACGGGATGATCATGTTCCGGGTGTTCGTGGAGTCCGCGTCGAACCCCGAATTGCGCGACGTCTACCACAGCCAGGTGGCCCTGCCGCATATCAAGAACGTGCGACGAGCAGTCTCCGAGGCCATTGCGGATGGGACGCTGCCCGAGATCACGAATCCCACCGTGTTCATCGATGCCCTGTTGGGCGGCCTGGTCATGCACGTCATGGTCACGCCCGCACATCTGCGCGACCAGATGATGGAGAAATCGGATCAGTTCGTGCGCGATCACGTCGACCTGCTGCTCAGAGGTGCCGGATACCGCGGCGGGGACGCAGACTGACGCCGGCGGTCACACGCTCGCATCCGTGGTGTTGACGACCGGCTCGGCGGACTCGTCGAGAGTTGCCGAGGTGTCCGGTGGACGATGGAACGCCACCAGTTGAGCGGCCGCGCCTCCCAGACCGAGCCCGGCCGCAATGGCTGCACCCTTGAGGCCGGCGAACCGACGATCGATGCCGAGCCACCGGTCGGCACTCCACCGGCCAGGGCCGAGCTCTGCCAGGACCACTGACGCCGTAGCCAGATTGGCGACGTATTCCCAGCCCTCGCTGGTGATGAAGAACCCGTTCCGGACGTGCACCGACCGCGCCGCAACGCTCATCGTGCCCACCACGGCGGCCGCGGCGACCGGAGTGCCGAGGCCGGCCAGCAGAGCCGCGCCGGCGCCGACCTCCACCACTGCACTTGCCCACGCCTGCATACGCGCCTCGCGGAATCCGATGGACTCGAACCACCCGGCCGTCCCGTCGATGCTACGGCCGTGTTTGACTCCGTGGGCCACCATCGTCGAACCGATGGCGCCACGCAAGAGGAGCGGGGCTATGGAGTGCCGGCGATCTTTCGTCGTCATCGTTGTGATTCCCTCTCTGTAAACCTCGAAGCTGGTCCACCTCGTCGATCAGACCTCGACGACCACCGCGCCGCCCTGGCCACCACCGGCACACATCGCGGCGACACCGATCCCGCCTCCACGCCGCCGGAGCCCATGGGTGAGTGTGGTGAGCATGCGCGCGCCGCTCGCGGCGATCGGGTGGCCGAGACTACAACCGCTGCCGAAGATGTTCACCTTTCCGTCGTCGATGCCGAGCTCCTGGCACGCGGCGACCGGGACCGACGCAAAGGCCTCGTTGATCTCCCAGAGCGCGACGTCGGACAGCGAGATCCCCGCCCGCTTCAGGACGAGCGGGATCGACACGATGCCGCCGTCGCCGGTATATTTCGGGTCCACGCCGATCGCGCCCCAGGCTCGGATGGTGCCGAGCGGCTGTAGGCCCTGTTCGGCCGCGTACGACGAGGACGTCAGGGTCAAGGCGGCCGCCGCATCGTTCATGCCGCTGGAGTTCGCGGCGGTGATCGAGAATGCGTCGATCTCGGGATGCAGTGGTTTGAGGGCTGCTGCCTTTGCCAAGGACGTGTCGCGACGTGGGTGCTCGTCGATAGCGAATTCGACGACGCTGCCGTCGGGGCGGGTGACCTTGAGCGGAGTGATCTCATCGTCGAAGACACCCGCGTCGATCGCGGCGATCGCACGTTCGTGGGAGCGCACCGCCCAGGCGTCCATCTGTTCACGCGTCAGGCCGTACTTGACCGCGAGGTTCCATCCGACCGAGACGCTGGTGTCGTCGGTCGCCTCCGCGGTGTACGGGAAGGTCGGCGGGATTCGCCGCTGGGTCTCGTCGGTGCCGGGCACGCGCCAGGTCAGCGCGGGGCCGGTGGAGAAGGAATGGACACCGCCCGCGACGACGACGCGGTCCATCCCGGACCGAATCGAGCCCGCGGCATTGCCGACCGCGGTGAGGCCGCCCGCGCAATGCCGGTTCACGGCCTGGCCGGGGACCTGCGTCAACCCCATTGCCGCAGCCGCATAGCGGGCGAGATCACCGCCGCCGTAGAGGGATTCGGCGAAGATGACGTCGTCCACGGATTCGCCGGGGATTCCGGCGCGGCGAATCGCCTCGGAGAGGATGTGAGTCGCCAGTTCCTCGGCGGGAGTGTCTTTCAATGTTCCTTTTCGCGCAGTGGCGATGGGGGTTCGGACTGCGCTGACGATGACGGCCTCGTTCAACTGATTCCTCGATTCACTGAGCGGTCTGCTGTCGGTGCTGAATGCCTGAACCATAGTTCAGGGAGCTGAACAGCACAATGCTCTGTTAGTCTGCCATTCACGGATGCGAGCAGATCATCCGAGGTCCTGGCCCGTTCACCAGCGATCAGCTCGTCGAATATCCACCGTTGATCGGGATGGTCTGGCCCGTGGTCCAGCCGCCGCCGTCCGACACCAACCACAGAACCGCGGCGGCGACATCGTCCGGCATGCCGAGGCGACGAACCGGATAGCGACGGGCGTGGGAGGCGAGGGCCTCGGAGTCGGCGGAGTCGGGTGCGATCGTGCCGAGCGACAACGAATTGCAGGTCACCCCGGACGGGCCGAGTTCCTTTGCCAGTGAGCGCATCAACGACGCCCCAGCGGCCTTGGACGCGGCATACGCCGCCATCTGCGCCTCACCGGTCCGGCCCGAGTCGGAGGAGATCGTGATGATCCGGCCCCAGCCGAGCCCGGTCATTATGGGGATCACCTCTCGACAGAGGTGCATCACCGCGAAGGTGTTGAGCCGGAACATGCTCTCCCACTCGGCCGGATCGGATTCCGAGAACGGTGTGAGCGGTATCCCGGTCACCGGGATACCGGCGTTGTTCACCAGGATGGATATGGATCCTGATGATGTGTGGATCTCGCGAACGATCCGGGCGACAGCCTCGGGATCGGTGACGTCACCCGCGGCGGCGATCGCGTGCCCGCCGCGCGCCGTCAGCTCCTGCGCCACATCCTCGGCGCGGTCCGCGTGGACATCGTTGACGGCGACGTGGGCGCCATTGCCGGCGAGTCGGGCGGCGATGGCCGCCCCGACTCCGCGGCCGGCGCCGGTCACCAACGCGACCCGGCCCGCGAGCATGTCAGTTCGCGTGTTGTGATCGGTCATCTTCAAGCCTCCTCTGTGTTAGAGTACAAAAAAGTGAACTACTGCTCAGTAGATTGATCGCAATTGTAAGAATCGATCGGACGAGTGAGCGTGAGCCCTCGAGCGAAGGAATGGTGAGACGCATATGGCCGAGTACAAAGTGGGCGAGCGGTTGCGAAGCCGGGTGTCGAGCGTGAGTCTGGTGGTGGTTCGGGTTGATCGCCCCGACATCGAGATCACCTGTGGCGGAGAGTCCGTCGCCCGTTCCGGGGACGAACTGACCACGTCGGCGGTGGCCGCCGACGGTTTTGCCGTCGAGATGGGCAAACGCTATGAGGACCCCGATGGCACCGTCGAGGTGCTGTGCGTGGCTGCGGGCGCCGGAGAACTCGCGGTCAACGGAACTCCCCTGCAGCTCAAGACGCCGCGGCCGCTGCCCGCGTCGGACTGACCATCTGGCATGCCGTGGAGTGATCAAGCGAGTGCTCGAGGTGATTCCCGACTGACCACCTAGGTGTCGAGATCGCCGTCCCCGACGAGAACGATGAACTGCCCGGATGAACACCGGGAAACGCGTACGCCGTCTGCTCGCCGACCACAGTGTCGGCACCCTCGATGGCCTCCTCCAACTGAAAGTGCGATCACATGACCGAATCGTCCGGCCGCGTTCTCCCGCTTGTCCTTCCGGAGACCGAGTTCTACTGGACCTCGGGCAAAGACGGGCAGTTGCGCATCCAGGAATGCCTCTCCTGTAGCTCGCTGATTCACCCGCCGAAACCGATCTGCCCGTCGTGTCGCGCCGCCGAGACGCACGAGCGCATCGTCTCCGGAAATGGAATCCTGTTCGGCTACACTGTCAATGAGCGTTTCGGACTACCCGGTCTACCGCCTCCCTACGTGGTGGCGGAGGTGGCGCTCGACGAGGATCCGCGAGTGCGACTCACCACGCGGCTGATCGACTGCGATGCCGACGCGATCGAGCTCGGGATGCCCGTCGAGGTCGTGTTCGAGCAGTCGGACGACGTGTGGTTTCCGCTGTTTCGACCAAGTACCGACGACACCGTTGCCCGCGAACTCCCTGACGACGAGATCGCGCCGGAGGACTACGCACGCCACGTGCGACCGATGGTCTCAGCGGACAAGTTCGAGGACAAGGTGGTGATCAGCGGGGTCGGTGCCTCTGAGATGGGTCGGCGGTTGATGCGCAACCCGCTCGCCTTGACCATCGAGGCGTGTGAGCGGGCGGTTGCCGACGCAGGGCTGAGCTTCGACGACATCGACGGATTGTCGACCTATCCGGCGGGTGGTGTGGAGAGCGGCCACAGCGAGGGAGGGGTGACCGCTCTGGAGTCGGCGCTGCGGATCCGGCCGACCTGGTACAACGGCGGCGGGGAGACCTTCGGGCCCGGTGGCTCGGTGATCGCGGCCATGCTGGCCGTCGCGTCCGGTCTGGCACGACATGTACTCTGCTTCCGGACGGTGTGGGAATCGACTCGCGGACAACTGGTCCGAGAGGGCCGCCTACCGTCTCCGGGTGACGGCCGGGTCGCCGGACTGATGGGCTGGTCGTTGCCGTTCGGCGCGGTATCGGCGGCGCACACCCTGGCCCAGTCCGCACACCGCCATTTCCACAAGTACGGCACCACTCGGGAGACACTCGGATGGATCGCGCTCAACCAGCGCGCGAACGCGGCGCTCAATCCCACCGCGATCTACCGCGACCCGTTGACGATGGACGAGTACCTGTCGGCCCGCACCATCACCACGCCGTTCGGGCTCTATGACTGCGATGTGCCGTGCGATGCGTCGGTGGCGGTGATCGTCTCCGCGGCCGACACGGTGCCCGACCTGGCCAAAGCGCCGGTTCGGGTCGAAGCGGTGGGCACGCAACTCATCGAGAAGATCGACTGGGATCAGAGCACCTCGACCCACGAGCCGCAGGTGCTCGGGCCGGCGGCACACCTGTGGACGCGTACCGACCTCCGTCCTGCCGACGTCGATGTCGCCGAACTCTACGACGGGTTCACCTTCAACTGTGTCTCGTGGATCGAGGCGCTGGGTTTCTGCGGAATCGGCGAGGCCAGGGACTTCCTCGACGGCGGTCACACGATCGCTCGAGGCGGGGTGCTGCCATTGAACACTCATGGCGGCCAGCTCTCCCACGGTCGGACTCACGGGATGGGCCTGATCCACGAGGCGGTCACACAATTGCGGGGCGAGGCCGGGGTGCGTCAAGTGGACGGAGCGCGGGTCGGAGTGGTCAGCAGTGGAGGGCTCACTCCCAGCGGGGTGATGTTGTTGAGAGCCGAGTCATGAGCCCCACGGAGACACCGAGACACGCGGTGTAGGAGCAGGCGGCAGGCGCGTGCTCGGGTCGGGCCACCCGAATGCCCATGACCTGCACGCTCAGGGTTGCGCGGCGGCGAGGTTGCTGCCGCGTATGCTGGATTCAACACAGTTAGTAGTGGTTCAGTTGGGTACACAGCTGTTCGTTCGGTCGGTGGACATGCAGGCTGGTGGTAGGAGGCGAGAACGGAATGGCGAAGGCGAAGACAACGACGACGGCCAAGACAGCGACGACCAAGGCAGCGACGACCAAGGCAGCGACGACCAAGGCAGCGACGACGTCGAAGCGCGCGCAAACCAAGCCCGATGCCGCGGTCCCCGACACGCCGAGCCCACGTGAGATCCGTCGCCAGCAGCGGATCGACATGTCCCGTGAACAGATCCTCGACACCGCTGAGGAGTTGTTTGCCGAGCGCGGGTATCACGACACGGGCCTCAAGGATGTCGCGTCCCGGTGTGAGTTCTCCGTGGGCTCGATCTACACGTTCTTCGAGAGCAAGGACGACCTGTACGAACAGGTACTGATGCGTCGCAGTATCGCGGTCGACTCGATCCAGAACAGTATCCCCGACGACGTGCCGGCCGATGAACGGCTGGTGCGCCTGGCGCAGATCCAGATCGACCACGCGCTGAAACATCCCGCGTGGGGCGCGTTGTCCGCGGAGATCTCGCGCATGGCGCGATCCCGGGGTGCGGTACTTCCGGATGCCTGGATTCACTACAACAAGCGCGTGCTCGGCTATCTCTCCGACTTGATCGAAAAGGGGCAGGCCGACGGTACGTTGCGGCCGGGTTCCCCGATTGCCCTGGCACGCCTGTACTTCGCGGTCGTCTCGTCGTTCATTCTGGTGTCGACGGTGTCGAAGACGACCGACGAAGAGGGTTGGCCCACCGATACCGAAGAGTTCCTCGAGTTCGTCCACGACACGTTCAGCGCGCGGCCTCATCACATCAAGGAGTGGTTGCGCGAATGAGGCCTGAGTCCCTGAAGACCTCACGGTATCGGGCGGCCATCGACGCCACGGTTTTCGCGCACTGCTCACGTGTGGACTTCAGGGGCGGTCGCTGAGGCCCGCAGACTACGACGTGTACGTCCCGCCGGGGATCAGGCGATCGGTCCAGCGGAACACCGCACCGTGCGTGGTGCGTGGGTCGCTCAATACGGTGTGCTCGTCGCGGGCGACGGTCCGTATACCCTTTGACTCGAGATAGATCTCGGCCTTGTCGAGGTCGGCCACCCGGAAGCAGGCAGCGTGGTGAATCTCGCCGCTCGACCGGAAATCGTCTGCGGCGATGGTGTCCTCACGGATGGGTCGGGATGCCTGGATGACGGCATCGCCAACCTTCACATAGATGTCATCGGTGCCGGTGAGTTTCGAGGAGGATTCCTCGAGGAGGTCGCCGTCGAGCAGGTCGACGAAGACCTTCTTCGCTTTCTCGAGGTCGTCGGTCAGCACGGTGGTGTAGGACAGCCCGTAGAGCCCGAGGGGATGGTTGTTCACCCACCAGAGTGGGTCGTAGCCGCTCTGCTGGCGCGGGTCCGCATCGGCGAAATCGCAGGGCGGCTCGATTTCGAGCTGTGCAATGGTGTCGCGTGGGTGGGTGAACAGCGGCGCGTCGTATCTCGGTAGCGTGTCGGCCTTCGCCCCGGCGGATCCCAGAATGCGGATGTTGTTGTCGTGCAATTTCTTCCAGTGGGACATGGTTTCGTCCGCGTACCAGGAGATCGAATGCCAGTGGTCGCCGAACCGGTTGTAGAACCTGCCGAGCGGGTAGGAGTCCCATCCGTCGACATGGAATGACGGCGCGACCGTTTCGATGACGATGTCGCCGACAGTCAACAATGAGGCGTCACGCAACTCCATGTCCAGGAAGTCGTTGTCCATCCAGCCTCGCTTCACGCCGAACACGTCGTCGTACCAGGCGTCGAGGGCGGCCAGGTCGCCCGTCATGTGGATGAGGTGAGAGATCTTTCCAAGTGTCATGTGGCGGACCTCCTGTGTCGCCTGTCGAGAGCTCGGATTCGGAGTCGTTCAACTCCCTGAGCATCCGTTCATCAAACTGTACGGCAAATACTGCCGATTGATCTAGTCATGCAATCACCGTAACGTGAATGGAATCACAGGCACGGCGTCGCCGGTTGGGGGAGGTTCTCCGCGGCTGCGCATGAATCCGGGCACTCACGACGAGAGGGTATTTCGATGACCGAGGCGGCGACCGACAGCGTGACATCGACCACGAGCGAGTCCGAGACCCTTCGTGTCGGGTTCATCGGGCTCGGCAGCCAGGGCGGTCCCATGGCGCGGAGGATCATCGCGGCCGGTCATCGGGTGACGCTATGGGCGCGACGCCCGCAGACCCTGGAGTCGTTCGCCGAGACCGCCGCATCAGTCGCGGAATCGCCCGCCGAACTGGCGCGCATGAGCGATCTGGTCTGCGTCTGCGTGGTGGACGATGCCGGTGTGGAGGCGGTGCTGACCGGGCCCGACGGTGTGTTCGAGGGCATGAAGGACGGGGGCGTGGTGGCCATCCACAGCACGGTGCACCCGGCCACCTGTGTGCGGATGGCCGAGATCGGCGCCGCGCGGGGTATCACGGTCATCGATGCGCCGGTCAGTGGTGGCGGTCCGGCGGCAGACGCCGGCCGATTGCTCGTGATGGTGGGCGGCGATGCGCAGGCGGCCGAGCGGTGCTCGCCGGTGTTCCGCACCTATGGTGACCCGGTCGTACACCTTGGCGATGAGGTCGGCGCGGGCGAGGTCGCGAAGCTGCTCAACAACGCGCTGCTGGCTGCCCACCTGGAGGCCTCCGCTGCGATCCTCGATATCGGTCGATCGCTGGGCGTCGATCCTGTGCGGGTCGGTGAGGTGATCTCGCACGGAACCGGTGCGAGCTTCGCCATGTCACTGTTGGGTCCGAGGGGGGGTGAGTTCGGGACACTCGCCACAACCGCCGGTCCGTTGTTACGCAAAGACGTTGGCATCCTCGCAGAATTATTGGGAGACAACGAATTCGGGAATGGACCGTTGTGGGATGCCGCGGATGGGGCCCTCGGTCGGATGGGTGCCCCGCGCAGCTGACCGAGACGGCGGAGAACTGGAATGAACTTATGTTCAATCTACTGATCCCATTGTGATATGAATCGAATAGCTGTACCGTGGTGATCGATATCTCAGTCCGCGCCGTGCCGATGGCGGGTTCGCGCCCATCATGGAGCACCCGAACCGGAGTAGACGCGGCATCGCATTGGCGCTCGACAAACCCCAGGCCCGCGAGGTGCTTTACGGATTGACGACCATCAACAGGAGGAACATCAAATGAGTCAAGGACGAGTCGAGGGCAAGGTCGCCTTCATCACCGGTGCAGCACGCGGGCAGGGACGCAGTCACGCGGTCCGTCTCGCCGAGGAGGGCGCCGACATCATCGCCGTCGACCTCTGTGAGGACATCGACAGCAACGGATATCCGCTCGCTCGGCAGGAGGATCTCGAGGAGACCGCCCGCCTCGTGGAGAAGTACGACCGGCGGATCGTGACGGCCAAAGCCGATGTCCGCGAACGGGCCCAGCTGGCCGAGGCGGTCAAGAACGGTGTCGCGGAACTCGGGCGCCTGGACATCGTGGTGGCGCAGGCGGGGATCGCGCCGATGGGGTCGAACGGCAACGTGCAGGCCTGGCTCGACGTCATCGATACCAACATGCTCGGCGTGTTCAACGCCATTCACGCAGCGGTACCGTACCTGCAGGAAGGTGCGTCGATCATCGCGACCGGTTCGGCGGCCGCGTTCATGGACTTCGACAACATGCCGGCTCCCGGGGCCGATCCGGGTGGTCAGGGATACACGGTTGCCAAACTGGGTCTGTCGAGCTACATTCACGAGCTGGCGCGAGTGCTGGCGCCGAAGATGATCCGTGCCAACGTGGTTCATCCGACCAACTGCAACACCGACATGCTGCAGTCCGAACCGATGTACAAGGCATTCCGTCCCGACCTCGAGCACCCCACCGCCGAGGACGCATTGTTGGCCTTCCCAGAGCAGCAGGCCATGCCGATCCCGTGGATCGAGCCGGTCGACATCAGCAATGCCGTCGTCTACCTTGCCTCCGACGAGTCGCGCTACGTCACCGGGACACAGATGCGGGTCGACGCGGGTTCGTATCTGAAGTTCCACAGTTTCCATGTCTGAGTTCGTTTCCGATTCCACACGGACTCGCGTCGAGCCGAGTCAGAAGGGCAGATCATGAAGGTCCGAGTAGATCCCGACCAGTGCCAGGGGCACACGCTCTGTTGGATGGCGGCGCCCGACATCTTCACCCTCGATGATGTCGACGGTCATGCCACGGCTATCGACGGGGAGATCCCGGCCGATCAGGTGGCCGGCGTTCGCAACGCGATGATGTCGTGCCCCGAGCGGGCAATTGTAGAACTATAGTTCACCGAAGGTTTGAAAGAGATGACAACAGAGAACGTGGACACACGTCCCGGAACCCGACAGTGTCCGGTCAAATTCGACCGTCATACCACGGACTTTCGTGATTCCTTCGTCGAACTGACAGAGGAACTGCACCGCGATTGTCCGATCGCCTGGTCTGACTCCTACGGCGGATACTGGGTGGCCAACGACATGGCGCAGGTCTTCGAGATCGCGCGGGATCCCAAGTTGCTCTCGAGCGACTACGACCCCAAGGGAGAACGGACAGGCTATCAGGGAATCCAGATCCCGAATCAGCCCGGCGAGCGCCACCGGAGCGGCTTCATCGAGATGGACCCGCCGGAACAACAGGACTACCGAAAACAGCTGAACCCCTATCTGTCTCCCGCCGCGGTGGCCCGATGGGTCCCGATCATCGACGATCTGATCCGGGCGTGTCTCGACGAGGTGATCGAGACGGGGAAGATCGACTTCATCGACGACCTCGCGAACATCGTCCCGGCGGTGGTCACCATGGGACTTCTCGGAATGCCGTTGCAGGACTGGTCCGTCCACTGTGAACCGGTGCACGCCTCGGTCTACACCGATCCGACCTCACCGGAGATCTTCGACGTGATCACGCGCCTTCGCGAAGCGGAGGGTCAACTCGACGCGTGGATTCACCGGATCCGGGAGAATCCGCGCCCCGGCCTGATCAATGCGCTGAACTCGCTGGTGGTCGACGGCGCTCCCGTCGACCACATGGACGTGTTCGGCGCCTGCCAGTTGCTGATCGGCGGAGGGTTCGACACGACGACGGCACTGACCGCACACTCTCTCGAGTGGCTTTCGGAGAACCCGGACAAGCGCCGCCTGCTCCACGAGAACCTGGACACGATGCTCGACTCGGCCACCGAAGAATTCCTGCGCTTCTACACGCCGGCCCAGGGCGACGGCCGGACCGTGGCCGTCGATGCCGAGATCGACGGTGTGCGGCTGCGCGAGGGTGACCGGCTGTGGCTGTCATGGGCCATGGCGAATCGTAACCCGGAGATCTTCCCGAATCCCAACGAGATCGATCTGGAACGATCCCGCAACCGGCACGCGAGTTTCGGGCTCGGAGTGCACCGATGCATCGGATCGAATGTTGCGCGAAAACTGTTCAAGCGCATGCTGGTTCAGGTTCTCGATCGGATGCCCGACTATGTGTGCGATCCGGACGGGGCAATCCACTACCCATCGATCGGATTCATCAACGGTATGAAGAACCTGCCCGCGACGTTCACTCCGGGCAAGCGCATCGGTGAGGGTCTGGAGGCGACGATCGAGCGGCTGCAGACCGTGGTCGACGAGCAACGGCTGGCCGAACCGGTCACCAGACACAAGGACGCCGCGAAGATCTGACCCGCCGTCGACCGACGTCCCGGGCATCGCAGCCGCCGATGGCCCGGGCGTCGGCCGACACGCGACGTTCTCATCCCCAGGCGGTGGCGCTGGCTACGGTCAGGCCCGCTGCGATCCTCGGAGGATGTTCAGTCCGGTACCCGTTGTGCAATCGGTGATGGTGTGCCGCGTACCGACGCGGCGATGAGAACAGGACCACTGAGCGGTGAATACCAGAGACCTGCACTACTTCGTCGTGGCCGCCGAGGAACTCCATTTCACGCGTGCCGCGGAGATCCTGTTCATCACACAGCCGGCACTGAGCAAACAGATCGCGAGCCTCGAACGCGAACTGGATGCGAAACTCTTCGTGCGGGGTCGCGGTGGGGTGACCCTGACCAAGGCCGGTGAGTCCCTGCTGCCCTACGCACGGCAGATCATCGACCTCGACCAGGAGGCGCGCGGCGCGATTCGGAACTCGCTCACTGCTGCGGGCAGACTCACGCTCGGCTTCTGGCTCGCGCCGGGACAGGATCTGCTGAAGCAGATCATCACATCCTTCGCCGCGCGACACCCCGAGACTCATCTGGAGTTGCGTCGTGTGGACTGGGCACACCATGGAGCCGGTGTCGAGAACGGCGAGTCCGATGTCGGGCTCATCTGGTTGCCACGCGGCGGTCGTCTGACTGGGCTGCGGTGTCATCGACTCGGTCCGGAGAAAGTACTCATTGCCATGTCGACGGACCACCATCTCGCCGATCGGGCGACGATCGGGCCCGAGGACCTGGCGGGTGAGACTATCTTCATGGTTCCCACGACCGGTGGCGTCACCGCGCCGCGCGGTGCGGGCCTTGGCCGTGTCCGCACGCGGGTGGTTACGACGATCGACGAGACGCTCGTGGGTATCGCGAGCGGATTGGGCATCTGTGCCTTCACCGAGTCGGTGGCGCGATGGTATCCGCATCCGGGCGTGACGCTCGTCCCGTTCGAGGGTGCCGAGCCCGCCGAGTACTGCGTCGCCTGGCGGGAGGAAGACGAATCCCGCTCCGAGGTACGCGATCTCGTCGCAGCCATCGTGAATTCCTGGAAGTCCGTGACAGAGACCGCATCGAACGCATGACCCGCCGATGCCACTCCTGCGTCGGCGGTCCGGTGTCACGTCACCCGTTGAGTGCTTTGGCCACCGCTGAGTGGTAGATGTCGATGTACTTGGGTTCGAATGACCCGATGAGTCCGGGCGGTAGATCCGAACCCTTCGGCACCTCCACGGTCATGCTGCGATGGAACAGGGTGACGTCCTCCCCGGGGCAGGAGAACGTGTAGGAGATGGTCATGATCCCGTCGTGGCCACCGCTGCCATCCTCTCGACTGTGCGCGAGCTTACCGACAGACTGGAAGACCCACCGCCACGGACGCACCGCGGTGATCAGGCGCCACGTGTACCGGACCGGACCGGTGCCCGCTTCGTGCCATTCATCGCCCAGACGCAAAGGCAATTCCTCGACACCCTCGATCATTTCGCTCCCCGGATAGACCCTGACCCAGTTGCGGGGGTCGGTGACGAAGTCGTAGACCTCCGCAGGCTTATTGGGAAACGCTGTCTCGGAGCTGACCTGGAGAATACCCACTTCAACCGTCCTGTTCGATGATGGTCTGGTCGGTGAGGTGACCGAATATGGTTGTCAGAGAGTGCTGTTGATGACGATAGGCATCTGGCTGTACCCCCATTGGAAGGTTGCCGGGAGACGAACCGCCCGGTCGACGTCGATGTCGTAGTCGTCGACGCGTGCGAGGAACTCTTCGAGGATGATGCGCTCCTCGAGCCTCGCCAGGTGGATGCCGATGCAGAAGTGCTGTCCGAATCCGAAGGCGAGCGTCCGCGGAATCGGCCGGTTCCATCGGAATTCGTCCGGATCATCGAACTCGCGGGGATCCCGGTTTGCCGACTGCGTCAGGTAGACGACGCGCTGACCGGGCTGGACCTCCTGGCCGGCGACGACCGTCTCCTCGCGAGCGGTGCGTCCGAACCACTGTGCGGGACCGCAGAATCGGTTCATCTCCTCGGCTGCCACGGCACAGTTGTTCGGCAGGTCCGAACGAACCTCGGCGAGTTGATCCGGGTGGCGCTTGAGTTCGAGCAACCCGTGTGCGACGACCTTGGGCAGTGTCTCGGTGCCGCCGACCATGACGCACATCAGGTTGGCGGCGATCTCCATGTCACCGAGTGCGCGGCCGTCCACCCGGAGATCGAGCATCCCGTCGACGAGAGGCCAGCTTCCATCGGCGCCCTGCGCGCGGCGCGCGGCAACGAGGGGACGGACATACTCCAGGAGCGCGATCTGGTATTTCGGGGCCCGGATGAAGCCGTCGCTGTTGGTGCGGGTCATCGCGTTGATGTTGTCCAGGACGGTCGTGGCCTCGGTGAGCGGGATGTGGAAGAGCCGGCAAATCGTCGATGCCGCGATGACGCCGGTGAACTCGTGGACCAGGTCGAATCGCTTCGTGTCGATGGCCTCGTCGAGTCTGCTGCGCACCATCGTTCGGATGAAAGGTTCGAGCTGCTTCACATGCCCGGGCCGGAGCTGCTTGCCGTGGGCCTGCCGCACGAGTTCGTAGGTCGGTGCGCCGAAATTGAGATGGGAGCCGAGCATCGGGCTGGTCGGAGGGTCGATGGTGGGACCAGCATTATGCTCGAGCAGCTCAGGGCGGTTGAACACCGAACCCTCGTTGGTCACGAAGACGTTGGTGGGTTGGGAGAGAAAGTCGATGGCGTCCTGGAAACGCGAGAGGAAGAAGGTGTCGTACTTCTCCACGTAGTAGACCGGAAAGCGCTCGCGCAGGATCTGGTAGTACGGGAGCGGATTGCTCATCACGTCGGGCGAGAACGGGTCGTACACGAACTCGTCAACGGTCTGGGTCACTGTGGGACTCCTTGTCGGTCACGATCGGTCGGCGCCACCGGCCGCGGGTAGGAGAGAGCGAGGATGTCATCGTCGTCGTAGTGGCCTGCCACTCGCGGGTGCTGTTCTGTCAGATGCCTGTTGACGTCGATGACAAGGTCTTCCGGCGTGGTGGAGGTGATCTCGAGCCCGCACGGGCAGCGCACTGCCACGGCGATTGCCGGCCGCCGTTCGATCCCCCCGGTAGGGGATTCGCCGATACTCATGAGATTCCTCAGGGGAGGTCGTCCGTGGCCGCACGAATGGCGGCCCGAGCAACACTATGGGCCGTCGCCGCCGGGTATGTCCAAGAACCGGGGCGATAACCGACGGTTATGGATGTCGCCCGCCGCTCCATAACCGATCGGCATGCAAAGTGGTATTGGAGAGACCGGTGTCCACGCGGACAGAATGGTGACGGCCGACACCGGCTCGGGCCGTCGCGGATTGACCGGATTGAAGGGGTGTATCGATGAATGTCATCCAGAAGGCTCTGGCCGCGGGCCGGCCGACGTATGGCATCTGGATGACCGCGCCGTCGAACATCTCGGCGGAGGTGCTCGGGCGCGGGCCGTGGGACTGGATTCTCCTCGACATGCAGCACGGAAGTATCGACGCCGGCAACCTGCTGCCGATGATCCAGGCGGTAGAACTCGGCGGCGGTGCCACCCTGGTCCGGGTCGCGGTCAACGAGCCCAGCCTGATCATGCGGGCATTGGATCTCGGTGCGATCGGGGTTGTCGTGCCGATGGTTTCCACTCCCGAACAGGCACGGGCCGCCGCCGACGCCACCAGATATCCGCCGCTCGGCACCCGTTCCTTCGGGCCCATCCGCAACTTCTACGGCGTCGAGGCCGCGTCCGCGTCGACCACCTGCCTGGTCATGATCGAGACAGTCGAAGGACTCGACAACGTCGAGGCCATCGCGGCGACTCCGGGAGTGGACGGCCTTTTCGTCGGCCCGATGGACCTGGGGCTCTCGCTCGGGGAGGGACTCGATGGCGCCACACCGGGCAACCGGGTCGTCTCCGAGGCCATCGCGAGGATCGTCGCAGCCGCCGACGCGCACGGCATCTTCGTCGGCGTCGCGGGAATGGGCGCCGAGCACACCGAGGAACTCCTCAAGGCCGGGGTACGCCTGGTCACGATGGGTAGCGACATCGGCTATCTCAGCGCTGGTCTGTCCGTCGGCGCACGGCGGATCGACGGTTGGAACGACCGGTTCCGGAACGTCCGCTGACAACCCACCTGCATGCCCGCGATCTGTCCCGAGCCACCACCGAGCGAACGAGGAACCATGAAAGTCACTGTCGACTGGGATCTGTGTGACGGTAACGGCGTCTGCGCGATCGAGGCACCTGCGGTCTTCGAGATCGATGACGACGACGAACTTCGGGTACTGCGCGAGGAGATCGTCGCCGACGACCACGCGTCGGTCGAATCCGCGGTGCGGGTCTGCCCGAAACGTGCGCTCCGCCTCGAGTCCTGAACCGAACCCGCGCGCCAGCGAGAGGAATACGATGTCGACCGTCGAGACCGTCCGAGGGCCGGTGGCCCTGGATCACTTGGGTCCCACGCTCATTCACGAACACCTGATTTCGATCTCCACGGAGTTCGAGAAGTTCTATCCCGAGCTCTGCTGGAGCCTGCCGCGCGCGGAGGTTGTCAACACCGTGACGGCTGCCGTGCAGGCTGTCCGCGATCGGGGGATCACCACGATCCTCGACTGCACCGCGTATTTTCACGGCCGGGACATGGACTTCGTGCAAGAGGTCAACGAGCTTGTCGACATCAACCTCATCGTCTCGTCGGGCATCTACACCTTCGACTACCTGCCCTACAATCTCGCACGGCGAGCGACCCGGGATCCCGAGAAGGACGTCCTGACCAAGATGTTCCTGCGGGACATCAGGATCGGTATCGGAGACTCGGGTGTCAAGGCGCAGTCGATCAAGGTGGCGACCGACCTCGAGGGCATCACTGAGAACAACGAGCGCATCCTGCGCACCGCGGCGTGTGCTTCGGGACAGACCGGTGTCCCGATCACGGTGCACACGCACCCGGCCGATCAACTCGGTCCGCGCATCCAGAAGATCCTGGCCGAATACGGCGCCGACCTCACCAAGGTCGTCATCGGCCACAGTGGCGACACCGCCGACCTCGACTACCTCCGCAGCATCATGGACGCCGGATCGATGGCCGGCTTCGACCGGTTCGGGCTCTACCTCCCTGATACGACGACCATGGAGGAGCGGCTCGACACGGTCGCGACGCTGTGTAGCGAGGGCTACGCGGACCGGATCGGACTCTCGCACGACACGATGGGGTACTCCGATTGGGGTCCTCCGGGATTCGCCGCCAAGCGTTTTCCGACGTGGGTGTTGACCCACGTGTCCGACGTGATCCTTCCGGGATTGCGGGAACGCGGGGTCGGTGACAAGGACATCGAGACGATGATGGTGTCGGCGCCGGCCGCGTTGTTCGACGGGATCACGGGATGACCGGAACCGTCCCACCGATTGCGGTCGTCGGGGCGTCCCTGGCCGGTCTCACGGCCGTGCAGACCCTGGTCGAATCCGCCGATGTCTCGCGTGTCGAGGTATTCGGTGCCGAGCCACATCTGCCCTACGACCGGCCCCCGCTGTCGAAGGAAATCCTCAAGGGCACTTGGGACGTGGAGCGGTGCAGCCTGGAGGCCGTGGACGACGCCCGGGTGACCTGGCACACCGGCACGAAGGTCGTCGGTCTCGGCCTTACCGGTCGTCCCCGACTCCGGTTGCAGGACGGCGCCATTCGAGAGTTCGATGGAGGTGTCGTGATCGCCACCGGGGCGGCGCCCCGCACCTTGCGAGGTGCCGACCTGCCGGGTGTCCACGTCATCCGTTCGCTGGACGACGCGATCGATCTGCGGGCCGACCTCGATCGCGGACCGTCGAATGTGGTGATCGTCGGTGGTGGCTTCATCGGCGCCGAGGTCGCAGCTGCCTGTGTGGAGCGCGATCTGGCGGTGAGCTTGCTGGAGGCCCAGGATGCACCTTTCGAGCGGGTGCTGGGCGCCGAGGTCGGCGAGGCCGTGATCACCGAGCATCGCCGTCGGGGTGTCGACATCGCGACGTCGACGTCGGTCGTGGCGGTCCGTGGCAGCGATCGCGTCGAGGCCGTCGAACTCGTCGACGGATCGATCGTCGCCGCCGACGTCGTGGTCCTTGGACTCGGGGTCACTCCGTGCACCGACTGGCTCGAACACAGCGGAGTTCGGGTGGACAACGGCGTCGAATGCGACGCCACGTTGCTGGCGGCCCCGCGTGTCGTCGCGGCCGGCGATGTTGCCCGGTGGCCGAACCATCGATTCGGCGAGTACCGCCGGGTCGAGCACTGGGACAACGCCATCCGCCAGGGCAGGCATGCCGCCCTGCGCCTGCTGGCCGAACACGGCCGCGGCAGCGCAGAACCCTTCACCACCGTGCCGTGGGTCTGGTCGGATCAGTACGACAACAAACTGCAGGTGGTCGGGTCCACCTTCGACTTCGACGAGGCGGTGATCGCGCACGGGTCGGCTGAGGACCAGCGATTCGTCGCGCTGTACCGGCGTGGAGACCAGCTCGTCGCGGCCGTCGGATTCAACCACGCCAAGCTGGTGACTCGCTATCGGCGCCTGCTGACCAATCCGGTGCTGTGGAGCGATGCCCTCGCCGATGCGGGGCTGTCCGGAGTGGTCACCGGCTGAGCCGACCGAGTTGACACCAGCCTCGCCGGACACGGCGAAGACGATTGGAGGGTTGATCCATGTGGGCCCAGATACTCAGCGCACCATACCGATTCGAGAAGGTTGAGGTCGCCGCACCGGACGCCGCGGACCTCGGCCCCGGACAGGTCCTGCTGGCGACCAAGGCCGGCGCGATCTGCGGCAGCGACCTACCCAACTTCCGTGGTGCGCCCTTCCCACATCCCAAGAATGGGGGCCAGTGGGTGACCAGCGCACCTGGATTCCCGATGCACGAGGTGGTCGGCGAGGTGATCGCCAGCAACCACCCCGAACACCGCACCGGTGACCTGGTCGTCGGGTGGGCATCGGGTTTCGATGCCATCGCCGAGGTCATCGTCAGCGACGGCGACGGACTGGCCGGTTACGATACATCGCTGACACCCACCACAGCGGTGATGCTGCAACCACTGGCCTGCGTGCTCTACGCCGCCGAGCAACTCGACGACGTCACGGGAAAGACGGTTGCCGTGGTCGGCCAGGGGCCGATCGGATTGCTGTTCAGCCATGTGCTCAAGAGCCGTGGAGCGCTTCACGTCGTCGGCGTCGACCGGGTGGACAGGAGCGACGCGGGCACGACCTTCGGTGTGGACGAGGTGGTCACCGCGAGCGCGAATCTCTGGGCCGGCTCGCTGCGCGCCAAGGAACGTCCGCAGGTCGTGGTCGAGGCGGTGGGTCACCAGGTCACCACCATGAAGAACTGTGTGGATGCCGTCGGATTCGGCGGTGAGGTCTTCTACTTCGGGATTCCCGACGACCTGGTCTACCCGTTCGACATGATGACCTTCCTCCGGAAGAACCTCACCCTCCGATCTGGCGCGACGCTGGAACGCCGACGGGTCCTTGAGGACGCGAACGTCTATCTGGCCGAGCACCCGGGCCTGCGCGACGCCTACGTGAGTCACGTCTTCGGGGTCGGAGACGTCGAGGGCGCCTTCCACGCCGCCGCGAATCCCCAACCGGGCCAGTTCAAGATCTCGATCGAGATGTGACGCGAGAAGACGCCGGATCGTCGAGCGTGCGCACCTGCGCGTCGAGCGTGCGCACCTGCGTGTCGAGCGTGCGCACCTGCGCGTCGAGCGTGCTCACGGGAACGTCGATCGTGCACGCCCCACCGTCGATCGTACTGTCGGTGAAGCCGCTGCCGTAGATCTCGGATGACCATAGCCCGCTGCTGGGCGGGGTTCATGGCGCCGGTGCGCACGCTCGACGCGCCAGCGCGCACGGTCGACGTCGGGCCGCGCACGATGGACGTCTCGGTGCGCACGCTCGATGGTTGGGCGCGCACGGTCGACGGTGGGCTAGGGAGCGCTGGTGAGCATCTTCGGGCACCCCCCGAGGCGCGGTGATCCCGCGTCGTCGGCTCTCCCGCGTCAGAGGTCCGAAAGGGCGCTGTGGTGTCCGTCGGCGGTCTCCCGAACACCCTCGGCCTCCGCGGGTGCGCCGTCGAGAAAGTCCCGGAATCCGTAGCGGCGCAGTGGTCCGACGGCCAGCTGTTCCAGCACGCCGAGCCCCTGGCGCCCGTTCCATGTCGCCCGGACCAGCTGCTGTACGTGAAGATTCTCCGGGATTAGCC
>NZ_BAHC01000172.1 GCF_000298195.1 Gordonia rhizosphera NBRC 16068 | reverse complement strand
ATGGTCAATCCGAGCGTGCGACAGGTCGTCGCCACGATCGAATCCGAGTTTCCCGATCGCACACACGAGTTCCTCGGCGACCGACGAGACACCACGCGACAGTCGTGGTGGTCACGACTGCGACGGCGCAGCTAGGACGCAGCACGGCCACACCGCAGATCCCGGGCGCTGACCACGCTCGGCGACTGAGATGATAGCTGGATGGCTCCCCAGGAAACCACCAGTGCTGCCGAGCTTCTGGCGAGGACCCGTGACGGGGTCCTGTTCTACGGCCTGACCCCGCCGCGGGCGACCACCACAGCAGAACAAGCGGACGCCGTGGCTGAGGCGGCCTTGGCCCGGCTCCGGTCAGTGCAGGTCGACGCGCTCATCGTCTACGACGTGGACGCCGAAGCGGACCGGTCCTCGACGCCGCGGCCGTTCCCATTCATGCCAATGATGGATCCGGCCGTCTTCCTCGACCGGCATCTGGCCGGCTGGACTGGGCCGGTCGTCGTCTACCGCGCTGTGAGCAAGTACACCGGGGAAGAGCTGAGTGACTGGCTGTCGGAGACCTCCCGCGACCGAGTGCTGACCGTGCTGGTCGGGGCGGCGTCCCGGCACCAGGTGGTGAGGACGAGCCTGTCCGAGGCCTACCGCCGCTATGCTGCGCTCTCGCGTCCGCCTCGCATGGGCGGCGTTGTCATCGCCGAGCGGCACGCGAATGCGGGGACAGAGCACCAACGCATGCTGCGCAAGCAGGATGCCGGCTGCGAGTTCTTCGTCTCCCAAGTCTGTTACGACCTGGACAACACCCGGACCCTGCTGTCTGACTACGCCTACGGCTGCCGGGACCAAGGTCTGGAACCTCGGCCGGTCGTGCTGACCCTCGCGCCGTGCGGCTCGGTTAAGACCCTGGAGTTCATGTCATGGCTCGGCATCGAGCTGCCTGGCTGGCTGCGGACCGAGATCGCCCGGTCCGGGGACCCACTGACGGTGTCGTACGAGCAGTGCGTGGTCAACGCCCAGGTCCTCATCGCGTTCTGCCGTCGGCTCGGCCTGCCGTTCGGGATCAACGTCGAAAGCCTCACCAACCGCAAGGTCGAGATCGACGCCTCAATCGCCCTCGCCCGAGAGATCCGCAGCCAGCTGGACTGACGCAACGAGCGGAACCTCATGCCATGATGTCCAGTTCAGTGTGGCTGGGTGCAACGGTGGCGACCACGCGCCGACCCGGTGACATCTAGCTCATCTGCAATCATTGATTGCAATCGCATATATATATATATCTGCAATCACCGCTCTAGCGAGCGAAGAGGCATACCCCGGGCGTCGGCGGAGCTGACGCGGACCCGCTTTGCCGCGAAACGCGACTTCGTGCTGCGCACGCTCGCCGCGGTGGAGAAGGCCAAGCGGGCGCTCGAGCCGGCCTGAAGTCGTCCGCAGTAAGCCGTTCGCAGCGGTGCGGTCAGCACTGCTGTCCGGAAAAACGCATGGTCTTCGCTCGCACGGTGGGGCCGCCGCCTCGCGATGCATCCACCTGGGTCGCCGAACTCATGAAGCGAATTTCCGACGGACGACGCTAGGGGTGCCGGGTACCGACAGTGCTTCCGAGTCGATCGTCGAGCTGAGCCAACGCTGCGCGCGCTGTCTCGAGTTCATCGCTGAGCTCGTCGATTCGTTTCTGCGCGGCCGCGCGTGCCGAATCGATCACACCATCCACCGCCGACATCGCAGTGGTATCGCCGAGTTCACGCATGGCGCGCGCCACCCGGTCAGCGGTCACCTCGGTGGGCTTGCCCTGCTTCTTGCTGCCATGCAACACCGACACCCTCCAGGTTGTCGCATCTACCGACGTCACGGTGACACTGACGGCTGCTGTTCCCGGCTTACCACGGCGGGTCGTCTTCGCCGCTGCGGGCTGCCCAGGCTCGCGGGGCGTCCTCGAGGGCGCCGACCCGGACTGCTTCACCGCGCTCGATTGGTTTCGTGGTGACTTCGCCGGTGCCGCGGCTGTGGCGCTGGCCGACGACGCGTGCGGTCGCGTCACGGTGGCAGACGTTGCCGCCGCGCGAGTTCTGTGGAGTTCACTGGCCTCGAAGGGCAGTTGATCGTCCACACCCTTCGGGCTCGCGATCACCGTGGTCCCGTCGATGGACAGCACCCGCGCCGATACTCCGGCGTCAAGACCGAGTGCAGGCATCGGATCGCGGAGGTAAACGGTGACCCGTTTACCCGCGGCGAGTCCCGCGGACAGAGACTCGAGGTCGTCAGCGGTCAGTCCGGCTTTGCTGCGCGAATTCACCTCACCATGTTCGCACACGTGTGCGAACATGGTGACGGGACGTCCGTACTGGCGCCGGGCTTGTACCGCGCGGCCGACAACGCGCCTCGGCGGACGTGACCAGCCGCTCAGCGCTGGGTCCGATCCGACTTTGCCCGCCACGCACCTCGTCTTCGACACTACCGACGTCCGACCCATCGGCGTAGTCTCACAAACGCCATCGCCAGTGCGGCAACCGGTGTGATCCGGAGAGGCCGTCCTTGGGTCGATGCACATGCGACAGCGCGGAGGTTGGTGCGCGTATCTCGATCGGTGAGGCACGGCGACGGGGTGCGCTCGTGGAGAATCAACCGCTGGCTCGTCGGGGTCGGCATGGTGGTCGTCATGGTCGCGCTGACCCTCGGTGCCTATACCCCGACATCCGCAGCGCCGCAGCCCACACTGTGGTTGTGTAGTCCGGCCATGATGTCGGATCCGTGTGATCTGCCGCAGGACACCACCGACCTGCTGACCGGAAAAGTCACCGCGCCGCAGCCGGTGAAGGACTCCGACAAGCCTGTTGATTGCTTCTATGTCCTGGGTACGGTCACGAACGCGCTTGCATCCAATGCGGATCTTGTGGCGTCGCCGGAGATGAAAGCCGGTGCCAGTCTCCAAGCCGCCAGGTTCAACAGGGTGTGTCGAATGTTTGCGCCCGTGTACAGGCAAGAGTCGTTCACCGGCGTGGCACCTGCAAATCTCGGCGTCACCGAGCCCTTCTTCATCGCATATCGCGACGTCCTCAATGCGTGGAACGACTATCTGGCCCAAGCGAACAACGGCCGTGGCGTGATCTTGATCGGACACTCGCAGGGCGGCTTCATGCTTCGCAAACTGATCCGTGAGCGGATCGACCCCCATCCCGACCTCCGTAGCCGGGTGGCCGGCGCATTCGTGATAGGCGCCAATGCGACGACTGCGAGGGGAAGCACCGTGGGCGGTGATTTCACCCATATCCCGATCTGCACTCACCATGGTGAATATCGTTGTGTTACCGCATATTCCACAAACATCGTGTATCCCCCGCTGTCGTTGGTCGGTAACAGTTCACTCGACAACGGGTCTCGGCAGCTCGGACTACCGTTCGGTCCGCAGTTCCAGGTGGCCTGCACCGATCCCGCGGTGCTGAGCGGGAGCAGCAAGCCGGTCGGACTGACTGTGCCGAGCGAACCGTTCCCGCCGGGCATCCTCGCCACGTTGATCGGCTACACGACATTCCCGGAGGCGTGGCCCTCGTCATCGTCGACGTGGACCATCGGCCGCGGTCGCGGAGTCGGGAGTTGTGAAGAGGTGAACGGCTATCACCAGTACCACATTCGAATGACCCAACCACAGGCGATCAACGAAGTGCCTTTACTCGACACCCATCTGATCGACGTCAATTTTGGCCTCGACCGCCTGGTCGGAATTGCCGCGCAGCAGGCAGACCAGTGGCGAGCCAACGCTCGCTGAGATCGGCGGACCATTCGGAACCTACGTGTCACAACGAGTCATCGGCCATCGGTCTGAGCGATCCTGGTACTGAGCCGGTCGAGGCCATCGCGGATGAGCTTCCCGTAGCCGTCGTCGGGCAGTGCGTCGGCCATGGCGAGACCAGCGGCCGCGTGCTCGCGCGCCGAGCCGGTCTTCCCCTGTCTCAGATAACCGTCCCCCAGATTCAGGTGCAGACTCGGTGCCATACCACGGGCATCGTCGATGCCCACGGGCGCAAGCTCCGGACCCCGAACCCTGGAGTACGCGTCCAACGCTCGTTCGTCCCACATCACTTCGTCGTCGAGTTCGGACTGAAGATCAGCGAGATAATGCGCAATGACGCATCGCTGTCCGGCATCAGAGTCGCCCGCCGCAGACCAGCAGGCCAGCAGTTCCTCACGACCCCGTTCTCGCTCGCCTCCCAGCGAGATGCCGACGGCAGCCGTGATCGCGTCCCACGTGGTCATGGATCTGACGATACGAAACGGCACCGACACAGAGGTCGGCCGCTGAGTTGCTCGGCGTGCTCGCAGGCGTCGGGAAACGCGCGATATGGGGCGGCGGCGATACTCGGGTCCCGAAGATAGGGAACAACTCCCGATGCCCGGGTGATGGTACGGAGCCGATATTTGGTGCGCGGCACAACATCGCCGCGTAGCGCGCCGCAGCACTTGGACCGGAGGCTGGGAGATGATCAGATCAAGACACGATTGCACGCCGGTGGGGTCATCGACGAGGGCGCACCGATGAATGCAGTGGTGACCCTGGCCGGCAGTGTATCGACCGCCGTATTCGTAGCGTCCGCATTACCCATGTTGTGGAAGGCGGGTCGGACGCGTGACCTCTCGTCTTACAGCATCGGCAACATCGCGCTCGCGAACATCGGCAATGCGATCTATGCGATCTACGTGTTCAGCCTGCCGTTCGGTCCGATCTGGGTTCTGCACGGCTTCCATGGCACCGCGTCGGGACTGATGCTGATGTGGTATTTGCGTCAGCACGTCGGTGATGGTGCGCGACCGCCTGACAACGACGCAGTCCGGACGACAGCGGCGACCGAGAAAGCCTGCTGCGCAACCACTCAGGGCATCTCCACCGTCTGAGCGCGGCGAATCTCCTCAACGGCGCGCACCAGGTAGGGCTGATGATCGAGCGCTGCGCCGGCCGCCAAGTCGGCGATCACCACGATCGCCGCGCCGGTGAGCTGTGCCACCGGGATGTCCGTGGGTGGACCGTCATCGTCAGAACTTTCGACCACGCCCAGACTGCCGGTGAGCACCACCACCATGGCCGACGGGTCGACGGGCGCATTCCAGTCGCCGGCGTCGTCGACCGCGCGGGTCAGTACCTCTGAGACATCCTCCCCGCTCACCCCGTCCTGGTACTGGGTCTCGAGGAGTTCGCGGACCATGTGGGCGTGTACATCGCGCGCCTCGGGGTGGATCTCGAGCTGTTCGAGGGCTTCTCCGAAACCGTCGAGGTCGTGTGCGCGCGCCGCACGGATGCCCCGATCGGTGGCCTCGGCGATAGCTCGCGCCTTCAGCGGCCATTCGGCCGGCGACTGGTTGTTGGCCACGGCAAGTCTCCTGTCCGAGCGTCCGGGGATCGGATCCACACGCTCACCATGTCGGCGCCGAGCCGCCGACATGAGGCGACGCGGCGGTCTATGAGCATCCTAGTGGCGCTGAAACAGCGCTCTCACAACGGATTCACACCCGAACGACGACCTTGCCGCGAACGTGACCGGCTGCACCGCGTTCGTGTGCCGCGGCAGCGTCGGCGAGGTCGAAAACCTCTCCGATCTCGGGTCTCATCTGGCAGCCTTCGCCGAGGCGTGCGAGTTCGGTGAGGTCCGCGACGTCGGGGCGCACCCACACGTAGTGGCCGCCGAACTCGTCCCGCGCCCGCGCATCGCATCGCAGGGCACAAATGGGTAGCGCACTACTCTATTTGATTCATGAGGAAGCCTCGTACGGTCAGAACATCTCTAAAATGCACCGTCCTAGGCAGAGGAGAACACATTGACCCGGCCATTCCTTCCAATAGCGACAATCAATCACAAATATCTGGCGCGCCCAGGACTCACCCCTTTCCATGGAAGGAACTATCGTGAGTAAAAACCGAACAAACCCCAGCTCCCACGGCTACGTGCCGTGGCGGGTGATCCTCATTTCCAGTGCAATGTTGATAGCGATCCCCGCTCAGGCATCGACTGCTCATGCCGCCCCGCGAACCGTTACCGGAGACGTCGTGTTCCAGATCATGGACTACGAGAATTTCGGGGCGAACGAACGCTGTCACCATGACTTTCGGCTCACCCCCCGTAGCGTTGAAGTCAACCAGAAGAGAATCATCACAGTACGGGCGACATGCGGCGGGGAAATAAGAGTCGAAGTTCGCTACGCTCTCCAACAGCAAGCCGGCGGGTACATTCGCGTCACTGAGGGCTCAGTCAAGTTCTATGAGGGCGACAGCGTGAACACTAACGATTTGGATGGCACATCAGCCTTCGCAAACATCTTCCTCTGGCCAGGGCAAAGCGCCGTCAGGAATATACACGTCCAGAATTGGGCCGAAGGGGAGCCTGACGACAAGGCCGACGTGAGGCTTACTCTGCGCAACTGATGTCTCCCGCCGCAGGTACGCAGCAGTCGGCGGGGCCGCCTGCGGGCACCTCGATCGAGGCATTGCGCGGGGCGAGGTTCAGCGCGGCCCGAAGGGCGGCGACGGACGGGGCTCCGTCGATGCCGCCGCCCTCCACCGGGTAGAGACGGCAGGACACGCCGGCTACCGAACCCGGCTCGGTGAACGGGTCCTCGCCGTCGACGAGCAGTGTCGGTGATCCCGTCATGCGGGCCTCCGTGGCCGCAGCCTGGTCGTTGAGGACGCGGTGGGTGATCGCGACATCGATCTGCTCGCCGGCCACGGCTTCGGCTATCCGGCGCTCGAGCAACCCCACGTTGGGGCAACCGGGGACCTGCAGGATCTCCAACTTCATCGGGTCTCTCCTTCGGCGTGCAAGGTCCTGGATCAGGCGGCTATCGGGTCAATCGGCGACCATTCTCCGCCATCGAAGACGCCAGATTCTCGCCAATCTGGTGGCGAATGTTCGGGTGCTTCTCTGACCACCCACTACTCGTGTTCTCACGGCGTAGTTTCAAAGTCGACCTTTCCGCCCGCGCCGCACCTTGTGTGCGCGCCAGACTCGAGGATGTCGGCCCCTCAGGACACGGTAACCGTGAGCGGGAGTCGAACGAGGAAGGACGACCGATGCACACCACTA
>NZ_BAHC01000173.1 GCF_000298195.1 Gordonia rhizosphera NBRC 16068 | reverse complement strand
AACGCGCGAATGTCATCTGTGAGCACCACGGTCGTGTCGTCTCCTGTGCCTTGTCGATGGGTTGTTGGCAGAGCCTCAGCCGAACGGATGCATGCGGCCGGTTGTGTTCCAGAGTAATGGGCCGCGCCAGGCCGCAGCGCGGCGAGGGACCCAACGCGATGCCGACCGCGATTCTTCGATCGCCGACGTCACCGTCTACCATGCTCGGTAGTAGTCCCCGTCGCGGTCGACATCGCTCGAGTCCCGACGACTCCGGGGCAGACGAGGAGAGGCCGTGAGGATAGGGGAGCGTGTGAGCGGAGATCTGTCCGCCGCGTCCCGCGGTACCCACGGATCATCAGCGGCGTCCCCGACTGCCGGTGGTGGATCGGTGTTGTCCCGCGCCCGCGCAACCGTGCTCGCCTACATCGCGCTGACGAAGCCACGGGTCATCGAACTGTTGCTGGTGGCGACCATCCCGGTGATGCTGCAGGCCGACCGCGGGCATGTCGACCTCGCGTTGATCGCGTTCACGCTGCTCGGCGGGTGGTTGGGCGCCGGCAGCGCGAACACCCTCAACATGGTGGTCGACGCCGACATCGACCAGAAGATGAAACGGACCGCACGCCGGCCGCTGGCCCGGCATGCCGTTTCGACGCGTAGTGCGCTGGTGTTCGGTATCGCCCTGTGGCTCGGGTCCTTCGCGGTGCTGTGGTGGGCTGCGAATCTGCTGAGCGCTCTGCTCGTGACCGCGACGATCGCATTCTACGTCGGCGTGTACACGATGATCCTCAAACGCCGTACCTGGCAGAACGTGGTGTGGGGTGGTGCGGCCGGCTGCATGCCGACACTGGTCGGGTGGGCCGCGGTCACCGGGAGCCTCGGTTGGCAGCCGATCGTGCTGTTCCTGGTCATCTTCTTCTGGACGCCACCGCACACGTGGGCGCTGGCGATGCGCTACAAGGAGGACTACCGCGCGGCGGGCGTCCCCATGCTGCCCGTCATCGCGACCGAGGAACGTGTCACCCGTCAGATGATGCTCTACACATGGGTGACGGTGCTCTGCTCGCTTGTCCTGATCGCCGCGACGAGCTGGATCTACGCGGCGGTCGCCGTCGTCGCGGGCGGATGGTTCGGCAGCCGCGTGCACAAGCTGTATCGCGAGACAAAGGCCGGTGCCGAGGTCGCCCCGCTGAAGATCTTCCTACAGTCCAACGAGTACCTCGCGATCCTGTTCTGCGGCCTCGCCATCGATGCGGTCGTGAACCTCCCGCTGATCACCAGCTACTTCTGACAACCAACCCCGGGGTGACAGCACCCCCGGGTGGCGCACCGCGGCGGATCAGCCGGGGATCAGCACCGTCGTTCCCGTTGTGACGCGCCCCTCGAGGTCGGTGTGGGCCTGAGCCGCGTCGGCCAACCGGTACCGCTGGCCGACCCGTACGTCGACGTTGCCGGCCGCCACCGCGCCGAGGTACTCACCCGCACGCCAGCGTAACTCCGCGGGATCGGCGATGAAATGCGCGAGGGTGGGCCGGGTCACCGACAGCGACCCGGCCGGGTTGAGGCGCTGCAGGTCGAACGGCGGCACCGGCCCCGACGCTGCGCCGAAAAGTACGATGATGCCCCGCACGGCGGTGGCGGCCAGCGACTGTTCGAACGTGTCGGCGCCGACTCCGTCGTAGACGACCGGCACACCGCGCCCGTCGGTCAGCGACCGCACCTGCTCGACGAGACCGTCGCCGTAGCGCAGCACGTGATCGGCACCCGCCGCGCTGGACAACGCGGCCTTCTCGTCGGAGGACACCGTCGTGATGACCCGGATGCCGCGCAGTTTCGCGAGCTGCGTGGCGATCAGACCCAC
Source organism: Gordonia rhizosphera NBRC 16068 (assembly GCF_000298195.1). GTDB lineage: Bacteria > Actinomycetota > Actinomycetes > Mycobacteriales > Mycobacteriaceae > Gordonia > Gordonia rhizosphera. Next base: position 6,064 of record NZ_BAHC01000173.1, on the reverse strand, counting down.
ACCTCCGGCGCCGGCGTGGATCAGCACCGTGTCGCCGGCGCCGGGGTGGGCGCTGCCGTCGAGGAGATAGTGGGCGGTCAACCCGCGCAGCATCGCCGACCCCGCCACGTCGTCGGGTACACCGTCGGGGATCGGGATCGCCCGCGCGGCGGTCACGGTGACGAGTTCGGCGTAGCTCGCGCCCGCGTCCACCCAGCACACCCGTTGCCCGACGGTCAGGTCGGCGACGTCCGCGCCCACCGCGACGATCTCGCCGGCCCCCTCGACGCCGGGGACGTAGGGCGGCACCGACGGGTACTGACCGCGGCGGAAGTACGTGTCGATGAAGTTGACGCCGATCGCGGCCGTGCGGACGAGGACCTCGCCCGGCGCAGGGATCGGATCGTCGGCAGTCGTGTACTCGAGAACCTCCGGGCCGCCGTGCCGAATAACCTGAATTGCGCGCATGGCACTGTTCTACACGGTCGCAGGCTGCGGATCGGGGACCGGTATGCTCAACATCCATGAGCGCTGAGTCCGGTACGCACAACGACGTCCCGTCCGAGTCCGCGGTGAGTGCACCCAGCGACGTGGTCGGCTCGATCAAGGGATTCATCGGCCGCGAGGGCGGTACGGCCAAGGCGGTGCTGCAGCCGATCGGCGCGGCGGGCGTCCGGATCACCCTCGTCGGTGAGAAGGGCGGCATCCTCGGCGACCGCGTCGTCGCCGATCTCGCCACAGCACAGGCGGTCGTGGACGCCATCGATGGGCTCGAGACCGCCGAATGGGACCGGGACCTGACCTCGGCGGCCAACGTGAAGCCGTCGCACTACCGGCAGATGGCCGGATGGGTCGCCAACCAGTCCCGCTTCCCCAAGCCACGCAACCGCGCGATCCTCTGACCGGCGGCGACGGCGGGACCTGCCGCGGTAACCGACAGGTGCTGCCGTCACCATTCGGGTAGCGCACTACGCGGGTGTGCCGCATGGTGCGGGCATACGCTTCTCGTATGGTCGCCAATGGCTTCGGGCTGGACATCGTAGGTCGCAACGAGAACGACTCGCGGCTGAAGTTCTACCGGTTCCGAACCGGCGCGATCGGTTGGGATCCGGGTGTGAATGTGCTGCTGCCCGACGGCTACGTCAACAGTGGGCTGCGTTATCCCGTGCTGTACCTGCTGCACGGCGGCAACCAGGACTTCCGGACGTTCGACGTCGCGCACAACATTCGCGGCCTCACCGCGGGCGAGCCGATCGTCGTCGTCATGCCCGACGGCGGGCACACCGGCTGGTACTCGAATCCGGTGTCGTCGTTCGTGGGACCGCGGAACTGGGAGTATTTCCACATCCAGCAACTGCTGCGCTGGATCGACGCGAACTTCCGCACCCACGCGACGCGTGCCGGACGAGCAGTCGGCGGGTTCTCGATGGGCGGGTTCGGTGCGCTGAAGTACGCCGCCAAGTATTTCGGCCATTTCGCCTCGGTCAGCGCGCACTCCGGCCCGGCGAGCCTGCGCCGCGATGCCGGTCTCGTCGTGCACTGGGCCAACCTCTCGTCCACGACCGATCTGGGCGGCGGGACGGTGTACGGGGCACCGTGGGCCCAACAACGCGTCAGCGCGGACAATCCCGTCGAGAACATCGCACGCTACGCGGCCACGCGTGTCTTCCTGGTTGCCGGGACGAGTCCGGCACCGGTCGACTGGTTCAGTACCGTGAACGAGACCGAGGTCTTGAGCGGCCAGCGCGAGTTCCGCAACCGGCTGCAGAACGCGGGTATCGCGTTCGAAGCGCACGAGGTTTCCGGCGGGCACGAGTTCCGCACGGCGATGTTCACCATCGACCTGAACGGGATCCTGGCCCGCTTGCTACCGGCGTCGTAGCGGCCGTCAATCGGGTCGGGCGGTTCTCTGGCCCGTGACGACGGGCGCCGGCACGACGGCCTGCGTCCGCGAGCCGAACTGCAGCACCAGCCACGTCGTGCAGACCAGCAGGAGTGCGCTCACGGTCATGTGTGCGATCACCAGCGCGATCGGCAGACCCGTGTAGTACTGCACGAAACCGAGGACGCCCTGCAGCCCGAGCAGGCCCAGGAACGCATACGCGGTCCGCTGCTCCTCGAGATTCGACACGCGCACGAACACCGCGATCGCCACCGACAATCCGACGAGGACAAACACGATGTCGGCGTGCAGCTGAGTGGCGTGGTCGGGTGCCAGGCCGTTGCGGCGGGCCTCGGTGTCACCGGCGTGCGGGCCGGACCCGGTCACCACGGTGCCGAGGTAGATAGCCGCCCACGTGGCCAGGTATTGGAGCCAGGCCAAGCGGCGGCCGAGCCGGACCCCGGTCCCGGCTTGCCGGGGCGGTGGTGCGTCGGGACGCATGCGGAAGACCAGCACGGTGGCACCCGAGATGAGCACCATCGACAACACGAAGTGCAGCGACACGACCCACGGGTTGAGTTTCGTCAGCACCGTGATGCCGCCGATGACCCCCTGGAAGGGGATGCCGAGGGCCAGGAGCGTGGCCAGCCAGCGGTCGCGGCGGACCGCCCGGGCATAGCGCCATACGGCGACCCAGGTGGCGATGGCGACGACGGTGAGCACCCAGGTGAGCATGCGGTTGCCGAACTCGATGGCGCCGTGCAGACCGAGAGCACCGTGCGGGACGAACGATTCGTCGGTGCACTTGGGCCAGGTCGGGCAGCCCAGACCCGAACCGGTGAGGCGCACCGCCCCGCCGGTCGCGACGATGCCGATGTTGGCGACCAGGCTGGCGATCGCCCACCAGTAGACGAAACGTGCCGTCGGGCGGCCGAAACCGGGCACTCGCGTGAACCGGCCGCCGGTTCCATCGTTGCCTGGAGCCGCTGACACGGGCGCCGGGGGTGTCTTGGAGACTGTCATTCGAAACGGAACCACCTCATCGCGAGCACGCCGGCCACCGCCGCCCATGCCACCAACACACAAATGCCGAAGACGTCCACCGAGCCGTGCGTCGCCTGACCGAGAGCCTCGGTGAGGGCGCCCGACGGCACACATCGGGCCACCCAGTGAGCCACCGAACCGACCCGGTCGGCCATCACGACCAGACTGCCGAAACCCACCAGTGCAAACCACAGCAGATTGGCCAGCGCGAGCACGACCTCGGCCTTCAGCGTCCCGCCGAGCAGCAGGCCCAGCGCCGAGAAGGTCACGGTCCCGATCGCCATGATCACCACACCCAGGACCAGCCCGAGCAACGAGGGACGCCAGCCGAGAGCCACGCCGATGCCGCCGATGATCAGCGCCTGCAGCGCGACCACGATGGTGACCGCAACCGATTTACCGGCGATGATGCCCCAGCGGGGGATCGGTGTCGCCCCGAGTCTCTTCAACGCGCCGTAGCGGCGGTCGAAGCCGAGCGCGATGGCCTGTCCGGTGAACGCCGTGGACATGATCGCGACGGTCATGATCGCCGGGACGAAGGTGTCGGCCCGCTCGGCGGTGGACTCGCCGAGCCCGGTGTCCACCGGGAGCAGGCAGAGCCCGATCAACAGGGTGATCGGGATGAACATGGTCAGCAGCAACTGTTCGCCGTTGCGCAGCAGTAGCAGCAGTTCCATCCGGGACTGGGCCGCGAGGATCGCGGGCAGCGACGCCGCGCGGGGGCGGGGTGTGAACGTGCCGGGGGCGAAGCGGTTGGCGGTGGTCGTCATGGTCGCAGCGCCCGTCCGGTGAGATCGAGGAAGACGTCGGACAGGCTGCGGGTCTCCACGCGCAGGTCGGTGGCCAGGACGTCGATCTTCGCGCACCACGCGGTGACGGTGGCCAAAACCTGGGGAGTGACCTGACCTCTGACGAGGTAGCCGCCGGGTGTCGGTTCCGAACATCGATAGCCCTCAGGGAGTGCCGTCCGCAGCATCGTCAGGTCCAGCCCGCGGGGCGCGGTGAAACGCAGTTCGTTCTCGGCGCCCCGGCTGGTCAGGTCCGCCGGGGTGCCCGCGGCGACGACCCGCCCGTGGTCGATGATCACCACCTTGTCGGCGAGTTCCTCGGCCTCATCCATCAGGTGTGTGGTCAGCAGCACCGACACCCCGTCGCCGCGGAGACGTTCGATCAGCTCCCAGACCATGATTCGCGCGTGCGCGTCGAGTCCGGCGGTCGGCTCGTCGAGGAACACCAGTTCCGGACGCCCGACGATGGCGCAGGCGAGCGACAGGCGCTGCTGCTGTCCGCCGGAGAGACGGCGAAACGGGGTGCGTGCCACCTCCGACAGGCCCAACGCCTCGAGCAGCCAGGCCGGGTCGATCGGGTCGGCGCTGTAGGCGGCGCAGAGCCGCAGCATCTCCGCGGCCCGGGCGCCCGGATAGGCGCCGCCGCCCTGCAGCATCACGCCGATACGGCGACGCATCTCGTCGTTGTTCGCCATGGGGTCGAGCCCCAGGACCCGCACCGTCCCCGCGTCGGCAGTCAGGAAGCCCTCGCAGATCTCCACAGTCGTCGTCTTGCCCGCACCGTTGGGGCCGAGCAGGGCCAGGACCGTACCGGATGCGAGTTCGAGATCGAGGCCGTCCACGGCCACCCGGTCGCCGTAGCGTTTGACCAGTCCCGTGATCTGCAGCGCCGGCATCGGCGCGTCGGTGGCCGCGCTCACCGGAGGACCCTCGTTCCGATGATCGGGTCGTCGATCATCGCCATGGGGTCTTTCTCGGGTCGTCGTGCCGCGCACACCGGCCAGACTATTCGGTCCACGCCATGGTCCCCAAAACGTGGAACCGCGCCGAACTGGTCGAACGACGTGATTCGGTCACGGTTTCGTGGCCCGGCCGGACGCAGACGCCCGGTCCCGGATGCCACGCCACCACCGGTGGATCGGCAGGTCCTCGAAGAACAGCGCCGTCATCACCGCGACCATGATCACGCCGGCCAGAAGTCCCTGTGCGAGTACGACACCGCTGGTATTCGAACTCGTCGGCATCACCACGATCGCGATGATCGCGGAGACCGCGATCGTCGTCAGGCGGAACCACGGACGGGTGGCCCAGGCGGCGAGCGGGATCACGGCCCACAGCAGATACCAGGCCTGCACGAAGGGAAAGAAGACCACGACTGTGGCCATTGACACACCCAACGCGCCGAGCGGGTGGAGTCGTCCCCCGAGGCACGCCAACATCCAGCGGATGATGAAGGCCGCGGCGATCAGTTCGCCGAGGGGTCGGCCGACCTCGAGGATCGCCTGCGTCTGATCGCCGAGTCCCAAACTGACGCCGAGCCGTCCGGTCGTCACCGACAACAGCGTCGGCATCGACATCCACGACCGGACGACATCGCCCGTGGACAGCGTCGTCGTCCAGCCGAACCCGAGCCCGGTGCCCAGGCAGATACCGACCGTGACGACGCCGAGCACGGACATGAGCAGTGTCGCCGAGGCCGCCAGCGCGGCGACTGAGCGACGCGACCGCTCCCACCACTGGCCGATCGGGGCGTGCCTCAGGGCGGGCAGAAAGGCGCCCCAGCGCTGAGCGAGGGCGATGCCCACGAATCCGAGGGCGAGCATGGACGTCACCTTGACCATCGCCGAGGCCGAGATCACCGCGATCCCGGCGAGGAGTGTCCATCCCGCCGCCGACGGCCACCACGTACCGTTCCGGCGGATCCGGTCGGTGCCGTAGATGGCACGGAAACACAGCTCCAACCCGACCAGCATCATGCCGAGCATCAGCGCCTCGTTGTGGATGCCGCCCACGAGATGCAGGATGACCAGCGGATTCATCGCGCCGAGCCAGAGTGCGGCAACCGATGACACCCCGCAGCGACGCGCGAGGCGGGGAAGTGCCCAGACGATCAGCGCGATACCGACGAGGGCGACGAGACGGTGCAGGAAGATCGCGGCGGTGATGTTCTCGCCGGTGATCGCGGTGATGCCCTTGCCGATCCACAGGAACAGTGGCCCGTAGGGCGCGGGGGTGTCGCGCCACAGGTTGGGCACCGATCGGGTCAGGACGTGCTCGACGCCCAAACCGCGGGCCGGGCTGACCACGTAGGGGTCCATCCCGCGGTAGGCGATCGCGCTCTGTGCCAGGTAGGAGTAGATGTCCTTGGACA
>NZ_BAHC01000174.1 GCF_000298195.1 Gordonia rhizosphera NBRC 16068 | reverse complement strand
TGTCGGTCGGCGCGGCCAGGAATCGGGTGATGCTCCGCGCTGACTCGGTCTCATCCGCATAGTCCACCTCGCGCATTGCGGCCTCGATACGTCGGCGTACTTCCGCCCGGGCTCGTGCCTCGTCGGCTGCGCGTACATCGTCCGCGAGTTCTGGTACCCATTGACGAACCGGAGTCGGCAGTCCGAGATCGTCGATCGCCACGAAGACGAGCAAACACGAGCTGGCCACGGTGAACGTGCCTACCCGCGGGTCGGCGGACGCGACTTCACATCGGATATGCATGCTGGTGCGCCCTGTGTATACAAGTGTTGCGCAGACTTCGACGACATCGCCCGAGGTGATGTCCCGGCCGAACCCGATGTTGCCCACATACGCGGTCACCGAGTAGCCACCCGACCACGACGCGGCGCAGGCGTAGGCAGCTTTGTCGATCCATTCCAGGATCCGCCCGCCGCGCACACCACCACCCACGGTGGTGACATCGGTGGGAGAAGCAAGGAAACGAAGGGTAATGCAGCGGTCAGTGACGGACATCCACTCGACTCCTTCCGTGCTCTAGGCGCGCCGGGGCCAGCACGATGTCGAAACGAGCACGCGACCACGAATCATGGCCGAGAGCACGCACGTCGGGTGTCGGCTCGTCGGCGGATTGCAGGACCTCTTTGAGGCGAGGATCGTCGGTTGCTGAGAAAGATTGCACGACTTGGTCGACCAGAGACTGCTCGGCCTCGGCCTGTGCGGTGGTGAGGGTGTCGGACGAGGGATACATTTGCGAACTCCTAGCCTTGCTGTGGTGTGGCGCCTGCCCATGCGGCGTCTGGGGCTCCGAATGCCCGGGCCAGCCGTTCTTCGGCACCCGGCGCGAACGGCGCGTTGAACGCCAAGGCATGGGGGAGGACTGCCGCATGTCTTGGCGTGACGCAGATCGAACATGCGACAGGGACGTTGACAGTGATCTGTTCCGCGCGTGCGACCTCGCGCGGTGAGCAGATCACCATGACGCGCGACGCTGCGAGCCGCGTCGTGTCGTCGGACAACCTCTCGGCCGCGGCGCCGGACCCGGGGCGGTTCCGCTGTGCGAGAAACTCGTGTTCGAATCTCATGGGGCAGGAACTGTTTCGCGGTATTCGGTGAGCCGTTCGGCGAACCAGTCTGCCGCAGTTGCGTTCCGCTCATCGGCATGGTTGTAGATCGTGTGCTCGCCATCTTTCCAGATCCTGAGCGTGCCGTGTGCCGCGCCGTCGAGGAACGGCCGCTGGTCGTCAAGTTCTACAAGAGGATCGGCTCCACCGTGGAGCACCAGCAGTGGACACTCGATCCGGTCGACCGTGGGGTCGAATCGTAACCGCTCAAAGTTCGCGGTGACAGCCGCGTCGTCACGTGAGCCGAGCATCGCCTTGGCCTGCTCACTGAAGGTACGGAAGGGGAGCAGACGCGGCACCGCGAAGCCACCGTTGACGCAGCAGGCGGCCACGCCCGGATGCCGCGCTGCGGTGAGTGCCGCGAAGAGACCACCGACGCTGTTACCCCACACGCCGACCGGTCCGTCGGACGCGGCGAGGTCGACGAAGGTTCCGAAGGCAGCGGCGACGTCCACATCGAGGTGCACCCCGTAGGTAAGGCGTGACCCGCCTTGTCCGGGACCCTCCGCCAGGATCACGGCGACACCACGGCCGAGCAACGCGTCCGCGTAGCGCAGATAGGTTGCGCCCCAACCGCTCTGACCACCAAAGACGACCACGGTGCCCACCGATCCCTGCGGGCGCAGATGCCAACCGGTGAGCCGGCCGGCACCGAACTCGAGTTCAATCCTGCGCATCGGGACCGGTGAGAACCTCGCCGCTTCGGCAACCGCGGCATCGAACGCTGCGTAGAGCGCGCGTTTGCGATCGGTGTCGAAGTTGAACGCCATCTGTGCGAACACGTAGCACGCAGCGGCCGCGCGATAGGAGTCATGGGCAGACACCGTGCGGTGCGCAGCCGCGGCTTCTTGCGCCTGGGCCATCCGCGCCGCGCCCAAACGTTCTGCGACCTCGTCCCACGGCTCCCCGGCAATCGTCGCAGCCTGCAAGGCCAGTAAATCGTCATACCGCATTCCGGCATCGAGGAGGCGGGTGACGCCCATCGCGCGCCAGTGGGCGGTGTTTGCGGCGGTTGGGCGTACGTCAAGCACCGGGTCGGCCATCATGCCACCGCTCCGACGTGTGCGCTGATGTCCTGCAGCGACTGCTGCAGGGCATCGACGAGCCGCGGCAGGTCGGTGAGCGCACCTGCGCCGAACAGGTGGAAATCGGGACGGGCGAGAAATGCCTCCACCCCATTGCGCGCGAAGTAGTCGGCATAGGTGCCATCGGTGTCGATGACCGAGTGATCGTGACCGGGCTCGATGGTCACAACCGTCGCGCCCTGGTCGGTCAGGAAGCGCAGCCGGTCCGGGCCGAGCACCGTCATCGGATTGGCGACAGATACGACCTGGAACCCCCACGGGTGCACGTCATCGAACCTCGCGGTCTGCCCGCCCACGGTCACGTTCCCCTGGGGAGCGAGGGTGCCCGCGAGGCCGATTGGATTTCCGCACTCGTCAACCTCGACAACCCCGGCGGTGATTGTCGGAAAGGGGGGTAGGGGAGGAACATCTCCGCGGCGGAAGGCTGCGTCACGCTCGGCGGCGGCGACGGGGTCCTTGAGGTTGGCGACCCTGCCGAGTTCGACCGAGCAGCGCTGGATCACCTCGACGTGCGGACGACGTTCCGCCTCGTAGGAATCGAGGAGCGACTCGCCGGCCCGGCCGGAGAGCACCAGGTCGAGCTTCCAGGCGAGCGTGATCCCGTCACGCATTCCGGAACAGGCGCCCTGTCCCATGTACGGCGGCATGGTGTGGGCGGCGTCGCCGGCGAGAAACACCCGGCCGACGCGCCATGTCTCGGCGGTCCGTGCGGAGAAGGTGTACACGATGTGGCGGAGGATGGTCAGGTCGTCTGGTCCGAGATCATGGCGCTCGCGAAGCCACCGCCAGGCGAACTCCTCGGTGGCCATCTCGTCGAGGTCGTCGGTCGGTCGCACGGCCACCTCGAACCGCTGGCGGCTCTTGCCGATCGGCATGAACATGTTCGGCTGCACGGGATCACAGAACTGTCGGGTCACCTCGAACCGTGCGCCCAGCGGGCGCTTGCACTCGGTGTCGATGTTGAGCCACCGGTCGTCCACCCCAAGGTCGTCGCGGTCAATCCCGAGTGCCTCGCGGACGGCACTGTTGGCGCCATCGGCTCCGACGACATAGCGGGCCGTCACCGTACGGTCGGCGGACCCGGCCTCCCACTGCTCGTCGCGGTCTTTCGACCACGGCCGCACGGTAAGCGCAACCCGGTCGTGGTCCTGCGTCACCCCGACGACCGTGGTGCCCTGGTTGATTTCCAGGTTCGGGTAGGTGCGGTTACGGTCGTCGATCGCGCTCTCGATGTCGGGCTGGTACATCGAGTAGTGGGCGGCGAATCCACTCGATTCTCCGGACCAGTCGACTGGCAGCAGCACCTCGCCGTCGGCGTCGCACCATTCGTACACCACCTTCGGTGATGCATCGCGAAGGGCGTGGTCGACGTCGCCGGCCGCCTGGATAATCCGGGCGGTCTCACCATCGATGTGGGTGAGTCGCGGCATGCCGTACAGGCGCGGCCAACGTTCGAACACGACCACACGATGACCCGCACGGGCAAGCATCGACGACAGGACGAGCCCCGTCGGTCCGTAGCCCACCACGGCGACGTCGAAATCCGTGGTTCCATACTGAGTATTCACGATTGCTCCTCGAATGCATTGACTATGACGTGCTCGAAAAGCACGCTACGAATGTGTGACCGGCATCTCTATCCGATACGCGGCAGCCCTACCCGATTTGCGTCACCGACTCGTGAGCGACGTCACTTTTGCGTCAAATCCGGGTGTAACCTGCAGCTGAGACACAGTCACGGCACTATCGCCGGACGGAGGAACCGAATGTGGGCCGGTGCTCGGGATACCGGAGATGGGACACTGCTGACCCCACTCCACCGTTATCGGGATCTCCGGACCGCTGATCCGGACGAGTTCCGCAGCGCTGCCGGAAGCCTCCTCAGCACGCACTCGATCAGGGTGTCCGGCGGCAGCGATGCGACGCCGTTTCGCGGCGACGTGCGATCCGCCCGCATCGGCGACGTACATGTCGTCTACCTGGAGCAGGGAGTCGACGTCGACGTCGACATCTTGGACCGGATCGACTACTACGACCTGATGATCGCCGTCGCCGGGACGAATCGACTGGAAGTCGCAGACGGAGGCGAACGGGCGATCGTGGCCGGACCAACCGCCGCGATCCTCTCGCCCCGGATGAGGGCCCGGATGCGGATGGACGGCGCGTACCGGCAGCTCCATCTACGAGTCGAGCAGCGTACGGTCCAAGACCGCCTCGAAGCGATCACCGGTCGCGCTACCGGCAATCCCATCACATTCGACTTGGCGATGGATCTGGGCGGCCCGGCGATGTCCAGTTGGATGAGCGCGCTGCACCTTCTGCTGCGCGACCTCGATGACGACTCCGGGCTCGCTGCTCACCCGATGATGGCCCGGCACTGGCAGGACCTCCTCATCACGGGCCTGCTCATGTCGCACGGTCACAACCATTCGGACCGGGTGCACTGCGAAACCCACGAAGCCGTGCACCCGAAGGCCTTCCGCCGAGCACTGGAGTTCATCGAGTCCGGCCTCGCCGGCCCCCTCACCGTGTCTGACGTCGCTGCCCATATCGGAGTCAGCACCCGCTCACTGCAGCGAACCTTTCAAGAACAACTCGCGATCGCGCCCGCCGCCTATATCCAGGGCGAGCGCCTCGACAGAGTCCGCGCCGAGCTCCGCGAGCCCACGGCAAGAACAATCACCGACATTGCCTACGGGTGGGGATTCACGCATCCGTCGCGATTCGCCGCCATGTACCGACGACGGTTTGGCGAGTCACCATCGCAGACAAGACAATCTTCACAATGTTGAGGCAGTGACATCACGCAGTGCGTGGCGAATGTTCGGCGAGCCCTCTGACACTTTGCTGACCACTGGCTGATCGTCGATGACAGCGCGTCCCCACGGTTCAGCTCAGCCAGAGCGTCCCCCGACGTCGGTGTCCGTTGTTGCCGCCACAAAAGTGCTGACAGCGCTACACCGCGGAGGACTTCAGGCCGGCTCGAGCGCCCGCTTGGCCTTCTCCAACGCGGCGAGCGTGCGCAGCACGAAGTCGCGTTTCGCGGTCAAGTCCGACACTTTGGCCTTGCCGCTGAGACCGGAATCCTTCTGCGCGACCGCGAGGCGTTCCTCGATCTCGGTGAGCTGCGCCAGCAGGCCCTCGGCGCGGCTGGTGAGCTCGGCATGGTCGGGCCGGGAAATCCCCGACGGGCGAGTCACTCCCGGCAAGGCACTCTGTGCCTTGCCGGTCGCCGCCTTCCCGGCTGTCTTCGTGGCGGTGGACGCGGATCGAGTGGCGGAGACACGCTGCCTGGACCGAGATGTTCCGCGCGACGGAGTGTGTGTGCGGATCCGGGTCAGCTCCGCCGACGCCTCACGAGCGGCGACCCGATGCTCACGCTCTTCGTCGTCGTCGGACTCCACGGACCCGCCCAAGGGCCGAAGACCGTAGAAGCCGACGAACTCGCGGGCCTCGGCGATGGCCTGTTCCGCAGTGCGGCAGCGTCCGCACCGTGGTTCATCGCGGAAGTCCGCGACGTCCTCGTCGGACGAGCACCACATGCATTCCCGGGAAGTGACGTCGGTCATGGGAGCATTTGTCGCGAGGGAAGTCACGGGTGAAGAGAGTACGACACAAAGCTTTTCACTTCGCAGTGGGGTTTCAACTCCCATCGTGGTTCGCCTCTAGACGCACGATCCGATATCGCCTCGGCCGGTCGAGCGGGATGCCGCGCGATCTGGACTGGGTGGTCACGCCGATGAGTTCGTCGGGGGTCGTGCGCGGCCAGCCATGTCAGGCGAGCACCTGGTCGAGGATCGGCGGACGTCGTGAATGCGCTCGTGGTCCTCTGACCTCCCACTACTCGTGTGCTCACGGCCCTGGTGCAGGGTCGACCGTTCTGCTCGCGCCGCACCCTGAGTGCGCGCAAGAATCGAGGATGTCGGCCCCTCAGGACACGGAGACGTAGCGTGGGCGGGAGCCGAAAATGAGGAAGGACGACCGATGCACACCACCG
>NZ_BAHC01000175.1 GCF_000298195.1 Gordonia rhizosphera NBRC 16068 | reverse complement strand
CATCAGGTAGCGCTCGTCGCCGGCCATCATCTTCTCGCGCTGCTCGTTGCGCTGTGCACGTTTCTCGTTGGAGAGCTTGCGCTTGTCCTCACGCGACATGGAGCTCTTCAGCTCCTTCTTGCGGGCGCGCGCCTCCGAACGTGTCGTCGGGGGCGGCGCGACGGGTCCGCGTCGGCGCTCGGATTCCCGGCGCGACGGGGTGGGCCGACCCTTGCCGGCCGTGTACGCGCTGCCCTTGGAGCCGGTATCCGTGCTGGTGGTGGCGTCGTCGGCGGTGTCCGACGCCGTGGCGGCGGTGTCGTCGGTGACGCCGTCGTCATCTGACTTCCATGGCAACTTCACATCTTCGAGCCTAGGTGATCCGCGCTGCCGAGATTCTGAGACCTCCCTATACTTCCTGCGCATGAGCCCACTCCCCGTCGTGGTGATGATCGTCGAGGCGACATGCGGATACTGATCGCGCCGGATTCGTTCGGGGACACGCTGTCCGCGGTCGCCGCGTCGGCGGCGATCGCCCGCGGGTGGTCGGCGGCCCGCCCTGCCGACGAACTGCGCTCGGCACCGCAGTCCGATGGTGGGCCGGGCTTCGTGGCCGTGCTGGCCAGCCGGTTCGGCGATCTGCGCAGCGCCACGGTCACCGGACCGCTCGGCGCCGCGGTGAGGGCCTCCTGGCTCCTCGACGACCGCACCTCGTCACCGGTCGCCTACATCGAATGTGCGCAGGCATGCGGGCTGCACCAGCTCGGTGGACGTCCCACCCCGCGCACCGCGCTCTCCGCCGACACCACCGGTGTCGGGCAGCTGGTCGATGCGGCACTCGACGCCGGTGCACACACGATCGTCGTGGGGCTCGGGGGATCGGCCACCACCGATGGCGGTCGCGGGTTGGTGGATGCGCTCGGCGGGCCGGCACAGGCCGTGCAGCGGTTGTCGGGGGTGGAGGTCGTCGTCGCCTCCGATGTGGAGAACCCACTGTT